>JBAQQB010000120.1:0-31589 GCA_049306275.1 Saprospiraceae bacterium | reverse complement strand
GCTTCCTCGCCTCACCAGGCTCTTGTTGTAGCTACTCCAATTCGTAACCCTGTATTTATCTTTCTTCGTCGTTTCTTGACCTTTTGATGCCTTTCCTTGTACCTTTGCCATGAGCCGGGGAGTGTAGGTTTGTTAAGTGGAATTACCAAAAATACAAACCTCGGCTCACTTTCCTTCTACCGATTCATGCAACAACGCCATTCGAAACCTGGCCGCGTTCTTCAAAAGGCTAGGCTCTTTGGCGGCCACCTGTTACTATCAGGGTGATACCGCCCTTAATCCTGCCGGTAACTTTATTAGTGCAAACTATTGAAAACCCTGTTGCTTCACCTTTTTTCAAACCTAAATCCGGTATTTTCAAGTCGAAAGTAGTGCGTTGAATTTCCCTGTTCATACTTCGGAATTCTTTAAAGGTCTCCCTGTATTGTTGGTGATTGGCTTCGCCTTTATTTATGGCCTTGACAGCTTGTTCAACCTGTCTGAAAATGTTGGCTTGTTCCCTGATACTTGCACCAAATCCTTTTGCCAGTATTTGAAAACCAGATTGCCTTTGGACCAAACTCAATTCATGTTGATTTTCCTTAATAGAAAGATTCCTTTTTGAGATGAATATTTCGTTGTGTTTTTCCTTGATCTTATAATCGGCGATTAATGGGTGTCTCAATGTGGCTACCTCAAGAGTGTTCATAGGCACAAAATCAATCCTGTCATTTGCATTTGGTAAATGAAGGAGGGAGAAGCTAAAGGATTCCGATTGGGCTGCAATATTCAGGTTTTTTTGCCCGATGTGCCTATCTATTAGTGGGTTGAGGTCAAAAACATCAATGGGTTTATCCAGAGGGCTAAAGGAAAAAGTCCTGGCAAAGAGACACTTGTGGCCCGATTCCGAAGGCGGAATTTGATACGTGAAGTCCACAAACCGGCTCGCATTCGGAGGTAGTAACCCTTGGTATTGGCCAAGGCCGATTTGTCTGGCAAAACGGGTGTCAAATCCAAGGGTAGGGTCGGTAAGGAATAATTCAACTTTGGGGAAGGGAATATTCAGGTCCCCTCTATTATGCAGTTGACACCGGATATTGTAAATCTTTCCGGCTTCCAGGGATGTAGTATAGGTTTCCGTACCTTCCATTGGGGATAGTTCGATGTCAGGCGAATTCCAAAAGTTTTTATCGCTAAAGGGGCGGATTCCAACATCTCCATCAAAAGACCGGATGTAGAGAAAGGAAGAGTCTTTAAACTCCTCCAATCCTTTTCTTCCTTTTTCCTTGAAATACTCATTCAGGAATGGTCTTGCATTTTTGACATACTCCTTTCGGGCTTTATAGAGCTCAATAACCGTATTTTGTAGGTTTTCCAAGTTTGTTGGCATAAGTGAAATTTTTTAATGAGCGGTTGTGTTGGTTATTCATTTCTAATAAATGAAATAATTACCTCTGGAGTGTCCACCAAAGGATTCGGAGCTTCGAGCGGATCAGGTGTGCCGTCAATTACTTGAGTCCAGCAGGGGTATGCATATCCCCTGTCCGCGTCCAAATTAAAATCGGGGATTTTACCCCCTGCCTTCCATCTCGAGAAAAGTTCTTCTGTGAGCGTCATTGCATTGCCAATGGTTGCGGATTTTCTTTTGTGCTTTTTGATTAAATCCATCAAATCTTGGTCCGAATGGCCGGGGGAAAGATTAGCTAAGTCATTCAACAAATCTTTGTTGAGCGGGATATTGCCAAAGGCGTAGAAAAGAGAAGTCTTGTCAAAATAGGAGTCCGGAGCCCCAATGGCGTGGCGGATTTCCCCGGATGGTTCAGGATAGACTAAATGTATCTCCTGATGGAAGGGACTATTCTGGATTTGCGATCTTTGGGTTGGCAAATGCTTTTTTAAAGATACTGCATTATAGCCTCTGGAATCCGAGAAGCCTGTATTTTGGAATTGCCGGAAACGGGGTTCTTCCATATGTTCCTGCATCGGAAATGCGAGTCCGTTGAGGGATACGCCAAGCCTGAAATTCAGGTAGGAGTTGTATAGATGATCGTAAATCAGACTCGCCGCATACCGGATAGTCGATGTAGTCAGGGTGGCGATACTTCCTAACACAGCATCAATCAGCGCAGCCACTGCAAGGACCGCCGCAGCTATCAGCGCTGCAAGGGTAAGAAAGATGCCTAGGATACTGAAACTGCCTTGCGCGTCGGCTGCATTTTTGATTATATCTCCAATATCTCCCAAGTTGTCCATTGCTTTTTCCCATACTTCTTCAAGTTCTTCTGTCAATGAATAGGGGACAGGTGCAGGTAATGTTCCAGTGTCTGTTGCGTTTTTCAACCAGCGGTAATATAGCCGATAAGAATTATTGACGTCGGTGGGTGTAATGCGCCGACCGTATTCATTGTCATCAGAATTACCGGATTCGTAGAGGCTGTTGATAGCATCGGCAATCATCTGGGCGAGGTCATTTGGCAGCAATGTATTGGGATCAGGCACCTCAACTTCATCGCCTGGTTCAGAAACGTCACCGTTATAATTGAAGTTATACAGAGCATGGATTTTTGATCTGTTCCAATCATTTCCTGAATGTTGAAATAAGTTGAAGACGTCCTGAAAATTTTCCCCTGTCTTATGGCGCTGGGGATGGCTCCGATAGGGTCCTCCGGAATTGATGTTAACGTAGGGATGTCCAACGGTGTCTCCGGAAAAGTGGGTAAGGTACCCCAACGCATATAAATGTAAAGGAGAATCAGGAGGGGCTGCATCGAGCAGGGCTTGTGCGAACCGGCCTGTCTTGCGGTAATGGAGAGCATCAAACCACCACCATTCTCTTTTCGGTTGTCCATCACGATATGGATGTTCCAGTTGGTTGAAAAGGTCGAAATTCGAAATAAATTCTTTCACCATTTCTCCCAGGTTAGCAGAAATCGCATCTACTATTGCCTGCATGTCGGAGAAAAGTTGCTTTAATTCACTCAAAGTTGCCGAGTTTTCAACAATTGCATCAGCTGCGGCATCCAACTTATCCAATGTCTCTAAAATGGGTTGAGGAACCAGATTTTTGAGTGCATCCTCAAACTTTTGAATGGCGTCATAAACCTTAAGGTAAATCTCTATAGCTTCTCCCGCGCCTCCAATTGGCCAGTCTTTTGTATTAAAAAACAAAATATCCGGCCCCTGGCAGCCTACAAAAAGATAAGGCAAGTGTTTAGTATCTGAAAGGAGCGCATTTAGTTGGGCGTAGTTTGCAGAACTCCCCAACCCATTTCCATTTTTGATGGATCTTTGGAGTTTTTCGGCAATTAAATGATGTAGGGCTGGTCCTGGCATGGGAATTGGTTAATTGGTTAAAGATTTCTATAACAAAAGGGTACTTTTATTCATGAAGTATTGACTGCAGCCTGGCGCTCATGCCTGTTAGGTCTCTTAATTCGCCAAATGAAATTTCCTTGTCATCTGTAATGTTCCGAAAGAATGATAAAATTGCATAATCTATCAGTTCCCCACCAGAAGGTTCAGTAAAGGCTAAGGTGTCTGAAAGAGCCTCAACTTTTTTAATTAGCAGACTGGGGGCCTGTATCCCGGCGAATTTCAGAAAGAAGGAGAAGTCGCTGTTTGCTGAAGAAGGCTCCAGGATAAACCGGTAGTTCCAGAAACGCACCGTTTGCTCTGTCTGACGCCCGAATATATCGCTAATCTGGACTGTCGCCTCGCATTCGATTACTTCATTGGTCAGTTTCGGCGGGAAACTAACGTTGATCGAATCCCCCTGGAATAATTTGTTAAAGAAAGAAACAGAAAGTTCGTCTTCTTTAGCCATGCCTGTCATGTTTACTGGTACAGGATCTCCTGTAATCAGGCTTTTTGCCTGGAATGTCCATTTTGCAGACAAGGGTTCTTCATTTAAGAAAAAGTTTTTCACCCCCCCCCTTTCTTTTTTGATTATTGCGCGATTAATACCCTCTGTCGCTGGAGTGAGATTTTCTGGTTTCGAATTACCAGTATCGGCCACCCCATAAACAGGTAATACTCTCAGTGCTGTTGTTTTTGAGTGAAGAAGATTTTGCGAATCCGAAAGGGGAACTTTTTCCTCCGTCTTTAGTGCAATGAGTATTTTATCCCAAACACTGCCTGTTGGTTTGTTTTCATTAATGTTGCGGCATGTTATGGCGGCGCCAAGGGATAGTTGAGGGATGATTGTTTCCAAAAATTTACCTGATTTAAAGGTAATGATAAGTTTTGTGCCTTTCAATAATGGTACTTGATTAACGATCGCAGTTTTGTCGTCGTTTTGCCGGAATGAAAGATATTGTTTCTCTCCTCCACTGTCTTGGAATATGACTTTTATAACCTCGCTGGCCTCGGGCTCAGCGTCTGCCCTGACAGTAAAATCCAAATGGATATTAGCTGTATTATAACCTCCCGGATCTGGCAGGATAGTGTTTTTCTCTAATTTTGCCTGAATCATTACATCGGGGATTTGGGAAGGATCAAAACCAGGGAAATTATTTTCCAATGTCCCCTCTTTTCGTACAACGTAGAGAATGTGAAAGCCTTCCTCGTCAATGTCGTCATTTCCTCCAATTTGGCTTCTTAGGGATACAAAACCTTGGAGCTTTCCATCCGGCCGTTTACATACTCCTGAAAATGTTACACCTAAATCATTGTCGTTTGGTTGAGTTTCCTTGACTTTTACTAACTCTTTTCCTTTGTAAACCAACGCATGCTCCTTGCCATCATCAGCATCCCTATAGGCCTGATAATTTTTTGATGTGACTACAAACCTGTTGAATATTTCAACGATTTCGAAATGAACAGGAGGACCATCCGGATCTACTTCAAATGCAATATTAAACTGGCCGCTTATTGGCGAATTAGCCCAAGGTTCCCATCCCTGAGGGGTATCCCCATCACAATCAAAATTATTCCGGTCGTCGAACCTACCTGTATTGTCTTGTAAAAGCATCAACCAAAACACATCAAAGGGTTTGCTGTCTAAACCTCCGAACCCGTTCTCAAAATGATCTTTCCACCATATCATTTCCACTGGGTGTATTTCAGATTTAAAATCGTGATTCGCATCCATGACCCATGGCCCGAAAAAGCACATTTCTCTTCCTTCTAGCCAAGAGTATCCATTGCCTTCGCTGTCCTCGGGAGATGCCCCCGGAATAAAAAACCAAGGGTTATTCCAAAAGTGCTTATCCGGAGAAATCTCACCTTCCATGCATTTTTCCCCGGCGCACTTTTTGTGCCAGCCTTTGGATTCACTGTGCATGGCTTCCACCACATCGATCAAAAACTGAAATTCCGTATTTGGGATACAATGAAGGTTCCAGTCCTCGTCGTCTGAATAATTCCAATTGAAATGGTCAAGGGTTGCAGAAAGGGTATGCTTATAGCCATCAACAGGGCGCCAGGAATTAAACCAAATTGGCCACCATTCCAAGGCAATTAAAACCTCACCTTGACACTTGGTGCCAATGTAATTGCCACGGTTGAAGTCATGTGCAGCAATTTCCTGTTGGTATGCAACCGCTTTTTCCCATTCAAGGTTATTTTTTCTGCATGGATCATCTGCGGCGGTTGATCTGCAATCGCAAATGGCGTTTTCATTGATAACGAAATTGGTTTCCTGGCAGCTAACTAAAAAAATCGTCGATAATGCAGCAAATATGAAGAAAGGCTTCATTTTCGGGGATTGTAATTTTTAATTTTCTTCCCAAATCTACACCCCCTCCCCCCATCCCCACAATCCCCAATTAGTATGAAATTTCCCCCTCCACCTCAACCCTCGCCCCCTCTCCCAATCTCGAATAGATCCCCGCCTCCGCCCCAATCCCCTGCGCCCGCTTGCGAATCCCGCTCAACCCATGGTTATACCCATTCACCGGTACTCGCGAAACCTCAAACCCCCGCCCGTTATCCCGCACTTCCAGGCGGAAGCGGCCGGGGACGGGAAGGGAAAAGGATATCCACACCCGGCTCGCCTCCGCGTGCTTGGCGATATTCTGCAAGGCTTCCTTGTAGAGGAACAGGATCTGCCGCTTGAATACGGGCGATAGTGCGGGGTCGCGTGCCGGCTCCGGGAAATCAAACTCCAGCGCCACCTCCGTGTCCTTGAAAAACTCCCGCGCCGTCTCGCGCATGTAGGCTTGCATCTCGCTGAAGCGGTCGAAATCGGGGTTGATGGCGAAGATCACCTCCCGCAAGGCGCGGCTCACGGCACGGATTCCGGAGCCTATCTCGGCCAGACGGCCTTTCAGGTCTTCGGCCGACAAACCGGGCAGGCGCTGGCTAAGCTCCGACGATAAGGCCATGCGCGTGAGCCGGCCGCCTACCTCGTCGTGGATGTCCTGAGCGATCTGGGTGCGCAGGCGCTCGGTCTCCAACGCGCGCTCCAGGCGCAGGCGCTGCGCCTCCGCCCGCGCCTGCTCGCGCTCGCGGATGGCGAGCCGCGAACGGTAGGCCAGACCGAGCGTGAAAAACAACAACTCGATCAGCACGCCCGCCTGCCCGAACAGGTCGGTCGAAAGCCCGGCATTCCTCATGGTTAAGGCCAGAGGCGTCCAGTCTATGATGATCGACAGCAGGGCGCCGAGGACCAGGGCGCCCATGCCCCAGGCGAGGTAGCTGTAAATGGGCGACGCCTGCCGCCAGAATACCACCAGCAGCCCCAGCCCGGTCACCTGACACATGACCTTGGTGAACAGGGTCAGATACCAACCCCAATGATGGTCTATCCAATAGACGCAGGCCGACAGGGTGTACAGGCCCATGACCGCCCCAAAAGTCAGCCTGAAAAAACGGTGCAGGGCGGGGAACGTGACCCGCGCGTTGGTAAAGGCATCCAGAAACAGAACGTAAGATCCGTACAGGAGCCAGATCGTCAGGATGTAAGAAAAGTAACCTTGCCAGTAAAAGGGATTGCTGGTATCCCAGAACTCTGTGCTCAATGCGCGCCCCAATAGCAGCAAAAACCCCGTCAGGTACCCGGCATAATAGCCGTAGATCTTGTCGCGGGTTTGTATCCACTGCAAGATGGCGTACACAAATATGAACCCGATAAATCCGATCACCAGTCCCGACACGATATAAAACGGCGCCTTCCTTGCATACCAATTCCGGGCCTGCCACTCAGGACCGGCCAGCAGCGTCCTGACCCCGGCCGTGAAACCCAGGTGGCCGCACATCCTCAGATATAGTACCTTGGTTTCGCCCGGGCCCCATTGCAAATAAAAGCGCTGCTTCTCTGGTGTGGAAAGGGCGCTTTGCATCGGATCGGTACAGTATGCCCAGCCACAGTGCCTGGCCGTCGCCCCTTCTTCGTATAGTGTGATCGTATCGCCCGCAAACAGCACCAGCACGGCGTTCAGATCGCCGCCCGTGCGGTTCGCTATCTCTATCCTGGCCCAATATGCGCTTTTGCCCCGGACGTAGTAGGAACCCCACTCCATCTGCCCGGCGGGTACGAATGCTCCATCCTCCCAGCTTTCTCTTGCCTCCCCAATGCCCATTTGGCGGTCCGGGTCAGCCAGGAGGTACAGACTGGCACTCAGGTCCAGAAAGGAATCTATCGCGGCTGGTATGGAAACGGGGTTGCTTCCAAAAGAAAATATGGGCAAAAGGATGAATAGGATGGTGTTTTTCATGGTTTTGTGGGGTTTCGACTAATGAAAATATTAACAATTTTGCATAACAAAAAATTGTATTTTTTAAAATTTCATACTTTCGTGCTATTGCCAGGCCGCACGCTCCCTTTTATCTTTATCCGAATATCTCCCCGGTCTATATGCCCATCCGCATTGCCATAGTAGAAGACGACACAGAGATTCGCAAGCTCACTTGCAGTATCCTCAATTTCTATCCCGACCTGGAATGTATCGGCCTGTTCGGTTCGGCAGAGGAATTCAAAGAGGCACTGCCCTCACTCCACACCGATGTCGTGCTCATGGACATTGGCCTTCCGGGGCTCTCCGGTATCGAATGCGTCCGCCAATGCCATTCCGGGCTACCCGATACAGAATTTATCATGTTCACCGACCATACCGACTCTCGCGAGGTGTTCGAGGCTCTGGCCGCCGGAGCCTCCGGCTACGTGCTGAAGGGAGGCCTTCCCGAACAGCTCGCTGAAGCCATCCGGGAAGTCCATGCGGGCGGCTCGCCGATGTCCCGGCAAATCGCCCGCATGGTGGCCGGCTCCTTCAAACGCACCGAACCGCTATACCCCGATCTCGAAAAACTCACCCCACAAGAGCAAGAGGTCCTCAAATTCCTCGACAAAGGCCTGTCCTACAAGGAGATCGCCTCCGAAAAATTCGTCTCCGAACACACCATCCGCTCCCAGGTGCGCAGCATCTACCGGAAGCTGGAAGTGCACACCCGCACCGAAGCCCTCAACAAAGTGCACCGCCGCAAATAACTTTCACCATTTCACCATTTCACCATTTCACCATTTCACCATTTCACCACCCTCACCATCCCCCTCCCCATGTCCAAACACCATCGGAGAAAATGAAAACGCCAAACCAAAATGCCAATACCGTGCGATCCAGTTGGTCAACGATGACTTCCGATGCAAACCCTGGGCTGGAAAGCCCGATGTTGGCGGGGATCAACTCTGTCCAGACGCCATTTTCAAAAAAATAGAACTTCCGGCTGGCGGTAATAGCGCCGGCTGCAACCCAAATAACGCCGGCCTGGGTGATGGCAACCGAGCTGATTGAATTCAAATTGGCAATCCCGGTGCTGGTTCCGTTTATCACGGTCCAGTTGGCGCCGTCCTGAATGCCCAGACCGGCAGCTGTTGCAAAATAGACCTTGCCGTCGGAGCCGAAGGCAATGTCCCGGATATTATCGCTGGGCACCCCCGAGTTGGAGGTTTTGATGGCCGACCAGGATCCGTTGCCGTACACCGCCGCTCCCAGGGTGGAAGCTACGTAGACCTTCCCGTCCGGCCCTGATTTAATGTTTGTAATCGTTGCACTCGCAGATAGGCCGATCTCAATGCGGGTCCAGCTCTCCCATGCTGCGCCGTCATAACGGGTGATTAGATTTTCTGTGTAAATCCACCAGTCTCCTGAGGCGTCTATGGCGACTTTTTTAACATCGTTGGATGGGATGGCGGAGTTGCTTACATGAAAGTGCGTGGCGTTTCCGAGAGTGTCGTAATGCACTAATCCGGTGGCGGCGACCAGTATGTCATTGCCCCGTGCATCGATGTCCCCTGCTTTGGTTGAGGCAAAATAATGCGTCCAGCTGCCTTCCTGGGCGGAGAGGGACAAGGTCCATAAAGAGAAGAAGAAAAGGGATGTAAAAAGTCGTTTCATAAGAGGTAAAGGGATTTTATACCGGCTGTGCCAGGTGTTTATTGAATGAATACCTTAATATGCGTCCATGCGGAGCCCGACCTGAGCCGCAACACATAGGCCGCCGCCGGCAGCATCCGCACATCCAGCGCCTGATGGATTTGACCCTGCTGAAAGTCGAATGTTTGAGCATAAACGGCATTCCCCAACAAGTCAAACAGCGTAACTTCCAACTCCTCCGAGGGGCGCCCTTCGATCTCCAGCCAGAACAACCCGTCGCCGGGGTTGGGGTAAACGGAGAGCTTCGAAGCGATGAATGGGTCGAGCGTGCCGACCATGATATTCAGCGCCAACTTTATCGTATCCGACCCGCAACCGTTGGTGGCGATCAGGGTGGCCAAGTAGGCGCCGTCGCCGGCATAACTGTGCACCGGCGCGGCTTCCGCGCTGGTGGCGCCGTCGCCGAAATCCCAGTGGTAGTCCGTCGCATCGGCGCTGGTATTGGTGAAAGTGACCGTATTCCCGTTGGTGGCATAGGTAAAGCCGGCGACGGGCGGAGGGACGATCTGGATATGGTTGGTTTTGGTTATGGAATCCTGCCCGAGGGCGTTGGAAACGGTCAGCGTTACGTCGTAGCTGCCGGGGTCGCTGTAGGTGACGACCGGGTTTTGCTCGGTCGATGTTTCCGGAATACCGCCGGGAAATGACCAGAGCCAGGAGGCCGGTTCGAATTTGGTTTGGTCTGTGAAAAGAATGGGCTCGTCAGGGCAGGCTGTTGCCATATCAGCGATGAAATCCGCCAGGGGCGGAGCGGGGATGTTCGCGAATTCTTGCGCGCCGGGGTCGGGCGTGGTGGAAGAGCGGCTGGCATTGAAGAAATCTACCGCCACGGCGACAGGTGTGCCGCTATTTTGTATCAGGCCTGCCTCTGATCCGATGGCGGTATTCAGGGAGAGGTCTGCCTGTGAGGTATTGATAAACAAGGAGTCGGGGTGGGAATTGACGAAAGCCTGGGCCGCCAGAGAAGCGCCGTCGCCGTTGGAAATGCTCTGCCAGGCGGAAAACTCTTTTTGAACAAAGCTCCAGAGCCCGAGGTTTTCGGATTGCGCCGATACCAGAAAATTGTTGTCGGAGCTCCATCCGGTGGAAGGCGATCCGGCATTGTTGGCAATCGCGACATGTTTGCCGCCGCCGGTGCGGGCGTTGTACAGGATATTATTGCGAATGTTTACCGGGGTATCCACCTGCCGGTCGAAGCAGGCGGTATTAACCGTTCCGCCGGCAGGCGCTTCACCTCCTATTAAAACGCTGTTATACCAGACGTTCAGGCTCGCCGAAGCGTTGAATCTGCTAACAATTCCCCGGATTGGCACGCTGTTGGCCACCCCGTTTCCCACTGAAATCATGTTATTGTTGATCTGATAGGCGCCCGTTCCGCTTCCGCCCGTACAGGAAATACCCGCTATTAGGCTGCTTGCGCTGCCGTTTGGCGCTTTCAGGTCGTATACTTTGTTTTGGGAAACATCGATATTTTTCCCGTTGAATTCGATGCCATAGGCGCCGGTAATACCCATCTTGTTATTGGTGACGCTGTGGATCGTGTTTCCCTTGATGCTCAGATTGGTGGCGCCGGAAAGCGCCGATGGCGTGAGACTTCCGTTTGCCATGATTCCAATCGTAGGTTCTGTCTGTGAGGTGGTCAGATTGAAAATGGTATTGTTGTTGATCGACATCCCGGCGCCGCTGTACAATTGCAAATCCAGGATGCCGCCCAAAGCGGAAGTGGAGAAGGTATTGGAACTCGTCAGATTGGAAACAGTATTGCCGCTGATGCTGCCGTTCACTTTGCAAACGGGCGCCCCTCCCCTCCGGATGACCCAGATGCCGAACAGGTCGCATTCCCCGCTCGTACCTGCGCCAACCGAGAGATCCGAAATGCTGTTGTCGTTGATGTTAACGTTGTAGGTTATGCTGGAACCGGGGTTGGCAACCGCCAGAATTCCCGTCACATCTACCGCATTGCCAGTTTCGGTAGAGAGGTTCCGGATCGTATTGCCAGTGCAGGTCTGGGTTTTGCCGGCCAGGTTGTTCCACAGCATGATGCCATTCAATTCGCCTTTGTTGTTGAGGGTGATGTTTCGAACCGTATTGCCGGCGACCGAGCAGGAACTGCCGTCGGCCCAGATGCCATTGGCTAACGAGTTCACGGACGTGTTCGCTCCCAGAAAAATGCTGTTTGCCGTCGAATCGCTGCCCACCAGATTATCGTGAATCTGGATGTTGTCATTTAACGATGAATAGATGCCGAAAAAGCCCAAATTTCCGGTGTTGCCGGCCGGGACGAAATGAATGGACCCAATGGTATTGTTTTTTATGGCGACCGTCTGACTGTTGCTTTGGTTGTTGATGCCGTTATTCAGGTAATATCCGCTTACGGTAAAATTGGCGCTCACGGTGATCGACCCCGTACCCGTTGGGGAGCCGATGACATTGCCCTCCGTAGTGCCGACGTTCACGTTGCCATTTTGGATAAATATCCCGTCGAATCCCTGCCAGTTGCCGCTTTGGTTAAAAAGGCAGCTCATGCTGATGTTCCTGATGATGTTGCCTTGTATACTGCTGATTCCGGCATTGCCTGCGCCAATAAAAATGCCCATAAAAACAATGATATTTGAGGGGTGCGTAAGCGTCAAAGGGGCGCCTTCCGCGTTGGGCGCCGAGCCGCCGATGAAATTGTTGTGGATGGAAAATCCGCCGACGCTTCCTGCGTATCCGCCATCGTCTATTTCGATCGCACGGAGGTTCATCGCGCCTGTTGAACCTGTCCTCGGGGCGGTCTGGTAAAAATGGTTATTGTTCAGCGTAGTACCCGTGTTATAGCGGTAGGAGAACACCCCGCAACTAAACCAGGTGGAGGAGTTGGGGCTGAAAAAATTATAGATATGGTTGTCGCTGATGACATTGTTATTATTCAAAACAGAAGAACTGCCTCCCTCCATGACCATGCCGTTCTGCGGCAGGTTGGCGCCGGCCTCCCTGATATGGTTATGGATGATCTGATTGTTATCGCAACCCGTAGTGCCGAGGCTTGGGGTGGTAATATTGACTACGCCGTTACTGCCTCCGGCGCCCTGGGAGGAACCCTGGAAGGTACAGTACCTGATGATGTTGTTGCTCGCATCGTTTGACAGGCGCAGCGCTGAGGCGACGTTTCCGGTGCTGGCATTCGAGATGGTAAGGGTGTTGGGTCCGGAGATTGCGATGCCGTCGAGGGTCGCGTTATCCGCACCGTTGAAGAGGATCAGCGGGGCGTTCATCGAACCGCTGATGGTGCGGTTTCCCGACGGCTGGATGGTGACGGTATAGCCGGTCTGTTGCAGGATCGCCGTGGTGGTCAGGGCATGGTCTTCGGTGATCGTGACTGTCACCGTATCCGATCCGCCGCCGTTGTTGATGGCGTTAAATGCGGCCGCAAGTGTCGGGTAGTTTCCGGTGAGCGCCCCGCTGAGCGTTACTTGGGCCTGGGAGGTGAAGGACAAGGAGCATAAAGCGATGAAAAAGGACAGTATCGTTGATTTCATAAGCCTTTGATTTAAAAAAACGGCGCAGCCGAGCCAGGCTGCGCCGGGTGTTTTGAGGGTAATTTACTCTACCGTGATGTTGTACGTCACATCCAGTTCGAACGCGTTTGCCGGTACTTCTCCGCTGAAATTGAGCGTGTGCTGCCCCTTCTGCAGCGGCTTGAGCATGACCCAGTAGCCGGCGGTGAGCCATATAATATCTGTTTCGGCAAGGCAGGGATCGCCAAAACAGTCAGACAGCTCGTTGTTGGGAACAAAATTGTAAAAGCCGGAGGTGAAACGGTATTCGGTCAGGTCCGTGAACGAATACCCGTCGAGGGTTACCGACAAATTGGCGGCACTGTCTAACGCGGGATTGATTTGCGACAGGAAGAGTTCTTCCAGTGTGCCATTTGCATGCGCCGCATCCTCATCTGTAAGCCCATAGCAGGGGTGATAGCTCCACAAAGTGTTAACAATGGGAAACAACAGCGCCTTGCCGCTGGGTACCGTGATGGTGCGGGTAGTAGAGCCGCCAAAATTGCCAGGCAGGAAGATGACCGGACCAGCAGTGCTTGGAACGGCCTTGGAACCGTCTGCATCCTGGATGGGAAAATCGTCGCAGCCATAAGAAAACATGTATGCCCACCAATCCTTGGTCCATTCGGTGATTGACTTCCCGGAGACTTGCTCCTCCGGAGCGTAGGCATAGGTGTCGTTGGTGATGGGGGCATCATCTTTTTTGCAGCCAAGGGTCAGGGCTACGGCCAGCAAGGCGAGAGGTAAAAGGGTGCGAATTTTCATAACAAGGTTTTTTGTGATAAAAAAATGATTTGATGCAGGCAAATCTAAATCACTGTAAATCAATGATTTTTCGCGCTGGTCGCATCCTCTTTCGCTGTGGTCGCAATTGCTGGATTTACCCTTCCCGGGCTTCCGTCGGACTCATCCCGAATTCTTTCCGGAATGCCTGCGTGAAGTAGACGGCCGTTCGGAAACCACACTGGTAGGCGATCTCCGAGACGGACAAGCCGGTGGATAGCAGCAGTTCCCGTCCTCTCCTGAGCCGCAGTTGCCGGATGAGGTCGCTGGGCGCCAGGCCCGTCAGTGCGCTGATCTTGCGGTGTACCTGCGAACGGCTCAAAAACAGGCGCGCCGAGAGCTGGTGGATGTCGAATGCCTCATCGCCCATCTCCGCCTCGATGATCGCCAGGACTTGCTTGAGGAAGGCGTTTTCCACGGCTATCGGACCGGGTGCGGGTAAGACGGTTTTCTGGAATTTATCCTGCAAACGCCGCCGGTTCTGCAGCAGGTTGTCGAGGCGGGCGAGCAGCTCGGCTTTTTCCACCGGTTTTTCCAGGTACTCGTCGGCGCCGGCCTCCCAACCGCGAAGGCGGTCTTCCAACGCGGCCTTTGCGGTGAGCATCAGCACGGGGATGTGGTTGGTCTGCTCCGACGATTTCAGCTGCCGCAGCAACTCCACCCCGTCGGCTTCGGGCATCATGACGTCGCTGATTACGATGTCGGGCATCAGGGCGGCGGCGAGCTCCATGCCCTCCCGGCCGTTGGCGGCCACGACCACCTGGAAGCGGCCCCGTGTCGCGGCAGTGAGGTATTCCCGCACGTGCTCGTTGTCTTCCACGATCAGCAACAAGGGGGCTTCGCCTGTCGCCCTTGTGCCGTTTTCTTCCTGCGTGATTTCCGGGATGACGATGGACTCAACTGCACTGGCGGGCATGTTGGGCTCTGCCATCGGCGCTGAGCGCTTAACTGGCAGGCGCACGGCGAAGGTGGCGCCCGCCCCCGGACTGCTCTTCACCGCGATGCTCCCGCCCATGGCCCTGGCCAGCTGGGAAGCGATGGCCAGGCCCATGCCCGTGCCTTCCCATTTACGGGTCGTGCCGCTTTCGATCTGGTAGAAACTTTCGAAAATGCGCTCCTGCTCCTCCTCCGCAATGCCGGGCCCCGTGTCGCTCACCCTGAGCGACAGCCAGCCTTCGTTTTCCCCAACAGCCACCTCGATCCGGCCGCCCTTCGGGGTGAATTTGACGGCATTCGACAAGAGATTGGACAGGATCAACTGCAGCTTGGCCGGGTCGAAATCCATAAAAAGCGGCCCCGAAGGACCTGTGAAGCGCAGCTCGATCTCCTGGTCCTCCGCCGCCGAGTGGAAGCTCTCCGTTTGCACGCGCAGGAAGGCGGCGGCATCGCCCTGCTGGTATTGGAAGGTGGCGGCCCCGGCCTTCAGGCGCGCCAGTTCCAGTATCTGGTTGACGAGTTGCAGAATGCGGCGGCTCTCCTTCCGGATGATACGGGTATGGCGATGGTGAATATCCTGCAGTTTTTCCTCCAGCTGCTCCGCCTGGCCCAGGATCACCTGCAGCGGCGTGCGCAACTCGTGGGTGATATTGGTGAAAAACGTGCTTTTGACCTGGTCGATCTCCTGCAGGTGGCGGGCTTCTTCCTCCCGGGCCGCCAGGCTCATCCGCATCTCCAGCCGCTGCCGCTGAAAGCGGAAGGCCCCGAAGGTGATGCCCGACAGGAGCAGGACGTAAGCCAGGTACGCCCACCAGGTGAGCCACCACGGCGGCCGTATCCTGATGGGCAACGAGAACTCCGCAGGGTAAGCGACCCCAAACCTGTTCGTGACTTGGATGCGTAAGCGGTAATTGCCGGGACGCAGGTGGAAAAAGGAAATTTCGGGATTCTTCAGGTCGCGTTTGATCCAGCTTTGGCTTGCCCCTTCTAACATGACTTGAATTTTCTGGTAAGGATCCGGGTGGAATCCTTTCACCGCCATCCGGAAAGAGAGATAATTCTCCCGGTGCGACAGGTCCAGCCTTTTGGTCAACAGCAGATTGGAATCCAGCGCCAGTTCTCTGTCGTTTATTTTTAGGGAGGAAAGATAGAGCATGGGAACCTCCTCGCTGAGGTGGATTTTCTCCGGGTTGAGAAAACTGACGGCCCCAAAATGGCCCAGCGCTATTTCCCCGGAAGGAAGCAGGGAGGTGCTGTTGATTTTGCCCGCGGGGCCCATCAGGTTGGTGAAATCCTCTGTTGAACAATCTGACAGCCTGGTCCGGAACAATTCGGCCTGGCCGTATGACCAAAGGTGGCCGGAGCGGTCAATGGCGTATTTCCGGATATCGTCATAATACAGCGGTGCATATATGAAATGGGGAAACCCCAGGTTTTTATACCCGGTTTGCACATCGGTTTTGGCAATGCAGGTATCGCCCAAAACCCACAGATCGCCCTGCGCGTCTGAAGTAAACGCGTTGGGAAGGAAGGGCATGGAGGGAAAAAGCCGGAAACTGTCCGCTTGCGCAAGATACACCGCGGCGCCTTTCCAGCAGCGAAGCCAGACATTGCCCTCTTTATCCACGCCCAGCGCATTGATGTAATTGGGGAAATTCGGGTTTTCTGGCAATACGAGTTCTTCCCGGTATTGTTTGAAAAAGCCGGTTTGGGGATCGATGCACACCAGGCCATCCAGGCGGGTGCCGATCCAGATGCGCCCTTTGGGGTCTTCAATGATACTGCGCAACTCCATGCCGTTCAGCCGGTCCTGCATCGGATGGGGAACCAGCCGCTGCTGGTCGGGAGAAAGCGTGTAAAGGCCAGCTGTTTCCAAAAAAAGATAAGACCCGCCGCGGGTCCGGATGCCGTCCCAAAAGCGCAGCACATCCAGTTGGTTGTTGGCGGGCCGGGAGGGCTTCAGGGTTGTCCAGGCCCCGGAAGAGCGGTCGAGCACCTTGATGCCATCGGTGTGGTCGGCTATCGCGAAGAAGGTGTTGGGTTCGGGCCCGGGAAGCACCCTTTCCACCCGGTCTTGCGGAAATTGGGACGCCATGAAGAAGCTGCTGACCTGCTGTTGATAAGGATCGTATCTGAGCAGCTTGCCAAGGCTCCCCCTCCAGGTGATACCCCTGCTGTCGGTGAAATCGTGAGAGAACCGGTGGAACTCCCGCTTGCCTTCCGGGATTTTCGTCAGGCTGCCGTTTTCCCAGGAATACTGGTAATCTGCCCATTGCCCCGGGATGAAAACCCTGCCGCCGGCTTGGGTCTTCATGCTGAGGTAATGGTTCCGCAGCACTTTTTCGGAAATCAGTTGTACGCCCTCCATTTTCCGAAAGGAACGGGAAGGGGCATGGAAAAAGAAAAGATTGCCCGGATAGTTTGAAAGCAGTAATTCCTCCCCCGAGGGTCCTACGGCCAGTCCTGTAAAATGGTTGTTGTTGAGGAAGGTGGACGGAGCGGCCGGGGAGGTGTTGAAGTACACTTCTTTTTCCATTTTCTCCAGATCCCACTTCCACAGCCCTTCCAGGCTGGCAGCCCATATGACCGAGGGCTGGACCGGATCGAATGCCAGGGCCATAAGGGTGTTGAGTTTTTCAAGATTGCAGTCAGTGCGCGGGCATTTTTCAAAATGGAAACGGGTAATCTCCCCGGAATAGGTGTTGAAACGAAAAAGGCCTTCATTCACAATCCCGAACCACATGATCGAGTCGTTCCGGATCGCCATGCAAGAGACGCTTCCCCAACGGCTGAAAGCGGGGTGCTCTATGTTTTCGAAGGAGTTCTTTTCCCAGTCGTAATACCAAAGCCCCCATTCAACTCCGAGCCAGATCCTGGGGCGTTGGGGGTCCGCGATCAAATGGGTAATACTTCTTGTCGACCTCTTTTCGGGCCTGTCCAGGGCCTTGCTCAGGTTGAAAAATTCGTTTCCGTCATACCGGATCAGCCCCGCATCTGTGGCCAGGTAGATGAACCCTTGCCTGTCTTCCGCGATCTGATAAACACAGAGGTTGTTCTCGCCGGGGATGGGCGACAATACCTCAGGTTTATTTTGGGAAAAAAGAAAATCCCCCATTCCGAAAAACAAAACAGGGAACAGGGCAAGGGCAATACAAGGGTTTTTCTTCTTCAACAGGGCCGGCATGGCAATGGGGTTACAGGAATTTACCCCAAAAATAAACAATATGCCCCAAAAAAATCAAGGCCCGGACAAACTCGCCCGGGCCTTCACTTCACTCTCCACTCTCCACTCTCCACTCTCCACTAATCAAAGCGTTCCCCTCACCTCCTGCTCCCGCTCAATCGCTTCAAACAGCGCCTTGAAGTTGCCCTTGCCAAACGACTTGGCGCCGGCGCGCTGGATGATCTCGTAGAAAACGGTGGGGCGGTCCTGAACCGGCTTGGTGAAGAGCTGCAGCAGGTAGCCGTCTTCGTCGCGGTCGACCAGAATGTTGAGGCGCTTGATCTCCTCCATGTCTTCCTGGATCTCGCCGACGCGCTCCCAAACGGTGTCGTAGTATGTTTCGGGCACGTAGAGGAACTCCACGCCCCGCTTGCGCAGTTCGGTGACGGTGTGTATGATGTTGTCGGTGGCCACGGCGATGTGCTGCACGCCGGCGCCGCGGTAGAATTCGATGTATTCTTCGATCTGCGACTTCTTCTTGCCCTTCGCCGGTTCGTTAATCGGGAATTTGATGTAGCCGTTGCCGTTCGACACCACCTTGCTCATCAGGGCGGTGTACTCGGTCGAGATATCCTTGTCGTCGAAGGTAATGAGGAGCTTGAAGCCCATGACGTCCTGGTAGAATTTCACCCACTTGTTCATCTCGCCCAGCTCCACGTTGCCCACGCAGTGGTCGACGTACTTCAACCCGATGGGTTTGACCTCGATGGCGCTCTCTTTGGCCATGTAGCCCGGCATGAAGGGTCCGTTGTACTTCGAGCGGTCCACAAAGGTATGCCAGGTATCGCCGTAAGTGTGGATGGAGGCGATGGTCACCTCACCGTGCACGTCGCGCAGCGTTTGTGGCGGGCTGGCCGGTTTGGCGCCGCGCTCCAGGGCGGTGTGGTAGGCCTTTTCGGCATCGTCGACCCACAGGGCCAGCACCTTCACGCCGTCGCCATGGCGCAGCACGTGCTGCGAGATCTCGTGCTCGGGGCTCATCGCTGAGGTAAGCACCAGGCGTATCTTGTCCTGCTGCAGCACGTAGGAGGCGCGGTCGCGCAGGCCGGTCTCGGGGCCGGCGTAGGCTACGAGTTTGAAGCCGAAGGCGGTTTGGTAATAGATGGCGGATTGTTTGGCGTTGCCGCAGTAGAATTCGATATAGTCGGTTCCGTTGATGGGGAAAGTGTCGGTTGTAGTAGTTTTGACAGTTTGCTCTATGGTGGACATTTTAATTTTGAATTTTAAATGTTAAATTTTAAATTATCTATCGTTTCCCTGGGCAGTTTTTACAATGGCCGTTACAATTCGGACAATTTCTTCGCATCTTTTCAAATGGGCTGTAAAGTCATGATCAATTAGTCTGCTTTCCTGTAGCAATTCCAGCCAATACCTGGTTTCTCTTGCTTCTTTAGAGGCTATCGACATTTTGGAAATAAAGTCCTTTCTGGACTGACCTGCCAATGCCTCAGAAACATTCGCACCAATGCTGGTTCCTGATCTTAGCAACTGCTTTCCGATCTCAAACTCCCGATTTGCCTTTAGCTTCTGATAAAGATTTATCATTTCCAAAGCAAAATCAAAGCTTTTTTGCTCAATCAAGTTCCTTTTTCTTTCTTTCATCGGGTACATTATTGTTTTAGAAATTACCCGATTGATCCGTCTTCTGATTTAATTTAAAATTTAAAATTCATAATTTAAAATTAAATCAACTACTTCCCATTAGCCTTTATCTTATCCGTTAGCCAGCTAAGATAATAATCCTTATTCTCAATGGAGGCAGCATAGTCCGTCATCAGCAGCGGTTTGAAGGTATCGATCATCACTGCCAGTTCGTGTGTTTCTTTGGCGCCGATGCTCTTCTCCACGGTACCCGGGTGCGGGCCGTGGGGGATACCGCCGGGGTGGAGAGTGATCATACCTTTCTCGACGTGTTTGCGGCTCATGAAATCGCCGTCTACGTAGTAGAGCACCTCATCGGAGTCGATGTTGCTGTGGTTGTAGGGGGCGGGGATGGCCAGGGGGTGGTAGTCGTAGAGGCGCGGCACGAAAGAGCAGATGACGAACTGGTTGCCGTCGAAGGTCTGGTGCACGGGCGGCGGCTGGTGTATGCGGCCGGTGATGGGCTCGAAGTTGTGGATCGAGAAGGCGTAGGGGTAGCAGTAGCCGTCCCAGCCCACCACGTCGAAGGGGTGGTTGAGGTAGACGTAGGGGTAGATCTGGTCCTGCTTCTTGATGAAGAATTTGAACTCGCCCCTTTCGTCGTGGGTCTCCAGGCCGGTGGGCTTGCGGATGTCGCGCTCGCAGAAGGGCGCGTGCTCGGCGAGCTGGCCGAACTGGTTGCGGTAGCGCTTGGGCGTGGTGATGGGGCCGTGGCTTTCGACGATGAGCAGGCGGTTGTCGGGGGTGTCGAACTCCAGTTGGTAGGTGGTGCCGCGGGGGATGACGAGGTAGTCGCCGTATTCGAATCGCAGTTTGCCGTACATGGTGTTGAGCGAGCCGGCGCCCACGTGCACGAAGATCATTTCGTCGGCGTCGGCGTTTTTGAAGAAATACTCCCGCATGCTCTTGCGCGGAGCGGCCAGGATGATCTTGCAGTCGTTGTTGACCAGCACGGGTTTGCGGCTGGCGAGATAATCGTCTTCCGGCTGGATGTGGAAGCCGTTGAGGTTGCGCGGTTTGAGCTGCTTATCGTGTACCAGCACCGGCGCGATGGAGTAGGGATCGCCTGCTTGCAGGATCTGGGTCGGCGCATTGCAGTGGTACAGGTTGGAATAGGTGTCGCTGAACCCTTCGGTCGAGAAGAGTTCCTCATGGTACAGCGTGCCGTCCTTTTTGCGGAACTGCACGTGGCGTTTGGTGGGGAAGTGGCCGAGGGCGTGGTAGTGCATACTGTTTAGTTTTCAGTTTTCAGTTTTCAGTTTTCAGTTTTCAGTCAATAAAGTAACTGAAAATTGAACACTGAACACTGAAAACTATCTTTCATTGCAGGTTTTCAAAAATTCTATCCAATATATCATTAAGAACATCGAGTTCATCATTGCTAAGGTTGGAGTAGGCCTGGCGCCGGAACTGCTGGATGACGGGGATGGCTTCGGCGATGGTTTCCTTACCGGTTTCGGTGAGGAACACGTTGAATTTCCGGCGGTCGCCGGGATCGGTTTTGCGGCGGGTGAGGCCTTTTTTGCAGAGCAGGTCGATGATGCGCGTGACGGTGGGTGCGTCTTTGAACGTCTTGCGGGCTAATTCATTTTGCCCTTCGCCGTCGTTCTTGTGCAGCTCGTGCATAAGAACCCACTGGTCGACGGTCAGGTCGATGCCTGCCTCGGTCAGGTGGTGCTGGCAGGCCTGCTTCATGCGCTTGGCAGTGCGTTCGATGACGAAGCCGGAGAGGGCTGATTTTTTGTCGGTAAATTCAACGATGGTCTGCATAGGGCTATTTGTTTGCAAAGATAATGATTAATTTAACAATATTTGTTATACTAACGATAAAAATTTTTCAAAAAAAGGGATCCTCAGGCAATTCCCTGGATCCCGGGTAAAACAGTCGATACTATGGTAAATCTTAATCTAGCTTATTTGCCGCCGCCGAACCCGCCAAAGCGCAGGGTGAGGAAGCCGCAGAAAGAGCTTAGGTCCTGGGAGTCAATAACAGCATCGGGCAGATTGCTGGCCCCGGTCACAAAGCGGTATCCTCCGGTAGCGCTGATCCTGAACCAGCGGAAGATGTTGAGTTCGAGGCCGAGTTCGGGCACGAGGCAGAACACATCGTCTTCAAACACTGCCTCATCGGTACCGGGATCGACCATTTCCACATCGCCCCACCCGATTCGCGCACTGGCGTAAGGGTGGATGACCTTGTGGGTCATCGGGGTGTATCCCAGCCAGAATCCGCCGTATCCCAGATCGATTTCGTACTCGTCGCCCTTGTATTCCACCGTGGCGAAATCCGTTCCTCCCATGCCGAAGCCGCCGAGGAAGAACTGCCTGAACACTACGGCGCCGCCGCCTCCGGCATTTGTGCCAAATTGGCCGTTGAGGTTGCCGTATTCAAAGATGGGTCCTCCAAAGCCGCCAACGACTCTGGCATCGCCAAAGAGGGTTTGCGTTTCTTCCTGGGCCCGGAGGCCTGATGCCAAAAGCAGCAAAAGGACTGCCAGAGGCAGTGTCAGTAATTTGTTTTTCATAGGTCTTGGGTTTGACAAAGTTCTTTCACTTTGCAAAAGAACTACTTGCACATCCGAAAAAAGATGATGAAAGTCAGACCAGGGGGGTGATTTTTATCAGATGCAGCGGCCGCGTGGCCGCTGCATCGCATTTTTTCAGACGGCAGCTTCTTCTGCCAGTGGCACCATGGTGAGGGCCTGCTCGATGTCGTAGATGAGGTCGTCGGGGTGCTCAATACCGACGGAGAGGCGGATCAGGTTGTCTTTGATGCCCATTTCGATCTTGCGCTCGGGCTCTACGCCTGCGTGGGTCATGCTGGCGGGGTGCTGGATGAGCGATTCGGTGCTGCCCAGGCTCACGGCGAGTTTGATGAGATGGAGGTTGTTGAGGAAGGCGAAGGCTTCTTCTTCGGTTTGCCCCACTTCGAAAGAGATCATGGCGCCGGGGGATAGGCACTGTTTTTTGAAAATTTCATACTGCTTGCCGTCGGCCTCGGTGAGGAAGCCGAGGTAGTGTACGTCGTGCACCTTGGGGTGCTTGAGGAGGAATTCCGCCAGCACCCTGGCGTTGGCGGCCTGCCGTTCCATGCGGATCTTGAGGGTTTCCAGGCTCCGCATCAGCAGCCAGCCGGTCCAGGGACCCGCCATGCTGCCCAGGTAGGTGCGCAGGCTCTTGATGCGCCGGATGTGTTCCAGCGAACCCAGGCAGGCGCCGGCGATGACGTCGCTGTGCCCGCCGATGTATTTGGTGGCGGAGTAGAGCACGAGGTCGGCGCCGTGCTTGAGCGGGTGCTGGAAAACCGGACCCAGGTAGGTATTATCCACAGCCACCAGCGGCCGGTTGGCGGCGGTCGTGAAATGATCGGCCACCTGCCTGTACATCTCCATGTCGTACAGGGCATTGGTGGGGTTGGCCGGGGTTTCCAGGAAGATCATGCGCAGGCGGTCTTCCAACCCCTTTTCGCGCACGCGGCGAATTAGATCCTCTTTGGTTTCGTCGGGATGGAACTCCATGACCTGTATGCCGTAACGGATCAACACGTGCTTGATGAAGTGGTCGGTGCCTCCGTAAAGCGGAGTGCTGAAGAGTAGCAGGTCGCCGGGAGAGAGAAACTCCATCATGGCAGTCGAAATAGCCGACATGCCGCTCTCGAATACCGCACAGGCCTCGGCTTCATCCCACAGGCACAGGCGGTCTTCCAGGATTTCCAGGTCGGGGTTGTTGAGGCGGCTGTAGATGAGGCCTACTTTTTCGTCCTTCTCCTGTGCCCGCAGGCCCGCGGCTACCTGGAAAAAGGCTTTCCCCGCTTCCGCCGTCGGAAACACGAAGGTAGAGGTTTGGAAAATGGGGCATTTGATGGCGCCTTCCGACCATTCGGGTTTGTAGCCGTGCGACATCATTTTACTTTCCGGATGCATTTTGTGCTTGTTCATAGTCTGGCCTTGTTGATTTACCCCCAATGTAAGCGGTTTAGAATAAATTTTTGATGACGAAAGTTATTTTAGAAAATTTTTCTTAATAATTTTATGTCGAAGAAAAAATTGACAAAAAGACCTGCTTTCCTCCTTCGCTATGGAAAAAAATTCTTTGCCCGGCGGACTCGATCACCTGGACCTCCAGATACTGAAGCTTTTGCAGCAAGACGCTACCCTTACACATAAGGAAATCGCGGCTCAACTGGGGCTCACGATCACACCGGTCTACGAGCGGGTGCGGCGCCTGGAGCGCGAGGGTTTCATTCTCAAATACGTCGCCCTCGTCTCCCCGGGCAAAATGGGTCTGGGGCTGACGGCATTCTGCAACGTCTCCCTCGTGCGCCATTCCACGCCCCTGCTGAAATTGTTTGAAGAAAAAGTGATGTCCCTACAGGAAGTGGTCATTTGCTACCACATCGCCGGGCAGTTCGACTACCTGCTCAAGATCGTGGTGCCCGATATGGAGGCCTACCAGCGCTTTATCGTCGATAAACTCGCCGCCCTCGACAATATCCGCCAGGTGCAGAGCTCCTTTGTGATGACGGAGGTGAAAAATTCGACGGCGCTGCCTTTTTGAATAGTTTTCAGTTTTCAGTGTTTAGTTTTCAGTTATTTTCGTTGCTTTCCCTGAATAACTGAAAACTGAAAATTGAGAACTGAAAACTAAAAACTCCCTCCCGTGACCTTCGACGACTACAAATCCCTCCAGCCTACGCTTCCCGACCAGCCGGGGGTGTACCAGTACATCGATGAGGATGGCGTGATCCTGTATGTGGGCAAGGCCAAGAGCCTGAAAAAGCGCATCGCTTCTTATTTCGTAGGCGATCCCGCGCAGCAGGCGCACAAGACCCGCACCATGCTCAAACATGCCCGGCGCCTGGAGTTCATCATCGTGGAAACGGAGTCCGACGCCCTGCTGCTGGAAAATACCCTGATCAAGCGGTTCCAGCCGCGCTACAACGTCATGCTGAAGGACGGCAAATCATACTCCTACATCTGCATCAAAAACGAGCGCTTTCCCAGGGTTTTTATCACGCGCCGGGTGATTCGCGACGGCTCCACCTATTTTGGCCCTTACACTTCGATAGGCCGCATGAAGATCATCCTCGAGCTGATCAAGACGCTTTTCCCCCTGCGCACCTGTACCTACCAGCTTTCGGAAGAGAATATTCAGTCAGGCAAATTCAAGGTCTGCCTGGAATACCATATCAAGAACTGCCAGGGCCCCTGCGAGGGCCATGAAAGCGAGGAAAGCTACAACGAAAAGATCGAGCAGATCAAGAACATCCTCAAGGGCAACTTCGGCCAGGTCAAGCGCCACCTCACCGGACAGATGGATCTCCACGCCGAAGCCCTCGAATTTGAGAAGGCGCACGCGCTGAAGGAAAAACTGGCCGCTTTTGAGGACTACCAGGGCAAATCGACCGTCGTCAACCCCAGTGTGCGCGATGTCGATGTTTTTACTATCGCCAGCGACGAAAAGCAGGCTTATGTCAACTACGTCAAGGTGGTCAACGGCGCCATCATCAACACCCTGACTGAAGAGCTGGTCAAGAACCTCGACCAGGACGAAAAGGACATTCTGGAGTATGCCATCCCGATCTTGCGCGAGCGTTTCAACAGCATCGCGCCGGAGGTGCTGGTGCCTTTTCAGATCGATTTGCCGGAGGGCGAGTTCAAAATCACCGTGCCCAAGATCGGCGACAAGCGCAAGCTGGTGGAGTTGTCGGAAAAAAACGTGATTTACTACAAGCTACAGCAGCAGAAGGAGCAGGCTACGGCCATCAGAAAACAGACCCCTGCCGAGCGCATCCTGCGCACCTTGCAGGAGGACTTGCAGATGAGCGAAGTTCCGCTGCACATCGAGTGTTTCGACAACTCCAACATCCAGGGTGCGCACCCGGTGTCGTCGTGCGTAGTGTTCAAAAACGCCAAGCCTTCCAAAAAGGACTACCGCCATTTTAACGTCAAGACCGTGGAGGGCCCCAACGATTTCGCCAGCATGGAAGAGGTGGTGCACCGCCGTTACAAGCGCCTGCTCGACGAGGGCCAGCCCTTGCCGCAGTTGATCATCATCGACGGGGGTAAAGGGCAGCTGGGCGCGGCTATGAAAAGCCTCGAGGCCCTTGGCTTGTCAGGCCGGCTCACCGTCATCGGCATCGCCAAGCGCCTGGAGGAAATCTTTTTTCCCAACGACCCATTGCCTTTATACATCAACAAAAAGTCGGAGAGCCTCAAACTGATCCAACAGTTGCGCAACGAGGCGCACCGCTTCGCGATCACTTTCCACCGCGACCAGCGCTCCCGTCATTTCACGAGAACGGAGTTGACCAACATCCCCGGCATCGGCGAGAAGACCGCAGAGAAGCTGCTGCGGCATTTCGGCTCCGTAAAAAAGATCAGCGAAGCGTTGATCACCGACATGTCGCCATTGATTGGGGCGGTGGGGGCGAAGAAGGTGTATGGGTATTTCAACGGCCCGCCCACGGGAGGTGGCGCACCACCCGCCGGAGGTGACACCTCCGATCTGGCTGATAATCAGTGAAAAGCGAGGTGACACCTCGTACATGCTTGAAAATCAGCACAAAGCGAGGTGACACCTCCTATGTCATTGATAGTCAGCCATGTAGGAGGTGTCACCTCGGCAACTTGCACATTTCCAACAGATTGCTTATCTTTGCCTCTCACCCTCCTGGTGCTTTTCCCCCGGATTGCCGGCAGGCATCCCACAATTCCCGCGTGTAGCGGGGTGTGATTTTTTATGGGAACTTCTAACAAATACCTGGCCCCGCTCGTGCCAGATTCCTTCTATCACGTCTATAACAGGACAAACAACAAGGAGACGCTCTTTCTTGACGAGGAAGACCACCACCGCTTCCTCAATGCCTATGCCTTCTATATTTCTCCGGTTGCCCAGACCTATGCCTATTGCTTGCTTCCCAATCATTTCCACTTCCTGATCAAGGTAAGGCCGCTGGAGGATGTGCTGTCCTACCTGAGAAATGGAAACGAACCTGCAGCCACCCGTCCTCAAAAACGAATCCTCACGCAGCTCATTTCTAATAATTCGGTTTGCTACGCTTTGCAACTCCAATTCCTCCGGCTTTTTACTTCCTATAGCATGTTCTTTAACCGGAAATGGAACCGGAAAGGCAACTTGTTTTACCGCCCCTTCAAACGACTCCCCATCCAATCCGGAGCCTACCTCTCCAGGCTGATTTTCTATATTCATGCCAATCCACAAAAACACGGGGTGGAGGAGGATTTTCTTTCGTACGACTGGAGCTCCTACCATAACCTCCTCCTACCCAATCACCATTTTTTGGAAAATGAGGCTGTTATGGAATGGTTCGGCGGACGCTCCGAATTCATCCTTTTCCATAATGAATCAGCCATACCTCCTTTGATGAAGGAATGGGAAGATGAGGAAGAAAAAAAACAAGGACATCTTCTAGAACAAACCCTTATACTCCCTTAAGGTCGCCCGGGCCATCACCTCCTTGCTGAACCGGCTGACATGCTCCCGCGCCTGCCGGATCAGGCCTTCGCGCAGGGTAGAGTCGGATAACAGCCTCGATACCTGCCCCGCCAGCCCGGCAGCATCGCCCACAGGCGCCAGCAAGCCGGTCTGCCCGTCGAGCACGATCTCGGGAATGCCGCCCGTCGCAGTGGCGACAACCGGCACGCCGCAGGCCATGGCGTCCAGCAGAGTGGTGCCAAGCCCTTCACTGGCGCTGGTGAACAGCAGTACCGACAACTCCGGCAATATATCAGGAATGTCGCTGCGGTGGCCGGTGATGTGCACATGAGCGCCGAGCCCCTTCGCACGAATGTGCCGCTCAACCCGCTCCTGGTCCCCTCCGTCGCCGCCGATGATCAGGAAACGGGCTTCGAGTCCGCCTGAGAGCAGCAGTCCCGCGGTGTCGGCAAAGGTGATGAAGTCTTTTTCCGGTGAAATGGCTGCGATATAGCCTACCAACGGGATCTCGGGCGCAATGCCCAACTCGCGGTGCAGAATGCCGGTATCGGTATGGCAAAACTTGCCCAGATCAATGCCGCTGTATACCACCACGGCCTGCTCCGGCTTTTTGTAGTGCTTCAGCAATACCCGCCGGCTCTCTTCCGACACGCAGAGGATCTTTCTCACCGCCGGGTGGTGGTATTTTTGAAGGGAAAAACCGCTTTTGCCTTGCTGAAAAGCTACCCTCCTGCTCACCACGATGGGCGTTTTGTTGCCGAAAACAGCGGCCAGATACGCCGAAGTATGGGCATGGCTGTCGTGCGCGTGGATCAGGTCGATCCGGTGCGACCGGCAAATCCGCTTGATCTCCCAGCCCGCAAGCGGATCGGTCGATATGCGCTTGTTGTAGGTCAGGCAAGGAATTCCCTTTTCCCGGCAAAATGCCTCCAAAGGAGAACCCTTCACGCACAGCACCTCCTGGTCCTGCCCCAACTCGCGCAGTTCCTCCAGCAGGTAGGCCAATTGCTGCTCCCCGCCCCGTAACGTACGCGCCGAGCTGATGTGCAGGATTCTCACAACCTTAAATTTAGTTTTCAGTGTTCAGTGTTCAGTGTTCAGTTGGTTCCTAACTGAGCACTGAAAATTAAAAACTGAAAACTATTTATTGATCACATTCTTAAACCTCGGCCGCTTCGGCGTCACATCGCCCAGGCGCTCCTTCTTGGCGGCTTCGTAGTCGGAGAAGTTGCCTTCGAAAAATTCGACGGTGGAGTCGCCCTCGAATGCCAGGATGTGCGTGGCCAGGCGGTCGATGAACCAGCGATCGTGGGAGATGACCAGCACGCAGCCGGCGAAGTTCTCAATGGCTTCCTCCAGCGCCCGCAGGGTGTTGACGTCGATGTCGTTGGTCGGTTCGTCGAGCAGGATGACGTTGCCGCCGTCCTTGAGCGTCATGGCCAGGTGCACGCGGTTGCGCTCCCCGCCCGAAAGCACGCCCACCTTCTTCTGCTGATCCGCCCCGCTGAAGTTGAACTTGCTGATGTAAGCCCGCGCGTTGAGACTGGCGCCGCCCACTACCAGGGTCTCGTTGCCCTTGGAAATGACGTCGTAAACGGTCTTTTCAGGCAGCAGGTCCTGGTGGCTCTGGTCGACGTAGGCCAGCTGCACGGTTTCGCCGAGTTCTACATTGCCGTTGTCGGGCTGCTCCTTGCCCATGATGATGCGGAAAAGGGTACTCTTGCCCACGCCGTTGGGACCGATAATGCCCACCACGGCGTTTTTGGGTATGGAGAAATTCAGGTTTTCAAACAGCAGGCGGTTGCCATATGCCTTGGTCAGGTTGTGGACGTCGATGACCACGTCGCCCAGGCGGGGTCCCGGCGGGATGAAGAGCTCAAGTTTGCGCTCTTTCTCCTTGGTCTCCTCTTCCATCAACTTGTCGTAGGCGTTCAGACGGGCCTTCCCCTTGGCCTGCCGGGCTTTGGGCGACATGCGCACCCACTCCAGTTCGTGCTCCAGGGTCTTGCGGCGCTTGGATTCGGTCTTCTCTTCCTGCTCCAGGCGCTTGGCTTTCTGATCCAGCCAGGAGGAGTAATTGCCCTTCCACGGAATGCCTTCTCCCCGGTCGAGTTCGAGGATCCAGCCGGCTACGTTGTCGAGGAAGTAGCGGTCGTGCGTCACGGCGATGACGGTGCCGGGGAAATTTTGCAGGTATTGCTCCAGCCACAACACGCTCTCGGCGTCGAGGTGGTTGGTCGGTTCGTCGAGCAACAGGATGTCGGGACTGCTCAGCAGCAGGCGGCACAGGGCCACACGGCGCCTTTCTCCTCCGGAGAGCACCTTGATGGGGGTGTCGCCTTCGGGGCAGCGCAGCGCCTCCATGGCGGTTTCCAGGCGGTAGTCGAGTTCCCAGGCGCCCATGTGCTCGAGCTTTTCGGTGAGCTCGCCCTGCTTTTCGAGCAGGCGGTTCATCTCGTCGTCCTCCATGGGCTCCATGAACCTGAGGTTGAGGTCCTCGTAATCCTTCATCATGTCGACGATGTGCTGCACGCCTTCTTCCACGACCTGGCGCACGGTCTTGCTTTCGTCAAGTTTGGGTTCCTGCTCCAGCAGGCCGATCTTAAAGGTCTTTTCGAAAGTGATGTTGCCGAGGTAGTCCTGATCGATACCGGCGATGATGCGCAGCAGGCTGGACTTTCCCGATCCGTTAAGGCCCAGCACGCCGATCTTGGCGCCGTAGAAAAACGACAGGTAGATGTCTTTCAACACCTGCTTATTTGGCGGGTAAATCTTGGAAACCCCCACCATGGAGAAGATGATCTTTTCGTTGCTCATTGAAATGAAATTGTGATTTGGCGGCGCAAAGATAGGAAATTCAATGGGTGCTTAGGTGGTTGGGTGGTTGGGTTTTTAATGCAATCCCGGGAAGAAGGCGTCGGGGAAGTGTTCGAGGAAAGGTCGTCCTGCTTCAGGGAGAATAATGGATATGATGTCGAAGCGGAATTCGCCCTCGTGGCCGGCGTCCTGCATGTATTCCTGGGCGGCGTCGGCGAGGAAGCGGCGTTTTTTGATGGTGACGAAAGAAGCCGGGTGACCGAATTGCCGGCTGCTGCGCGTTTTGACCTCCACAAATACCAACATGGCGCCCTGGCGTGCGATGATATCGACCTCCGCCCGGCTGAATCGCCAGTTTTGTTCCAATATTTCGTAGCCTTTTTTCCGGAGCCAGTCCGCTGCGAGCGTTTCTCCTCTTTTTCCGGTTTTGTGGTGCTTTGCCATTGATTTTGTTAGTATCTTGGCGGGCCTGTCATAAAGATACAGCGCTTTTTCAAATTTGCTACCGTCATGAATACCTTGTCTTTCGACCTGTCACAGGCTTCCTCTTCTCTCCACCCTCACGAACTCGATTTTCTCGCAGGCCAGACCGAAGCTGCCGCCCGCCTGTTGGAGAGCAAAGAGGGGCCCGGCAATGATTTCCTCGGTTGGCTCGACCTGCCCATGGACTACGACCGCCTCGAATTCCAGGCCGTTCTTGAAGCGGCCGCCCGTATCCGCAGCCAGTCGGAAGTGCTCGTGGTGATCGGCATCGGAGGCTCTTACCTCGGCGCTCAGGCGGCGCTGACATTCCTGCAGCACAGCTTCCACAACACACTGCCCGCCGCACGGCGCGATGGTCCCGAAATCTATTTCGCGGGCACCAACCTCTCCGGTACTTATCTCCAACACCTGATCGAACTGATCGGCGATCGCGATTTTTCGGTAAATGTGGTCTCCAAATCGGGTACCACCACCGAGCCTGCTATCGCCTTCCGCCTGTTTAAAGACCTTTTGGAGAAAAAATACGGCAAAGCCGGCGCCCGCGAGCGCATCTACGCCACCACCGACGGCGATAGGGGCGCCCTGAAAAAACTGGCCGATCAGGAAGGCTACGCCACCTTCCTGGTACCCGACGATGTGGGGGGGCGCTTCTCAGTGCTCACGGCCGTGGGCCTGCTTCCCATCGCCGCCGCCGGTATCGATATCAAAGCCCTGATGGAGGGCGCCGAGGTCGCACAGACCCGTTTTCACGCGCCATTCGCCGATAACCCCTGCTTCCAGTATGCCGCGGCCCGCAATGCCCTGCACCGCAAAGGCCGCGATATCGAACTGCTCATCTACTACGAGCCCCGCTTTTTCCACCTCGCCGAGTGGTGGAAACAACTCTACGGGGAAAGCGAAGGCAAGGACGGCAAGGGCATTTTCCCCGCCTCCGCCGGCTTTACCACCGACCTGCATTCGCTGGGGCAATACATCCAGGACGGCAAGCGCCACCTCTTCGAAACCCTGCTCGAACTGGAAAACCCCGGCGGCACGCTGCTCATTCCCTCTGACCCGCAAGACCTCGACGGCCTCAACTACCTCGCGGGCAAGAACGTCGATTACGTCAATCAAAAAGCCATGGAAGGCACCCTCGAAGCCCATGCCGACGGCGGCGTGCCCAACCTGCGCATCCGCATCCCGGAGGCCACGCCCTTCCACCTGGGCTACCTGTTCTTTTTCTTCGAAAAAGCCTGCGCCGTCAGCGGCTACCTCCTGGGCGTCAATCCCTTCGACCAACCCGGTGTAGAGGCATACAAGAAAAATATGTTCCGGCTATTAGGGAAGAAATAAAACGTTTATCGTCGATCGTTTATCGTT
>JBAQQB010000119.1:0-12726 GCA_049306275.1 Saprospiraceae bacterium | reverse complement strand
CGCCCCCCCAAAACCATTTGAAAACACTTTTTGGGCCGCAACGCGGCCCAAAAAGTGTTTTCAGAATATTGAGTGGTGTTTATCGCAATTGCATTATTCCTTACAACGGCGCGGGTGGTCTTTTGGTTTGATCAGAGCATTTTTTTGAAAGAGTAGCGTGCGACGATCAGCAGTCCCACAAAAATCAGCAGCAGCCATCCGATTGGGATGTAGGTAATGGCGATGATGTGGGTGCGGTCGATGAAAAACATGATGATCAGGATGACGGAGATGAGGGTGAACAAGCCGGAGAGCTTGCCGAATCCCGGTACCAGCCCCAGATCGACGTTGTTGCGAATGATGACGATGGAGCCGATCATGGAGAAGATCGGGAGCACCTGGGTGAAGACGTCGGTTTCAAACACGCTTCGCCTTTCGAAGAGAAAGAGGTAGATGTTGAGGAAGACGGCGAAGATGCCTGGAATACAGACCAGGTAGATCAGCAGGGTGTAGAAATATTTCCAGGGCGACAGGTGTCCTTCGCCCTTGCCGATCCAGCCGGTGATCGCCGCGGCGAGAGGGATGAAGATGAAGAAGAACAGTACCCAGCCGGGGTTTACGGCCAGCCAATCGAAGAATTCCTGAAGCGTCATAGGTCATTGCTCGTTTGTGATGGGTAAATTTACATCAGTCAAACCTGTTTTTATGTATTCCTTCCGGAAAAACGGCTTTCTGCTCTTGCTCCTCTTATTTTTCTTCCCCCCTTCAATGCTGGCCCAATGCGATATTGACTGGAGCCTGAGCCAGTGGAGCCGGCGCATTCCGGGCGATCCATGGGGCGCCAATGTGCCGTTCCGGGTGGCTGCCGGCCGCGACGGCGCTCTCTACATGGCAGGCTATGCGGCTGATTCCCTTTTTCTGCAATCGGCCGGCGGGCAGGAGGCATTGGTTGCCGGTTTTGGCGATACGGCCTTCCAACTGGTCGTGAGCAAGTATGGTCCGGATGGCGGGTTGCTTTGGGCCAAGGGCTTCGGCGTTGGCTCTTTTGCGTCTTTCGCGCCGGATGTTGTTGCTGCAGGAGATGATATTTTTGTTTGCGGCACTGTTTTCGGAGGCGACCGCTACGCGGCCTTCGTCGCACGGATGGGATCGGAGGGAGACCTGAAGTGGGTCAGGACATTCAACGGCACGGGAGATTGCTGGGGGTACGGGTTGGCAGCTTCAAACGCCGGGCGGGTCTTTCTGACCGGCCGGTTTTCGGGCGCGATCGAGTCGTTGGGCTTCGCGGCAGAAAGCGGGTTCCCGCAGCGAGCCCACTCATTTTTATTGAGCCTGGATGGAGAGGGGGAATTGGAATGGGCTACCCGGTCGGAGACGGGGCGCGATAGCCGGGGACATCCCATCGCCGCGCTGCCCGGAGGAGGAGTGGCAATTGGCGGGTATTTCAGCGATTCCCTTTGCTGGGATGCGGCCTGTATCGCATCGGGGCGCAATGGAGGGCGGACGCCCTATATCGCCGGGTTTGATGAAAAAACGGGCGCACTGCAATGGCTGAAAGGCGCCGAACCTCTGCCCGGCGATTTCCCCAATGGGGCCCTGTACGGTCTGGCTGCCGACGGCGCCGGGAACCTGTACGGCGCCGGGTTCATCCAATCGGGTTTTTCCTGGGGCGATGCGCTGCTGGAACCCTCCGGCAATTTTGAAAATGTATTGATGAGTTGGACAGCAGACGGCGCACTGCGGTGGACAGCCACTTTTGGCAGCGACGACGAAAACGATCTGGAATGGGCATCAGACCTCGGTGTAAGCCCATACCAGACGCTGCTGGCGGTAGCCCAGGTCTTTCCCGGCGCGGAGGTCGATGGAACCGCAATCCCTTCCCGGGGAGAAAGCGACGTGGTGGCGCTGGAGTTCACCCTTGAGGGGGAGTATCTGCGGCATTGGACGATCGGAGGGGAAGGGACGGAGTTCGCTTATGGTGCGGCGCTTGGGCCGGAGGGCGTACTGGCGGTTTGCGGCAATACGCAAAGCATGGACTTGTATTTCCGCTCCGGATCGGTGGAGATCGATACGGCGCAGAGAACCAACAGCTTTTTGTACACTATCTGCTTGCCCCTCCCTCCGGAGAGCAGGAGCGGGGCAGGTGGCGAAGTAATCGTATTTCCCAATCCTTCATGGGGCGCCTGCTGGGTGGAGGGCGACTTCGCTGGAGAGGTCGTTCAGGTCGATATTATCAATGCTACGGGGCAGCTGTTGAGCAGGGAAAAAGTGGAGGTGGTTCCAGGCAGAAGGCAATATCCCGTGCATGTTGGAGACCTGCCGGCAGGGGTGTATTATTTGCGGGTAACAGGGCAGGAGGGGCGGGTGCTATTTGCGGTAGCGATTGTATTGGCCGGATGATTTCGGGACGCGGATGCTGCGCAACGCAAATTTTTTTTTTGAAATAAAAAGTTTATATTTGGCGAAAATTCCTCACAATTAAAACAAATCTTATGAAAACGCTACGTATTATCGGCGGTGTATTGCTAGGGCTTATTGCTCTTTATCTTGTTTTGTGCCTTGCGGGCCCGAAGGATGTCAATATCGCCCGCAGCACTGAGATCAAGGCGCCGGCGGCGCACATTTACAGCTTTTTGGAAGATTTCAGGCAATGGGACAGGTGGTCGTACTGGCACCAGGCTGACACGACGATGGTGCATGAGTACTCCGGACCTGAGAAAGGGCTTGGGGCTATCAATTCGTGGACCAGTAAGAAGATGGGAGATGGCACGCAGGAGATCATTGAGGCAGAGCCTTACAAGCACCTGCGCACCAGGCTGCAGTTCAGCGGATGGGGCGGGTATTCCTACTCCAACCTGGACCTGGAGGAGGCAGCAGAAGGCTGTATGACCAAGGTTACCTGGACGATGGAGGGGGAAGGGCCTCTGCCTTTCTTTTCCCGCGGCATGATGCTGCTGATGAATTTCAAGGGCTCCATCATCCGGGATTACGATACCGGCCTGGCGAACCTGAAGAAACTGAGCGAAGAGCTGTCCGGCAAACTATCTGACTCTTACCGCGGCTACCCGGTCAAGGAGATCGATTTTCCGGGTGCTACCTATGCCGGAGTGAGGCAGGAGCTCCCCTTTTCCGAGATCACCGCATTTTTTGGCTCCAGCTATGGAAAGATAATGGCTGCTATTCAAAAGGCGCGCCTGACGCCGGCTGGCGCACCTTCCGGGCTTTACTACGTCTGGGACGAAGCCGGGCAGAAAACGGATCTGGCGGCGGGTATTCCGGTCAATGCCGCCGCTGAGCTGGAAGGGGTCGATTTGATCGAGCTGCCTGCGGGTAAAGCCGTTGCTATTGATTATTACGGGGCTTATTCAGGCGTTGGGGAGGCGCATTACGCCTTGGACGACTACCTGAACGCCCGTTGCTGGAAGTTCAAGGGCCCTGCCATTGAGGAATACATCACCGATCCGGGTACAGAACCCGACACGATGAAGTGGTTGACCCGCATCATTTATTTCTACGAGTAAAACCTTGTAATCACCCGCCAAAACCGCCCGGGTATGCATCTTGTTAAAGGTTAAAAAGATCGTATCTTCCGTCCACTTTTTCAATAAATCAACCTTTGATGAGATCCACCTTCTTTGCGGTTTTGGCGGGTTTTCTATTTTTCTTTTCCTCCTGCACGGAGGAAGCGCGCAAGCAACTCGAAAGTCCGCCCGTTGCTTTCGGGCCGATGAACCAATTGGTCGTAGTAGCCGATTCCTCCCTTTGGACAAGCGCGGTAGGCGATACCTTCGATTATTATTTCGCCGCGGCTTATCCTATCCTTCCACAGCCGGAACCGATATTCGATATTCGCTTTTTCACACCCAGGCAGTTGATGGATGTCAAGGAGCGCAGGGAACTGCGCACTTATGTCTTTTTGGCCGACCTTCAGCAGAAAGATTCTCCGATGACCCGGCTGGTGGAAGAAGATATGGGGCAGGAAAAAACGGCAGAAGCCATGCGGGAAAAAGGTTACAAGGTGACGATAGGCAGGGATAAATGGGCGGAGGGCCAGTTGCTGGTATATATCGCAGGCAGCAGTCCTGAAGCGCTGATTGAAAGTATCAAGAAACAGTATACGGCAATCATCCAGCAGATCAGGAACCAGGATAAGCCCCGCGTTGATGCGGGTGTGTACCTCGGCGGTGTCAACGACACGCTGCGGGAGGACGTTCGCCTGCACATGGGATTCGACCTGAAGGTGCCCCACGATTATTTCAAGGCCATGTACAATCCCGCAGAACGGGTGATGTGGCTTCGCAGGGAAACGGAGTCGGTGAGCACCAATATCCTGATCAAGGTGATACCCTACACGGACAAGGCGCAGCTGACCAAGGAAGGGATCAAGGCCATACGGAATGATCTCGGTAAATATGTAGGCTCCGAGGTGCCCAATACCTATATGGTCATCAACGACGTCGATCTCCCCATGCTGTTCAATGTAGCGACCTATCAGAACTTTTATTCCGCGGAGGCGCGCGGTATCTGGGAGATGCACAACGACTTCATGGGAGGGCCTTTCCTCAGCCTGCTGGTGTTGAACCCGAACGACAACAACCTGTATTTCATCGACGGCTTTGCTTATGCTCCTGGGGAAGATAAGCGGGAGATCATGCAGCAACTCGAACACGTGATGCGAACTGCCAGGTTCTAGGAAAGGGCGAACTTTTGTAAATTTTCCATTATTAACCGGCATTCTGTAACTTTGTCAGGCAACCGGAACCCATATCAATGCCGGTTCGTTAACAAAGCATGTCATTTTCTTCCCCACATACCCCCTCCTCCCAGGGCGAGGCATCCGATGCCGAGTTGCTGGACTTGTTTCAGAGGGAGCGCCAATCCGACTATTTGGGTATCCTTTTCACCCGCTACCGGCACCTGGCATTCGGCGTGGCCTATAAGTACTTTCGCGATCGCGATGAGGCGGAGGACATGGTGGGCCACGTGTTCCAGCTTTTGCTCGAGAAGCTGCCGGGCAAAGAAGTCCACTCCTTTAAGCAATACCTTTACGGAACAGTCAGGAACGAATGCCTGGCCCGCACACGGCAGCTGAAGAAGGAGCACGAGCGGCAACAGGAATGGGCCGCTACCGAAAATTCTGACGATTCTTATATGGAAATAGAGAACATGGTTCATCTATCCGATGACATGCCGTTGGAAGACGCGGTGGAGATGGCCATTGGGCAACTCGGAGAAGAGCAGCGCATTTGTGTGCGGCACTTCTTTTTCGAGGGAAAGAGCTACAAAGAAATTTCCGACCAAACCGGTTTTACCTTGAAAAGCGTAAAAAGCTATTTGCAAAACGGTAAGCGCAACTTAAAGAAACTTTTGGAAGATCGGCTCCGAAGCTCTTCTTCCGGCTAAACGTACAAAGGGATGAAACCCATATTTCAAGAACATCGGTGCCTTTCCGAAGGCGACATTCAGGATTACCTGGGCAACCGGCTTTCCGGAGAGGAACGGCATCGGGTAGAAAATCATTTGCTCGACTGCCCCCTGTGCTCGGATGCGCTGGAAGGCCTGGCCTTGCTGGAGGAAGACAGGCAGGAGCTGAAGGCCCCTTCCCGTGTCAGGCGTATGCCTTGGCGTTTTTTCGCCGTAGCTGCGGCTATCCTGGCCCTGATGGTCGCAGTAGTGTGGGTCTACTCCGGCATTTCCCCCTCCGGCCGCCTGTACGCCGAATTCTACGAGACATACAAGCACGATCTGAGCGTCCAAATGCGCAATGGCGGCAACGCCAGGGCGCCGGAAAAACAACAACTGTCGGGGGGGCTTGAAGCTTATATTTCCCAATACTACTCCGAAAGTATCGCCCTGCTGCAACCATTTGTCGAGGATAACCCCAATCACCTGGTTGCCAGGTATTATCTCGGCCTGTCGTATATGGAAGAAAAAAAATGGGCAGAAGCGGAAACCCAACTGACCGCTGTACAGTCGGCGCACCTTGAATACTGGGAGGAATCGACCTGGTATCTGGCCCTGCTCTACATCAAAACAGATCGCAAAGACGAAGCCCGGGAGGCGCTGCAATCGCTGATCAGCGCCAGAAGCGGCCGATACAATGAGAAAGCTCGAAAATTGCTAAGCAAGCTTTGATGGATGGTAAGATGAGGCGCCGGGAAAGGCGCCTCTTTTTTTAGGGTATCATCGCTTGCGCCCGCTGGATAAAGCTGGTCAGCTCGGCGCCCTTCAGCATGTTTTGATGCAGGAGGGCCAGCTGGTACAGATAGGTGGCCAGTTCGGTCTTCGCCTGCTCGTCGGTAGCATTGAGCAGTTTCTGCACGATAAGGGGGTGGTTAGCGTTGATCACCACGTTATAGGAATCCAGAAAATCATTTCCCCCCATGCCCTGAAGGGCCTGCATTTCCTTCATGCGCCGCATGAACTCGGGCCGGGTGACGACCACCGGCTGGTCTTCCGGCGCCATGGCCTTGAGCTCGACCCTTGCACTGGTTTTTCCTTTCACCAGCGATTCGAAGATTTCTTTCACCGTGGTTTGTTCTTGCTCGCTGAGCACAGATTCGGGCGCGTCTTCCTTTTGGATCAGGTGGTCGACGGTATCTGAGTCGACGCGGGCGAAGCGCAGTTCGCTCTGCTGGTATTCCATGTGTTGGATGAAGTGGTTGTCGACAATCTGGTCGAATTCCAGGACGTCGTAGCCCTTGGCCTGAGCTGCTTTGATCTGAACATCGTTGTCGGCCGGGTGGTTGGTGTACAATACCACGAGTTTGCCGTTCTTGTCGGTTTGTGTTTCCTTGATCTTTTCCTTGTATTCTTCGACCGTGAAGTAGGTATTGCCGATGGTCTTCAGTAGCGCAAAGGATACGGCCTTTTCATTGAATTTTTCTTCCGACAGCATACCGTATTTTACGAATACGCCCAGGTCCTTCCATTTTTCCTCAAAATCTTTCCGGTTGGCCTTGAACTGGTCGTTGAGTTTTTCAGCCACCTTTTTGGTGATGTAGCCGGTGATGCGGCGCACATTGGAGTCGTTCTGCAGGTAGCTGCGCGAAACGTTGAGGGGGATGTCGGGCGAGTCGAGCACGCCGTGCAGCATGGTGAGGAACTCCGGCACGATGTCGCGCACGTTGTCGGTGACATACACCTGGTTGGAGTAGAGCTGGATCTTGTTGCGCTGTATTTCAAGTCCCTGCGTCAGACGGGGGAAGTAAAGGATGCCCGTCAGGTTGAAGGGGTAGTCGATGTTGAGGTGTATCCAGAACAGGGGCGGGGAGCTGAAGGGGTAGAGGTCCTGATAGAACTGGAGGTAGTCTTCGTCCTTGAGTTCGGAAGGGCTCTTTTTCCAGGCGGGGTGGGTAATATTGACGATATTGGGTACCTCGGTCTCCTCCTCTTTGCGCGTGCCGAACTGGATGGGAGTTGGCAGGAATTTGCAGTATTTGCCGAGCAGGTCTTCAATCCGGTCGTTTTGGAGGAATTCTTCATTGTCGGCATTGATGTGGAGAATGACGTCCGTACCGTGGTCTTCTTTTTTGGCGGTATGGAGGGTGTACTCGGGGTTGCCTTCGCAGGTCCAGACCACTGCGCTATCGTCCTCCCGGTAGGATTTGGTGATCACCTCCACTTTGTCGGCGACCATGAAAGCCGAGTAGAATCCCAGGCCAAAATGTCCGATAATGCTGGTTTCGTCCTTGTATTTTTCCAAAAATTCACTGGCGCTGGAGAAGGCGACCTGGTTGAGGTATTTTTTGACTTCCTCCTGCGACATACCGATGCCGCGGTCGCGGATGGTCAGGGTCTTTTTCTCCGGGTCGAGGATGACCTGGATGGTCAGGTCGCCGAGCTCGCCTTTGAACTCGCCCTTGGATGCGAGGGTTTTGAGTTTGCTGCTGGCATCGACCGCGTTGGAAATGAGTTCGCGGAGAAAAATTTCGTGGTCAGAGTAGAGGAACTTCTTGATGATGGGAAAGATGTTCTCGGTCTGTACAGAGATCTTGCCTTTTGCCATAATCCGGAATTTTTTCAGGTGTAGATCAAACCCTATGCCACTGAAGAGGAACTGACAAATTGTCGCAAAAGCCGATATTCCATTTTTTTGTTATGCCAATAGTAGCATGATTTGGGTTATTTTGATACATTTGTGCAGTAACGAATCCGAAGAGGCGATTAAGTCTTTTCAAAGAGGCAGCTCTTGGCGGGGCGCCTGAAAATTAAGTAGTAAACGAAGACGGGATGAATAGACGGCAAGAACAGTATGGGCTGTTCGTGCTTAGTCGTTCGCGAAACCAATGCCGCATTTGGCATGTGGCAAAGAATAGGCGGCATTTATGCTGCTGAGGTGAGCGAGACCCGTTCGTCGGGGGGTAAGAGCGGGTCTCCAAACTCACCCCATTCTCAAGTAGGCAAAAGCCCTTTCTTTTCCTTATCTTTAAGCTTTCTTGGCCTGGAGTATCGCTCAATCCGAATGAATATCCTGATACTCGTATTAGCTTTAATACCTGGTCTGTTGATCAGTTATTTTATCATTCGTCTGGACAAGTACGAACGGGAGCCCCGTTTGCACCTGGCCCTGAGCTTTTTTGCGGGCATGCTGATCACCTTCCCGGTCATGGAACTGGAGGAGATGGCGGCTGGCGTGGGCTGGGACAAGCCGACCAACGTCTTTTCCACCCTGGCTTTCGCTTTTGTTGGGGTGTCATTGGTAGAAGAAGGCGCCAAATTGCTGCTGCTGTTGGTCTATCCATTTTCCTTGCGCAAATTTAACGAGCCACTCGATGGCATCGTGTATTCGGTAATGATCGGGATGGGCTTTGCAACGCTGGAAAACGTGTTGTATGCCAGCCATTTCGGTTTCCAGACCATCCTGGTCAGGGCCATGACTGCCGTGCCTGCCCATGGGGCGTTTTCGATCATCCTGGGTTACTATGTCGGCCTGGCCAAATTCCGCAGCCAGGAACAGGGGAAGCTGATCGGCAGGGGCTTGCTCATTGCGGTGCTGTTGCACGGCGCCTACGACTTTTTCATCCTTCAAATGCTGTTCAATTGGTTGATCCTGCTGGCTGTGGTTGTGCTTTTCGTCAGCGTCTATTACGCCCGGAAAATGGTGATCGACCACCAGGAGCACTCGCCTTTCAGGGAAGAGGAGCCTCAGGATGCCGGGGACTGAAATTTCACACTTTCGGGTGAAGGCTGGGCTGTTGTGCAGGCCTACTTTTGGAGAAAAAGTATCCTGTCATGAAGAACATCATTTTGTGGACCTTATCGCTTCTTCCCTTTTCCATCCATCTTTACGCCCAAGGCGATTGCCTGCCGGGCTGGGGTTATTTCAGGGAAATAGAGATTTCGAATAATGCGGGCGCGGCGCTTGCTGACTTCCAGATCGCCATCCCCTTTAATACCGCCGAGCTCCTGACAGCGGGCAAATTGAGGTCCGACGGCGCCGACCTGCGCGTGCTGGACGAAGACTGCGCCCCCCTGTCTTTTTTTGCCGACAGCGCTGCTGCCAGCGCCAACAATGTCATTTGGGTGCGTATCGGCTCACTGGCGCAGGGCGAGACGAAAACCATCCGCATGTATTACGGCAATGCCGGAGAGGCTGATCCCGCTGCCGACGGCGACGCTACCTTCCTTTTTTTCGACGACTTCTCCTCCGGCGCCGTCGATCCGGCCAAGTGGGAACCCGTAGGGGAATACGCAACGCTGGAAGTGGTGGACGGCATGTTGCACTACGCCAGCACGGCCGCCATACCAGGACCCAGGTTCAAGTTCCTGCGTTCGCTGGCCAGCTTTTCAGACCCCGTGATCTGGGATCTCAACATTACCACCAACGCCAACGGATCCTTTGGGCATTGCAGTGCGTCTGATCCCTTGCAGCGCACCCTGTTCCGCTACAATACCGGGGCCTCTGATACCCTCTCTCATCTGGCCCTTATGCTGGATACTACGAGCAACGGATATGTCTATTCCCTGAGCTACCCGGATCTCATCGTGCCCCGCAATATGCCGCAGGAGATTTCGGTTGTGACCCGGGTTAATAATGACGACCATCTGGTCTACAATTATTTTGGAGCCAACACCCAGGGTACGTCTACGACAGCGGCGCTGGAGGTGCTCGATTTTTCTGCTACGGCCGTTCAAATGATCTTCTCCACTTTTTCCGCATCCAATACGGTATACGTCGATTACGTGCGGGTGCGCCGCCCCGTGTTAGACCAGCCCGGCCTCACTTTTGGCGGGGAGCAGGTCAACCCTGGCGCATCGTCGGTGTTCGATTATTCAGTGGGGCAAAAGGTTCGTTGTTTCCCCAACCCTGCCAGCGGGGAGTTATACCTGGAGCGGGAAGCCGGGAGCGGCGCTTTGCAGGTAAGGCTTTTCGACGGCCTGGGCAGGGTGGTGTACTCGGGAGAATGGGCAGAGGGCGTTTACCGGATACCCCTGAGTTCAAGCTGGAAAGGCTTGTACTGGCTCAGCGCGGGCGACTGGTCGCAGGGGGTTGTTGTCGAATAAATTGGACCTGAAAGATGCCGAACAAGCAGCTGTACTGGATATATACCATCACCTGGGTAAGCGCCATATTCCTGACTGCGTGGTTTGGGGCGCGTATCAATCCAGCGCGCGACTACGGCTTTTTCTCCGGTTTGTGGCACGGCTTGTTTGCGGTGCAAAACTGGATATACTCCTGGTTTGACGGCAGGTTGATCTTTGCCCGGAATTATGAACTATCGGCCGGCTACAAGTGGGGTTGGCTCATCGGCATGTTCGACGTGGTTGCGGTCAAGAGCTTTCTGTTCCGGTTTGGCCTGACAATTCTAAGGGGGTAAGATTATTTGAGCTTCTCGTTATTGCGGTGCCTTTCTGCATCGCGCAGGGTCTTTTTGGCCAGGTTTTTTTTGAGCGCCTCGGTGAGGTCGATACCGGTCTGGTTGGCCAGGCAGATGAGCACGAAGAGCACGTCGGCCATTTCATCGGCCAGGTGGGCGGGCGCCTGTTCGGCCTCTTCGGGGCGCTTGAAAGACTGTTCGCCGTACAGCCGCGCCATGAGGCGGGCCATTTCGCCGACCTCTTCCATCAGGACGGCGGTGTTGGTCAGTTCGTTGTAGTAGCGCACCCCCACGGTGCGGATCCAGTGGTCGACGGTGTCCTGGGCTTCCCGGATGGTCATGGTGGTCATTCTTTATTTTTGGAATCTATCCAGATGGTTACGGGGCCGTCGTTGATGAGGGCGACCTGCATGTCGGCGCCGAATTCGCCGGTCAGGACGTTGCGCGCGGCCTCGGCAGCCAACTGGCGGCAGAAGGCGTCGTAGAGCGGGATGGCGTGCTCGGGGCGCGCCGCGCGGATGTAGGAGGGCCTGTTGCCTTTTTTGGTGCTGGCGTGCAGGGTAAACTGGCTGACGACGAGCAGTTCCCCATTGGCTTCCAGAATGGAGCGGTTCATCACCCCCTCATCGTCGGGGAAGATGCGCAGGTTGACGATCTTTTTACAGAGCCATTGGAGGTCTTCTTCCCCGTCTTCGTGCTCGATGCCGAGAAAAATGAGGAGGCCCGTGGAAATTTGGGAATGGAGTTCCCCGCCGATGGTCACGGAGGCTTCGCTGACCCTTTGGATAAGTGCGCGCATGGTCGAAGATTTCTACTCAATACGAATGTAGGCTATATTGAGGAAATGCCCCAGCCCAATTTTGTGTTTTGCCGGGCAACGCTTACTTTTGCGCAACGCACTGGAAACTATTTCCTAGGACAAATAAAAGCTGTTCCGACATGTCTGATGTAAAAAATGCAGGTGGAAAAGGGTATTGCTTGCTGGCACTGCTCATAGCACTGTTCTTGTTCGTAGTCCTGGTTTTATTCATATACTACTACAACTTCAAGTTCCTGCCCTCTTAAGCAGCCTGCCAAAACGAAAACCAATAGCGGAGAGCCTCCTAACTTGCTGGGAAATGTAGGTTAGGAGGCTTTTCTATACAACCGGCGCCTATGAAAGCCATGCTGCTTGCCGCTGGCCTCGGCACGAGGCTGAAACCGCTGACCGACCACCGCCCCAAAGCCCTGGTCGAAGTCGGGGGTATGACCCTGCTCGAGCGCGCCGTAAGGCTGTTGCAGCGACATGGAGTTGAAGAAGCCGTGGTCAACGTACATCACTTCGCAGGGCAGATCGAAGCGTTTTTAGAAGAGAAAGGATACTTTGGCATGCGCATCGCCATCTCCGACGAGCGCAGCAAGTTGCTCGACACCGGCGGCGGGCTGAAAAAAGCGGCCTGGTTCTTCGACGACGGCGCTCCTTTCTTGGTGTACAACACGGATATTTTGACTGATCTCGACTTGGGCGCTCTGTACCGCGCACATCTCGATTCGGGATGCCTTGCCTCGCTGGCAGTCAGGCGCCGCCCGGCCAACCGTTGTTTTTTATTTGATAAACAAAAGAAGTTGGCCGGTTGGCGCAATCGCAAAACCGGCCAAACCCGCTGGTGCGGAGAGGCCGTCGAACCAGTGGAAGAGTTGGCCTTTAGCGGTATTCAAATCCTCGACCCGGCAATTTTCCGCTATTTCCCCGAAGAAGAAGCCTTCTCTTTGGTAGAACTCTACCTCCGCGCCGGCGCCTATGCGCCCCTGTGCGCCTACCCCCACGACGACAGCGCCTGGATTGACGCGGGCAAGCTGGAGGATTTGGAGGAAGCGGAAAGGATGTTTTAGTGTTCAGTTTTCAGTGTTCAGTTTTCAGTGAAAGCTACTGGAAACTGAAGACTGA
>JBAQQB010000118.1:0-2884 GCA_049306275.1 Saprospiraceae bacterium | reverse complement strand
CCCCTCGACGATAAACGAGATAATACGTTTTATGACAAAACTTCGCTATTCCCTGCTCACCGCGGTGCTGGCCGCCGCCTTCCTGCTACCGGGTTGCCGGGAGGACGAAAACCCGGACCCGGCAGGCGATCTGGAGCATATCGCTTATGATCCGCAGCCGCATCAGGTGGTTGTTCCCGCTGGTTTTCCGCCGCTGAACATACCTGCCGATAACCTCATGACGACAGACGGGGTGCAGTTGGGGCGCTTCCTGTTCTACGACCCCATTTTGTCGAAAGACAGCACCATGTCGTGCTTTTCCTGCCATTTGTCCGCCGGTGGGTTTACCGACAACCTGCCCGTGAGCCCAGGAGTAGGGGGGGCGATAGGAAGGCGCAGCGCCATGTCGCTCGAAAATGTGGCCTTTTACAATAATGGCCTGTTTTGGGACGGCCGGGCCAAAACGCTGGAGGAATTGGCTATTCTTCCGGTGATCGACCCGCACGAGCTGAATATTTCCTGGGACGAAGTAGAGAAAAGGCTGCGCAGGCACCCGGATTACCCCGAAATGTTCCGCAAAGCCTTCGGCATCAGCGATTCGAAGGAGGTGGACAGAGATCTGGCGGTGAAGGCGCTGGCGCAGTTCATGCGCACCCTGATCAGCAGCGGCACCTCCAAGTTCGACCGCAAGTTTTTGGCGAAGGAGATCGGCGTGGATTTCTCGGAGGCGGAGTTCAATGGCTTTGACATGTTCTTCGACATCGAAGGATCGCCTCTTCCCGACGCGCAGTGTTTCCACTGCCACAACGCGCCCTTGTTTACGACCAACGAATACTTTAATAACGGCGTGCAAGAGGCTGCCACGCTCGACGATTTCGCAGACCCCGGTCGCGGCGCCATCACCGGAAACCGGATCGACAACGGCAGGATGAGGGCGCCGACGCTTCGAAATATCATGCTCACCGCCCCTTACATGCACGACGGGCGTTTCGCCACGATTGAAGAGGTGATCGATTTCTACAACGAGGGCATCCATTTCGCAGATAACCTGGACGAGAACCTGGTTCCGCCCATGGGGCTCACCCCTCAGATGAAAGCAGACCTCATTGCCTTCCTGCATACGCTGACAGATACGGCATTCGTCAACAATCCCGCATTCCAAAATCCTTTCGAGCCGTGAAAAACTCAGTCAAATACCTGCTTCCCCTCCTTCTCCTCGCCGCCTGGATGACGGCCTGTGAAAAGGACCCCGTTGGAGGGGGCGACCTGGAGGACATTCCCTATTCCCCCCAGCCTTACGCCATGCCGGAGTTGCCTTATTATTTTCCCCCAATGGCAATACCGGCCGATAACCCCCTCACCGTCGACGGGGTGGCGCTGGGGCGTTTTTTGTTCTACGATCCCATTCTCTCGGCCGACAGCACGGTGGCTTGCGCTTCCTGTCACCGCCATAATAAAGCCTTTTCCAATAACCTGAAAACGGGTATCGGCATCTATGGGCAGCAGACTGCCCGCAATGTGCCTTCCCTGGTCAATGTGGGCTTCAATCCGGGCCGTTTGATGTGGGACGGCAGGACAACAACCCTTGAAGTGGTTGCCCTGCACACCATCGTCGATCCCATCGAGATGGCCTTTACCCTGGAGGGTGTCGTCGAACGCCTGAAAAACCATCCCGACTACCCGGCGCGGTTCAGGAAAGCATTCGGCATCAGCGATACGGATGAAATCAAGGCCGAACACATCGGAATGGCCACCGCACAGTTTCTGCGCACCCTGGTCAGCTACCGCTCCAAATACGATTACGCCAACTGGGACCGCGGCGCTGAAACCATCTTCTACTCCGATTCTGAGCTCAGGGGTAAGATCCTGTTCACCACAGAACCGGTGATCAACCCCTATGACCCGCACCCCGGCTGCAGCCATTGCCACAACAATACCGCCCTGGTCACTACCAACGAATTCCTCAACAACGGCCTCAACCCGGCAACAGACCCCGAGGATTTCCCCGACCCCGGCCTCGGCGGCGTTACCGGAAATGTCATCGATTACGGCCGCTTCAAGGCGCCAAGCCTGCGCAATGTCGCCATGACTGCCCCCTATATGCACGACGGCCGCTTTCAAACCCTCGAAGAAGTGCTTAATCATTACAGCAGTGGCGGCCATTACAGCTACAACATGGACGCCAATATCCTGGCCTTCCCACTCTCTGAACAGGACAAGCAAGACCTCATCGCATTCATGACTTCAATGACCGACACACTTTTTTTGCAAGAAAATGCATTTGGAAATCCGTTTTAGGGGGTGGTTTTTTTCACAAATGGGTGATTTTTTGTTGGTTTAAAGTTTAGAGTTTATAGTGGAGTTGCTGCCTGATCGCTTTGCGATCAGGGCTTGAATATCACTCTAAACTTTAAACTCTCAACTAAAAAAAAATTCACATTCCCATAAAAATGTCGTTGTTCTTAGCAACCCGGTGATGCATCTTTGTATCGTCAAGCTTATGCTGGTGAAAGACACCGGCCTTCAAGTTGGATATGTTCATGGGATTATAGATTGTAAATAGCAGAGCTCCTCCAAGCGGGAGATCTGCTATTTGCAAGTTTTACCGGAAAGAGGGGAGAATAGCAGCGAAGATTCCGGTGTCCTAAAAAGTAAGCTCTTTTCGTTCGAATATGTTCATGGGATTATTCGTTGGAAAGCCGTGCCACACCAAGGCACGGCTTTCTGTTTTTTAGACCATACCGTCCATGAAGACCTGCTCCCGTTGCCATACCGCCCTTCCCAACGATGCCCGCTTTTGCCACCATTGTGGCGCGAAAGTGGAAGAGCCCAGGCCTGCCAGCGCAGCCCCGGGACCCGGGGAGATCGCCGCCAGCTTTTTTGCCCTGCTGCAGGAAAGGGTCGC
>JBAQQB010000117.1:0-8417 GCA_049306275.1 Saprospiraceae bacterium | reverse complement strand
GGATTTTCAAAATCCTCGCTACGGAGCAATGCAGAGGGTTGCTTTTTTAAAGCAATTGAATATCAGTTCATTGTGCGTCAATTCAGTCGCCAAATAAATTTGGCGTACCGCTGCCGCCAATAAATTGTCGGCACCCTGCGCCAAATTAATTTGGCGCTCCCATTGACGACAATAACCCCCTACAAGATTAGCGGGAGAGAGGGGCCGGGGGTGAGTGTGTACCATCAGTTTTTCACACACCGGCAGGAGAGTTTTGTCTTTTTGTCTGCAGGGATTTTTTTGATGGGGTTTTGGGCTTTGCTGAACACGATGGCGATGGCTTCTTTTGTGCCAGAGGCGCTGCTCGTCCAAAACCAGCCCTCTTCGTGCATGCCGGAGAAAGCGCCATCGGGCGCCTGTTTTCCGCTCAATTGGGTTTGGAAGAAACTCTGCCCGCCATAGATCATGGCCTCATAGGTCTTTTTATTGTCATATCCGCCCCAGGCGTTGGCCAGGGCGTCCCAGTCTTTTGTATCTGGCAGGCGCCAGCCGTTGGGGCAGGCGCGCATGGCTGCCTCCCAGGTGTAGAGGGCGCCGAGGTTTTCGCACATGAGGGGCTTGTCGCCGTAACAGACAGCGCCGTCGGTTTGGTAGGCCAGGTTGCGCTGCAGCCATGTTTGGCCGCCCGTCTTCACAGCGGGATAGCGCTTGCCGTCGCGCTGGTCGATGTAGGTGTCGAGCAGTTTTGCCTCGCCGCCGGAGCGGGTGCGGTCGGAGAGCTGCTCGGGGACCATCTCTTTGCCGGGATTGACGGGTCGTTTTTTCTGTGGAACGATACCGATGGTATCCTCCTTCGTTTCCAAACTCACTGAATCTTCCTCGGCAGGGGCCGGCATGGCCGGGTTGTCGCCGATTTTCTCAACATCTTTATTGCCCCCCAGGAATAGATCGGGCAACACGATGAGGGCCGCGAGGAGCATGATCGCAACGCCTGCTGCGGCCCTGATCCAGGCCTTGTTTCGGGACTTTGGCGCCGCAGGGCGGGCAGGCTCGACAATCGGCGAAGGAATGGGGATGGGGCTGGGCGCCGGTGCAGGCGGAAAAAACGGCGGCAGCGGCTGTGGCTCGGCGGATTCCGGCACTGGGGGCATGACTTCAGCCAGGTCAAAGGAATAGACCGTTTTATAACCACCGGGGTCCGGCTCTTCGGCAAGGCGGTTTTTCACCTCGATATTTTCTTCCAGCACGATCTCTTTTCTGCGCTCCTTCCCCTCCACCACCTCAATGACCGTCACCTTGAGCGCCAGCGGATGGATGCCCTCCAGGAGGGCTTTGACGTAAAATATCCACTGCGTGTAGTCATTGGGGTCGATAAACTGTTCGACTGAGCTGATGGTGCGGACCGCAAAGGCTGTTGCGCCGCCTAGCGCGGGATCCATCAGTTCGACTTCCATGAGGTTGGAAACGCGGATGTCGCGCACGGCGTGCTCTTTGGAAGTGTCGAAATCGGCCAGCAGGGTGGCCTTGTCAAAGGCGATTCGCACCTCGCAGCGACTCTCCTGCCCCACCTCCATGAGTCCGGGGATGCTATACAGCAGTCCTCCCCGCGTTGGTTGCGCCGGTGTGGCCGGTGAAGAGGTGTCTGTTGCGGAGTGCGGCTGTTTCAGGCGGAAAAAGAATTGTCCGCCCTCGTGGCCTTCCACGCGGAGGGGTTCGCCCCGGGGTATTTGTTGGGAGCGGGCGGCGACCGATTCGACAACGCGCTGGCAGAGCTCGCCCACGCCGAGGTCGCCCTCGCTGAGGCGCAATTGGTTGATCAGGCTTTCGGCGAAGGGGCTGTGCGAGCCGACGGGCCCGTCGGGTACCACCTCGTTGCGGCCGGAGGTAAGGCCCCAGCGCGAAGGCAGGGTTTCCAGGCGGTCGGCGCCGGTGGCGGAGCGGTACTGCATAAACAGGGAGCCGGAGAAACAGGAATCGATGATCAGGAAAGTGTGGCGGGACTTGATGGCGCCCAGCACCTTGTGGATTTTGCTGTTGGGGATATAGTCTTCCATAGCCCCCGCCCCGGCGTCGACTGGTATCCAGTAGCCTTCATCGAGGATGGCGTCGTATTCGCCATGGCCGGAGAAGTAGATGACGAGGTTGTCTTCCGGGGTGACCAGGCGGGCCATGTCGCGGAGTTTGAAAAGAAGCTGCCGCTCGGTGGCGTTTTCATTAAACAGCGTTTCTGTATGCTGGCCGTCAAATTGAAAGCGCTCCTGGAGGAGGGTGGCGAAGGTCTGCGCGTCCCTCACGGCGTTGTTGAGGTGGGGAAAATGGAGGTATTGGTCGATGCCGATGACAAGCAGGTAGTTCTTGCCCCTTGCCGGAGTGGCTGAAAATGTTGCATCTGACTGATAGGCCCCAATTCCTCGATCTGGCATGCTGAACGCCTTTTGGTTTAAAGATATGGATTTTTTGTCAATTTGGGGTCCAGGGCCGCAAGGGTTCCACGGGAATGCCATCGCTCCAGCGGCCAAGGCCTGTCTGTGCCGGCGTTCCGCCGAAGGCGGATTCACAGTTCGTATTGCGCAGGGTGCAGTCGATCAGGGCGTCGGCCAGTTTCCAGTAGCCGTAGTAGTCGGCCGCATCGGTAGGGATGTGGAAGAGGGCGTACCTGGCGGAGAAGGTGCGCACGCCGTTGTCGAAAGCCGGGTCGGTGGCGTGGCAGGATCTGTGACCGGCGGCAAGGGGGGGACGGCCGTGGCGGTCGTGATTCAGGATCAGCATGTCCCTGTTATTCAGGTGAGCCGTGTTTCGAAAAATCTGTTTGCTGATGCGCCTGCTCACCAGCAGGTCGTTTTTGGCAACCACCAGCAGCAGGTTCACATCACCGGGGAAACCCTCGTAGTTTCTGACCCTTCCGCCGCGGAAGATATTGGTGCCGGCTTGGCAGATCAGGGCTGCCGCGGGTTTGGGCAGTTTTTTTTCGGAGAAATGAAGGAGCAGATCGGCAGCCAGCACCCCGCCGTAGGAATGGCCGATGAGCACCGGGCGGTCGAAACCGACGGGCGTATCGCTGTGCTGCCGGAGGTAGTCCATGGCCCGCAGGATGCTACCTGCCACCACGTCGGAAAATTCACTGGCGCGGGGCTGCAGGAGGCGGTTCTGATAACGGGGCATGATCACCACGTTGCCCTTCCCCACCAGGTGGCGTATCCATTTTCCATAGATCATGGGGTTGTAGCAGCCAAAGCCGTGGAGGAAGATCACCAGAGGCGCGGTGTCGGGCAAGACCTCGGCAGGCTGATAGATCCAATAGCCTCCGGCCGCGTTGGCGGAGTCGACGACCATCACGCCCGAACAGCAATATTCCGCGCCGCCCGGCCCTTCGGCGGGTTGCCGGGGCTGAACCGGCCGCTGGCTGAACACAGCAGGAAGCGAAAGCAACCATAAACAAGAGAGAAAAAGAAATTTCATCGATAGGAAGTGACACCTCAGAAACGCCGGAATGCGCGAAATTATTGGACAAGCCGGCCACCACTCCCAAGCAGCGCCTTTCAGCGGGGTACAGGGAAGATTTTCTTTCCGTACTTTTGGGGCGACCCCAGGGAAAAACAAGAGCACACAAATGCACATTGAAGAGGAAGGACTGCCTATCGTGGGTGTTATCGGTGCGGGAAGCTTCGGCACGGCCATCTCCAATCTGCTCTCGCTGAACGCGCGCGTGCTGTTGTACAGCCGCAATGCCGACCTGGTCGAAAAGATCAACCGGACGCACCGGCATATGGACATGGAGCTCTCCGACCGCATCAGGGCAACCGGCAGCCTCCAGGAGGTAGCGGAGACCTGTACCCTCATTTTCCCCGTCGTCCCTTCCGCCAACTTCCGGGATATGATGCGGGAGCTTTCCCCTTTCCTGCGTCCCTACCACCTGCTCATTCACGGCACCAAAGGTTTCGATGTGAGGCGCAAGCCAGAGGAGCCGGAAGACGGCCCCATCACCCGCGAGCACGTTTGCACCATGAGCGAGGTGATCCGGCAGGAGAGCGTGGTGGTTAGGGTGGGCTGCCTTTCAGGCCCCAACCTGGCGCGGGAGATCATGGCGGGCCAGCCCACGGCCACCGTTATCGCCAGCCGTTTCGACGAGGTGATCGAGAAGGGGAAAAAAGTGCTGTCGAGCCGCTTTTTCCAGGTGCTTTCTTCCCATGAAATGGTGGGCGCCGAGCTGGCGGGCGCGCTGAAAAACGTCGTGGCCGTTGGTTCCGGTATCCTCGGCGGCCTGGGCATGGGGAAAAACATCCAGGCCATCCTCATCACCCAGGGGCTCATGGAGATGATCCGCTTCGGAAGCGTGATGGGCGGCGGGCCGGAGGCCTTCCTGGGCACCGCGGGCATCGGCGACCTGATCGCCACGGCTACCAGCACCCAGAGCCGAAACTATTCCTTCGGCCTCCGCCTGGGCCGCGGCGAGACCGTCGAACAGATCACGGATTCTATTTCCGAAGTGGCTGAAGGCGTGCGCACCGTGCTCATCGCCAAGCAGTTGGCCGACCACTACAAGCTCGACGTGCCCATCACGCAGACGCTCTACCGCATCATTTACGAGGGGGCCGATATCTTCGAGGCCATCGAAGCGCTGATCCGGTTTCCGGGCGAGGCGGATGTGGATTTTATGTGAAACAACTCACCCCGGGCCCCCTCTCTTCAAAGCTAATCTTGTAGGGGGCGGCCTTAGTGGAGCGCAAAATTTATTTGGCGCATGGTGCCGACAATTCATTGGCGGCAGCGGTACGCCGAATTTATTCGGTGTCTAAATTGGTGCGTAATATACTGATGTTCAATTTATTTAAAGAACAACCCTCTATGTCGCTCCGTAGCGAGGATTTTGAGCTACGGAGCGATTTGGGTGGCAACCGGGTGTGCCGAATAAATTCGGACAACCATTACCGCCAATAAATTGTCGGCACCATGCGCCAAATAAATTTTGCGCCCCATTGACGGTTAGCACCCCATACAAGATTAGCGGGAGAGAGCGAGCCGGGGGTGAGTGAGTTCTTTTATCAATAATGGTGCTTCCCCAGTCGTCCCAGCCTGTGCAGAGTGGCGCGCAGGAGTATCCAAACATGACCGAAGATATTGGGGAAAAAGCCATAATGCCGCCGCAGCACCGCATACCGGTCTTTCAGCGATTGCCTGTGGCGTTTTTTTGATACGCCGCCTTGCAGGTACTCGGCCAGGATAAGGCCGGTGTGCAGGGTTTCGCGGCTTTTTTTCAAGGCTTGTATCACCCAGTCGATATCGGCGGTGAGGTTGTTTTCGATGAAAAAGGGGGCGATGCTGCGGCGCACCAGGATGGCCTGGTGACAGACGACCATGCCCAGGCGCAGGCTTTTCCAGGTCAGGTGGGCGGGGAGTTTCTGGGCGCTCAGCTCGGAGCGCGTGCCGAGGTGGCGGCGGGCATCGTCGACCAGCATCACCTCGCCGTAGAGGACGTCGGTCGAAGGGCCGCATTTTTTCATCACCTTTTCAACCGTATCCGGCGCAAAGAGGTGGTCGCCGGCGTTGAGGAACCAGACGAAATCGCCGGTAGCCATGCGCAGGCCCTTGTTCATGGCATCGTAGAGCCCCTTGTCGGGCTCGCTGACCCAGGCGGCGATGCGGCTGTCCTTGGCGCGAACCAGGTCGGCCGTGCCGTCTTTCGAGCCGCCGTCGACCACGATGTATTCGATATGGGGCCAGGATTGGGAAAAGACGCTCCGCATCGTTCCCTCCAGCAGCTCCCGTGCATTGAACACCACGGTGATGATACTGACGCTTGGTGATTCCATTCTTCGAAAGTACCATAATTTACTTAATTTTGGCCCCGATCCAATCAACTAAAAGACCATCATGAGTCCTACACTCCGCAACCTTCTCCCCCACCTCATCGGCTACATTATCCTGCTGGCCGTGACCTTTCTCTTTTTCAGCCCCATCGTTTTCGAAGGGAAGGTGATACAGCAGTCTGACAACATCCAGTCGCGCGGCATGCAGGAAGAGCAGCGCGATTTCGAGGCCAAAACGGGGCATTACCCGCTGTGGACCAACGCCATGTTCTCCGGGATGCCGGGGTACCAGATCATGTACGACTCCAAGACGGCGTTCAAGATACCCTTCCGGGCGGCGCTGCTGGGCAACAACATGGCCCCGCCCCACACCGGCATCCTGCTGATGATGGCGGGCATGTACTTCCTGCTGGTCGTGTTGCGGATCGACTGGCGCATCGCCCTGATCGGCGCGGTGGGCTTCGGGCTTTCCACCCATTTCATGGACCAGGCCCTCGCCGGGCACTCCACCAAGATCGTGGCCCTGGCGTATATGGGGCCGATCTTCGCCGGGGCCATCATGGCCTTCCGGGGCAAGCCCGTCACCGGGGCGGGCATCATGGGGCTGGCGATGGGCCTGCAACTCTTCGCCAACCACGTGCAGATCACCTACTACAGCCTCCTCATGCTGGGCATTCTGGGGCTGGTGTACCTCGTCGATTTTATTCAAAAGAAAAAAATACTCGAATTTGGCAAAGTCGCGGCACTGCTCGTAGTGGCGGCCGGACTGGCCTTCGCTTCCAATACGGGCCGACTGTGGACCACCTATGAGTACTCCCAGGAGTCCATCCGCGGGAAATCGGAGCTGACGCAGAAGGAGAGCTCCAGCGGCTCCAAGGCTGGCGAGGGCGGGCTTTCGAAAGAATACGCTTTCCAGTGGAGCTACGGGATCATGGAGACCTTTACCCTGCTGGCGCCCGGCTATATGGGTTTCAGCAGTAATGAGAACTTCGTGACCGACCGCGGCAGCGCCACGCTGGCGGCGCTTCAGCGGCTGGGCAACCAGGAGGAGGCGCAATCGCTGGTGGGCGCGGCCTCGCACTATTGGGGCGACCAGCCCTTCACCGGCGCGCCGATGTATCTGGGGGCTGTTTTGGTGCTCTTGTTTTTCCTGGGCGCCTACCTCGTCAAATCGCCGCTGCGCATCTGGCTGCTCGTCGCCACCGCGCTGACGATCATGATGGGCTGGGGCAAGCATTTCCCAGCCTTCAACTACTTCCTCTTCGACAACCTGCCGATGTACAACAAGTTCCGGGCGGTGACCATGGTGTATGGGGTGACCAGCGCCGTGGTGGTCGTGCTGGGCATGCTGGGTTTGCAGGCGTTTTTTGATCCTTCGGTGAAAAAGGAAGAAAAGACCAGGGGCCTGTATTTCGCCGGCGGCGTGACCATCGGCCTGCTGGCCCTGGCCTGGATACTCAGCTGGGGGCTCGACTATGGCACGGGCGACGCCGGGCTGCCAGAATCGGTAGCGCAGGCGCTGATCCAGGACCGCTCGGCCCTGCTCACGGCCGACCTTTTCCGCACCCTGTTGTTCGTGGCCATCGGCTTTGGCTTGCTCTTCGCACGGCTGAAGGCCAACTGGCAATCCATGCTGGTGGTCGGCGGCCTTGGCCTGCTGGTGCTGGTGGATATGTGGAGCACCGGCAAGCGGGTGATCAAGCCCGAAGCATTCGTCGACCGCATGCAAACGCAGCAGTTCACCGCGCCGCAGCCGGCCGACGAGCAGATATTGCAGGACAAGAGCCTGCATTACCGGGTAGCCGATTTCCGGCGCAGTCCCTTCAACGATGCGTTGACCTCCTACCACCACAAGAGCGCAGGCGGCTACCACGCCGCCAAGCTGATGCGCTACCAGGAACTGATCGAGGCTTATCTGGGCGATCCGGCCCGCTATATGCACGTCTACGGCATGTTGAACGCCAAATACCTGATCATGCGCAACGGTCAGGTGCAGCCCAATCCCGAGGCCTTGGGCAACGCCTGGTTTGTGCAATCGTACGAGATACTGCCCGGCGGCGACGCCGAAATGGCGGCCCTGGCCACTTTGAAGCCCGGCGAGCAGGCGGTGTTGCAGGAAAAATACCGTCCGCAGCTGGAAGGCCTGAACATCCAGTACGACTCGACCGCGAGCATCGAGCTGACCTATTACCACCCCGACACGATGGTTTACCGCTACAGCGCGCAGAGCGAGCAGTTGGCGGTATTTTCCGAAATATTCTACCCCGAAGAAAAAGGCTGGAGCCTGTACATCGACGGCGAGCGCGCGCCCCTGCTCAAGGCCGACTTCCTCCTGCGCGCCGCGCGCCTGCCTGCGGGCACGGATCGCGAGGTGAAGATGATCTTCGCGCCGAAGTCTTACTACCAGGGCGAGGCCGTCACGCTGGGCGCATCGCTGGCCACGCTGGCCCTGGCGCTATTCGGGGCATGGTTGTTCTTCGGCAAGTACCAGTTGCCCAACCCCAGCCAGTTGCCGGCGGAAGCGCCGAAGGCGCCAGTGAAGGCTAGCAGCCAGCGGAAGAAAAAGTAAAATTCATTTTATATCGTTGATCGTTGATCGTTTATCGGTGAGTAAACGATAAACGATCAACG
>JBAQQB010000116.1:0-8959 GCA_049306275.1 Saprospiraceae bacterium | reverse complement strand
CAGCGGAACAAAATAAATTAATTAAATAAGGGTGGGCGGGCGCAGCCCGCCCACCCTTATTTAATAGTACTTCCGGCGGCCGCAGGCCGCCGGAAGTACTATTAAGAAATTTTTGTTCCGATGTAATAAGGACCTCGGAGAGGTCGCACATTTCAATCTCGCACCATTTAAAAGATATTCTTCGCAGAGCGCAGCGAGGCGAAATAAAAAAGGGAACCGGGCAAAGCCCGATTCCCCTGCGTTAGAACGCTTATAATCGTCTTTAGCTCTTCACGGTAATTTTGCTGAGCAGCTTGAGGTTTTTGGGGTCTGCGCAGTCGTACTGATAGAACCCGTCTTCGCCGATCAGCAGGAGCACGTCGCTCTGGCCGGGAACCGAGATCACGTCGTAGGCGTGCATGTTCTTGACGTAGTCAAGGCGGTTTTTATCCAGGTCGAGCGGATCGCTCACGTCAAACACCTTCAGGCCGTGCTCGCCTTCGCAGAGGTAGAGCACGTCGTCGTCGATCGACAGGCCGTGGGGGTGTTCCATCGGGAAGGTCTTTTCGACATAGGGGCTGTAGATATTGGAGATGTTGACCAGGTCGAGCTGGTTGTCGAAGCCCTGGCAGAAAGTGCCGTCGCGCAGGGTCACATAGGCGTAGTTGCCGTTCACGAACACGGGGTCGCAGGCGTTGGCGTGGGCCAGCTGAGCGACGTAGCCCGGCGCGGTGGCATTGGTATTGTCGTAGATGAACATACCGGTGGTGGAGCCGATGAACAGGTAGTTGCTGTAGGGGATGATGGTCTCAATGCCCCAGCCCAGGTTGATGGTATTGGCCAGCGTTGGCTGCGTGGGCTGCGCCAGGCTGAACACCCGCATGTTCATGTCGTCGACCGTGTACAGGTGGCCGTTGGAGAGGGTGAAGCGCGCCATGGAGCCGCCTACGCCCGTTCCGCCGCTGCTTTCATTGGCGGCGGCGTCGAAGGTACCCATTCCAACGAATACATTGTCGATAAAGATGCGGTCGTCCTGCCATGTGACGCTTTGGCAATCGAGCGTTTCCGTGACTTCAACGATGTCGTAGTAGACGCAGTATTTCTGCATGGCCTCGTCATACCACAGCGGCTGGAACACGCCTTCCGAGCGCCCCGCCTGCACCGGGCTTTGCGGATTGGTGATGTCGATAGCCAGCAGGTCGATGTAGTTGTCGGCGTAGAGGATGTTGCCCTGCACCGCCATATCGACGTTGCCCGGGATGCTGATGAAAGCCAGCTGCACCGGATTCGACGGATCGGCGTTGTCGATCACGTGGATGCCTTCGCGCAGCTCATTGATAAATACGTAGTTGTTGTAGAAATAGATCTTGCCGGGTTGCTCCAGGTCGCGCGGCGCGTCGACCGTAATGTCCTGCCGCATCTCGGCCAGCGATTTATACACCGGAATCTGGTTGTAATAAGTGACCACATCCTGGCATTTGTCCTTGAGGCAGCCTTGCAGGCTGAATGCCACCAGGGCGATCAACATGAGGGGGAATCCAATTTTCGTTGTCATAGATCGTTTTTTTTTTGAGTGAAGGGTGAAGAGTGAATAAATGCATAGACAGCCTGTAACTTTCTAATGGTTGGGTTCTTTGAATTTTTTTTCAAGCAGAATAGTTATACCTTTGAAAATGTAGCTGATAGCTAACCATATGGCTTTGACGACCGAAAAAATTGACATTGCTTCCTGCATCGCCAATCTGCTGTACCTCCACGACACGGTGATCCTGCCGGGTTTGGGGGCTTTTGAGGGCACGTATACGGCTGCCAGCGTCGATGCGGTGCAGGGGGTGGTGCATCCGCCTTCGAAAAAACTGCGTTTTAACCCGCACCTGCGGATCGACGACGGGCTGCTCGTCCACGAGATCGTTTCCCAATACCAATATTCTAACGAACAGGCCCGCTCAGAAGTTGAGGCCTATGCCGCCCGCCTGCGGCAATCGCTCGACAAGCGGGAGATCGTGGAGATATCGGGCGTGGGACGATTATATATCGACTTCGAAGGGGCCTATAAATTCCTGCCCGCTCCCCAGAACTTCAACGCGGAGGCCTTCGGCCTGCCCGACGTGCGCTTCAACCCGGTGAAGCGCAAGCCGGCGCCCGTTCCGGTTGTCCAGCAGGAAGCGCCGAAGGCTGCTCCTGCCGTGCGAAAGACTATTGATCTTAAACAATACGCTCCCTACGCCTGGATCATCGCCCTGGCCGCCGTGATCCTCAGCGTCAGCCTTTTTTTCATCATCCGCCAGATCAGGTCCTACCCGGAGTCGGGCGTGATGATGCAGCCTCCGCCCGCCGCACCCGCCACCCCCGCCGCCGATATGGAAGACGACGAGCCGGAAGTGGACGAGGACAACGCCTTCGTGACAGGTTCACTGGGCGAACTGGTCGACACCGAGGCGCCTACGCGCCCGCCGGGCGTGAAGGAAGCGGTGGCCATCATCGGCACTTTCGGCGAGGATGCCAATGCGGAGAAGCAGATACAGGCGCTGTTCGTCGATGGCTACGAGGCCTACACTGACAAACAGGGCGGCGCCACGCGGGTAGGGGTGCGGCTGGCCTACGAGACGGAAGCCGAACTCGACACCCAACTCAAAGTCATCCAATCGCGTTATAACAAGAAAGCCTGGTTGTTTTTTCCCAACGCCGAATGATCCCAATAGTCCCCCTGCGCCACCTTTCACTGCTCTTCGTCTTTTTGCTCAGCGCCGCCGGCGTTTTTTCCCGGCCGCTTTGCCCCGACCCGATCCTGCCTTCCTGGGCGGTGATCTCCGGTAGCGGTTGTGAGGATGGCGTGATACCTGCCTGTATCCCTGTACCCTACGGCGATCTCTTCGGCTTTGGCATCGAGCTCGACGGCGATCCGCTCGGCCAGGCGGCGCAGCCCTGCGATTTCGACAGCACCTTCCTGATCAGCTACGCTACCCTGCCGGGTGGGGGAGGGACGGGGCCCTACGTCGTCAACAACTGGCTCATTAACGGTAACCCCTTCTCCGGGAGCTTTCAGACCATTTCCGAACTCATCGCCCTGATGAACGCCTGGGATCCCGATGGGGAGTGGAAGCTGGATGAAAACGGGCAACTCATCACGGGCGGCGATCCCTCCAACAGCTACGGCGTTTTGCAAATCTTCCACCCCGGCTCCGGCGTGTTGAGCTTGCTCTCCCTCAACGCCACCCTCGTGCCGATGGGCACCCTGATCAACCTCTCGCCCGGCTTGCACCAGCTCGTTTTCGAAGACCTCACAACCGGCTGCCGCGACACCATGCTGGTGGCCGCCGGCTGCGGAGAAACCCTGAACTTCAGCTGGGTCGTTCCACTCGGCGCCGCCGACACGCTCTGTTTTTCCCCCTCATACCTCGCAGGCCCCGCCGACACCCTGATCTCTTTTTGTCCGGAAATGGGAGAGGAGCTAGCCCCCCTGACCGTAGTGTCCGACTCCTGTCTCTCGGCCACGGGGCTGGAAACCGGCAGCGAGGCGGCCTGCATCCTGATCTGCGATGCCTATGGCATTTGCGACACCATTTTCCTGACCATCACCGTGATCGACTTCTCTCAGGCCGCGCCTATCGCGGCCGACGACACGCTGATCGTCTCCGAACTCACCCCCGCGCAACTCGATGTGCTGGCGAACGACTGGTACCAGGGCGAACTGCTCTCGCTGGCCATCATCGAGCCCCCGCTTTCCGGGCAGGCGGTGTTGGCGATTGACGGCTTGCTGGCCTATACGCCGCCGGAGTTCAACTGCGCTGATGTCTTCGAGGCCTCGCTGGTGTACGAGCTTTGCACGGAATATGGCTGCGACCAGGCCGCGGTGCTGATCAGGGGTCAATGCGAGGGTCCACGGGTGTACAACGGCTTTTCGCCCAACGGCGACGGCGTCAACGACTATTTCCGCATCGAAGGGCTCGACCGCTACGGCGAACACCGGCTGTGGATTTACAACCGCTGGAGCGAGGTGGTCTTTTACTCCACCAGCTACGGCAACGACTGGGACGGTACCCGGAACAACAAGCCCCTGCCCGAAGGAACCTATTTCTACTACCTGGAATTCGGCCAGCAACAACGCCAGAGCGGATACCTGCAACTCGAACGATGAAAAAAGAAAGAATTCACCATTTGTCATTTCGGTGAAAAACCTTATCTTTGCATCCGCTTTATTCAAAACGTTCTTTACCATGCAACCCCTTGTACCCTTCTCCCTTCCGATTTCGGGGCTCCGGGACGAGTTACACACGTTCCGCTTCGAGGTGGACGAGGAGTTTTTCAAGTGTTTTGAAGGGTCGGTCATACAGCAGGGCAAACTCGAAGTATTGCTGGACCTGGACAAGCGCCCCAATCTGATGGTGCTGCACTTCCGGTTCAAAGGTACGGTAAGGGCAGAATGCGACCGGTGCCTGGAGGTCTTTGATCTTCCCATCGAAGATGAACAGGACCTCGTGGTCAAGTTCGACATCGAGCCCCGGGAAGACGCAGAGGTGATCTACATCCTTCGGGAAACGCCTTCGCTCGACGTGGCGAAGTACGTGTACGAGTTCATCCACCTGGCGCTTCCGATGCACCTTACCCACGACCAGGCCGGATTGACCTGCAACCCCGAAATGCTCAGGTTTATCCAGCAGTCGGAGCCGCACGAGGAAGAAGAAAAACCGGATTCGCCCTGGTCAGAACTGGAGAATTGGAATGATAACTGACAATTAAAGACGATATAAAATGGCACATCCTAAGTCAAGAATTTCGAAACAGCGCAGGAACAAGCGCCGCACGCACAAAAAGGCTACCATGCCCCAGATCGCGACTTGTTCGACTACGGGTGAGAAGCACATGTTTCACCGCGCATACGAGGACGCCGAAGGCAACCTCATGTACCGCGGCCGCGTGTTGGTGAAGGCCGAAGAAGAGGCTCTCGACTAAAACCACGCCCTCCGGCGTTTAACGCATATGCAGGAGCTCCCATCCTTTTTGTCGAGATGCGGGGCTTTTCGCATTTTTTGAGCAGGATAATCAGGATTTTTTCGGATCGTCAGGATTAAATATTCAAAACGATTTTTTATGAAAAAGATCATTAATACCAAAGACGCGCCCAATCCGGTCGGGCCTTATAACCAATCGGTAATGGCTAACGGCATGCTCTTCATTTCCGGGCAGATCGCCATCCACCCGCCTACCGGCGAGCTGGTGATGAGCGATATCGAAGCGGAAACCCATCAGGTGCTCCGCAACATCGGCGCTATCCTTCGCGAGGCGGGGATGGGGTATGAAGACGTGGTGAAATGCTCTGTTTTCGTAAAAGATATGGCCATGTACGGCCGCATCAACGCCGTGTATGCCGAATACTTCGCCGAAGACACCGCCCCAGCTCGCGAACTGGTCGAGGTCGGCAACCTGCCCAAATACGTCAACGTCGAAATCTCCGCTATCGCGGTAAAACCATGAGAAAACGCGTACTGTCAGCCATCCAGCCTACGGGCCACATGCACCTCGGCAACTACTTCGGCGCGGTGAAAAACTGGGTGGACCTCCAGCATGATTACGAATGTACCTATGGAGTGGTCGACTACCACGCCATCACCATGCCATACGACCCCGAGAAGCTCCGCAACGCGACCTGGGAACTGATCACCAACCTCATCGCAGTAGGCGTGGAGCCCCGCTACCTCTTTATCCAGTCGCTCGTGCCCGAACACACCGAGCTGTGCTGGATATTCAACTGCTTCACCTCCTACGGGCAGCTCACGCGCATGACCCAGTTCAAGGACAAAAGCAAGGAGGGCAAGGGCGAAGACGGCTTCGTCTCCGCCGGCCTGCTCGACTACCCCGTGTTGCAAGCCGCCGACATCCTCATCTACCGCGCCGACTACGTGCCGGTGGGCAAGGACCAGGAGCAGCACCTCGAACTGTCGCGCAACATCGCCGCCCGCTTCAACCAGCAGGTGGGCAAAGAGTACTTCGTACTTCCCGAATCGCTCTACACGGAAACGCCCAAGATTCTCTCCACCGCCGACCCGGCCCGCAAAATGAGCAAGAGCGCCGGCGACAAGCACTACATCAACGTCTTCGCCGAGCCCGACGTGATCCGCAAGCAGATCAAATCTGCCGTGACCGATACCGGCGACACGCCCACAGGGCAAATGAGCCCCGGCGTGGAAAACCTTTTCGAACTGCTCAAAGCCTGCGGAGAAAAAGAAGCCTACAGCGGCCTGATGGATACCTACAAGGCCGGCCAGCTCAAATACGCCGACCTCAAGCAAACCGTCGGCGAAGCCCTCGTCAAACTCACCGATCCCTTCCGGGCAAAGAGAAAGGAACTCCAGGCCCACAAAAAAGAGGTCAAAGAGCAAATCAAGGATTCTTCTGCCGAGATACGCAAACGCGCCCAGCAGACGGTGAGGGAGGTGAAGGAACTGGCGGGGCTGATGAATGTCAGGTAGTAACAACTTGTGGAGTGTGGAGAGTGGAGTGTTCTCGCTCCACACTCCACTCTCAACACTCCACTATCACAAATCAACTATGAAAATAATCTGTATCGGCCGCAACTACGCCGAACACGCCAAAGAGCTCAATAACCCCGTGCCGGGCAAACCCGTGGTCTTCATGAAGCCCGCCACCGCCCTGCTGGTCAATGACAAGCCCTTCTACTATCCCGAATTTTCCAAAGAAATCCACCACGAGATCGAAGTGGTGCTCCGGATTTGTAAGAACGGCCGCCACGTGCAGCGCGAATTCGCCTCCGCCTACTACGACCAGATCGCATTGGGCATCGACTTTACCGCCCGCGACGTGCAGGATGAGCTCAAGAAAAAAGGCCATCCCTGGGAAATCGCCAAAGCCTTCGACGACTCCGCCGTGCTCAGCCCCTTCGTGCCCATCGACGAAGTCGATCCCAAAGCCATCCGCTTCGAGCTGCGCAAAAACGGACAAGCCGTGCAGCAGGGCAACACCTCCGACCTCCTCTTCCCCTTCGAAGACATCATCGTCCACGTTTCCCAATACTTCAAACTCCAGGTCGGCGATCTCATCTACACCGGCACGCCCGCCGGCGTCGGCCCCGTGCAGATCGGGGATATGCTGGAGGGGGTGTTGTTTCTGAAAGATGGTGCAGAGAAGCAGATGTTCGTTTGTGAAGTAAAGTGAAGGGTGAGGTAATCCTGAAACTTTCCTATCTTTGCCGCCTAGTAAAAGAAACCATTTAAACCAAGATTCTCATGCCTTACCTCTTTACGTCCGAATCCGTTTCGGAGGGCCATCCCGATAAAGTTGCCGATCAGATTTCTGACGCGCTGGTAGACCATTTCCTGGCTTTCGACGCCCACTCCAAAGTGGCTTGCGAGACGCTGGTGACCACCGGCCAGGTAGTGCTTGCCGGCGAGGTGCGATCCCAAACCTACCTCGACCTGCAAAACATCGCCCGCGACGTGATCCGCCGCATCGGCTATACCCGTTCGGAGTATATGTTCGAGGCCAATTCCTGCGGCATCCTCTCCGCCATTCACGAACAATCGCCAGACATCGCCATGGGCGTGGAACGCGCCAATCCTGAAGACCAGGGCGCCGGCGATCAAGGCATGATGTTCGGATATGCCTCCAACGAAACGGAGACTTACATGCCGGTAGCCATCGACCTTGCTCACCGCCTGCTCCGCGAGCTGGCAGCCATCCGCCGCGAAGGCCAGGTGATGACCTACCTGCGCCCTGACGCCAAATCGCAGGTGACCATCGAATACAACGACGATCACCAGCCCGTGCGCATCGACACCATCGTTGTATCTACCCAGCACGACGACTTCGACACCGATACCAACATGCTGGCCCGCATCCGGGCCGACGTGCTCAATATCCTCATCCCGCGCGTGAAGCAGGGTTGCCAGCCCAAGCTGCAGGCCCTTTTCAACGACCAGATCAATTACCATATCAACCCCACCGGCAAGTTCGTCATCGGCGGGCCGCACGGCGACTCCGGCCTGACGGGCCGCAAGATCATCGTCGACACCTACGGCGGCAAAGGCGCACACGGCGGCGGCGCTTTCTCCGGTAAAGACCCCTCCAAGGTCGACCGCTCCGGCGCTTACGCCACCCGCCACATCGCCAAAAACCTCGTGGCAGCAGGCGTATGCGACGAAGTGCTGGTACAGGTTTCCTATGCCATCGGTGTGGCCAAACCCACCAACATCTACGTCAATACCTACGGCACCGCCAAGGTGAACATGACCGACGGCGAGATCGCCAAAGTCGTCGACCAGCTCTTCGACATGCGCCCCTACGCCATCGAAAAACGGCTCAAACTCCGCACTCCCATGTACTCCGACACCGCCGCCTACGGCCACATGGGACGCCACCCGGAGAAAAAGACCGTGTCCTTCACCAACGGCTCCGGCGAAACCAAATCGATCGAGATTGAGACGTTTACCTGGGAAAAGCTCGATATGGTGGAAGGAGTGAAAAAAGCATTTAATCTGTGAAAAAGTGTAAAAGTGAAAAAGTGAAATAGGACCCTTTTCACTTTTTCACTTTTTCACTTTTTCACTTTTTCATTGCCGTACACTTTTTAACTACGGGAAGTTGTTTGAAAACTGGAAAGAAAGACAGTAGCCGTGTTTAATGGCAAAGCGGATACCCCTGAGTCCAATCTGAAAGATGGATAAAGAGTTGATTCTGTCTTTGCGGCAAAAGCGGCTAAGATATTGGGAACGGCGCATGTCAAATTCAGCCAGTAGTGCCAGGATATAAGCCAGGCTAACCACAATAAGAAGGTTGGATAAAGTTTGCGGATTGGCTATTCTGGTCCGATGGATATTGAAGCCTCTGGATTTGATATCGCCAAATAAGGTTTCGATCCGGAAGCGTTTGCGGTAAAACCGGATAGCCGAAGGAGCATGTTCCAGATTGGTCAGCAGATATAAGGGGTCCTTATATTGGGGATCGTGCCAGAATAGGGCATTGA
>JBAQQB010000115.1:0-33572 GCA_049306275.1 Saprospiraceae bacterium | reverse complement strand
ATCTTAGGCCTCACGTCCGGCAATTTCCGGATGGCAAATCCAAAAAGCTCCCCTTCTCTTGAAAGAGAAGGGGCCGGGGGATGAGTTGAAAAAAAAACGGGGAGGCCGCTTTTTTTAAAAATAATAGCCTGATACAGTAGGACTTTTTTAAAAAAATCGGAATTTAGAGGCCTTATTCCGTGTTGTACTATTTTTACCCTTTAACTAAATTCACTTTCGTTTGGCAAAAAATTTTGTTCCCGATCCCAATCGGAAATTTGGGAGGCCTCAACCTCAATCCCCTTACCGCATCAACGACCAGATCCGCGTGCCGGAAGTCCGCCTCGTAGGGGATAATCTCGAAGAACTCAGCGAACTGATCGGAGAAACCGTCGAATCCGATGTCTACCCCACCCGCAAAGTCAGGGAATGGGCGGAAAAGATGGAGCTCGACCTCGTCGAAATCTCCCCCAACGCCGTTCCGCCCGTGGTCCGCATCATCGACTTCAAAAAATTCCTCTACGACAGGAAGAAGAAAGAAAAGGAACTCAAAGCCAAATCTGCCAAAACCGTCGTCAAGGAAATCCGCTTCGGACCTAATACCGACGACCACGACTTCGAGTTCAAAACCCGCCATGCCCAAAAGTTCCTCGATGAAGGCGCCAAAGTCCGGGCCTACGTGCAGTTCCGCGGCCGCGCCATCGTCTTCAAGGAACGCGGCGAGCTCCTCCTGCTCAAGTTCATCAAGGAACTCGAAGACTACGGCGTTGCCGAAAGCATGCCCAAACTCGAAGGCCGGAAAATGGCGGTCATCCTCGCGCCCAAGAAGAAAGCCGTGAAATAGTTCTCAGTTTTCAGTGTTCAGTTAAGACTAACTGAAAACTGAACACTGAAAACTGAAAACTTTATTTGATAATGTCAGCGCAGTTACCGTATATTTGCGCTCCATAAAAGAAAATTGCCATGCCTAAAATGAAGACGCATTCCAGTGCGAAAAAGCGCTTTTCGACCACTGGATCAGGCAAACTCAAGCGTTTTCAGGCCAACACCTCGCACTTGCTGCGCAAGCGCACCAAGACGAGGAAAAACCGCCTGGGCGGCTCCACCCTCGTGTCGGAAGCCGATGAGAAACGCGTGAAACGCCTGCTTTGTATTTAATTTTTTAACGAGGACACAGGCCCAAAGTGCAACAAGCCCCTGTGTCGAACTAAAAAATCTCTTATGCCACGTTCAGTCAACGCCGTCGCTTCCAGACAGCGGCGCAAAAAAATCCTGAAAGCAGCCAAAGGCTATTTCGGGGCTCGCAAAAACGTCTATACGGTCGCCAAGAACACCCTCGAAAAGGGTCTGGTGTACGCCTACCGCGACCGCAAGGCCAAAAAACGCGCATTCCGCCGCCTGTGGATCGCCCGTATCAACGCAGCTACCCGGGCAGAAGGCTTGTCCTACTCCCGCTTCATCCACCTGCTCAGCGAGAAAAATATCAATCTCAACCGGAAAGTCCTCGCCGATCTGGCGATGAACCACCCGGAAACGTTCAAAGCGGTCGTCAATGCCGTAAGGTAATACCCCGTGCTCCGGTTAATAAAGGGGAAATAAAACCAACAAGGGGTTTTGTTTCCCCTTTTTCTTTCCCAGTTCTATGAAGCCAAGAGGAGTAAATTTCCTGTGGGGTCATAGTACCGTCAAAATCCGCGTTGCTTGCATCCGCGTCATCCGCGTACCTTTTTCGGTTATAATGATGATGGCACGCGGATTTTACGGATGCAAGCAACGCGGATTCAACTTATTTTATGAAATCAACCATTTTCTTTTTCTGCTTGCTTCTTATCTGGGCAGGCTGCCAGCACAGCGCGCCCGAATCTGCCATCGGCGAAGCGCCGGAAAGGCAATCGGAAGAAACAGCTCCAACTCCCCCCATTGACACTGCCCTCTACCCGCTCACCGACGGCTACTACCGCATCGACTGGAATCTGTTGGGCAAGGTGGAGTTTGAGCAGAAATGGCACGACACCCTCAACGACTACATCTACTTCCCCGTTTTCCACCCCGAGATCAGGGCCTTCGAAGGCAAACCGGTGGAGATCGGCGGATACGTCATTCCCTTTGAGGAAACCCAGGACGAACGCCTGCTCGTGCTGTCGGCATTCCCCTTCAGCAGCTGTTTCTTTTGCGGCGGCGCAGGCCCCGAATCGGTGATGGATATCCAGCTCGACCAAAGCAAGCCCGGCAGCAGGCGCACCTGGAAACAGGACGCCCAGATCAGCTTCCGCGGAAGCCTCCGGCTCAACGATAGCGACGTTTATTTCCTCAACTACATCCTGGAAGAAGCCTTCCCGGCGCCCTAACGGCCCACCCGCCAGCGCACCATCTCCAGGATGGTCAGCGACATGAGCAGCTCGCGTTCGTTCTCATTCATTTCCATCAGGTAGGCAAAGGCCCGGGGCATGGGTACCGGCGTTTCGGAAGGCAGCACCAGCGAAGCCACCTCGCGGCCATACACCAGAATGGGCATGTGGGAAGTGTTGCCCTTGCCGTATTGCGCCAGCAACTCCCGCTTGCGCGAAGAGATCAGCTGCCGCGCTGCCGTCAGCGAGCCAACGCGGTAGGGGCCGATGACGATCTCCACCTCCTGCTCGCGGAACTTGTAGAGGTACTCCTGCTGCGCGGTGCGCGCCACCAGCATGGCCTGCCGCGCCTTGTCGGGATACAGGCGGTAGCTCCAGGCAATGGCGGGCTCCTGGTAAATGGTAGCAAAGAGGCCGCTCTCCGGCGCGCGTTTCTTTTTCGACTTACCGCCCAGCGGCAAATATTGGCTCGAAAGCAACTCCAGTTCCTCCTGAAGATGGAGCGGGATCAGCATTTCCTTCCATTTGGCCAGGTCTTCCCGCATCTCTGCCATATCCCGCTGCATGCGCGCATTCAGGGGGTTGAGCAGTTCATCCAGCCATTGCATGAGAGAGGATTTGGACATATTGAGTGAAGAGTGAAGGGTGAAGAGTGAAGGGGTTAGTTCAGGCCTGAGCGGTGGTTGAGGCGTATGTTGTTTTTTTCGGGTTGGGTGAATTGTTCTCGTCTTTTCACGACGTTTTCTTTATCAACGCTTGTGAGGATGCCTGGGTTGTCGGCCAGGATGCCATCGAGTTCCTGGAGGATGGCTTGCTGATTGTTCCAGTAGGAAAGTTGCAGGCCCATGATATCGTCGAGGAGTTGTTTTTTGAATGCCATGTACTCGGGTTCGAAAAGGCGGCTGGAGGCCATGGCCTGAGTCATTTTGGAGAACATGGCGCGGTGTACGCCCTTGCCCAGCTCGCTGAAGACGTGTTCGTCGGAAATGGCGATGGTCCAGTCGGGAAGGATGTATTCCACGCTGTCAAGGCCATAGGCGGTGAGGCAGACATCGACGAACTGGTTGTCTTCCGGACCTTTGGTCTGGCGCGCTTTTGCGAGCCACTGGTGATAGTCGAGAAACAGGTAAAAGGCTGTGCCTTCGGCCACGCGTTGGGCTACGAGTCCCGGCAGCGCTTCTTCCATCCAGGTCAGGTTGGGGATCTGATCGGGTCCCTGGATGATGGTGATGCGTTTGTCGAATACCTGCACCAGGGTGTCGCGCAGGAGTTGGGCCGAGCGATACACTGCTGCGAGCTCTTCGCTGGAGCGGGCTTTGAGAAAGGTTTGCCGGTAGTCGAGCACCCTTTGTGCCAGGGTTTCTCCGAAGAAGGTCTGGAGGCGCATCTTCATGAGCCTGCTGGTGAGTTCGGCGCGGTCGTCGAGGCGGAAGTGGACGCCGCCGGCGTAGATCCAGCCAACGAGGCTGTCGCGGGCCCGCACCTTGAGCCAGGGTTCATTGAAGCGGATGCCACGCAGGGTGACCTCGGTGGTAAAGGCGCTGACTTCTCCCAGGTCGTAGAGGGTATCGCCTTCCATAAAATTGGCGGTCACCTGGCCGTCGGGGCCGGGTTTGTCTCGCAGCCGAAGGTAGTCGATATTGGAGATCAGCACGACGGGCTGCTTTGCCGCCAGGGTTTGCTGCCCTGGGGCGGCCTGTCCGGCATCGCTGCGGTCGGACCGGCAGCCTGCGCCGGCCAGGAGGAGGCAGAGGGCCGGGATGGTGAGGAGCATTTTATACATACCTCAAATTTCCGAAGAAAGTAGCGAAAAACAAAAGGCCTCCCTCGTAGAGGGAAGCCTTTTGAGCGTATGTCTGCTGTTTTTTACTAGCCGAGGTAAGATTTGAGGTTATTGCGGTTGTAGGCTTTGCGGAGCCTGCGGATGGCTCTTTCCTTGATTTGGCGCACCCTTTCGCGAGTCAGGCCGTACAGTTCGCCGATTTCTTCCAGGGTCAGGGGTTTGTGGCCGTTGAGGCCATAATAGGCCGAAAGCACTTCCACTTCCCGGGGGGAGAGGATGGACAGACCTTGTTGCACTTCCTCTTTGAGCGATTGCTCCATGAGGTTCATATCCGGGCTCATATCGTCGTCGGGCAGCACGTCGAGCATGGTCGAGTCGCCGTCTTCGCCGCTGAGGGGGGCGTCGACGGAGAGGTGGCGGCTGCCGCCTTTGAGCATGTTAGACACTTCTTTGGGCGACATATCGAGCAGTTCTGCCAGTTCCTCGTTGGTCGGTTCCCGTTCGAATTCCTGGATGAAGGCCAGGTAGGCTTCGTTGACTTTGTTGTAGGAACCTACTTTGTTGAGCGGCAGGCGCACGATCCGCGAGTATTCGACGATAGCCTGGAGGATGGATTGGCGGATCCACCACACGGCATAGGAGATGAATTTGAAGCCTTTGGTTTCATCAAACCGCTTGGCTGCCTTCATCAAGCCCACGTTGCCCTCGTTGATGAGGTCGCTCAGGGAGAGGCCCTGGTTTTGATACTGCTTCGCTACCGACACGACGAAGCGCAAGTTGGCCTTGGTGAGCCTTTCCAGCGCCCGTTGATCGCCACTGCGGATCCGGCGGGCGAGGTCAGCTTCCTCGTCGGCGGTGAGCATGTCGATTTTCCCGATGTCATTCAGGTACTTGTCGAGTGCCAGGCTCTCGCGAGTGGTAATCTTGTTGGTAATCTTGAGTTGACGCATACCTTGGGGTTTAGTTTTGAATATGTAAATGGGATAAAAACAGTTTTGGTTCCTTCATACCGGGGTTTGCCCAGCTACGAAAATACCGGAAAAAGGATGAATCTTTGAAAAAAAACTTGACTTTACAGAAAAAATTGTTTAAAACTTCCCGCTCACTCCAACCAACACACAATTTTGTTTAAAAGTTCGTGCGGCGCCGGTTTTTAAAAATTTGCCGGAGCATTCGTGCAATAAGGACGGGCAAAAAGGGGATAAGTCACGCAAAAAAAAACCGCAAAGACGCCGTAGCATCTTTGCGGTTCCCTTTTCAAGGGTTGTAATATTTACTTGCGGAAATCGCGTCTGCCGCCTCCGCCGTGTTTTCCTCCGCCGTCGCGGTGACCGCGGTGGCCGCCGCCGCGGTGGCCGCCATCGCGGTCGCGGTCGCGGTTATCGTCGTTATCATCGCCGTCTTCGCCATCCTGGCGGCCGCCTGGCAGAAGCGCTTTGCTGGAGAGGCGGAGTTTGCCGGTTTTCTTGTCGACGCCGATCAGTTTGACCTTGACGACGTCGCCTTCCTTGAAGACGTCTTCGACTTTATCGATACGGGTGTGCGACATTTCGGAAACGTGGAGCAGGCCGCTTTTGCCGTGGAATTCGACGAACACGCCGTAGGGCATGACCGACTTGACCACTGCCTCGTACACATCGCCCATTTCGGGGGTGAAGGTAATTTGGCGGATAATGCTGAGGGCCTTCTCGATGCCTTCCAGGTTGTTGCTGGCAATGTTGACCACGCCCTTGTCGCCGACTTCTTCGATGTTGATCGAGGTGCCGGTTTTCTCCTGGATATCCTGGATGACCTTGCCACCTGGGCCGATAACGGCGCCGATGTAGCTTTTCTCGATGATGATCTCGACGATGCGCGGAGCGTGGGGCTTGTAGTCTTCGCGGGGCGCGGAAATAGTCTTGGCCATTTCACCGAGGATGTGCAAGCGTCCACGACGGGCTTGCTGGAGGGCATTTTCGAGCACTTCGAAGGGAAGACCGTCGATCTTGATATCCATCTGGCAGCCCGTGATGCCATTCTCCGTGCCGGTCACTTTGAAGTCCATATCCCCCAGGGCATCCTCGTCGCCGAGGATATCGGAGAGGATGGCTATTTTGCCGCCTTCCGCGATGAGGCCCATGGCGATACCAGAGACGGGGGCTTTGATCTGCACACCACCGTCCATCATGGCCAGCGAGCCGGCGCAGACGGTCGCCATGGAGGAGGAGCCGTTGCTTTCGAGGATATCGGAGACGATGCGCAGGGTGTAGGGAAAGGGGCTGGGCAGCACCTTGCGCAGGGAGCGGCCGGCCAGGTTGGCGTGGCCTACTTCCCGGCGGCCGGGGCCGCGCTGAGGTTTGACTTCGCCGACAGAAAAGCCGGGGAAATTGTAGTGGAGGATGAACTTGTCGTAACGCAATTCCAGGGCGTTGTCGATCATGGCCTCGTCGAGTTTGGTGCCGAGGGTCATGGAGGTCAGCGACTGGGTTTCGCCGCGGGTGAAAATGGCCGAGCCGTGGGTGGAGGGCAGGTAGTCTACCTCGCACCAGATCGGGCGGATATCTTCCAGGCCGCGGCCGTCGAGGCGCACGCCATCGTCGAGCACCATTTTGCGAACGACCTCTTTTTTGAGTTTGTCGAAGTAGGTATCGATCAGACCTTCATTCTCGTCCACATACTCTTCGCCTTTTTCGGCGGTAAGGGTTTCGATCAGTTGGTCTTTGATTTCGGAGAAGCGGGTTTTGCGGGAGTTTTTGTCGAGGAAAGCGCGAGAAACTTCGTACAGTTGCTGGCGGGCTTTCTGGTCGATCCAGCTCTTCAGCTCCTCATTGGAGGGCGCTTCAGGCACTTCGCGTTTGGCGAGGGCTTTGCCGCCCACCTTTTCCGCCAGTTCGAGCTGGGCACGGATCTGCACCTTGATAGCCTCGTGCGCTACTTTGATGGCTTCGACGACGTCTTTTTCGGAGCATTCGTCGGCTTCGCCTTCCACCATCATCACGTTGTCCATCGTAGCTGCGACGATGAGGTCGAGGTCGGCCGTGTCGTATTCGGGGCGGCGGGGGTTGATGACGAATTTGCCGTTGATACGGGCGACGCGCACTTCCGAGATCGGCCCCTGGAAGGGAATATCGGAAACGGCCAGGGCAGCGGAAGCGGCCAGGGCAGCATATGCATCGGGCGATTCCTCCTTTTCCCCGGAGATCAGGTTGATGATCACCTGCGTTTCGTTCATGTACTCATCGGGGAAGAGTGGCCGGATGGCGCGGTCTACCAGGCGGCAGATCAGCACCTCGTAATCGGAGAGTTTGGATTCCCGGCGGAAGAAGTTGCCGGGGATACGGCCCAAGGCCGCGAATTTTTCCTGGTAATCGACGGAAAGGGGGAAAAAGTTTTGATCTTCTTTGGCTTCTTTGGCGGAAACGACTACGGCAAACAGCATGGTCTTGCCTACGCGGACGACCACGGAGCCGTCGGCCAGAGAGGCCAGTTTACCGGTTTCAATTACCACTTCACGGCCGTCGGGCAAGTGAAAGGAAGTCGTAATCGGAGTTTGTTGACCCATTGTTCAGGACGTTAGGAATGTGAATAATGTGTAGCAAAGCAGAGAAAGTCTGCGGCACAGGGCCCGGAGGGCGCCCTTGAGGGAGGAGGGAGAAAAGCAAAAGTGTTCTGCCAGGCAGAACACTTTTGCGTGTTTCGTTATCCGCGGATTCCCAATTTTTCGATAAGCGATCTGTATCGCTGGATATCCTTGCGCTCAAGGTATTTCAAGAGCTGCTTGCGCTGGCCTACCAGGCGGAGGAGAGAACGACGGCATGAGTGGTCGTTGCGGTTTTCCTTCAGGTGCTCAGACAAGCTTTGGATGCGATAGGTAAAAAGGGCGACCTGCCCTTCTACAGAACCGGTGTTGTTAGCCGAACCGGCGTGCTCTTGAAAGATCTCTGCTTTCTTTTCTTTCGATAAATAAACTGCCATTTTTGTTTTTTTAACCGTTGGTGATTACGAAAATCAGTTACAGCGGGGCAAAGGTACAAAAAAGTTTGGAAGTTTATAGGGGTAAAAGTTCATGAGAGATAAACTTATACCCCTATAAACTTCTAAACTTAAAAAAATCAGCCTTTAAACTTCTTCACCGCTGCCGTCAACCTGGGCACCACCTCAAACAGGTCGCCCACGACGCCGTAGTCGGCGGCTTTGAAGAAGGGGGCTTCGGGGTCTTTATTGATGACCACGATGACCTTGGAGTTATTGACGCCGGCCAGGTGCTGGATGGCGCCGGAGATGCCCACCGCGATGTAGAGGTTGGGGCGGATGGCGATGCCGGTCTGGCCTACGTGTTCGTGGTGGGGGCGCCAATCGCTGTCAGCCACGGGGCGGGAGCAGGCGGTGGTGGCGTTGAGGGTTTCGGCCAGTTCTTCAATGAGTCCCCAGTTTTCCGGCCCCTTCATGCCGCGGCCCGCTGACACGACCAGTTCGGCTTCAGGCAGCGGCACCTTGCCTTCGATGCGCTTGACTTCCACTACCTTGACCCTGGGGGCGGGGAGATCGGCTTTGAAGGGCTCGGCGGCCACGGGCTGGCCCAATTCTTCGACCGGGATGGAATTGCCCGCCACGGAGATCACCTTGACGGCCGAGTTGAGTTCGTATACTGCGATGGCTTTTCCAGAAAAAACGTTTTTGCGCACCTTGAAGCCCCCTGACACGGTTGGCACTGCCGTAGCGCCTGCCACGGAGCCCGCGTCGAAGCGCGCCGCCAGGCGGCCGAGCAGGGCCTTGCCGTTGGCCGTCTGCGCCATGACGATCACCTGGGCGCCGAGTTGGCCGGCTGCCTCCGCGATGGCCTTGGTGTATATCTGGCTGTCGAAGGTTTCGAAAACTGCATCGGGCATGTGCAGCACGCGCGTGGCGCCGTAGCGCCCCAATTCGCCGGGTCCCTCCACAGGCCCCAGAACCAGGGCATAACAGGGAACGCCCAGCGCATCGGCGGTTTTGCGGCCATAAGTCACTGCCTCGAAAGCGGTCTTTTTGAAGCCGCCGTTGTGGTGTTCTGCGTATATGAGTACTGACATGGTTGTTAGTTTATAAGTTTATGAGGGTATGAGTTTAGAGGGTTAAACTTATACCCTCATAAACTCATAAACTCTTTAAATGACTTTCGCTTCTTCATGCAACAACCTCACCAGCTCGTCCATATTTTCCGGGTCGATGAGTTTGACGGAGGATTTGGCGGGAGGCAGTTCGTAGGCGGCTATTTTCGCTTTGTCTTCAAATCCGGCAGGGGTAACTACCTGCAAGGGCTTTTGTTTGGCCTTCATGATGCCCATCATGTTGGGGATTCGCTGTTCGGCCATGCCTTTGGCGGCGCTGAGGACGAAGGGCAGTTCGACCTCCACGACTTCCGAGCCGCCTTCGATATCGCGGCTGGCCTTGGCTTTGCTGCCTTCCAGTTCGAGGTGGTTAACAAAGGAGAGGAAGGGCAGGCCGAGCATTTCGGCGATCATGGGGCCCACTTCGGAGCCGTTATAGTCGATGGTTTCCTTGCCGCAGAAGATAGCGTCGAAGCCCTTGTCGCGGGCGAATTCGGCGATTTGTTTGGCGACGAAGAGAGCGCTCCGGGGCTCCGCGTCGATGCGCACGGCGTCTTGCGCCCCGATGGCCAGGGCTTTGCGGATGAGCGTTTCATTGTCGGCCCCGCCGACGTTGATCACCGTGACGCTGCCGCCGTGCTTTTCAGTCAGCTCGAGGGCGCGCACCAGGGAGTACCATTCATCATAGGGGTTGAGGATGTAAGGCACGCCGGCGGAGTTACACTCCTTGTTGTCGGCCGTGAAGCTGATCTTCGCGGTGGTATCCGGCGTTTTGCTGATACAGACGAGTATTTTCATGGCTTGTGATTAAGGCTTTGAAATTGACTGCGCAAATATACGGCAAGCCAAAGGGAAAAAGAAACCTTTTGGGTGAAGGGTGAAGAGTGAAGGGTGAAGGGTTACTTTTTGAAGTAACCGGGGTGGAGGCCGCATTCGGTGTGGCCGGTGGCCTTCCAGCGGCCTTCGCGGCCGTTGCCGGGAGCGGTGCAGTGGGTGCAGCCGATGGAGCCAAAGCCTTCGGATTCCAGGGGGTGGCGGGGCAACTGAAGCCGGGTCATTTCCTGCTCGAAAGTTTCTTCAGGTATGTCGATCAGGGGGTGGAATTTCAGGATATCACCCTGCTGCTCGAACACCCGGAGGCGGGACCGGAAGTCGGTCTGGTAGGACATCAGGCCGGAGATCCAGACTTTGTGGAGGCCTTTGATGGGCTCGAGGGGCGCCACTTTATTGACCGCGCAGCACATCCTGGGGTGCGACTTCCACCACTCTTCCTCGCGGGTAATGGCATTCTCCGCCTCATTGGGCAGCACGTCCTCTACCTGGAGGCCGAAGCGCGCTGTGAGGGTATTGCGATAGGCCAGCGTTTCCGGAAAATGGTAGGTCGTATCGATGAAATACACCTTCTGCGTGGGCCGCATCAGGTGGATGAGGTAAAGCAGGTAGGCCGACTTGGTGCCGAAGGAAGAAGTGACCAGCACTTCCTCTTCCCGGAAGAAGGCGTAGAGCAGGTGAAGGCGCTCCATGGGGCCAAGGGGCGTGAAGGCCTGGTTGAGAAAGTCGATGGAAGGAATGCGGCCCTGATAGGATTGGGCTTCACGAATGCGGACCAGCAGCGGGGCGGAGAGTTCATTGTCCATGGAAAATGAGCTTGTTGTGCGTTTGCAATAATACGCTTTTATTGTCATTTAGCGGTCAGGGCTTCAAAAAAAATGACACTATAGTAAACCAGACAGCCTGCGGCCTGTTTTGGCCTTATGGTAATTTTACATTGATATGAATAACCAGCAAGGCGCCAGGAGTACCTACAACGAATACGACAATTTCTCCTTCCACCCGCACAACGTGCTGCTGACGCTGTTGCTGATGGGCATTACTGCCCTGTTTCTGGCCCTCACCGTCTCTTTCGTTTACAACAGGGTGCAGAACAACCTGCCTCCCGTGCAACTGCCCCCGATCTTTTTATTCAACACCCTGGTGCTCATCGGGAGCAGCGCTACCCTGACCTGGGCCAAGCGCGCCTACAAGGCCGACGATACGGCGGCTTACCAGCAGGCGCTCATCGCTACCATCGCGCTTTCGCTTCTGTTTCTGGGACTCCAGATCTTTGGCTGGCAACAGTTGTTTTCCCGCCAGGTCTTTTTCAATTCCGGCAACGCGGCATCCTACCTCTACCTCATCTCGGGCCTGCACTTTGCCCACGTGATCGCCGGGCTTCCCTTTCTTGCGCGGTTTCTGCAAACCGCCCGCAAGCGCATGAAAGACCCGGTAAGCGTGCTTGTATACTTCTCCGACCCGGAAAAACGCCTCAAATTGCGCCTGCTCACCCTGTACTGGCACTTCCTCGACGCCCTGTGGATCTACCTCGTCCTCTTTTTCGGCCTGAACTACCTAATAAACGGGTGACATTTTATCTTTGCGCGGCCGAAAAACTATCCGGCGGCCGGAGGTGTTCCTTTTTCTAAATTCCAGCATGGCAGGCATTATCAAACTATCGACAAATATGAAAAACTTCATTCCCCTTATTCTCATAGCATTGGTAGCCGTATTGGGCATGCAATGCGCCGGCGAAGGCAGCTCGGTTGAAGGCACCGTGATCCGCGGAGCCGTGAAAAATGCTGCCAACCTCCAGGTTTACCTCGATCAGGTAGTCATCAACAAAGCCAACCAGGTACTTGACAAGGTGGATGCCGACGCCAACGGCAATTTCGAGTTCAACTACCCGCAGGGCCTGCAGGCCGGGGTCTACCGCCTGCGCATCGGCGCGCAAAAACTGGTTCTCATCCTCAACGGCAAGGAAGGCCTCGTTGAGCTGGAAGGCGACCTCAACACCCTTTCCCAGTACGGCGTCAACATCAAGGGTTCTTCCTCTTCGCAAAGCTACGCATCCGTGATGCAGGGCCTGTTCAACCGCACGGTGCAGCCCGATGGCATTCAACAGTATGTCGACACCTGTACCAATTCCCTGGCAGCCATGATGGTAGCGTTCCAAACCATGGGACAAAACCCGCAATTCCTGTCCAGCCACAAAAAAATCCACGCCAGACTGGCAGAGGAATATCCCACCTCGGAAAACACCCAGAATTACGGCGTATTTGTCGGCCAACTCGAAGCCTACTTCATGCAGCAGCAAGCCTCCGAACTGATCAAGGTAGGCCAGCCCGCCCCGGATATCAGCCTGCCCAGCCCGGAAGGCAAGACTTACACCCTTTCCGACCTGAAAGGGAAAGTGGTATTGCTCGATTTCTGGGCCGCCTGGTGTGGCCCTTGCCGCCGCGAAAACCCCAATGTGGTCAAGGTGTATGAAAAATACAAAGACAAGGGTTTCACCGTCTTCAGTGTGTCGCTCGACGGTCTGGGCCAGCGCGAACTGGCCAATGCCAAGGGCAATGTCGATCAGCTCATGCAACAGCAAAAGCAGCGCTGGGTAGAAGCCATCCAGAAAGACGGCCTGCCCTGGCCCTACCACGTTTCCGACCTGAAAAAATGGGATTGCGCACCCGCCCGCCTCTACGGCGTCAACTCCATCCCCCGCACCTTCCTCATCGACCGCGAAGGCAAGATCGCCGCGACGAATTTGCGGGGAGCGCAGGCGATTGAGGCGGAGTTGCTGAAGGTATTGTGAGATGAAAAGGTGAGAAGATGAGAAGTGGAATTCCACTCCTCATCTTCTCACCTTCTCACCTATCAATCAACCAACCGGAAGCGCAAACCCAAACGTACTCCCCTCCCCCACTTTGCTCTTCACCCACACCCTTCCCCCTTGTTTTTCCATAAACTCCTTGGAGATGGCCAGGCCGAGGCCGGTGCCTTTGGTTCGGTCGTTGCGTGAGCGGCTGTAGCGCTGGAAGATTTTCAACTGGTCTTCCTCCGGGATGCCGGGGCCCTCGTCGGTCACGGTGAATATCACTTCCTCGCGCTGCTGCCGGGCCTGGATGCTGATCTTGCCGCGCTGGGGGGAGTAACGAATGGCATTGGTGAGGAAGTTGGTGAGCACGGCGATGGTTTTCTGCACGTCGAGGTGAAGGGGTGGCACATCGGCGGCAATATCCGTGCTGATGCGTATGCCTTTTTCGACGGCGAAAATTTCGGTATTCTCCACCGCCCGCTGGATGATATCACCGGCCTGGCAATGGTCGAGTGAAAGTTCCATAATGCCGGTCTCGATTTTTGAAAGATCCAGTATCTCGTTGACCATTTTGAGCAGGCGGCTTGAATTGTCGCGAATGGTCTGCGCCAACTCCTGCTGGTCCTGGTTGAGGTGGCCGATGCGCTCGTCCCGCAGCAGGCCAAGGCTCATATCGATGGCGGAAATGGGCGTTTTGAGCTCGTGCGACAGCGTGGCCATGAAATTGGTCTTGGCCAGGTCCTGCTCCCTGAACTCCGTGATGTTTTTCAGAATGATCACCGAGCCATCGCCCTGCGACTCTTCGGAGGGCGGCACGGAGAGGAGGTCTTTTTCGAAATAATAGGTTTTGCCACGGTGAATAAGGCTGAAGGAGGGATAAGTAATGTTCTCCCGCATCTTACCATCGAGTACGTCTTTGACGATTTCCCTGAAAATATCGTTTTCTGCCGCCACATCGGCTGCCGGACGCCTCAGCACCTCCTGCTCCTTCAACCCGGTCAGTTCCAGCGCTTTCTGGTTGATGAACAGGACCCCATTCTTTCGGTCCAGACCGATGATAGGCTCGTTCATCTGCCCGATGATCGTCTCGATGCGGCGCTTTTCTGTAAGAATTTTGGCGATGTTGAGGCGCTCGTAGTCCTGAAGTTTCTCTGCCATGGCATTGAAGGAGGCCGCTACCTCCCCAAACTCGTCCTGCGTGCGCACTTCGAGCCGCTGGTTGTAGTTCTTGCGGGTAATCTCGCGGATACCCTCGGTGAGTTGCTGGATGGGCTGGGCTATGGAGTGGGGAAAGAAAAAGACCGCCAGTACCGCAAAAATGAAGAAGAAAAATCCGAACAAAATGATAGCCAGGGTGATCCGCATGGCCTGTCTGCGGGCTTCTTCCAGGGTTTGCTGGATGCTGTCGCGATTGACGGTGTAAATCTGATTGAGGAGGTCCTGCATGTTCAGGGAGGTCAGCAGCATCTGAGGCGGCGCTTCTCCCTGCGATTCGAACTCCCAGATGACGGCCTTGAAGTATTCAAAATCCCCCTGCAGGCGTTTCATGAGGTCGTCTTCCCAGCCCTTGGGAAGGGTATTGGCCATCAGGCCCATATACATCTCAAAATCGCTGAACGACTTGCGCAGCTGTATGCGGGTATCCCTGCTCGACAGGTCCTGGGTAGCGGCAATAGTAATGGATTGGTTGAGGGCCAGCCACATTTCCTGCGTGTAATTGAGGGTGCGCAGGTTGGTGTTCATCATCTCGACCGAGTTAGAGGCTATTCGGTCGAGGTGGTAGCCGGCCAAAACCCCCAGCACGGTCATGATGGAAAACAGAAGCAGCAAGACCAGACGTATCTTGGTCTTGAGTTTCATATCCAGGAAGCGGGGGGTTTTCATAGGAGACAATGAAGGCAGGATTTTCAGGATTACGCCGGATCGACAGGATAATAATTGCTTCGCAATTTAATGAAAATCCTGACTATCCGGTGTAATCCTGATTTTCCTGTCAAGCAACCAGGTTTTTGGGATATCTGGCTTGAATCGCGTCCTTTAAAAATTGGCGGGCGAAAAAGATACGGCTCTTTACGGTTCCGATCGGCAGATCCAGATGCGCTGCGATCTCCTCGTATTTGTAACCTTCGTAAAACATGGTGAAGGGAATGCTGTACGTGTCGGTCAACTCGCAGATGATCGACTTGAGTTCGTTCATCATGAGGTTCGACAGGGCCTGGTTTTCCTCGAAATGCGATTCGCTCTCGAAGACGTAGCTGCCGGTGGGCTCGCAGGAGGTATTGCGGTTCTTCTTCTTGCGGTAGAAGTTGATGAAAGTGTTGCGCATGATGGTTACCACCCAGGCGTGGAAATTGGTTCCCATCTCAAACTTCTCCTTGTTGTTGTATGCCCGGAGCGCCGTCTCCTGAATGAGGTCGCGGGCGTCTTCGTAGTTGTTGGTCAACCGGTAAGCTACCGGCAGCAATTTGTTTTCGAGCGATCGGAATTGGGAACTGAATTCAATGGTACCCATGAGACTACTTTTTTGGGTTAGTAAATCGGTTTATTCGGTTTGTCATTGGTGATGGACTCTCTCCTGCCAGACATCCAGCAGGGTCAAGACCACCAGAACGATCCAAAGACTGACAAAAAACACCAGGATTTCCATAAGTATGTTCTCTTTGGTTACCTCTATGCCAAACGGCGGGCCTGAATTGCGGGTTTTTTAGTTTTCAGTTTTAAGTTTTTAATTTTCAGTTAGTTGTATTCATATTTAATTTTATTTAAAGTTTTTAGACAAAAAAAGACCCTTCCAAAATGAAAGGGTCTTTTTCAAAATGAAAGGGTTGTGGGGGGCAGGGCTGTTCAGTTCTATGAAGCCAAGGGGAGTAAATTTCCTGTGGGGGCAAAGTACGGTCAAAATCCGCGTTGCTTGCATCCGCGTTATCCGCGTACCTTTTTCGGTATTAATGATGATGGCACGCGGATTTTACGGATGCAAGCAACGCGGATTCAGTTGGGAAAATGTTCAAAACCCATCATTAATAGAAAGAACTGAACAGCCCTGGGGTTGTGGGGGGTCCTTATTTCTCTATTCCATACTCCTCCATTTTGCGGTAGAGGGTGGTGAGGCCGATGCCGAGGATTTCGGCGGTACGGGTTTTGTTGCCCTTGGTATAGGCGAGCACTTTGCGGATATGGCGTTCTTCCACGGCCTGGAGGCTGAGGGGCGAATCGCCGGGCAGGGGTTCGTCCTGCAGGAAGTCGAAGGGGAGGCTGTCGGGGGTAAGGGTGAGGCCGTCGGAGAGGATGACGGCTCGCTCGATGATGTTTTTCAGCTCGCGGATGTTGCCTTTCCAGTGATGCTGCTGGAGGGCTTGCTCGAATTCGTCCGACATCTCCATGGCCTTCCGGTTCATGCGGTCGGTGGTCATCTGGATAAAATGGCGGGCGAGCAGGGGAATGTCCTCCCGGCGCTCTTGCAGGCTGGGCAGGCGTATCTGGAAAACGGAAAGGCGGTAAAAGAGGTCGGCGCGGAACTGGCCTTTTTCGCTTTCGGCTTGCAGGTCGCGGTTGGTTGCGGCGATGACGCGCACGTCGACCTTGGTTTCCCTGGTCTCGCCCACGCGCAGGAAGGCGCCGGTTTCGAGCACGCGCAGCAGCTTGGCCTGCAGGGCCAGGTCCATTTCTCCGATCTCGTCGAGGAAGATGGTGCCCTTGTCGGCTTCCTGGAAGAGGCCTTTTTTATCGTGGGTAGCGCCGGTAAAGGCGCCGGCCTTGTGGCCGAACATTTCGCTTTCGAGCAGTTCCTTGCCCAGGGCCGAGCAGTTGACGGCCACGAAGGGCTGGGAGGTGCGAAGGCTTTCGCAGTGGATGGCACGGGCGAAGACTTCCTTGCCGGTACCGGTATCGCCGTTGAGGAGCACCGTGGCGTCGGTGGCGGCTACCTTACGCGCCATGTCGATGGCCCGCTTGAGCTCAGCCGATTTGCCGACGATTTCGGAGAAGTGGACCTGCCCTCCTACCCGCGCTTCGAGTTCGCGCACCCTGTATTGCAGCATGGCCTTCTCGGTAGCCCGGTTGACGAGCGGGTAGATCTTCCCGTTGTCGTCGCCCTTGGTGATGTAGTCAAAAGCGCCCTCTTTGATGGCCTGCACTCCGTCGGGTATGGTGCCGTAGGCCGTCAGCAGGATCACTTCGCAAAGGGGTTGGATTTTTTTGATTTTTGGCAGCAACTCCAGGCCATGGGCGTCGGGAAGCTTCACATCGCAGATAACGGTGTGCACTTCCTGCTTTTCCAGCAGCTTCAAGCCCGAAGCGCCGTTTTCCGCCTGAAAGACTTCATACCCTTCCAGCCGCAGCAGCCGCTCAATCAGCGTGCGGATATCTTTTTCGTCGTCGATGATCAAAATCCTTGGCTTCTCCATAACTCAGACGCTCACTCCCTAAGTCCCCATACCCAATTCCCTTCCAGGTCGAAATATCCGATTTTTTCTCCTTGTTCTACGCGAAAAAGTCCTTCTCCCGCATAAGAAATATATTCGTAGTCGGGTTGCACGATCAGTTCCCCGCGCAGATTGGAGAGGCCGGAGAAGCCCTTGATGCGCACCTTGGCGTAGCCGTTCTCGAAACTATCGATTCGATCGTATTTGGGCGGGATGATCTCGATGCCGTTTTGGTTGATGACGCCCCATTGGCCGTTGGACTGCACCACGGCGATGCCGTGCTGGTAGGGCCGGGCAGCGTCGTAGTGGGTTTCGCCCTCGTCTACTTTTTCTGTGATGTAATAAAAGCGGTAGGTATCGTCGCGCATCAGCCCCTTGCCCCCCGAAAATTCAGCCAGGTTATCGAGGCTGGGCAGGATGACGAAACGGCCGCTTGAGTCGATGAGGCCGGCTTTGCGGTAACCCTGGTAGACGACGGCTTTTCCTTCTTCGAAATCAAAGCAGCGGGTAAAAGCCATATCGATGCGCAGTGCGCCGTCGCGACCGATGTATCCGCAGCGTCCGTTTTCCTGCACGGAGGCGCGGCCATTGGAGAACCGTGACACTTTGACAAAGCGGTCGGGGATGGCCAGTTTTCCCGTTTCATCAACAAACCCATAGCCGTTGCGAGTCTTTACGGCTGCCAGGCCTTCCGAGAATGGGTGTATTTCGATAAATGACTGGGTGGTGACCGGCTCGCCCGCCTGGTTGATGAGCGACCAGGTGATGTAGTCGTTGCCGGAGCCGGCCTTGGCCAGGCCATTGCCGCCAAAGGGGTGGATAATGGAGTATTTGGGTTTGAGCACCATGCGCCCCTGCCTGTCGATGAGGCCGAATTTGGCGTCGCGCACCACGCGGGCCACCGGGCCTTCGAAATCGAACGCGCGGTCGAATTGCGGCGGAATAGCCACCTGCCCCTGCTCGTTGATGTAACCGTAACGGGCGCCGTCGAAAAACCAGGCCAGGCCATTGGAGAAGTTGCCGACGCGGATGAATTGGAAGTCGATCTTAAGGCGGCCTTCCGGATCGACGAAGCCCCACTTCCGGCCCATTTTCACGGCGGCTTTTCCTTCGGAAAAGTTTTCCACGGCGCGAAAGTCACAGGGCACAACCTCATTGCCGAAGCGGTCGACGAAGCCCCAGAGGCCGTCCTGCTTGACGGCGAGCAGGCCCTCGCGGAAGGAGCCCACCTCGTCGAAAGCCAGTTGCAGGGCAACCTGGCCAAGCGAGTCGATCAGGCCGTATTTTTCTTCGCGCTTGTAGATGCGCACAATCTGGTTGGAAGTATTTTCGAGAAATTCGACCGCGTCGTAGCGGCAGGGAATGAGGGTTTCGCCCTGAGGCCCGAGCATGCCCCATTTGTCGCCCGATTGCACGATGCCCACGCCGTTTACGAAATCGCGGGCAAAGGCGTAGCCTGGCGGCACGATCATTTTACCGGAGGTATCGATATAGCCCCATTCGCAGTCGTCGCAGACCAGGCGCGCTTCCCGCTCAAACTCCAGGTCGTATTGGGTAAAATCGAGCATGGAGTTGGGCGTCATCAATTGGTTGAGATAGCCGGAAACAAGCCCCAGGTCGAGGTTTTCTTCGCTGAGCGAGCCCGAGAGCCTGCCCTTGACGCTGGCCCTCGCGCGGCCGTCGGCGAAATCGCCGATAAAGGCATAGTCGCGGCAGAGGAACTTGCCTGCGGGTGTAAGCAATCCGTGCCTGCCGTTGCTTTGCACGACGCGGGCTGCGGAGAATCCCTTTTCAAGGTCGGAGATGCGCATATCCCAAAGGCCCAGGTCGGTGACGAGCAAGCCTTCGGCGTTGTTGACCAGGCCGTACAAGCGCTCGAAACGGTAGGTGGTGCGCTCGAGATCCATGGGCGCAGGCGAAGATACGCCGACCAGCGAAAAGCCCCATTGCGGATAGACCTGCACAAAATCGAAGAGCGGTTCGATCTGTCCTGCGCCGTCCTCGAGGCGGCGAAGGCCCCATTTGTCCATGTGGGGAGCATAGTACCACTCGAAGCGGTCGAGCACGTAGGGAGAAAGCTGGGGTTCGCCTGCGCTCTTTTGCGCGGGTTTGCCAATGGAAATGGTGAGGTGTTGGTTGAATTGGGCCAGGTCTTGCAACTCGCCCTGTTCGTCGAGAGTGAAAAGGGTGAGCGCTTCCCCATCGAAAGCCCTGACCTGTGAGCCGGCGATCTCGATGCGGTCGTACAGGGCGGGGATGACGAGTTTGCCCTGGGTGTTGACCAGACCGGTGCGTCCGTTCTTGCGCACGAGGCTGACGCTGCCGCGGGGCGGAGCGATGTAGTCGAATTCGAAGGGAAGGCGCAGCTGGCCCTGGGCTTCGACCAGGCCCCATTTTCCTTGGGAGTTGACGCGCCAGGTGTTGGCGCCGAAGGGATGGATTTCGAAATAGCGCGCCGGCAGCAGCAGGCGGCCACAATCGTCAAGGAGTCCGAGGTGGCGGTTGCGCTTCACAAGAAGGGCGCGGCCGGAGAAGAGATAACAGTCGTCGTACTCGCCCTGGGAGATGAGTTTTTCGCACGACAGCGAGTATAGTTCCAGCTTGTCGCCCCTGCGCAGGCGGATGAACCATTCGCCGATGGGGTCGATATGGTCGTATGCGGCGGGCAGCACGATGCCCGAGTGGCAGTCGGCCATGCCCCAGCGGTTTTGTTTTTTGAAAAAGATCAGTCCTCTTTCTTCGAAACGGATATCGTCGTATTGGGTGGGCAGGAGTTCGCTGCCTTCCCAGGTCAGCACGCCGAGGCCGCCTTCTTTCTCCGAAAGAAAATACCCTTCGGGGCGGTACTGGATAGCGTCGTAGCGGCACTCGACCACCCGTTTGCCCACGCGGTCTACGACGCCCCACTGTCCGTTTTCCTGAAAAGCGAGAAAATCGGAATGAAGAGCGGTGACGCGATCATATCCCGGCGGCAGCACCACCCTGCCGTCGAGGCGGATGATAGACCACTGGTCGTCGCGCAGCACGGCCACCAGTTCGGAGGTGAGCACTTTGAGGTCCTGGTAGGCCGGCGCCAATATCTCCTGGCCGTTTCGGCCGAGCAGACCCACCTTGCCATTGCGTTGCATCACGGCATAGCCAAAGGATTTGAATTCGCCGATAGCGTCGTAGACCGGTTGGAGCACCAGTTGGCCCTCGGCGTTGATGAGTCCCCATTTCTTATCCATTTTTACGGGAAAAAAAGACTGGGCCGCGAGGTGAGCGGAAATAAAGGAAGAGACCAGAGCGATACAGATTCTCAGCCGCATAGACGGTTTTTCGACGGTTATGCCGGTGAAGATAGAAAAATCAGGCAGAGAACGAATAAGGCCCTGCGGTTATTTGACGGAACGGTAGGGAAATGGTGATTAGTGATTGGTGATTGGTGATTAGTGAAAAAAAACGTATTTTCACTCAAAATCGTAACGTCATGCAAAACGCGCTTGAATACCTCGCTTCGCTTCCCCTTTATTCGCAGATCCTCATGGGCGCCTGTTTGTTGTTCATCCTGGTGGTCGGCGCCGAAGTGCTGCTGCTGGCGAAGAGGACGAAATCCTTCCGGCTTGCCGCGGAGGGCATGATCCATCCGCAGGCGGAGAAAAAAGCCCACAGGACGATTGACCTGTCCGGGTTAAAGCGTTTCCTTGAGCTGCCGGCCCGCGCCATTTTTGGCAAAGCAGAATACAGCTGGGGCGAACTGTGGCTGCTTTACCTGTTCCTCGCCGCCGCCGTGCTGACCCTGGTCTGGCTGATCGGGTTGGTGGTGTGATATTGCGAATTCAATGACCCGAAATAAACCCATTTTATGTACCGCATCCTCACCCTCTTTGCGCTGACCTTCGCCTTTGCCCTTTCCCTGACCAGCTATGCCTGCCGTGACGACGACGACATGGGCATGCCTGATCCGCCACTCTGTGACTCTACGCTTACCCCCATCATTTTCGTGCATGGGTTCCTGGCTTCGGGCGATACCTACGCGACGCAGGCACAACGCTTTACGGCAAACGACTACTGCCCGGATTATCTCTATGCGTTCGACTGGAACACCCTGGGCAACCAGGCAGAAGCCGTGACCAAACTGGACGCCCTGATCGACGAGGTGCTACAGACCCACGGGGTGGAAAAGATCCACCTGGCCGGCCATTCCGCCGGAGGAGGGCTTTGCTATAACTATCTTTCCGACTCTACGCGCGCCGCCAAGGTGGCCGCCTACGTGCACATCGGAAGCAGCGAGCAGGCCGGACCTGCCGGGCCGGGCGGTTCCGTTCCCACGGCCAATATCTGGTCGGCAGGCGACAAGGTAGTGCCGGGGAAGGACATTCCCGGCGCGACCAATATTTCATTCACCGACCTCGACCACTATCAGGTAGCTACTTCGGCAGCCAGTTTCGAGCAACTGTTTTCTTTTTTCAATGGAGGGAAAATGCCGGCTACAACCGCCATCCTGCCGGAAAACCTGATTGAATTGAAAGGCCGGGTTGTAACGCTTGGCGAGAACAAAGCGCTGGTGGGAGCGACCATCGAGATTTACGAGGTAGATCCGGCCTCGGGCCAGCGCATCCGGGCTACGCCCGACGCGACGCTCACTGCAGACTCCAAGGGCGGCTGGGGGCCCTGGACAGCCAAGCCCGAAGTTCCTTATGAGTTTTTTGTCCGCACGACCGACCCTGCCGACCGGCCTATCCACTACTTCCGTGAAGGCTTTACCCGCTCCAACCGAATGGTTTACCTGCGCATGTTCCCGCCGCCCACTTCCCTGGCGGGCTTGTTGCTCGCCGGCATACCGAAAGACGACGACCAGACGGTGCTGGCGGTTTTCTCCGCCAACCAGGCCGTGGTGTATCAGCGCGACCAGCTCAGCGTAAATGGCGTGCCATTCGCTACCGACGCCTATGCCAATGCCAACAAGACTTCCATCGCGTTCTTTTTGTACGACGATGGGGACGGGCAGTCGAGCGGCAACATCCACGCCGCCTTCAACTTCCTGACCTCGTTTTTGGTGGGCGTCGATTATTTCATCCCCACCAACCCACCGGGAAGCATCGAGCTGAATTACAACGGCCGCCCCATGTTCGTGCCCAACTGGAAGTCGGATACGGAAGGGGTGATTGTGGCGGTATTTGATTAAAAGTCCCGATGAAAAAATAATGACTGTTGTGGAAAATGAGAAAGCCGGTTTTGAAACCGGCTTTTTCATTTTATTGTTAGAAAAATAGCGTACTTGTCTTTTATAAAAAATAACGGCTGTATTGGTTGCTCTCTGACACAAAGAACATTCCTGTCATAGTTTTTTTTTTGCATCCAAATTCCAAGCCGTTATGAAAAGTATCTATCTGCTCCTGTGCCTATTGGCGGCCCCTGCGGCGCTGTTAATTTCCCAAAACGTACCCAATGGAGGATTCGAAGATTGGGAAATCACACCTTCCGGCGCCTTCGAGCCCGTATCATGGGAAACCCTGAATACGGATGATTTTGCCAATATTTTTCAAGTCGAAGGACATACCGGATCATATGCGGTCCAACTCAGCGTGGAGTGGGACGAGAACATGTCGAGCTACATGGGCCCCGTGATGCACCACGATGGGAACATTTCTCTTTCCCAGAAATATACCGCCCTGAAGTTCTTTATCAAAGGGACGGCAGTTGGTGGCGACTATCTTCAGTTTTCTGTCGGTATGTTCAAGGAAGGCGTCTTGATTGGCTCGGCCCTGTATACCATTGGCGAGACGTATGAAAACTGGACGGAAATCAGCATCCCCATCAATTATGCCAACGGCGAGGTTCCCGACGAGGGGTTTATCGGCATTCTGACCTCTGCGTTTAGTGTGCATTACGGAACCAGTTATATCATCGACGATATGAATTTCAGTATGGGGGGCGGGCCGGTAGCACCCAGTTTATACCTGGCCAACACGAATGAAACGGGCAATGTATTTGAGCTGCTTTTCACGACCCCGATGGCCAATCCGGCCGGCAAACACAACCAGTTTTCAGGAACCCATAATGGAAGTCCCGTCAACTTCACTTCCGCTTCGCTTGCGCCCGGGGAAGACCACATTATCCTGCTCACGCTTTCCACGCCGGTTGTTGCCGATGAGGTATTGCGTGTCAGTTATACAGCCGGGAATATCGCCTCATCGGGAGGCATACCGCTTGAATCCTTCTCCAACCACCCGGTTGCCAATCTGGTGGGAGGATCGGAAGCCGCCTGGCAGATCATTCCGAGCGGCGTAACGGAGAACCTGTTATCTGTTCATTTTGCCGACCAGCATACCGGCTTTGTGAGCGGCGCCGGGGCAACCTGCCTGAAGTCAGCCAACAGCGGGAATCACTGGGCGAAGACAGGCCCGTCCTCCTATGCCGACTTTTACACCGTGTATGCCGCCACTCCTCAAGATATCTATGTTGGCGCCTGGGACACTGTCTATTACAGCCATAACGGTGGGCAGTCATGGAATGGCGGGTTCATCAATACCCTGAACTTCTATGTTTTCGATCTGCAATTCCTGACCCCGACCCAGGGATTTGCTTTCATTCAGGTCAGTGCGATCGTCAAGACGACCAATGGCGGCGCCACCTGGTCGGATCCTTCGGGAAGCGGGATCATAGAAGACAATCTCGCCGGTTTTATGTTTGACAATCAGAAGGGGTTCGCCGTCGGGCAATGCGGCCATATCGCCAAGACGACCGACGGAGGGGACACCTGGGAGGAATACCCCTGGAATAACTGGGAGGATTGGTCCTGCATCGATATCAACGGCCTGCATTTTACCTCGCCTGACAAGGGCTACGCAGTGGCTGACTCCGGGGTCGTATTCCGCACGATCGATGGTGGGAATTACTGGAGCCGGACCGAAATTGCCGGTCCCGACGACGATCTGACGGATGTGTATTTCACCGATCCCAACCACGGATGGATCAGCGCATTCCATGGTCAGGTTTTCGCCACTACCGACGGAGGGGAAACCTGGGTACTTGAACCGGTGCTCACGACCTCTAACCTGAATGGTATTTTCTTTATCTCCAACAACCTGGGCTGGGCCGTGGGCGACAATGGCGTCATCCTGCGTTTTGGTGCGGGAGGTCCTTCCGGACTGAATGAGGCTGAGGAGATGCAGGGAGGTATTCTTCCCTATCCCAACCCTGCCGAGGGTGGGGCTCAGATAGAGCTGACCATCCTCGAAGAGGGTTTTTACACCCTGGAACTGATTGACGCCTTTGGAAGGGTGGCTGGCAGGATATTGGATAACTCACCCCTTTCACCGGGCTGTCACACCCTTCAAACAGGGCTCAATGGCCTGCCCGGCGGCATTTATGCCTGCCGGCTTTCCAATGAAAAGGGGCAGAGCATGAGCGTGATGCTCTCCGTCATTCGTTGAGCCCCTCCATGATCACCTCCACCCATCTGCGGTATTGTTCCCCGGATGGGTGGAGTCTGTCTGGGGCTACCAGTTCGGGCTGTTCCAGCCCAAGCCGGGATATGGGGGTGATGTCGAAATATTGGATGCCGCGACTTTCGGTGATGCTTTTGGCGACAGCGTTAAAACTGTCGATTTCCGAGCTGATTTTGGCGGGATCGGGGCTGCCCTGCCCGAAAGGTGTGTAGGCGTAGTCGGGGATGGACAAGACGATCACGCGCTCGGGGTCGCCGTTGGCATGCACCACCGCCGAATCGAGCAGGTCTTTAAAATCCGTGTAATATTCTGTGATGGGCTTCCCCTGGTATTGGTTGTTGACGCCGATCAAGAGGGAGACCAGATTGTAGCTGGAGTCCAGATTGGCGTTCTTCATAGCGGTTTTCAGGTTTTGGGTCGTCCAGCCTGTCGTGGCCAGAATCCGGGGATCAGCTACGGCCAATCCTTTGGCCCTGAGCGCCTCTGCGAGTTGGACGGGAAAGCGGTCGGAAGCCGGCACGCCGTGGCCGATGGTATAGGAATCGCCAAGAGCCAGGTAGCGGAGGGTATCCGCAGGCGGATTTGGATCAGGATTGGGATCAGGCTCCGGTTGGCAGGCGGAGAAAAATGCTGAGAGAAGGAGGAAAAGGATCATACGTGGCATAGTTGGGTTGTTGGGTTGTTGGGGAACAAAGGAAGTGAATTTTAGTTTAAAATAAATTTAAAAATTGAAAAAATAACTGAAAATTGAAAACTAAAAACTGAAAACTCTCACCACCTCCCACTCCTTCCCATTGTGCTTCAGCAGGCAGAGGGCATCGGCGGTGAAGGTGCGCTGATAGGATTGAGCAGAGAAATACTCCCATGCCCGGTAGAACCAATAGGGCTTGAGGTCTTTGAAGGCTACGGTCATGTGGGGGTGGTAGGGGCGGGAGTCGATATTTTCCTCGCCGAGCAGTGGTTTGAGGGAATCCTGCAAGCGGGCGGCCAGGTTGTTGAGCGCATCGTTGAGGACCACATCGACAAAGACGACCCTGGGCTTGAAGCAATTGAAATCGCGCAGTTCCTGTTCGAAAGGTGTTACGGTGGGGGCGAACTGTTCCAGCAGGGCGGTGATTTCGCCGATGCGGTTTTCGGACCATTTAAAAGGGGGCTGGAGGGTGATATGGGCAGGAGAAGTCAGCGCCCGTTTGCTTTGGAAGCGCTTGGCGGCCAGCTCTTTAAATGCCTTTACCTCCTCTGCGATATCGTCTGGAGGCACTAATGCCACAAAATATAACCCAATTTTATCCCCCATTTCACTTTTTCACTTTTTCACCATTTCACCAACAAAAATTTATCTTAGCAAAAAAACACCACGATGGACAACAACCCGCTCCTCGACAGCGACATGGGCGCTGACAATGGGCTCAGCCTCTCCGGCGATGCCCGTTTTTTTCTGAATGAAGCGGCCCGATGGGCCAAATTCCTGGCCATTTTGGGATTTATTGGGACCGGGTTTCTGGTACTGATAGGCCTGAGTACCCTCGCGATGAGCTCGGCACTGAGCTCTCAATTCTCGGCACTGGGCTTTTCCCCTGTCTTTATTGGGTTCCTTTACCTCATCATCGCCGTTGTTTATTTATTCCCCTCCCTCTTCATGTACAACTTTGCCAACCGGGCGCAGGGTGCGGTGAAGGACAATTCTTCCTCCCAACTTACTGAAAGCATTGGGTTTCTGCGTTCGACCTTCCGGTTTTACGGCATTGTAGCGATCGTATTCATTGCGGTTTATCTCCTTTTCCTCCTTTTTCTCATGGTTTCAGGAGGCGCGGTAATGGGTTGGGGGACTATTTAATCGGATGAAATGCCAGCCGCATACCCATGCGGCTTTCGTCCAGCCGTCCGTTGTGCCAGGCAGGGTGGCCGCTCACCAGGGTAGTTTCCACGTAACCTTTGAAGGTGTGGCCTACGAAGGGCGACCAGCCGCATTTATAGAGCAGCGATTCGCGGCTGACGGTCCATTCCCTGTCCACATCCACGATTGACAGGTCGGCCCAGGAGCCTTCGTCGAGGAAGCCGCGTTCGCGGACGCGGAAGGCGATGGCGGGGGCGTGGCACATTTTCTCCACGATCCGTTCCAGGCTGATGCGGCCCTGGTGGTAGAATTCGAGCATCACGTTGAGGGTATGCTGGATCAGGGGTACGCCGGAAGGCGCCTGGAAGTAGGTATTTTGTTTTTCCTCCCAGGTATGGGGCGCGTGGTCGGTGGCGATCACATCGAGGCGGTCGTCGAGCAGGGCGGGGAAAAGGGCCTCCTGGTGTTCCCGGCCTTTCACCGCGGGGTTGCACTTGATCTGGCTGCCCAGGTCGGCGTAGCGATCGGCATTGAAATAGAGGTGATGCACGCAGACTTCTGCCGTGATCTTCTTTTGTTCGAGGGGGATGTCGTTGCGAAAGAGCGACAGTTCGTCTTTGGTGGTCAGGTGCAGGATGTGCAGCCTGGTACCGTGTTTTTTGGCGAGATCGACCGCCATGGAAGAAGACTTATAGCAGGCCTCCACGTTGCGGATCTCGGGGTGCAGGTGCATGGGCACATTTTCCCCGTATTTAGCCCGGAAGGCGGCCTCGTTGGCGCGCACTGTGGGTTCGTCTTCGCAATGGGTGGCGATGAGCATGGGGCATTGGGAGAAGAGCGCCTCCAGGGTGGAGGGGTTATCGACCAGCATATTTCCCGTGCTGGAGCCCATAAAAACTTTGACGCCGCAGACATTTCCGGGGTCGGTGCGAAGCACTTCGCCGAGGTTGTCGTTGGCGGCGCCCATATAGAAGGAATAGTTTGCCAGGGAGGTTCGGGCGCCGATGGCGTATTTGTCGGCGAGCAGTTCCTGGGTGGTTGCAGTGGGCTTGGTATTGGGCATTTCCATAAAGGAAGTGACCCCGCCGGCCACTGCGGCGCGCGACTCGGTGTAGATGTCGGCCTTATGGGTCAGGCCCGGTTCCCGGAAGTGCACCTGGTCATCGATAATGCCTGGCAGGACGTGTTTGCCTTTGGCATCGATTTCCAGATCGGCCGGGGCGCTGATCGAGCCGGCGATCTTTTCGATGCGGCCGTTTTTGATCAGGATGTCAGCTTCAGTGATGTTGCCGCGATTGACGAGGCGGGCGTTTTTGATCAGTATGGATTTCATGGAAATTTTAAGATTTTCTTAACACAGATGACATCTCTTAAAGATGTCATCTTTAAGAGATGTCATCTGGACGTAAGATACAGCGTTTATAAGAAACGCCGTATCTTGCCCCCATGCAAAGATTACTGAGTTCCGATTTCAAAGTGGGCGTCCTGGGCGGCGGGCAGCTTGGTAAAATGATGGCGCAGGCAGCCAGCAGGTGGGATCTCGCCCTCTGGGTGCTGGATGAAAGCCGCGATTTTCCCGCAGGCCCGGTTTGCAGGTATTTTGCCGAAGGCAATTTCAGGGAATACGACGATGTGCTGCAATTCGGCCGCCAGGTCGACGTGCTGACCATTGAAATAGAAAGCGTCAATATTGAGGCGCTGTTTCAGCTCCAGCAGGAGGGCATTACCATCCATCCCAGGCCTGAGGCTTTGGCCATTATTCAGGATAAAGGGCTGCAAAAGGAGTTTTACCGAGATCACGGGCTTCCAACTTCTGCGTTTTCGCTCTGGCCGGATGAAACTTCTATCAGAGAAGCCGTCAGGGATGGGCGCCTCAGCCTTCCTTTCGTGCAGAAAGTCAGAAAAGGAGGCTACGATGGCCGGGGCGTTGCCGTCATTCAGACAGCGGCTGATCTGGAAAAGTTGCTTCCGGGCCCAAGTGTGGTGGAAGACCTCGTTCCCATCGCCAAGGAACTGGCCGTGATCGCCGCGCGCAACCCGAGCGGGCAGGTGGTGAGTTTTCCTGCTGTGGAAATGGTTTTCAACCCGGAGGCCAATTTGGTGGAATGGCTGCTCTGCCCGGCGCAGATTGGCCCGGCTATCGAGCAAAAAGCAGAAGAAATTGCCCTAGCCACGATCGAAGCTTTCCAGATCAGCGGCCTGCTGGCGGTGGAGTTGTTCCTGACCCCGGATGGAGAAGTCCTTGTCAATGAAGTTGCGCCGCGGCCGCACAACAGCGGGCATCAGACCATCGAGGGGAACTATACTTCTCAATTCGAGCAGCATCTGCGGGGCATCCTCGACCTGCCGCTGGGCAGCACCCGCATCAAGGCGCCTTCCGTGATGGTCAACCTGCTGGGAGAACCCGGTTACGATGGCCCCGTGCAATACGCCGGTTTTGAAAAATGTATCGCCATCGAAGGGGTATTTCCCCATATTTACGGAAAAGCCATTACCAAGCCCTACCGGAAAATGGGGCACGTAACGATCGTAGACCCCGATATGCAACGGGCGCAGGAAAAAGCCCGCATCGTGCAACAAACCTTAAAAGTCATCGCATGAACCTCCCCGAAGTAGCCATTATCATGGGGTCGGACTCCGACCTCCCCGTCATGCGGCAGGCAGCAGAACTGCTCCAGTCGATGGACATCGCCTACGAAATGACCATCGTGTCGGCCCACCGCACGCCGGAGCGGATGTTTCGCTTCGCGAAAGAGGCGCACACTCGTGGAATAAAAGTGATCATCGCCGGCGCCGGAGGAGCGGCGCACCTTCCAGGTATGGTGGCCTCCCTCTCCCCTCTCCCCGTCATCGGCGTGCCCATCAAATCATCGAACAGCATCGATGGCTGGGACTCCATTCTGTCCATCCTCCAGATGCCCAACGGCGTGCCGGTAGCTACCGTGGCGCTCAACGCCGCCCAAAACGCAGGCATCCTGGCCGCACAGATTATCGGCTGCCAGCGGCCCGAGGTGTTGGAGAAAGTAGTGGGGTTTAAGAAAGAGCTGGAGGAGAAAGTGCTTAAAAAAGTGGAGAGTGGAGAGTGGAGAGTGGAGTGAACGCGAGGCAACGCTGTTGCCTCGGCCTCACATCACTCTCCACACTCAACTCTCAACTACTTCGCATACAATTCAAATTCTACCCTGCGATTCAGTTCCCTTCCTTCCTCAGTATTATTGCTGGCAATCGGCTTATTCGAGCCCATGCCCACAAAGGTGAGGCGCTCTTCCGGCAGGCCGCGCGAGCGCAGGTATTCAAAGCACGATTTGGCCCGCTCTTGCGAAAGGGTTTGGTTGAAGGATGAGGAGCCGGTATTGTCGGTATGTCCGACGATGCGGCACTTGTAGTAGGGGTATTTCTCAAGGATGCCCGCAACCTGGTCCAGTATCTCATAGGACTCTGCGGTCAGCAGGGCTTTACCCGTCTCGAAGTTGACAGCCTGGGTAGCGAAGTCGAGGAATTCGCGGTCTTCCTTTTCCACCTCGGGGCATCCCAGGTTGGCGATGGGACCGGGGATATCCGGGCATTCGTCCTTGGAGTCTTCCACGCCGTCGTCGTCGGTATCCGGGCAGCCGTTGTAGGGACCTGCCTTATCAGGACAGTTGTCGCGCTTGTCGGGCACGCCGTCGCCGTCCCTGTCAGGACAGCCCTTGGCTGCGGCCGTTCCTTTCTCGGTGGGGCATTCGTCTTGGTCGTCGTTGACCCCATCGTCATCGGCGTCGAGGTCGGGGCAGCCGCGCAGTTCTTTGAGGCCTTTCACTGAGGGACAGTCGTCGTCCTTATCGGGAACGCCGTCCTTATCGGTGTCGGGGCAACCTTTCAGGGCAACGGGGCCTGCGAGTTCCGGGCACTCATCCTCGGAATCGAGTACGCCGTCTTTATCGGTATCCTTCTTGGGGCATCCGTTCATTTCCTTGGAGCCGGGTTCGTTGGGGCAATTGTCCTTGTGGTCGGGCACGCCGTCTTTATCCGTGTCCGGGCAGCCCATCATGGTGAGCGGACCTGCCTGATCGGGGCATTCATCCTTGTCGTCGAGGATGCCGTCGCCATCGGAGTCCTTGGCGGGGCAGCCGCCGCGGGAGAGCGGGCCATATTCATTGGGACATTTGTCGTCTTTGTCGGCAATGCCGTCGCCGTCGCTATCCGGACAGCCTTTCAGTTCGATCGGGCCCGCTTTGTCGGGGCATTCGTCGAGGGTATCGTCGAGGCCGTCGTTGTCGGTGTCGGCAACCATCACTTCTTCCGGTGCATCCGGACAACCATTATTAGACTCCAGGCCTGCTTCCTCGGGGCATTCGTCGTCGATATCTGCAATACCATCTTCGTCGGTATCCGGGCAACCCAAAGTAGCGGCAGGGCCTGCGTCTTCGGGGCATTTGTCGATTTTGTCGGCTACGCCGTCTTCATCCGTATCCGGGCAGCCCAGCAGGGCGGGGAGGCCTGCGTCGTCGGGGCATTCGTCCTGCGCATCGGCCACGCCATCGCCATCGCGATCTTCGATGGGAGGCGGAAGGAGTTCTTCTTCTTTCTCACTTGGCACCAAGCGGAAGATCAAACCGAGGCCGACCTGGAGGTTGTTGCGGTTATCTGCGAGGGAATAGCGGTATTCGCCCTGGAGGTTGATCCTGGTGTTGGGCGCTACGCGGAAGTTGAGGCCCAGGCCAACGGGAAACTGCAGGCTGCTCATTTCGAAATTTTCAAACACCACGCTGCCGCCTGCCAGGATATAAGGCACCAGAAAGCTGTTGGGATCTTTCTGGTACTGCGCCTGTAGCAGGGCATCGACCGAAATGATCGTCTGGCGGTTGACGGAGCCTTCCACATTGGCCAGGCCGGCCTTCACTGGAATGGCGAGGTTGAGAAAGGGGTTGAAATTGCGGATGTAACCTACTTCCAGGCCATTGCCGAAGGGAAGCGAATCCATCCCAAGGCCGTTGGGGGTAGCGTAGTCGAGCAGGAGAACCTTCGCTGCGATACTATGCGGATTGGCCCTTGAATCCAGTTCTTCTTGTCCATGGGATTGGACCACACCTGCCAGGAAGAACCAAACCAGCAGGAGGTAGTGTAGTTTTTTCATAGTAATCGGATTTTGCTTTTTGGCAAATATAGATATAGTGGAAAAGTGAAAGAGTGAAAAAGTGAAATAGACTTTTTCACTCTTTCACTTTTTCACTCTTTCACTTTTTTAAATGGTGCGTGTGGAGACAAGAGCAAATATATAACGGAATTTCATATAAATGGTCACCTTTTGTGGGAATTCTTTTCATCGGAAGCCTGCCGGCGTGATCTCCACGCCTTCCAGCCGGGTGTTTTCATCGACTTCTTCCAGGTGGAGGTTGCCGATGAGGGCTTTGAGTTGCCGCAATCCTTGTTGCTGCTCGCTGAGGCGGATGGCGATATCGATTTGGGGGAATTCTCCGTAGTCCTGCCGCAGCAGGGGGTAGCCCATTTTTTTGACGGCGTTGAGCACCGGGCTCATTTGGGCGTAGTCGAAGCGGAGGCGGAAGATGGCTTCCAGGATTCTTTCTTCGATATGAGCGTTTGCCAATGCGGAAGCGGTGCTTTCGCGATACGCTTCGATGAGGCCTGAGGCGCCCAGCAGGGTTCCTCCGAAATACCGCACGACGATCACCACGACATTGGTGAGGCCGAAGCTGTCGATTTGCCCGAGGATAGGCCGGCCGGCGGTACCGGAGGGTTCGCCGTCGTCGTTGGCCCGGAAACGCTGCCCATCGGTACCAAAGCGCCAGGCGAAGCAGTGATGGCGGGCTTTGGGGTGCTCCTTGCGCAACGCGGCAAGGTGCTCCAGCGCCTCCTCTTCGCCGGCGGCGGGGTAGGCGCAGGCGATGAATTTGCTGCCGCGGTCCTTGTATTCGCCGGTGGAAAGAGCGGTGATGGTTTTGTAGGTATCTTTCATGAAAAACTATCAGCCATTAACGATTTTCCACGCCAGTTCCTTCAGCAATTCTCCTTCCTCCACATTGGTGGTATTGACTTCCACGCCTTTGGCCTTGAGGTCGTATTCGCGCAAGAGCGACAACACGTTCTCGGTTTGGAGCCGGTCGAAATTGCGGGCGGCGAGGCGGTAATCTTTGAGAAAGAATGCGTTGCCCACTTCCATTTTCTGCATCAGCTCTTTTTCGGGAAGTCCGGCCAGGAAGTGCAGCATGTAGACTTTGCTGAAAAATCCGTACAGCGCGCCGATGATCACCACCATGGGATTTTTCTTCGGATTGGCGGCGAAAAACTGCACCATGCGGAAGGTGCGGGGCCAGTCGCGGGCGGCGAGGGCCTTGTGCAGCTCGAATACGTTATACTCGCGGCTGATGCCGATGTACTGCTCGATCTGCTCGCGGGTAACGGTGGCGCCCTGCGGGATGTTGAGGGCCAGCTTGTCGATCTCGTTGGCCACTTTCGACAGTTCGGCGCCCAGGTATTCGGCGATCAGGCCCGCTTCGGCGGGGCGGATGACCAGCTGCTTTTCCTTGCCGTACTGCTCGATCCAGCCGGGAATTTGGTTGTCGTAAAGGCGTTTGGACTCAAAGACTACGGCGTGCTGCTTCAGGGCCTTGCCGAAGTTGGAGTTGAGGGAAAACTTCTTGTGTTTGTAGCAAATAGCCAATATGGTCGAAGGCAGCGGCTTTTCCAGGTAAGGTTGAAGGTCGGCGATCGACTTCATATCCTGCGCCTCCTTGATGAGCACTACCTGATGAGCGCTCATCACCGGGTAGCGGCGGGCGGCGTCCATGACGGTGAGGTAGTCGGCTTCCTTGCCGTACAGGACGGTGAGGTTAAAAGCCTTTTCGCTCTCGCTGAGCACTTCCTGTTCGATATAGTCGGAAATTCGGTCGATGAAATAGGACTCCGCCCCGTGCAGAAAGTACACGGGCTTGTATTCTTTGAGATGGAGGGAGCGCAGGATGTCTGAAAATTCCAAGCAGCAGGTTTTTGGCAAATATACGAACAGCTTTGCAAGGATTGGGTAACTTTGGGGCTTCGCAGATGAGAAGTTGAGGAGGTGAGAAGTGGAATCCACTT
>JBAQQB010000114.1:0-6501 GCA_049306275.1 Saprospiraceae bacterium | reverse complement strand
GGCAAGCAATCCTGGATTTTTTCCAGCAAATCAAAAACTATAAATCGGAATTAGAATCACTTTTAACTTTGAAGTTCCGGGTGGTTGCACCTGCCTGAAACTCTCAAATCTCTTTTACTTGAGTATAAATACCATCCTCCCAGGCCTGTCACTGATATCAACTGATTTTTCACCATATTTGTTTTTCGTGTATTTTAACCCACCTCGGTATTTATAATTTTCAACAACGCCATCATTTGATTGCCAATTTATGTAGTCATTCTCTGAAAAGGAAGCAAAATAGAAAGTTTCCGGATGAACGAGATTGAGAAAATCAGGGTGTTTTGTATCTACGAAATACTGGATGGATACAAAAGTTGTATTTTGAGTTGGCAGATCGAAGCGACAAACACCACCATATTTAATTTCACCTACACCGTCTTCATTCTCAAATGAAACTGAGAAAATTGGGTGATTTATTCTTACTTCTAAAATATGCTTTTCAACATCGAATCCTTGCCTCAAACTATCTTTTGTTAAACCATAGGGGCCAAAATAAGTGAAGGAAGAAAAGTCATTATTAAGAAACACTGCTAATTTATCAAAAAGCAAATTAAGACTCGTGTCCATATGATGAAAACCAGTAAAAGTACATAGTTCAAATTTTCTTCTATTGAGACGCCAATCTTTTTTCCTATCAAAAAAATTATCAAATAGTTTCATTGTTATCAGTTTGAATAAGTTCCAATAAATATTTTGTTATTATCTACCATTGCCTTGATCGAAGGATTGTTGTAGTAATAAGGGATGCTTTGAATATGTTGCTTGATTTTATTAAATGCTTGACCCTTGTACCCCAGTTGTCCATCTGGAACTGGGATATCCATTCGTAAATTATTGCCCGGATATTCATTCAGTGAAGCTATCAATTGCTCCTCAGTTAAAATATTAGCTCCTTGGTCAAGTAATTGGCTCTGGCCTCCAAATCAGCCTGGTAAGGTGAAACATCAAACCCGGATGCCTCATCCAGTTGAATGTAGCAGTTGTTTTGAGCATGAGTGGAGATTACCGCAGCTATACTCATGGAAAAGTATAACGTGAAGATACTACCTTTCGCATCGACCATAACCTTTTTCTCACAAAAATCACCCATAAACCGCAGGGAAGCCAGTACAAAAACGTGTCAAAACGTTTCAGGGGTATCGCCTTGCCGACGCCACCATTCACGCTTTTTTACCTAAATTTGCTCCTCCACTTAACTCCAGGCCATGCCAGACGCCTTTTTCGACCGGTTCAAACGCACGGGGTTCCAGACCCGGAACGCCCAACCCGCAGAAGCGATCTTCTTCCGGCTGCTCGCCGACCCCAACGGCGTCTATCTCTCCGTCACCGGCCCCGATGGCAGGGAAGCGGAGACCAGCTACCTCCGCTACGACGGCGCGGTGCGCAACGTTCTGAGAACGATCGAACAGATACGCGAAAAAAACAGCTTCGTCATCAACTGGGAACGACCCGCTGATAAGGTTTACCTGGCTGAACATCCCTACCTGCTCGAAGCCCTCCGCCATACCGATAAACTCCAGGACGCCAGCGGCAATGCTATCCGCTTTTCCGGCACGCCCGGAAGGCCCTGCCTGCGCCTCGCCCCTTCCGCACAAGACGGCAAGCTCGCCGCAAGGGTTTCGCTCGAACACGAGGGGAAAAGCCTGGAAAACTTCCTGCCGGTGACCGAGCAATTCCTGCTGGCCGATGGCCAACTCGTCGAAGCGCCGCCCCTGGGCGACCGGTTTGCAGAACTGCCCCATTTCAACCTCGAACTGGCCCCGCAAGACCTGACGCTCTTCCTTTCCCTGGTCTATTCCCATTTCGACCACCTCGGCCTGGTTTATCAGGACTATCAGCCCGACTTCCGGACCGATGAGAAGGTCAAGGCGCTCCCTTGTATCATCTTTGAAAAAATCGACGAAAACAAATCCCTCTACCTGCGGGTTGGTCAAATGTTGCCCGACCTCGGCTTTCAGGTCCTGGAACAATTCGACCTTTACCGCCACGCGGAGATCAACGAACTGTCGCGCACGGTGACGGTGCGCTATATCGAACAATCGCCCATTGAAACCCTGACGGACCATATCCTCCACCTGCTTCGCAAACACGCGCCCAAAAAGCGCAAGGCCGAACGCGAAGAAATCCTGGAAGAGGGCCCCCTGCTCGTCGTTCCCGAAGAAACGGCGGCGGCCTTCATCTACAACGAACTGCCCCACCTGCTGGGCGTATTCACCGTATTCGGAGCGGAAAAGCTGCGCGTTTACAAGATCAAGGCCCAGATGCCCCGCCTCGACCTCAGCCTGAGCCATGCGATCGATTACTTCGAGGGCAATGTGCGGCTCGATTTCGACGGGGAAAAGATCGACCTCTTCGAGGCCCTGGGCCAATACCACAAAAACCGCTACGTGCTGCTCAGCGACGGCAGCCACGCCCTGCTCAACGAAGCTTATGTGAAGCGGCTGGAACGCCTTTTCAAGAAAAAAGGCAAAAAAGCCCAGCTCTCCTTCTTCGACCTGCCGCTCGTCGACGAACTGATCGAAGAAGTGGCAAAGGAAAAGGAATTCGGCGCCGCACGGACCTTCTTCGAAGGGTTCAACGCGCTGGCCTCCCTGCCCGTCAAAACGCCCAAACTGAAGACCCGGCTCCGGCCCTATCAGGAACACGGGCTCAGGTGGCTCTCCTACCTGCGGGAGCACCGCCTCGGCGGCTGCCTGGCCGACGACATGGGCCTGGGAAAAACCATCCAGGCCATAGCCCTGCTGGCTGGTATTTACCCGAAAGAGAAAACGCCCTCGCTCATCGTCATGCCCCGCAGCCTGCTGTTCAACTGGGAAAGAGAAGTGCGCCGCTTTGCCCCGCACCTGGCCACCTATACGTTTTACGGGCAAAAGCGGGAATACGAGGCCCTGCGCAAGGCGCACCTGGTATTCACCACCTACGCCACCATGCGCAACGAGATCGAGCAGCTCAGGGAGGAGCCCTTCCACTACGTCATCCTCGACGAATCGCAGAACATCAAGAACCTCGGCGCGCAGACCACCAAAGCCGCCCTGCTGCTGAAAAGCCGGCACCGCCTGGCCCTCAGCGGCACCCCTATCGAAAACAACCTGGGCGAACTCTATTCCCTTTTCCATTTTCTCAACCCCTCCATGCTGGGTTCTACCGGCCAGTTTCAGGAGGACTTCCTGACGCCCATCCAGAAAAACAACGACAAAGACGCCGTGCGGCACCTGCGCCGGAAAATATTCCCCTTCGTACTGCGGCGGCTCAAAAAGGACGTACTGGCCGACCTGCCCGACAAGATCGAGCAGACCCTGTATGTGGAAATGGGCGAGGCCCAGCAACATTTCTACGAACAACGCCGGCAGTACTACGCGGAAGCGGTAGGCCGCCAAATCGAGGAAAAAGGCCTTCCCGGCGCACAGTTTTTCATCTTCCAGGCCCTGAGCGAACTGCGGCAGGCCGCCACCATCCCGGAAGCCCTCACCGAAGGCAGGGTGGAAAGCGCCAAACTCGAACTCCTCACCGAACAACTCCTCGACGCCCTGGCCAACGGCCACAAAGCCCTCGTCTTCGTCAACTTCCTCGCCGCCATCGACAGCATCGGAGAACGCCTGGCCGAAGCGGGCATCGACTTCGTAGCCATGACCGGCGCCACCCGCGACCGCGAAAGCCTCGTCAACCGCTTCCAGTCCGACCCCTCTTGCCGGGTTTTCCTCATGACCCTCAAAACCGGCGGCGCCGGCCTCAACCTCACCGCCGCCGACACCATTTTCCTCTACGACCCCTGGTGGAACGCAGCCGCGGAAAGCCAGGCCATCGACCGCGCCCACCGCATCGGCCAAACCCGGAAAGTGCTGGCCTATAAATTGATCGCACAAGGCACCATCGAGGAAAAAATGCTGGAACTCCAGCAACTGAAAAAAGAATTGTTCGACAACATCATCTCCGCCGACAGCTCCTCGCTCAAGGCCCTCAGCGAAGACGATATCAAAATGTTGCTCGGAAAATGAACGAATTCAGCAAAAAAACCAGCCTGGTAGCCGAGATTCTCGACGCCGCCTACAACAAGGAAAAACTCCAGAGATGCGTTCTTCCTCCTGTGATTTCCTTCGTCAAAAACCACGTGGCCCTGCTGAAAGCCGAAGGCGCCGGCACTACAGAACTGGAAAACGCCATCGGGCGCAAAACGCATACCAAAAGCTCCCTTGCACAGGCCTGCGCCCTGCCTTTCGCCTCCAAAGCCTGCTACTGGGCTTTCCTGCAATCCCTGCCCAGGGATGTGCAAGCAGTCTGGGAGGCCCTCATTTTTACCGAAAAAATGCACCAGGACACGATCAAAAAGGACCTGGGCATCGATATCCGGGACTCCGTTCCCGGAAACCGCAATTCCTATTATCGCCAGGTCAGCCTGAAACCCCAATTCCTAATTTTTCAGGAAAGCGGATACGGCGCCTATTATATCAACCCGGCCTTCACCCTGATGCTCCCGCTGCGGCTGCGGCAACACTTGGTCTCCTACCACGAGCAACCCGAAGACGCGCGGCTCAGTCCCGTGGAGCAACCCGCCAGGACCAGTCTCAGCTACCTGAGCGGCGAGCGCGACATCCTCCTGGAATGGCCGCGCCTGCTCACCTATTACCGGCAGAAGCAGATCGTCTACACCAGCAAGAACCGTCCCGCCCTCAACAGCCTGCCCAAGGTGCAGCGCAACCTCAACCTCAGGGAGTTTTTTCCTGACTCCCCGCATAAAAAGCTCAAGGCCCTGAGAACCCTGCTCCTCAGCGGCATGATGCCCTGGCTCAACCTGCGCGGCCCGATTCCAGAGACCCCGCAGCTGGTCAGGGATATCTTTCAGGGACCCTACCGCAAATCGGCCTTCACCGCCCCCCTGACCCTTACCGACCTCAAGGGGATGGGCTATATCGAAGACTATTACCTGCACCGGCACGAATCCGAGCTGCTCGACCTGCTCGGCCAACTGCCCGCGGGCCAATGGGTTTCCGTGCAAAATATCCGGAGCTTTCTCAAATACGGCCTTTTCGATATCAGGCCCATGAACGAGCAAAACGTACAATACAAACTCTACTACGATTCGAATCGCTACGTCACCGAAGCCAACTTCGAAGAGACCGTCGTGCGGCCCTACCTCCACGGCAGTTTCTTCCTCTTCGCCGCCTTCGGGCTCTGCGACCTGGCCTACGACGAGCCGGTTATGGAAATGCTGGGAGATGGCGTCTTTTCGGCCTGGGACGGCCTGAGGTACGTGCGCCGGACCGCCCTGGGCGACTACGCCTGCGGCCTCACCGACACCTATCAGGTCAGGCCCGGCGAGGATTCGCAGCAAATCCACCTCTCCCCTGACACACTGCTCATCACCCTGGAGGAGCCGGGCGGAGGCGTGGCGAGCATCCTGGAGCCTTACGCCGAGCGCATCGGCGCCAACAGGTTCCGGGTCAATGCGCAGCTTTTTCTGAAGAATATCCGGTCAAAAAGGGAGTTGGAGACCAAGATCACCCTGTTCAAACAGGTGATCGGCAAGGAGCTGCCCCCCAACTGGAAGGCATTTTTCGAGGATATTGCCCACAAGATCGATCCCTTCGTCATGGCGCCCGACATGGACATTTTCAAAATTCCTCCGGAAAACAAGGAACTCATCCGGCTGGTAGCGCAGGACCCCGTCGTCAAAACGCTGGTCATCAAGGCGGAGGGTTACCTCGTGCTCGTGCCCAAAGGGAATATGGCGGCGCTGAAGAGGCGTTTGCAGGAGTTTGGGTATTTGGTGGTGTGATTAAAAAGTGAAGGGTGAAGGGACTCTTCCCCCTCCACTCTACACTATTTGATCAAAACTATCTTTCTCGCCCCAAGGCCTGTTTGCTCTGCCGATAACTGCACGAAATAGATGCCCCCAGGCAGCCCGCCTGTGTCAAGCCATTGCCCGGATGCCGCGCCGGTCCAGGTTTTCAGGGTAGCTCCGGTATAGTCCACAAGCGTCACATCGAAGACGCCGGGGTGGGTATCGTCCGGAAAAAGCACTGAAAACCCGCTTTCTGCCGGCGAAGGCGCCAGGATGAATCCTGCGCCCGCTGGCCGTGATTCTTTGACGCTGGACGTCAAGTTGTACTGCCAAAGCTCGATGCCGTATTGGCTGTTTTCTGCCGCGAAAATCACGCCGTCGCCCAGCGCCATAAAGCCGAAGGGATCGGAGCCCCATGATCCCGGCTCGATTTCCATGAGCAGCGCCGTGCCTGCTTCCGTGCCGTCAGATTGCCACAGCTCCACGTTGGAAGCCGTATTTTTCCCCGCTCCGAAGATCAGGCGGTTTCCTGCCACTGCTATGTTTCCCTCATTGACCACGTAGTCGAACGACCCATTGGCGCCAGGCACCATATCTTTCACGATCCAGGTGCCCGCTTCCGTGCCGTCGGTTCGCCACAGTTCGCTTCCATGCGCGTCGTCGGATTCGCCATAATACAG
>JBAQQB010000113.1:0-35991 GCA_049306275.1 Saprospiraceae bacterium | reverse complement strand
GACGATAAACGCACCTATACCACCCGCTCCAGCCCCAACTCCTTCCCCCTCTCCAGCATAAACTGAAAAGCAGGCTCGAATTCATTGGGTATTTCCCCTTCCAGGATGGCTTCGCGGATGGCGTTTTTGATGATGCCGACCTCTTTGGAAGGCTCGATGCCAAAGGTCTCCATGATGAGTTCGCCGCTGACGGGCGGCTGCCAGTTGCGCAGGCGGTCGTTTTCCTCTACTTCGATCAGCCGCTCTTTGACAAGCTCGTAGTTTTCGAGATAGCGCTTGCGCTTGTTGGGATTTTTGGAAGTGATATCTGCCGAACAGAGCAGCATGAGGTCGTCGATATCGTCGCCGGCCTCGAAGAGCAGGCGGCGGATTGCGCTGTCGGTGATGTTCTCCTTGGTCAGGCTGATGGGGCGCAGGTGCAGCAGCACGAGCTTCTGAACGTACTTCATTTTGTGGTCGAGGGGCAGGCGCATGCGAGAGAAGATCTTCGGCACCATGTTGGCGCCTACGACCTCGTGTCCGTGGAAGGTCCAGCCGTGGCCCTTCTCGTAGCGCTTGGTCTGGGGCTTGGCGATGTCGTGCAGCAAGGCCGCCCAGCGCAGCCAGATATTTTTCGACTTTTTGCAGAGGTTGTCGACCACTTCGAGGGTGTGGTAGAAGTTGTCTTTATGCCCTTTGCCGTCTTCGTAGTCCACGCCGTGCAGGTCTACGAGTTCGGGAAGGATGTAGTGCAAAAGGCCCGTGTCGAAAAGGAGTTTGAAACCGATGGAAGGCTCTTCGGCGCTGAGTATCTTCTCCAGTTCGACGGTGATGCGCTCTTTCGACACGATCTGTATGCGGCTGCGGTTGGCGCGGATGCCTTCCAGGGTCTCCGGGTCGATCAGGAAGCCGAGCTGGGTGGAGAAGCGGATGGCGCGCATCATGCGCAGGGGGTCGTCGGAAAAGGTCTTGCCCGGTTCGAGGGGCGTTTTGATGAGTTTTTCCTCCAGGTGGCGCAGGCCGTTGAAGGGGTCGAGCATTTCGCCAAAATCCTCGTCGTTGAGGCTTACCGCCAGGGCGTTGATGGTGAAATCGCGGCGAAACTGGTCGTCTTCCAGGGTGCCCTCTTCCACGATGGGCTTGCGCGAGTCGTAGCGGTAAGACTCTTTGCGGGCGCCCACGAATTCGATCTCCATATCCTTGTGGCGCAGCATGGCCGTGCCGAAGCGTTTGTACACCACCACCCGCGGGATAGGCCACAGTTTGGAGGCCACCAGCTCCGCCAGGCGGATGCCGTCGCCCACGCACACCACGTCCATGTCCTTGGTCGGGCGCGCCAGCAGCCTGTCGCGCACATAACCGCCGACCAGGTATGCCGGGGCATCGAGCTCTTTGGCGCACTGCCCGATCAGAAAAAGAACGTCCCGTTCCTGGGGGTTGATGTTGAAAATCATTCTTTTTTTATAAACTCATAAACTCACAAAAAGCTTCTTCTATCTCATCGAGGATACCAAACAGCACCGCGGGTTCATCCTCCGTGACCAACCTGGCGCGGAAGGGTTTGATGCCGGGGTAGCCGCGGAAGTAGTTGGTATAGTGGCGGCGCATTTCCAGCACGCCCAGTTTGGGGCCTTTCCATTCGATGGAGCGGCGCAGGTGCTCGCGGGCGGCGCTCACGCGCTCGTGCGTGGTGGGGGGCGGCAGCAGCTCGCCGGTGGCCATGTAGTGTTTGATCTCCCGGAAAATCCAGGGATGCCCGATGCTGGCGCGGCCGATCATTATGCCATCGACGCCGTATTTGTTACGGTATTCCAGGGCCTTCTGCGGGCTGTCGACATCGCCGTTGCCGAAAATGGGGATGTGGATGCGGGGGTTCTCCTTGACGCGGGCAATGTGGGTCCAATCGGCTTCCCCCTTGTACATCTGCTTGCGCGTGCGCCCGTGGATGGAAAGGGCTTTGATGCCCACGTCCTGCAGCCTTTCGGCTACTTCTTCGATGAAAATGGAGTTTTCGTCCCAGCCCAGGCGGGTTTTCACCGTCACCGGCAGCCTGGTCGATTTGACGACTGCTTCGGTGAGGGCCACCATTTTGGGGATGTCTTGCAGAATGCCGGCGCCGGCCAGTTTGCAAACCACTTTTTGCACCGGACAGCCGTAGTTAATGTCGAGCACTTCGGGTTTAGCCGCCTCGACGATCTCGGCGGCGCGCATCATCGAGTCGAGCTCGGCGCCGAAGATCTGCACGCCGATGGGGCGTTCCTCGTCGTAGATGTCGAGTTTCTGCAGGCTTTTCTCCGCGTCGCGGATCAGGCCCTCCACCGAAATGAACTCAGTGTACATCATATCGCAGCCGTGCTGCTTGCACAGGGCGCGGAAAGGCGGATCGCTCACGTCCTCCATCGGGGCGAGCAGCAGGGGGAATTCCCCCAGTTCTATATTTTCGATTTTTACCATATCCTGAAACGAGGCACAAATTTAAGGAATTCTATTACTTTTAAGGCGAGCAAATTCCTTCCCCCATATGAAATACGCGATTACTTGCACAGCCCTGCTGCTACTCATCTCCTGCTCCAATCAGCGAGAACGCCAGCTCATAGGCGCCTGGCAAGCCTTCGAGATCACGGAAGAAGGCGAGCCCCTGCTAGTCAAACCAGAGGAAGTGCGGTTTGAGTTCCAGGCCGATAATACCTATAGCTACCAGAGCACCCTCAATTACAAGGAAACAGGCACTTTTCGCATCAACAACAACTACCTGCTCACCCGCGAGCTGTCGGGAGCCAAGGAGCCCGAAAGGGCTGTGCTCATCGAGCGTCTGGAGGCAGATACGCTGGTGTTGGGTATGGAAGAGCAGGGAAAGAAGCGCGAAGTAAAACTGGCGCGCCTCGATGACTGACGAAAATCACTAGCGGCGGTGACGAAGCACATTGTACACACCATGGCTTTTGGCCTAATTTGAAGGGTTAGTAAAAGAGGTTGACCTATGCAAAAATTCAGAATCCGCAACCACGCCTTCGACCGCATCGGCGACACGTATGGGCCGGTGATCGATCACGATCACTTTTTAGGGCACTCGGCATTTGACTCCCGTTGGAAAAAGACTGAACCCGGCGCCGTCAATTTGTCCAGACAAGGCGAGTTATTCACCATGGAAATCGCCGTTGCCGGCTTTTCCCGGGAAGAGCTCACCGTTGCCATCTCCGACGATGTGCTCGTCATTCGCGGCGTAAAGAAACACCGGGAAGACCATCCCGAGACAGAATTTCTGGTGGAAGAATTTGCCACCGAGTCTTTTGAACGGAAATTCCGGGTAAATCCCAATATTTCCAAAGAAAAAATCACGGCAAATTACCAGAATGGCATCCTGCGCCTTACTTTTATCGATGTGCCTCCCGAGGAGGAGAAAAGCACCCGTTTCATACAGGTCGGCTGACCATTGATATGGGTGAAGGGTGAAGGGTGAAGAATAAAAAATACGATTATGCAGACATTCTCACGCATTCTGGTAGCGCTCGACCTATCGCCCATGGACGCCTACCTGATCGAGTACGCCAGGAAAGTGGCCGATGTATTCCGCTCTTCCCACGTCTATTTCGTCCATATCATCCCCGACCTGTCGCTGCCCAAGAGCGAGCAGCTCGAGTTCCGCCAGCGCTTCGCGCCGGAAACGCCTATCGACGAACAGGTGAACAAGCAACTCGGGGAAAAAATCGAATCGCATTGGGGTGAAAACGGGCATACCAAATGGAGTATCGATGTAATTGAAGGTAAACCTTACACCCAATTGCTCCGCTGGCTGGAGATCAAAAAGATCGAATTGCTGGTCATCGGGCAAAAACAGGAATCGTCGGGCAGCGGTATTACTTCCCGAAAACTGGCCAACAACGCCGGCTGCAGCGTCCTGTTCGTGCCCGAAAAAAAGCCCCGCGAGGGCAACCACCTGCTTGTTCCCGTCGATTTTTCAAAAGACTCGGCCCAAGCCCTCCGCCTGGCCCTCGACTGGAAACTGAAATTGGGCGAAGGCGCCCGCGTCACCGCCCTCCACATCACCGACCTCATCGCGGCAGGCTACTACCTCAACAGGCAGGAATTCGAGAGTTTTAACCGCTTCCTTACCGATACCGCCCTTGAGTCCTTCAATCGCTTCCTCGCCGACTACAACCTGCCCGGCGATCAGCTGGAAGAGCAACTGCTGCGCAACGACGAGGGCAGCATTTCCGACAGGATCATTGAATTTGGAAGACAAGACAATGCCGACTGGATCCTGGTAGGGGCCCAGGGCCATGGCGCTATCGAACGCTTCTTCTTCGGCAGCGTCACCGAAAAATTGGTCAGCCAAGCTCTGCCAGCCCCTACCCTGGTCGTTCGTTAATCCAAGCCCCCAAAGCCGATGAACACACTGCGATCCGCACTCCTGAGCCATTTCGACCAGCTCTGCGCCGAGGTGCACTTCGCTTTTATGGAAGTGCAACAGGACGCACGCAAAGGAACGATCCACGGCCTGAGGGTATCGCTCAAACGGCTCAGGGCTTTTCTGCAAATGTGGGATCAAATCGACCCCTACTTCAGAGGCAAAAACGTCATCAATCAACTCAAACCCCTGTTCAAGGAAGCCGGACAATTGCGCGACCTCCAGATCGAAAGCGCTTTGCTCATACAGCAGGAGGAAACGCTGCAAATCGGCCACCAAACCTCCGACCAGGTCAAAATTCGCATCGCCGAACAAAAACGGTCATTCGATGAATTCCAACAGGCCTTTTCCCTGGCCGGCATCCGTGAGATTTGCCTGCTGACCCGCTCCCATATCGCAAACATGAGCCTGATCAACCTCCGCAGAGGTATCCGCAGGTATTTCCACGATATGCTCGAAGAGATCGCCACACTTTCACAAAAAGGCCTTACTTCGAGAAAATACCTGCACAAGCTCAGGAAAAGAGTCAAAGAAGCCTACTACAACATCATCGCCATCGAAACGGCCATACCCCAACTGGCGCTGCCGGACGGCCTGCTCCAACCCCTGGAAACCCTCCAAAGCCAATTGGGCGCATGGCACGACCACCACATCACCATGACCGAATCGAAAAACCTGTGGAATGTGCCTCCTTCCCTCCAACGGCAACTCCGGGAAGACGAGAAGCAAAGCCTGCTGGAAATCAGGGCAGTATTGGCTCAACTTCCCGATCTCACCGGGCGTTTACTGAAAGAAATGGACGCATTGCTCAACCATCCCCCATGCTCATCCTGATCACCGGACTTCCGGGCGCGGGAAAAACCACCTTCGCCCTGGCACTGGCCAAAGCCACCGGCGCTGTCCATCTCAACACCGACAGGGTCAGAGCCGCCCTCGGCATGCGCGGGCAATACGACGACGAATCGAAAGAGAAAGTCTACCTGCACCTGCTCCGGCTCCTCGAACAGGAATTGCGCGAGGGGAAAAACGCCATCGTCGACGCCACCCTGTTCCGGCCCATCGTCCGCCAGCCTTTCCTCGACCTCGCAGCCCGCCTGGGCGTGCCCGTACGCTGGATCGAGGTCAAAGCGGCCGAAGAGGTGATCGAAAAGCGCCTCGAAACCAAACGGCCATTCAGCGAAGCCGATTTCAAGGTCTACCTCCAACTAAAAGAACTATACGAACCGCTCGGCTTCCCTCACCTGGTACTGCGCTCCGACGCCAAACCCCTCGACCAACTGGTGCGCGACGCGATCACCTACCTGGAAAGCCCAACCCCATGACCAGAGCCCAGATAGAATCCATCGTCAATCACCATGCCTACCCCGACTCAGCCGGCCCGGCCACCCTGATCGAAACGCACGGCAATTGGGTTGTACTATCCGATCATTTCGCTTTCAAAATCAAAAAAAACATCAAGTTCTCCTTCCTCGACTACTCCTCCCGCGAAAAACGCCAATTCTTCTGCGAACGAGAACTCGAACTCAACAGAAGGCTCACCCGCAACATCTACCTGCGGGTGCTACCCATCTGCGAAACTGAAACAGGACCCCGCATCCTGGAAAAACCCGAAGGCCCCCTGCTCGACCATGCCCTCCAAATGGTGCGCATGGACGAAGAATACCACATGGCCCACATGCTCGACAAAGGCCAGGTCAAACCCGAACACATCCGCCAGATCGCCCGGCAGCTCGCGCTTTTTCACCAGTCGGCCGAAAAAATACGCTTCACCGTCAATTGGCAGGACCTCCTGGAAGATTTTTCCGATATCCGCTCCACCAGATCCTGGGTGGAAAAGCACCTGGGCCACCGCGAAGCTGCCCTTCAGGACGCTATCATCTCCGGCGTGGGCAGATTTCTGCAAAGAATGGCGCCCCACCTGCAATACCGCAACAACCGCGGCTTCACCGTCGACGGCCACGGCGATCTGCACTCCCGCAATATCTTCCTCCTCGACGAACCCGTTTTCTTCGACTGCATCGAATTCAACGACCACTTCCGCCGGCTCGACGTGCTCGACGAGGTGGCCTTCCTGTTCATGGACCTCTTCTACCACCGCCGCCCCGACCTCGCAGAATCCCTGCTCAACGAATACCTACAGGCCTACCCCGTCATCGAAGGGCCCCCGGATATGGCCCTGTTCTACTACTACCTCTCCTACCGCGCCAACGTGCGCTTCAAGGTCAACGCCCTTCAGGCCGGACAATCGGGCGACGCCCATGACCACTACCACGCCCAGATGTACTGGTCCCTGCTCAAGGAGTACTTCATTCTCTTCCAGAAAAGAGGATGGTTCTGATACTGGTTTTACATGAGAAAAATCAATAAAAACAGTGATTTTTCTCATGTTAGCAGTAACTTGTCTACAAGTACTTTTAAAAGGTTTATCGTTGATCGTTGATCGTTTATTTTGTCAACGATAAACGATAAACGATAAACGCAAGCACCACTAATGGCTAGCAACGACCCGCAAAATCCCGATAAACGCCCCCCCGGCAATATCCTCCAGGGCTGGTGGTGGGTCTACCTCCTCATAGCCATCCTCCTCGGCGCCCAGTGGTTCATGTGGAGTGCCTCCATCATGAAGGAAACGACCTGGCTGGAGTTCAAAAACACCATGCTGGCCCACCAGGACATCGAGTCTATCGTCATCATCAACCAGGAAAGGGCAGAAATTTATATCAAGCCCGACCGGCTGGGCACCGGCGCATACCAGGAAATCGCCAGCGGAAAAGCGGGTCCCCATTTCTTCATGAATATTGGCTCCGGCGAACAGTTTGAATCCAAACTCGAGGAAGCCCTCCAGGAATACAACCTCGACCCCATCCCCATCCGCTACGAAAAACGCTCCAACTGGTGGAGCGATATCCTCTCCTGGGTGCTGCCCTTCGCCATCATCATCGCCATCTGGATATTCATCCTGCGCAGGGTGGGCCGCGGCGCCGGCCAGGCAGGAGGCTTCAATCCCTTCGACTTCGGCAAATCCGGCGCCCAGGTATTCGACGATACCAACCGCAGCAAGGTCACCTTCGAAGACGTCGCCGGGCTGGAAGAAGCCAAAGTCGAGGTCATGGAAATCGTCGACTTCCTCAAAAACCCGGAAAATTTCACCCGCCTCGGCGCCAAAATACCCAAGGGCGTCATCCTCATCGGCCCGCCCGGCGCAGGAAAAACCCTCATGGCCAGAGCCGTGGCAGGGGAAGCCAAAGTGCCCTTCTTCTCCATCTCGGGCTCCGAATTCGTCGAAATGTTCGTAGGGGTAGGCGCCTCGCGCGTGCGCGACCTCTTCCGCAAAGCCAAGGAAAAAGCCCCCAGTATCATCTTTATCGACGAAATTGACGCCATCGGACGCTCCCGCAGCAAGGCCTTCTCCCTCCAATCCAACGACGAACGGGAAAGCACCCTCAACCAGCTGCTCACCGAAATGGACGGCTTCGGCACCAACACCGGCGTCATCGTCATGGCCGCCACCAACCGCGCCGATATGCTCGACCGCGCCCTGCTGCGCCCGGGCCGCTTCGACCGCCATATCTACCTCGAACTGCCCAACCTCGAAGAACGCAAGGCCATCTTCAAAGTCCACATGCGCCCCCTCAAACTGGCGTCCTCCATCAATATCAATACCCTGTCAAGCCAGACACCCGGCTTCTCCGGCGCAGATATCGCCAATATCTGCAACGAAGCCGCCCTCATCGCCGCCCGCCGGAAAAAGGACGCCATCGAAATGGACGACTTCACCGAAGCGATTGACCGCATCATCGCCGGACTGGAGAAAAAAACCAAGATCATCTCAGACGCCGAAAAACGCATCGTAGCCTACCACGAAGCCGGTCACGCCACCGTCAGCTGGTACCTCAAACACACCGATTCCCTCATGAAGGTCTCCATCGTGCCCCGCGGAAAATCCCTGGGCGCCGCATGGTACCTGCCCGAAGAACACCAGATCTTCACCCGAAGCCAGTTCCTCGACCGCCTCTGCGCCGCCCTGGGCGGACGCGCAGCCGAAGATATTGTCTTCAACGAAGTGTCGTCCGGTGCGCTCGACGATCTGGAGAAAGTCACCAAACAAGCCTATACCATGGTGGCTTTCTACGGCCTCGACCCCGAAATGGGCAACATCAGCTACTACGACTCCAGCGGCGAATACGAACAATCCCTGCAAAAACCCTACAGCGAAGCCACCGCCCAACTCATCGACCGCGAAGTGCGCGAACTGGTTGAATCGTCATACGCCCGCACCAAACAAATCCTTACCGAACACCGGGACGAAATGGAAAAACTGGCCCGCAGACTTCTAGAAAAAGAAGTCGTCGGCCAGGAAGAACTCATGGAAATTTTCGGCCCCAGGCATGGCAAATAAATACCCAAAAGCACTGCAAATGAAGAAGATAAAGCGCATCCTTTTCCCCACTGACTTCTCCGAAGCGGCGCGCAACGCCTTCCGCTACACCCTCATGCTCGCCGACAAACTGGAGTCAGAAGTCCTCGTCGTCCACGCCATCTACCCCCAGTACGAAGGCATGGACCTGCCCGTGATGGCTACCCAGGCCACCCAGAAAAAAATCGAAGCGGCCCGAAGCCTCCTGGAAGCCTTCGTCGATACCTCCGTCGAAATGGTGGCCGACGAACTCCAAAATACCGCCATGATCGAAACCCAGGTGGAGATCGGCGCCCCCTCTTCCACCATCGCCAACCTGGCCGTCAGGGAAAACGCCGACCTGATCGTCATGGGTACCCAGGGCGAACACAACACCCTGGAAAAACTCTTCGGCAGCGTCACCTCGGAAGTCATCCAGCGCAGCAAATGCCACGTCCTGGCTATTCCGGAAGAAGCCAAACTCGAAAAACTCCAGATCATGGCCTTCGCCTCCGATCTCAAGGAAGCCGACCCCTACCTCATCTGGGAATTCACCAAGATACTCGAACCCTTTACCCCGATCCTGCACTGTGTCCACGTAGAGTCGGAAACCGACCTGGACAAAGTGCTCGACTTAGCCGACCTCGAGGCGTTCTTCTCCCACCATGCCCCCTCCCTGCAGATCAATTTCCACCAGATGAAGGGGCAGGATATCGCCACCGTCCTCAACGAATTCGCAGAGACCTACGACGTCGATATGCTGATCATGACAACCCCGCGCCGCAATTTCTTCGAAAGACTGTTCCACAAGAGCCATACCCGGAAAATGGCCCTGCAGGCAAAAGTACCGCTGTTCATCTTCCGCGAGGAGGAACACTAATTCTACAAACCCGGCTGATATGAAACTGCTTTACGACCCCGTCTTCCTGGAACACGACACCGGGATGCACCCCGAAAATCGCAAAAGGCTCGACGCCTTCGGCCCCCTGCCCGTCACGCCCGCTCCCAACGGAGAAGCCTACCTGCCCCTCATACATACCCCCCAATACATCGAAAAGGTCAAAAGAGCCTGCGAGTACGGCATCCACCTCGACGCCGACACGGCCACCTCCCACCATAGCTATGAAGCGGCCATCAGGGCCGTCGGCGCCACCATCATGGCAGCCGAACAGGGCGACTTTGCCCTGGTGCGTCCGCCCGGCCACCATGCCTACCCCAACAGGGCCAGCGGTTTCTGCATTTTCAACAACATCGCCATCGCCGCCCAATACCTGGCCAACCAGGGCAAAAAAGTGCTGATCTTCGACTTCGACGGCCACCTCGGAGATGGTACCAGCGCCATCTTCTTCGAAACCACACAGGTGATGTACTGGTCCATGCACCAGTTCCCCGCCTTCCCAGGCCACGGCTGGACCAACGAGATCGGCAAAAACGAAGGACGCGGCTATACCCTCAACATGCCCCTTCCCCCGGGTTCGGCCGACGATATCTTCATCAGCGCCATTGAGACGCTCATGCCCATCGCCGAACAATTCTCACCCGATGTGGTAGCCGTCTCCGCCGGCTTCGACGCACACCAGTACGACCTGCTCCTCGAACTGCGCACCACCGCCAATGTCTACTACCTCATCGGCCAGATGCTCCGCGAGCGCTTCAGCCATCTCTTTGCCACCCTCGAGGGCGGCTACAACGTCGAAGAACTGCCAAAATGCGTCTACAACTTCATGGCAGGCATCAACGGAGAATCGGTTCCTTACCCGGAAAAACCTACTGAATCAGATGTGAGGACATGGCAGACTTATGAGCTCAACCAGCAGAGCGCCCTGATCCAGCTGCGCCAATTTTGGAAAATTTAATGGAAACAATCAACCCATGCGCGACCAACTCGAAAAACTGTTCAACCCTAAAAGCATCGCCGCCATCGGCGCCTCCGACCGCGAAGGCTCTGTTGGCTACGTGCTGATCCGCAACCTGCTCTCCGGCTCCTTCCCCGGGAAGGTATTCCCCGTCAATATCCGGCACGATACGATCCATGGCAGACCTGCCTTTAAATCGATCAAACTCGTACCCGAACCCGTCGACCTGGCCATCATCGCCACCCCGGCCGAAACCGTGCCAGATGTGGTCGAACAATGCGGCAAAGCCGGCGTACAGGCCATCGTCATCCTCTCCGGCGGCTTCTCGGAAACCGGCAAAGAAGGGGCCAGACGCTCCGAGAAGATCAAAAAGACCGCCGCAAAGTACAAGATCCGCATCCTGGGCCCCAACTGTATGGGCTTTATCAACCCCCTGCTCGGACTCAACGCTACCTTTCTCAAACAAAAAGTGCTGCCAGGCCGGATCGTCCTCATCTCCCAGTCAGGCGCCCTGGGTTCCACCATCCTCGACTGGGCCGCAGAACAAAACGTGGGCTTCAGCCACTTCGTCTCCATCGGCTCCATGCTCGATATCGCCTTCCACGACCTGATCGACTATTTCGGGATGGACTCCCATACCTCCTCCATCCTGATCTACATGGAATCAATCAAGGACGCCCGCCGCTTTATGAGCGCCGCCAGAGCCTTTTCGCGCAGCAAACCCATCATCGTGCTCAAAGCGGGTAAAAGCCTCGAAGGAGCCCAGGCCACCCTCTCCCACACCGGTACCCTCGCCGGTAACGACGCGGCTTTTACCGCAGCCTTCCACCGCGCAGGTATCGTGCGCGTGCGAACCATCTCCCAACTCTTCAACTGCGCACAGGCCATGGCCATGCAACCCCGCCCTGAGGGCAACCGCCTGGCTATCATCACCAACGCAGGGGGCGCCGGCGTCTTGGCAACCGACAGCCTCATCGAAAAAGAAGGCCAACTCGCCAAACTCTCCAAAGAAACCATACAAAAGCTGAACAATGCGCTCCCGCCCGACTGGAGCAAAAGTAACCCGATCGACATTTTGGGCGACGCCACCCCCGAACGCTACAGCAAAGCGCTCTCCATCTGCCTCGAAGACAAAGGCGTCGACGGCGTACTCGTCATTATGGCGCCCCAGGGTATCAGCTCGCCCATCGATGTGGCCAAAGCCGTAGGCCGGATCAGCCACCAATCCAAAAAACCTATTCTGGCCACCTGGATGGGAGAAAAGGAAGTCAGCTCGGCACGCGACGTTCTCGAAGCCGAAAAAGTGCCCAACTACCGCTATCCGGAAGACGCCATCGAGGTCTTCCTCCTCATGTACAGCTATACCAACAACCTGCAGGCCCTCCACGAAACGCCCCGGGAAATACCCCACCGCTTCGTGCCCGACAAAGCCGAAGTGCAGCGCATCATCGACGAAGCCTTTGCCGAAGGCCGCACCAGCCTCTCCGAAGCTGAGTCAAAAGCAGTGCTCACCGCCTTCGAAATACCCGTCACCCCCGGCTTCCTGGCCACCTCCGAAGCCGCTGCCGCCACCGCGGCCAAAGATATCGGCTTCCCCGTGGTCATGAAAGCCGAACTCAACGCCTCCATCCATAAATCAGACTTCGGAGGCATCAGGTATCCCGTCAATAACGCCACACAGGCCAGGATGGCCTTCCAGGACCTGGTACAAGCCGCCCGGAAACACCACCCCGAGAAGGTGCTGCGCGGCGTGCTCATCGAACCCTTTATCCAGAAAAAGTACGAAATCATCCTGGGCGCCCGCAAAGACCCCATCTTCGGTCCCATCATTCTCTTCGGCCTCGGCGGCGTCACCGTAGAAGTCTTCCAGGACCGCAACGTCGGCATCCCCCCTCTCAACATGGCTCTGGCCATGCAGCTGATGGAGGAAACCAAGGTCTACCGCCTGCTAAAAGGCTACCGGGCCGCAGCGAGCGTCGACCTGACCGCCATCCAGTACGTGCTCTACAAGTTCGCCTACCTGGTCATGGACTTCCCGGAAATTTCCGAAGCGGAAATCAACCCCTTCTCCATCGACGAGCAGGGTGGCGTGGTGCTCGACGCCAAAATCCAGCTGGAAAAGCCAAAGTTCAACAAACGGCGCCAGCCTTATGCCCACCTGGTCATCTCACCCTACCCGGCCCAGTACACCAAGCGCGTTCAGCTCAAAAACGGCCAAAGCGCCATCCTCCGCCCTATCCGCCCGGAAGACGAACCCCTGGAAGCCGAGATGTTTACCCTATTCTCCAAAGAAACCGTCTATTTCCGCTTCTTCGGCTACGTGCCGCAGGTGACACACGAACTGCTCACCCGCTTCACCCAGATCGACTACGACCGCGAAATGGCCATCATCGCCGAAATCCAGGAACGCCCCGAAGGCCCGCCACACATGGCCGGCGTCGTGCGCCTGGTCGGCGACGCCTGGAACGAAAACGCCGAATACGCCATCGTCATCGCCGACCCCTGGCAAGGCCAGGGCCTGGGCTCAAAAATGACCGACTATATCCTCGAAATCGCCAAAGAACGCGGCATCCGCAAAGTCTACGGCAATGTGCTGAGCAACAACGAGGGCATGATCCGCATCTTCCGGCAAAAGGGCTTCTCCTTCAAGCAGGAAGGGTACGATGCCTTCTATGTCGAACTCGATCTGGAGGAGTATGGGAAGGGTGAAGAGTGAAGAGTGAAGGGTGAAAAAGTGAAAGGAACTGAAAATTGAAAACCGAAAACTGAAAACTCCCCCATGTCCTCCCTCCTGACCGAGATCTCCACCTGGAGCCCCGTGTTTCAGGCGCTCGTTGCCACGCTGTTCACCTGGAGCGTGACGGCCTTGGGGGCGGCGTTGGTGTTCTTTTTCAAAAATTTTAACCAACGGGCGCTGGATGCGATGCTGGGTTTTGCGGCAGGGGTGATGATCGCGGCGAGCTTTTGGTCGCTGCTGGCGCCTGCTATCGAGATGGCGGAAGCGGCAACCGGGCTACCATCCTGGTTGCCGCCGCTGATTGGATTTGTGTCGGGAGGGCTGTTCATTTCAGGCCTCGACAAAGTCATGCCGCACCTGCACCCGGGGATGCGGATGGACCAGGCGGAGGGACCGAAGACGAGCCTGCGCCGCAGCGTACTGCTCGTGCTGGCCATTACCCTGCACAACATCCCCGAAGGGCTGGCCATCGGAGTGGCATTCGGAGCAGTGGCTTACGGACTGCCGGAAGCTTCCCTCGGCGCGGCAGTCGCCCTGGCGATCGGCATCGGCCTGCAGAACTTCCCGGAGGGAACCGCTGTGTCAGTTCCCCTGCGCAGGGAAGGTATGCGGCGCAGAAAAGCCTTTTTCTACGGGCAACTCTCAGGTATGGTAGAGCCTATAGCCGGCGTGATCGGCGCCGTTATGGTGCTTTCCATGCAGGCATTGTTGCCCTATGCCCTGGCCTTCGCCGCCGGCGCCATGATCTTCGTGGTCATTGAAGAACTGATACCAGAGGCGCACCAGGCTGGCAATGCCGATACCGTCGGGCTCTCTACCCTGGCGGGCTTCAGCGTGATGATGGTGCTCGACGTAGCCCTGGGCTAAGCGCCGGATCCTTCTTCCTTTTGCCTGGCCCCGCATTTCGGGCAGTACCTGGCATCCGGCTCAATGAAAAATTCATGGCATGAATCACAATGCTTCCCCGCTTTCATATTGCTCATTTCCATGGTGACGATGCCCGTAGGCACCGCAATGATCGAATAACCGATGAGCATCATGATTGAGGCGATGAACTGTCCCAGCCCTGTATGAGGAGAAATATCGCCGTAGCCCACCGTGGTGATGGTGACAATAGCCCAGTAAATGCTGCGCGGAATGCTGTCGAAACCGTAATTCCCCCCTTCCACCACATACATGACCGAGCCCAGGATGAGCACGAGGTGGAAAATACCGAAGAGAAAGACGAATATCTTCGAGCGGCTGTTGCGCAGAGCCGCGAGAATATAATTGGACTGGCGAATATAGTGGGTCAGTTTCAAAATCCTGAAAATCCTCAGCAGACGCAAAATCCGTATGGACATGAGGAAGTGCGTGCCGGAAAAAAACAACTCCAGATAGGTTGGTAGTATAGAGAGCAGATCAATTATACCGAGCCAGCTGAAGATGTATTTCAGCGGCTTTTTCAAAATCCATATCCTGAGCAGGTACTCGATGGTGAATACGATGGTGAAGAACCATTCCAGGATGAAAAAGCCCTGTATAAACCCCATGTGCAGGGAATGTACGCTCTCCAGCACCACGGCGAGTACGCTTGCCAGAATGATGTAGATCAAGGCCATGTCGAAGGCCCGGCCAGCACGGGTATCGGTGCCAAAAACAATGGTCTCCAGCCTCCTGCGAAGCGGTTCCAGGTTTCTCATTTGTTAACATTTATTAGCATGGCTTTAACCAGGCGATAAGAGAAAAACTGTCGTAAAACACATTAATTTAGGACCAAATCCTCAAACAAAATAAAAAACCCCTTGCTTATGAAAAAACTGATTTTCTGCTGCCTCCTCATCACGGCAGCCGGCCTTTCGCAGGCCCAGGTCATGGTCAATGGCGTCAATATCAATGACCTCGGCATCCACTACATCGAAATCTACGGCGCCAACGGAATCGGCGGCAATGTCCGGATTAACTACGGCCAAAGGAACACCAACATCTGGATCAACTTCGACCCCCTTACCGACCCCGAAGGCCAGCCTTTCCGCAACACGATCTCCGCCCTCAACTACCTGCACAAAAACGGCTGGGAACTCGTGCTCCCCGCCAGCCAATGGGGCGATGAGGAGGTGAATACTTATTTGCTGAGGAAAAGGGAAGAATAATTTTAAATTTTAAATTTTGTTTTAATTTAAAATTTAAAATTCATAATTTAAAATTAACCTCAGCTGATTCCTCCCCCTCACCAGATTGTGCTCCGGATATTTGACCGGGTAGTAGACATCGCCCACCAGGTAATCGGCCAAAAACCGGAGCGCCTGCACCCAGATGACCCACTGAGCGCCCAGCATGAGATGGTCTTTCTCCGCCTGGGTAAGCCAGTGGGACGTCTGGCTCAGGAAGCCCTCCGTCAAGGCCTTCAGATAAGGTTCGTGCAATTTCACTTTTGAAACGTCGGGGTCGTCTTCCGCACTGGGGTTGGTATAGGCCCTGACCATATCGCCGAAGTCAAACACCACCCAGCCCGGCTGCACGGTATCCCAGTCGATGATGGCCCTGACTTCCCCTGTTTTTTCATCGAACAATAAATTGGCCAGCTTGGGGTCGCCGTGCAGAATGCGCAACGGGAGCAGGTTCTGCTGCCTGAGCGCCGCAAAGCGCGCTACCAGCTCTTTTCCGGACTCCAGGTCTGCGATCTCTGCGGCGGCCTGTTTCATACGCTCGGGGATGGCATTGGCCTTTGCCCTTTCCCACTGCATCCACCTGCTTTCGATATCGAAAAATCCGGGAATGGCAGGCTTGATCAGGTCCGGATCGAGGTCTTTGAGATAGGTATGCCACTCCCCGAGCGCCGCGGCGGCTTTGTAAACCTCACTTTCGGATACGGGGCGCTTCCTGTTGTAAGTGCCAGCCTGGTAGGGAAAAGCCCGCCAGGGAAAACCGGCAGACCAGATCACCACCTGACCGCCCGGCGTCTCCACCGGACGCAGGATTTCCCTGGGATACCCCCGGGATTGCAAGTGGTCCGCGACGATGAGGTTATTCAAAGAAATGCCCATCGGATCGGGAAAAACGTGTGGGTTGAGCCGCTGGAAAATGGTTCGCTGCCTTGCCTGCTCCTTTTCCCAATCCACCAGATAGGTCTGGTGAATATGCCCACCCTCCAGTCTTTTCCAGCCAAGGGGATGGCTTTCGGGAAAAAACTCCGGAAACACCGCCGCCACCGGGTTTTCCAGCGGCGTGGGGTATTTTCCCGCTGTGGCAAAGCCTGCCAGGCGCGCCTTCACCTGCTCCAGATCAGATGCGAAGGTAATTCCCAGCCATTCCGAGCGGGTGGGAATGACCTTGATGGACACTTGCCGCCCGGCCATGGCTTCGCCCGCCAGGTGTGGCAGGAAGAGCTCAGCAGGACCGCCTTTCTCATAAGCCATGAGGAAAGCGGGCATTTTTTCGTCGAGAAAATCCAGGAAAGACGGATGGAAGGCCCAGCAGTTCATGGAAACAAAATAGCCGGCTGCCTCGCCCTTGCGAAGATCCTTTCGCTCTTCGATATGGCTCAGATTCCCCTCCGCATCAAGCCGGCAGATGGCGCGGGCCACCGGGCCGCTTTCCGACAGGGTTTCTTCTACCGGGAAGCCGATCAGCGCGAAGCGATCAAGAGAACATTCGCTTCGCAAAAAACCGGCGAGCTGTTCGTAGCTCTCGCGGCCATAAAAATCGTCGGCGTTGATGACGGCGAAAGGGCCTGTCACCGCCTTGCGCGCCGACCAGACAGCATGAGCGGTGCCCAGCGGCCTGTCCTGGATGGCAAGCCTGACGGGCAGTGGAAAGGACCGCCTGGCCCACTCCTCCATGCCCGGCCGCACGACCAGCACCGCTTCGGAGAAGCCGGCCTGGCGGGCGTCGTAAAGGGCATAGTCGAGCAGCCATTCGCCCGAGGGGCCAACTTCGGCAAATTGCTTATCGCCGCCGAACCGGCGGCCCAGGCCTGCGGCGAGCACTACGAGCTGTGGTCCCATGGTCAATATTGATCGCTAAATCCAAAAACGGGTTTCCTGCTCGTCCACCGCCCGCGGGTGAAGTCGGGGATGGCGACGGGCATGCTGCCCATGGCAATCGAGTCTTCCGACAGCGGTGTAATGGCCAGCCAGGTGGCCGCGTCGTATACGTCGATCGGTGGCGCTTCGTTGCGCCTGGCGCCTTCTACGAAGGCCTGGAACAGAAAGAAGTCCATGCCTCCGTGCCCTGCGCCAGTAGCATCCTGTTCATAGCGTTTCCAGAGCGGGTGGTCGTATTTGTCGAGCCAGGGTTCAGCGTCTTCCCACCGGTGCGAGGGACTTTTGCCCTCCACGTAGATCGATTTGTTGACGTCCATCCACAAGCCCTTCAAGCCTTGTACCCGGAAGCCCAGGGAATAGGGGCGCGGCAGGCTGGTGTCGTGGAAAAGGGTGATGGTCTCCCCTTTCGAGGTTTTGATCATGGTCGTCACCACATCGCCGAGCCTGAACTCGATCTTTGCATTGGGGTGGGAAGGCCCGCCTTTTTCGTGGTTGACGATGTAATCGTGCAGCCCCCGCGACTTGGTGGACATGGCAGTGAGGTAGAGGAGGCGGTTGCCGCGGTTGACGTCGGCCATAGCGGCCACGGGACCCAGTCCATGCGTGGGATAGAGCTCGCCGTTGCGGTGGATGGAGTGGTGGGTGCGCCAGCGGGCTTCGCTGTAGCCTTTTTCTCCGAATTCGACCCCACCGCCGTAGGGCTGTTTGCCGTCGTTGAACTTCACCTCCCGCAGGTCGTGCTGGTAGCCGCCTTCCAGATGGATGAGCTCGCCGAAAACCCCTTCCCGCACCATTTGCAGCACGGCCATGATATCGCGGCGGTAGTTGACGTTTTCGAGAAAAAACAAATGTGCGCCCGTGGCCTCATGGGTGTTGACCAGTTGCCAGCACTCGTCGAGCGAAAAGCCGCCCGATACCTCCATACCCGTGTACTTGCCAGCCTTCATCGAAGCGATGGCCATTTCGGAATGCCATTCCCAGGGCGTGGAGATCACCACGGCGTCGACGCTGCTGTCGGCTGCCAGTTCGCGGAAGGCGTAGGGGTCGAGGCCGTAGACCTTTGGTTTGGGCTTTCCTTTTTTCGCGATCGTATCGAGCGTGGCGTCGATCATGCCCTGATCGATATCGCAGATGGCGGTCACCTCGCAATCAGAGCGGTCGAGGGCCAGTTCCAGGTGATTCTGGCCCCTCAATCCTACGCCAATGAAGCCCAGGCGGATGCGGTCGCGCAAGGGTTGATGAGCGATGGCAGGCGCGGCGGCTTCCAGGGATACGCCAGGGGTCAGCACGAGTCCGGCGGCGCCCAGGGCGGAGGTTTGGATGAAAGAGCGGCGGTTGAGTTTTTTGTCCATAGCGTTGGTTTTTTCAGCAGGGTGGAAAGATGGCAAAATTTTCCAATGAACCCTTAACTTTGTGGGCGTAAAAGCATCACAAAAAAGAAGATCATGAAATGGTTTCCCGTCATCCTCGCTGTCATTCTGTTCAGCGCCTGTGCATCCGAGCAAAGCCCCACCCAGGCAGGGTCTGCCCCTTCAACGGAGGATCAGGCCAACACCACCGCCTCCACCATGGGAAGCACCCAGCAACCGGCAGCGGGAGGATTCGGGACCACCAGCGATAATACGACTACCAAGAGCGGAAGGATATTCAACGCCGGTGAGAAGATCACCTTCGGCGAACTGGAACTCACCATCAATGGCACCAAGCCCAACACCATCCGCCGCGGCGACAACCCCGTACCGGAGCAAAAAGCCGTGATGGTGTCGATCACCGCGGCCAATTCGGGCGGTGCGGCCAAGACCCTGCTCCCCGTCATGTTCCAGCTCAAGGGAGAAGACGGCGTCATCTACCGCCTTTCCGACCAGGGCGGCAAGCTCTTCAACCTCCCCAAATTTCCCGTCTTCGACGGGGTCAACCTGCAGCCCAAAGGCTCCAGCATCATCACCCTCGTCTTTGAAATCCCCCAGCAAAACGTCTTCGACCTGCTCTTCAGCTGGGGAGGGAATGAGGCTACCGTGCGGCTGGGGTTGGAGTGGTAGGGAATTTTTTTTAGAATAACACTTCACCCCTCCGGCATTAGCCGGTTTGCCGTCAAGAAACCGGCTGGAATGAAGGCCGGTTTTAGGCAAAGCGGCGACAGCCTTGTTTTTTTGGTACTTTTTCAACAAGGAAAAAGTACATTTCAAGCAAAGCATAGCATTGTGATTTTTTACTTGGCATGTGTCGAAGAGGACTTCGACACTACATCAGGGGTGCTTCAAATCCGGGACATATTTCCGGAATCCCGGGAACAAAAAAGCCCCCCGTTTTCACGGGAGGCTTTTTTTGTGGAGACGGCGAGCATACTGTTGAGAGTGCAAGCACTCCCGCCGAATACATCGGCCCCCGGTTTCCCGGGGTGTCGGACTATATCATCATCTCTTAGTTGAGATGTCGGGCGCTGTGGGTTCATCGTAATGTCCCTAGTCTCTGCACCTTCCAGGGTCTTCCCCCTGGCTTGGCTCAGGATTACCTTATTCAATAAAGAACTTAGGCTTCCCTGAATTCACCCGATTTTTCACCATACGTTGCCGCATGGGCGACCCTCTGAGTCGAACTCGCGTCCAGACAAAGCGTCCAACAGCCTTCTACATGCTTAGTGAACTATTCGGTGTCTCGGCGCGCGGGAAGATCAGTTCACAAACTATACCGCGCTCCCAGCCCTGAATCTCGAAAACCGGGACGGACGGACCCGGAATTCCAGCCTGAATTTAGATGATGTACGGACGCGGGGCTCGTCAGGCTAGAGCAGAGGCGCACGTAGCGCAGGCGTAACCGTACAGCCGATAATTAATACCTGGTACTAATTAAGCAGCGAGTGCGTAGCTGTTGCCACTTGTTGTCGATTGTCATTTGTTGACGGAGTTGAACAATCTTGCTCCGGCATGCTTACTGTCCGACTTACTTTCCTGTCGATACCAGTACGTCCCCTTTTGAGACTTTCAAAGGTACAAACATTGACACGGGGAAAAAAGTTTCCGGGGTGATTACTTCGTCTTATATTTGGCCGTTACTAGTGGAGAGTTGAGAGTGGAGTGTGAAGTGAGGCCGCGATCGCAAAGCGATCGCGCCGCTCCACACTCCACACTCCACACTCCACTCTCAACACTATAAAAATGAAAATCGGCATCATCAAAGAAAGCAAGATACCGCCCGACGCGCGGACTCCGCTCGTTCCGGAACAATGCAAGTCGATCCCGGAGCGGTTTCCGGTAGAGGTGGTCGTGGAGCGGTCGCACATCCGGTGCTATGCCGACCGGGAGTACGAGCTTGCCGGTGTGCCGATGACCGACGACGTGAGCGACTGCGATGTGCTGCTGGGCGTGAAAGAGGTGCCGATCGACTATCTGTACCCGGACAAAACCTATTTCTTCTTTTCTCACACCATCAAAAAACAACCCTACAACCGCCGCCTGCTCCAGACCATTCTGGAGATGAACATCCGCCTGATCGACTACGAAACCCTTACCGATGAGAAGGGCGTCAGGTTAGTGGCCTTCGGGAAGTTCGCGGGAATGGTGGGCGCGCATAACGCGCTGTGGACATACGGCAAACGCACACAGGCTTTCGTATTGAAGAGAATGAAGGACTGCCACGACTATGCGGAGGCGAAGGCCATGTATGCCAACACCCAATTTCCGCCTGTCAAAATCGTTGTCACCGGCAGCGGGCGCGTGGGCATAGGCGCCTGTGAGGTGCTGCTCGATATGGGCATCAAACAAGTGGCGCCGGCTGAATTCCTGGCTGCAAAATTTCCCTATCCGGTTTTCACCCAGCTCAACCCCACTCAGTACGCCGCCAGGAAAGACGGACGGCCCTTTGCGCCACAAGACTATTATAAGGAGCCAACCCGGTTCGTCAGCGCTTTTCTTCCCTACGCGCAGGCAGCCGATATCTTCATCAACGGCATTTTTTACGACAAAGCGGCCCCAGCTTTTTTCACCGCAGAAGACATGGCCCAGCCGGCGTTCAATATCCAGGTCATCGCCGATGTCACCTGCGATATCGCTCCCGACTCTTCCGTACCATCTACCCTGCGCGCTTCCACCATCGAGAAGCCTGTCTATGGCTACGCCCCCCATACCGGCACGGAAGCGGATCCTTTCCATGAAGGCGTTATCGACGTCATGGCCATAGACAACCTGCCCAGCGAGATGCCCCGCGACGCTTCCCGGGCCTTTGGCCAGATGTTTATCGACAAGGTGCTGCCCGAGTTGTTTATCCCCGGCAGCCCCGTGATCGAGCGCGCTACCATCGCCGAGAACGGGCAGCTGACGCCGCGCTACCACTATCTCACCGATTACGTGGAAGGACTAACATCTTAAAAAAAATTACATCCTACCGAACAATCCCATCTTTCAACCTATATACTAGTTGAGAGAGCGAATCTAATTCGGCTCACCGCGAAATTCCCAAACAAATAAACGCATTCGTGTTTATTTGCAGAACCGGGTGAGCCCCCTGCGGGGCTTTGCCCAAAAACCGATTTACATGAAAAAGTCATCCTGCACCCCGCGGGTAGCCCGGATCATTATCCTCGACGGCGAATCCATGCTCCGCCGACCTCCATTCCCAGAAAGTGGCCTGATTAAATACCGCAGCTGAATCTGCTGCGGTTTCCAAAAGAGAATACTTTTCCCGTAGCAATCGTGGCGGCCCCTTTCACCCGTTTGGGGGGCCCCACTTTTATGGGAGTTTATAAGTTTATAAGGTTAAAAGTTTAATAAATTTCTAACCTTATAAACTTATAAACTAAAAAGACAAATACCGAACAACATTCTCCCTGATCCTTTCCTCAATTTGGCTGGTATCGGCTTTTTCAAAAGGAAGGCCGGTGACGCGCTCGAAAAGTTCGATGTAGCGCTCGGAAACCTGTTTGACAAAACTATCGGGCATGGCGGGCATGAGCTGGCCTTCCAGGCCCTGGAAGCCGTTGGCCATGAGCCATTCACGGACGAACTCTTTTGACAGTTGTTTCTGCACCTCTCCCCTCTCCTGCCGCTCCTCATAGCCTTCGAGGTAGAAATAGCGGGAGCTGTCGGGGGTGTGGATTTCGTCGATGAGGAAAATACGGCCATCCTTTTTCCCGAACTCGTATTTTGTGTCGACCAAAATCAGCCCCTGCCGGGCCGCCATTTCCGTGCCGCGCCGGAAAAGGGCGTGGGTGTATTGTTCCATCAGCGTATAGTCCTCCTCGCTCACCAGCCCGCGGCGGATGATCTCCTCGCGGGAAATATCCTCATCGTGGCCTTCTTCGGCTTTGGTGGCCGGGGTGATGATGGGAGAGGGAAAGCGGTCGTGTTCTTTCATGCCCCCCGGAAGGGTAACGCCGCACAACTCGCGCCGGCCCGATTTGTAGACCCGCCAGGCATGACCCGTCAGGTAGGCCCTGATGACCATCTCGATGCGGATGGGTTCGCAGAGCAGTCCGGCCGAGGCGTTGGGGTCGGGCACGGCCTGCAGCCAGTTGGGACAGATATCGCGGGTGGCTTCCAGGAAGTGGGCGGCCAGTTGGTTGAGCACCTGCCCTTTGTAGGGAATGGGCTTGGGAAGAATATGGTCGAAAGCCGAGATGCGGTCGGAAGCGACGGAAACGAGCCGGTCGCCCAGGAAGTACACATCGCGCACCTTTCCCCGGTAGAAAGAAGTCTGGCCGGGAAGCCGGAAATGGGTCTCTCTCAGTGCCTTTGCGTTAGCCATAGCAATTGTATTGCGATTTCCCGATAAAGGTAGGAATTTTCTGGGCCCTGTTTTTTAACTTTGTTACAAACCAACAGCCATGCCTAGAACAAAAATCGCCGGAATCGGCTATCACGTTCCCGAAAGAGTGGTCACCAACGAGGAACTGACCCATTGGATGGACACCACCAACGAGTGGATCATCGAACGTACAGGAATTGAAGAGAGGCGCTATGCCAAAAAGTACGAGGAGACGCCGACGACCCTCGCCGCGAAAGCCGCTGCAATCGCCATTGAGAGGGCCGGCATTGCCAAGGAAGATATCGACTTCATCATCTTCGCCACCCTGAGCCCGGACTACTACTTTCCCGGCTGTGGCGTATTGCTTCAGCGCGAGCTGGGCATTACCCATGGCGCCTGCGGCGCGCTAGACATCCGCAACCAGTGCTCGGGCTTCGTCTATGGCCTTTCGGTAGCCGACCAATTTATCAAAACCGGGATGTACAAGAACATCCTGCTGGTGGGCGCCGAAATACATTCCATGGGGCTCGACTTCACCACCAGGGGCCGCAACGTCTCCGTGATCTTCGGCGACGGCGCAGGCGCGGTGGTATTGCAGCCCACTGAAAAGGAAAATCAGGGCGTACTCACCACCCGCATGCACTCCGACGGCACCTATGCCGAAAAGCTGTGCTTCATCAGCCCAGGCTCACACTGCGGTCACCACAATTCACATCTGGAACAACCGGTGGATTACGGTTTCGACCCTGATCTCGACCTCGGCGGGATGTTCGTCACGCAGAAAATGGTCGACGATGGCATCCTTTTCCCTTACATGGACGGCCAGTTCGTATTCAAATTTGCCGTGCAGAAGTTCCCGGAAGTGATCATGGAGATGCTGCAGGAAACGCAATTGCCACTCTCTGAGCTCCGGATGTTCATCCCTCACCAGGCCAACCTGCGGATCACCCAGTTCGTGCAACGCAAACTGCAACTCAGCGACGACCAGGTGTGGAGCAATATCCAGCGATACGGCAACACCACCGCGGCCTCTATCCCCATCGCCCTGTGCGAAGCCTGGGAAGCAGGCAAGATCAAAGACGGCGATCTCGTGGCGCTTGCGGCCTTCGGCAGCGGCTTCACCTGGGGCGGCGCGCTGATCAGGTGGTAGTATTACTAGTCTTCAGTTTTTAATTTTCGGTTTTCAGTTAATGAGGGAAGCCCGGAGTCAACCAATGACCCCGGGCTTCCCCCGTTAACTGAAAATTAAAAACTGAAGACTAAAAACTATTGCAAGGCTTTCTTCACCAACTCCGCCGCCTCTTTCAGTTCGATGGCCGACTGGACGGCCAGGCCGCTTTGGTCGATGAGTTGTTTGGCGATGTCGGCATTGGTGCCTTGCAGGCGCACAATGATGGGCACGTGAATGTCGCCGATCTGGTTGTAGGCGTCGATGACGCCCTGTGCGACGCGGTCGCAGCGCACGATACCGCCGAAGATGTTGATGAGGATGGCCTTGACGCGCTCGTCTTTGAGGATGATGCGGAATGCGTTGGCCACGCGGTTGGCGTCGGCCGTGCCGCCTACGTCGAGGAAGTTGGCCGGTTCGCCGCCGGAGAGTTTGATGATATCCATGGTAGCCATGGCCAGGCCGGCGCCGTTGACCATGCAGCCTACGTTGCCGTCGAGGTTGACGTAGTTGAGGTCGAACTCTTTGGCCTCCACTTCTGTGGGGTCTTCCTCCCCGATGTCGCGCAGGGCTTCGAGGTCGGGATGGCGGAAGAGGGCGTTGTCGTCGAGCGACACTTTGCTATCGACGGCGATGATGCGGTCGTCGGCCGTTTTGAGGCAGGGGTTGATCTCGAAAAGGGTGGCGTCGACGCCTACGAAAGCCTTGTAGAGTTTGGTGATAAAGGCGGTCATTTCCTTGAAGGCCTTGCCTTCGAGGCCCAGGTTGAAGGCGATCTTGCGCGCCTGGAAAGCCTGGAAGCCGAGTGCCGGATCGACGTATTCCTTATGCACGAGGTGGGGCGTTTTCTCCGCTACGGCCTCGATATCCATCCCGCCTTCGGTGGAGTAGATGATGACGTTGCGCTGGCGTTCGCGGTCCATGAGGATGGAGACGTAGAACTCTTTGCAGGCGTTGAAGTCGGGGCGATATGCGTCTTCGGCGATGAGCACCTTGCGCACCAGTTTGCCGGGGCCTTCCATGCCGCCGGGCGTCTGGGGCGTTTTCAGCATCATACCCAGGATATGGCCGGCGTGTTCGCGCACCTCGCCTTCGTTTTTGGCCAGCTTCACCCCGCCGCCTTTGCCGCGGCCGCCGGCATGGATCTGGGCTTTGACGATGGCCCATTCGGTACCGGTGTCATTGCGCAGCTGGTGGTAAGCCGCGATCGCTTCATCGGCGGTTTCAGCTACAATGCCTTCCTGAATGCCTACGCCGAAGCGCTTGAGTATCTCTTTTCCCTGATATTCGTGCAGATTCATGCGGTTCGTTTTTTTCAGGGCCAAAAGTAAGGCATTTTTGGGGCAAGGGAGGCATTTTGCGGGTAAAAAACATGTTTTGAACCCTTAATCAGATATAGTCGTAGCCTTTGGCATAGCAGAGCCTGCCCTTCAGTTCCGCTTCTTTTTCGGGATACCGCGTGAAATCGATGGCAAAGGTGGTGTGCGTGCCGGCTGTAAAGCGGGCGAGCAGTCCGAGTTGCCCCTGTTCCAGCAGAAACTTGTACAAGGGGTCGCGCTCGTCTAGCAGAATGAGCGCCGAATGATACCCCTTGCTATGCAAAATGCCCTCGAAGAGCTCAACCAAATCAGCTTCATGCCCTTTTTCGAAATAGATGCCTTCGAAATTGAGGAAATGAAAAGCCCTGGGATTGAATACGTTGCGAAGCAGGGGTATGTACGGAACCAATGGAACGATGTACTTTCCGACAAATCCGGGCATTTTCTCCACTACCCAATGCCCGGGGTGGGCCTGGGCGCCGCAGATGATCTTGCCTTCTTTCTTCAACACGTAATAATCGTTGTTGAGGTTCAGGCAATCGTGGGTCCAGAAGGCATAATCGGCGTAGAGTGCGTCAAGTTTGGGCAGCAAGTCCTTCCATTCTTCAGCGCTGACCCGTTGCACCGAGGCGTTTTTCTTCGGGAAAAAGCGGCTGAAGCCCGTGACGGTGAGGGGAGCATAGAACTGAAACTTCAGGAGATCGGCGATCGCTTTGGAAGCCTTGTTACGGCCCTCGACAGTGCCATAGAAAATAGCAGGCGTTTCCTGCCTTTTTCTCAGGAAGTCAATCACATCAATACTCAGGCGGCCTACAATCTTCTGCCCCTTGACCTTCGGAGAAGCGGCGAAATACCTGATGTAAATGCCTTCGTAGGGTGGATCGCCCTCAAACTGGTGGCTGCAAAGGGCCACCAGGCCGGCCATTTCAAGGTTGTTTTGTTTGTCGCGAGCGAAGAAAAACTCCGTACTTGGGTTGTTGGCTACGTATTCCCGGATGTAAAAATGTCTGTAGAGGTTTTCTTTGGTACCAAAAGCGGTATCTTCCAAAAACCGGACAATCTCATCGGTCACCGCAGTACTCCGGCAGAGCGCAAAGCGCTCGTCCAGATCGAATAATCTTTCCTCTTCCATTAGAGCTGTTTACTCCTCCTCGGTTGTCAGCCGGAGGTTTTTCAAACCGTTGATCTCAAACTCGCCCATGTATTTGTCTGCCAGTTCGTCGGCTTCGACAAATTCCATCAGGGGTGAGCGGCCGTTTTGGGGCATTTCTTCCAGATCGCGGGCAGCCAGGCGCTCGGCCAGTTCGCTCCAGAAGACGTAGTCTTCATATTCGAGGATGGCTTCCATGGTGATATCTTCGAGCTCGGCAGTGGGCAGGAACTCCCCTTCTACCGTTTGCGGGTCGATCCAGTCGTTGCAGCCGAAATCGCGGGCATGAGAGTATATATACTGCTCGAGGTCGGAGATATCCTGGCCCTCTTCGTCAAATTCTTCTTCCATTTTATCGTTGTTTTTCAGCCATTCAGCCCAGTAAATGGCCTTGAGGAGCGTGCGGTATTGCTTTTCGGAAAATTCGATAACCATGACGGTAATTTTTAGTAGGAATGAATCATCGCCGCAAAAGTACGCAAATTCGCCCATAAACCTATCAGGCATTTTTTCCTACCTTTCGGGACTCAACCTACTCCTATGGCCGCATTTCAACTCGACAAGGTCAAAGCCTCCTATCTGGCAACTGCCCTGACGCCCTGGAAGATGAACCTGTACTTCCTGCGCTACCTTCCTTCCGCCCTTTTCTGGGGTATCCGCATCACCGAAGCGACGCAAGAGCGGTGCACAACGCGCCTGAGATTCCGCTGGCGCAACCAGAATCCCTACAACTCCATTTATTTTGCGGCCCAGGCCGGCGCCGCCGAGATGTCGACAGGGCTGCTGGCCATCGCGGCGCTCCAGGGCAAGCCGCCGGTGTCTATGCTGGTGGTAGGCCTCCAGGCCGAGTTTCTGAAAAAGGCCAGGGGCAAAACCTTTTTTACCTGTGAAGACGGAAAGGGTATCGAGGAAGCCGTCGAAAAAGCGCTCGCCACCGGTGAGGGTCAAACCTTCACCGCCACCAGCGTCGGACGTCTTGAATCCGGAGAAGAGGTTTCCCGCACTCGCATCACCTGGTCGTTCAAGCCGAAGGCCTGATCAAATCGCCAAGGCCACGGTTGTACCAGGCAGGCGCATCCGCGGGGTAGCGGCGCTGGATGGCATAGGCAGTCATAGCAATTGCCAGGCCGAAAATGGAGCCGGCGTAAACGTCTTTCATAAAGTGCTGTACCAGGTAAATGCGTGCCATGGCCACCAACAAGGCGACCAAAAACAGACCCAGCGCGGGCAGGCGCTTGGTGGGAATCAGCAGGGCTACCAGGGCAAACAGGGCGAAAGCCGACATGGTATGGCCGGAAGGGAAACTAGTAGCTCCGAAATGCAGGTCTACCCCATCCACCAGGTTTACCTGGTCAAGCTGGCCGAGCCGCCGCAAAAAAGCCGCCGGCCGTTCGTGTGCAAAAAACGACTTGCTCAGAAAACTCACCCACAAGACCGTGAAACCGGTAAGCGCCACTACCAACGCGTGCCTGTACCTGAAGAACAAACCGGCAATGCCGAGGCTTATCCAGGCAATTCCCTCCCCCATGTGGTTGAAAATTTTGAACAACAGATCGAAAAAGCCGCTGCGATGACCGCTCCAGAACATGATTTCCTCACCCGCAGAATACCCCATCAGCCACCATCCCCCCAGGAGCAGCCAAAGGCCAAATGCGGCAAAGAAAACCGGATTTTCACTGATCAACCGCTTCATTCCGCTTCCTCCTTCCTTCGGATTTTGTTGAAAAAGGCTTTGAATTTTCCCAGGTTAATGTTGATGGTGCGGTGATAGTCGTTCATCGCCAGGTAGGTCAGGAGCAGCCCCAGGGGGAAAAAGACCATCACCGGCAGCCAGGCGGCCTCGACAGGGGGGATGACGAAGCGTTCGGCGATATTTTTGCTAAATATGTTGAGCACAATGTATCCCATGAAGAAAAGAATGGCGATGATCATCGGGTAACCAAAACCGCCCTTGCGCACGATGGCGCCCATCGGGGCCCCGATGAACAGGAAGATGACACACGCCACCGCAAAGCTGAATTTGGAGTGCATCTCGAAGTAGTGCTTGACGAGCGCCTCCTGCTTGCGCTTGACGTTGGTAGCCACGGTATTGAGCTGTCCCTGCACCCCCCTTGCGTATGTTTCGGCCTTGGTGTATAGATCAGACTGCTTGCCGGGAGTGAAAGTCTGCGCAAAACACTTCAGGCTGTCTAACCGGCCGAGGTTGATCTGCTCCGGCGGTTTGGTGCTGCGATTGATTTGAACCCTGGGCTCCCTGGCCAGGGAATCTGCCTGCTGCCTTCTCATAAAACCGTAGTACTTCTCGTTGGTGGTGCGCACTGATTCCAGCCGCCCCTCGATAGAGCGGTTGATTGAATCGATGGCTACCGCCAGCTGTCCTACGGTGAGCATGGACTGATGCGATTTAAAGAGGCGCTCATCGGTGCGGTTGATCTGGAATTCGCTAAGGTCGAACACCTTCTGCCACTGCTTGAAAGAGGTGCGCATAAACGGATAGGCCCGATCCTTGTTCTCCATCTCCACATACTGCCAGCCGTCGAAAAGGCGCATGACGAAGTAGCGCTGGTCTTCCGTAACGTACATCTCCCCGCTGTCGGCTGCGATCTCCAGCAGACGCCCCTCCGTAGCATCGGAGTGGTCGATGATGAGCACGTCTTCGAGCGTGCGCTCATCGCTCCCCTTCTCCCCGATCCGGATGGCGTAACCTTCGAAGTCGTCGTTGAAAATCCCTTCCTCCAGGTTGAGCGTGGGCTTCTGCTTGCGAATATCGTACAAGCGGCTGCGGAATTTGAGGTTGGAAACGGGGATGAGGTTGTTGGAAATGTAAAAGGAGCCCACCGCGATACCAAAGTTGACCACCATCAGCGGCATCATGATGCGCCAGAGCGGCACCCCTGCCGATTTCATACTCGACAACTCGTAGCGCTCCGCCAGGTTGCCCAGCACCATAACCGAGGAGATTAAAATGGCGATCGGAAGGGCCATGGGGATCATCGATACCGAAAGGTAACCCAGAAGCTCCATCATCAGCAACAGCCCCACGCCTTTGCCCGCTATCTCGTCGATATACAGCCACAGCGTCTGCATCACCAGCACGAACAAGGCGATGAAGAAGGTGACCACAAAGGGCGGAATGAAGCCCAGGATCAGCAGGCGGTCTATTTTCTTCAAATGAATCACGGCGTAAAGGTAGGTATTGAGCGTTTATCGTTTAGCGTTTAGCGTTTACTTCTTCAACGATAAACGATAAACGATAAACGAAGCGCTTCTGATTTCAGTAAAAAAATCGAATCTTTCTGTAACAAACTCCCACCTCCCCCGTCTTGCATTCGGATTATATGAAACGATGAGCACCCAGGAATTTCAAATACAAGTACTTCCCGTCAAAGACAAGCTGTTTCGCCTGGCCTACCGGATGACCGGCAGCGCCCTCGAAGCGGAAGACCTCGTGCAGGAAGTATTTCTCAAAGTCTGGAACGGCAGAAGCGAACTCGAAAGTGTACAAAATGTCGAAGCCTGGTGCATGCGCATCGCCAAAAACCTCGCTATCGACCGCCTCCGTTCCAAACATTGGACAACCCGGACCGATGAAGAACCCATGCTGGCGCAGGCCGATTCGGCCACGCCCTACCAGATCGCCGAACAGGCCGACACCTTCGCGCACATCCGCCAGATCATGGACCAGCTGCCGGAAAAACACCGCCAGACCATGGAACTCCGCGATATCGAAGGCTTGAGCTACGAAGAGATCTGCGAGGTGTTGTCGATGACCCTGCCCCAGGTGAAAACCAATCTGTTCCGCGCCCGCCAGGCCGTGCGCGAAGCCCTCATCAAATTAAACGCATCCAAAAACTGAACCCGGCCATGACCCAACAGGAAATCAGGATCTTACTCGACAAATACTTCGAAGGCGAAACCAGCCTGGAAGAAGAAACCCTGCTGAAAGCCTACTTCCAGGGATCCGGCGTCGCTCCCGAGTTTCAGGCTTTCCAGCCCCTGTTTCAATTTTTCGAAGAAGAAAAAAAAGCCTCGCTATCCGATGAATTCGAGCAAAAACTGCTCCGCAAAATCCAGGAAAAACCGTCCCCGCGCATCCGCCTGATCACCCCCTACCTGATGCGCGTAGCCGCGGTTGCAGCCGTCATCCTGGGCATCGTGGTGCTCTTCCCCACAGCACCGCATTCCCACGACGCCGTCGCCATCAACTGGGAGCAATACGAACCCCAATCCGAGGAAGAAGCCCTCGCCGAAGCCACCGCCGCGCTCGAACTCCTGGCTTCCAAACTCAACGGAGGAGCCAAAAAGGCCAGTAAGGAACTCCATAAAATCGAAAAAACCTCAGAAATCTTTAAATAAACCATCTTTTTTCACAACCAAAAAAATAACAAAACCATGCGTTACCTGCTCTTTGCATTCACCCTGCTGCTCCTCGCAGCCAGCCAGCCGGCCCAGGCGCAAACCGACGCCATCTCCAAGTACTTCGCCAAGTATGTCGACGACGAACGCTTCACCGTTGTCTACATCAGCCCCAAAATGTTCCAGCTCTTTGACAAAATGGACATCGACCTCGACGACGACGAGGCCCAGGCCATCAAGAATGTGGTCAAAGACCTCCAAGGCCTGCGCATCCTCGTGGCCGAAGAAAATACCATGCAACTCTACAAGGAAGCCTCCGCCGCCATTAACAAAAAAGAATACGAGGTCCTCATGACCGTGCGCAACAAAGGCGAAGAAAATGTCGACTTCCTCATCAAGGACAACGGCGGCGACATCATCAACGAGCTCCTCATGATCATCGGCGGCCCCGAAGACTTCGTGCTCATGAGCTTCGTCGGCCAGATTGATATCAACAAAATCTCCGAAATGGCCAAAGCTTTTGAGGACGATGAGGAGTAATTTTGAATTATTAATTTTGAATTTTAAATTATTTGGCAACTGAATACCAGTAGTTTAAAATTCAAAATTTTCACAAACCACCCCAATTTAAAATTTAAAATTTAAAATTAAATGAAACCAATCCATCTCAGCATTATCCCCCTGCTGCTGCTCCTGCTCCCCCTCTTCGCCAATGCGCAAACCGTGAGCATCAACGAATTCTACCGCAAATACAAGCACGCCGATGCAGAAAAAGTGGCCGTAAGCCTCCCAGGCTGGGTCGTCAAGCTGGGTATCGGAATCGCCAAATCGCAAGTGGAAGACAAGGAAGACAAGGACGTGCTGAACGCGCTCAGAAAGGTGGGAAAAATCAGGGTACTCACCTTTGAAGACGCCAACCCCGTTCTCGACAAAGACCTCGACCGACTGATGAAAGGCGTGCGCCGCGAGCGCTTCGAAGACCTCATCATGGTCAGGGAGCAGGCGACCAAAGTGCACATCATGATGCGCGAAAGGCGCGAAAAGATCAAAAACCTCCTGATCCTGGTCAACGAAGAAGATACCTTCACAATGATCAGCCTCAAGACCAAGGTCAAATACGACGAGATCGAGGAGTTCATCAACAAGGCGATCCAGGAGGATGAGGAAGGAGGAGTGGAGGTGAAATTGTAGTGTAAAAGTGAAAGAGTGAAAAAGGTGGATTCCTTTTTCACTCTTTCACTTTTGCACCTTTTCACTACAAATTGTCTACATCAAATTCTCCGTCTGTAACACTGACCGTCGCTCCTGTGTTCATTTCTTCGGCGTTGAAACTGAATGTCCCTTCCACTTTGCCGCCTCCGAATTTTTCGATAATGAGGCTCCCATCGGTCAATATAAATGATTCGCCATCTTCGGGATTGTCATAGCCGGCGACGCTGATCCCGGTTCCAAGCACAAAAGTCCCTTCCCCCGCACCGACAATCGTGAAAAAAATCATTTCATCCGTGTCCTCGTTTATTGCCTGCAAAGTCATCACGCTGCTTCCGTCGTAAATGTAAAATCCATCTCCGCAAAAACTCTTGCCATCGATCTTTGCCGTCATTTCACATCCGGTAATTGGATTGTTGTCCTTGTCGCAAGCCAGAAAGCCCGCCAAGAGTAAAAGTATGATCAAACGGTTCATAATAAAAGATTTAGGAAATCTGGAATCATTAACGCCAAAAATTAAACGCCCTTTTCCTGTTTTCAGATGACAAAAGTCATGGTAGGCAAGTTTTCAGCCTGCTTTCCAAATTACAGTCCTTTTTCTTATGTTTACCTGCCATAAAAGGACATCGCATGAGATCAATCTTATTACTTGCGCTCTGGGCTTTTTGCCATGCAATCGCCTTCGCTCAACCCCAACCTCCCTTCACCCCCGCCTCCGAGCGCATCAAAAGCCTGGCGCAACGCCAAAAGCTGATCGACAACTCCATTCTCGGAGAAATTCCCTTCACCAATATCGGCCCCACTGTCATGTCGGGCCGCGTGGCGGATATCGAGGTCAACCCGGCAGATCCGACCCATTTCTACGTGGCCTACGCCTCAGGCGGACTCTGGAAGACCACCAGCAACGGCTCCAGCTTTACCCCCCTCTTCGACCGCGAAATGGTCATGACCATCGGCGATATCGCTGTCGATTGGTCCAGCAACACCATCTGGGTGGGCACAGGGGAGGTCAACTCCAGCCGCTCTTCCTACTCCGGAACAGGCATTTTCAAGAGTACCGACGGCGGCAAGACCTGGTCGCACATGGGGCTCGGCGAAAGCCACCACATCGGCCGCATCCTGCTGCATCCCAAGGATCCCAATACCGCCTGGGTAGCGGTACTGGGACATCTCTACTCGCCCAACAAGGAGCGCGGCGTATATAAAACCACCGACGGCGGCAAGAGCTGGACCCAAACGCTCTTTGTCAACGACAATACCGGTGCGATCGACCTCATCCTCGACCCCTCCAACCCCGATATCGTATATACAGCCGCCTGGGAACGCACCCGGCGCGCATGGAACTTCACCGAGTCGGGCCCCGGGTCAGGGATCTATAAAAGCACCGATGGCGGTAAGAAATGGACCAAACTCGCCGGCTTCCCCTCCGGCGAAGGCATAGGTCGCATCGGACTGGAAACGGCAACGGTGAACGGGCAAACCCTGCTCTACGCAGTGGTCGACAACCAAACGCCCAGGCCCAAAAAAGAAGAGGAGAAAAAAGAAGAGGAACTGACCAAAAACGACCTGCGCACCATGTCCAAAGAGCAATTCCTCGCGCTCGATGCCAAAAAGCTGCAGGGCTATCTCCGCAAATACAATTTCCCGGAAAAATACTCCGCTGAAAAAGTGCTCGACCTGGTGCGCAAAGGCAAAATCCAGCCCATCGCCCTGGTCGAATACGTAGAAGACGCCAACTCCCTGCTATTCGATACCGAAGTGACCGGCGCGGAGGTCTACCTGTCTGGCGACGGGGGCGCTTCCTGGAAGAAAACCCACGAAGACTACCTCGACGACCTGTTCTATACTTACGGCTACTATTTCGCCCAGATACGCGTGGCCCCGGGCAGCGATGGGCAGAAGCTCTATAACCTCGGCGTGCCCATCCTGCGCTCCGGCGACGGCGGCAAAACCTGGAAATCTATCAACGGCGACAACGTGCATGCCGACCACCACGCCCTTTGGGTCAACCCCAAACGCCCCGGCCACCTCGTGCTGGGCAACGACGGCGGGATCAACATCTCTTATGACGACGGAGAAACCTGGTTCAAATGCAACACCCCGCCAGTAGGCCAGTTTTACGCCATTGCCGTCGACCATTCCGAACCCTACAACGTCTTCGGCGGCTTACAGGACAACGGCGTGTGGCGCGGCCCCAGCACCTACAAGGCCAGCACCGAGTGGCATGACACCGGGCGCTACCCCTACCGGGGCATCATCGGCGGCGACGGTATGCAGATCGCCGTGGATACCCGCGACAACAACACCATCTACACCGGATACCAGTTCGGCAACTACTTCCGCATCGACCTGGCACGGGAGAAATCCACCTACATTACCCCTAAACACGAACTCGGCGAGCGGCCCCTGCGCTGGAACTGGCAGACGCCCATCCACCTGTCCGTTCACAATCCCGACATTCTCTACATGGGCGCCAACAAGCTCTACAGGAGCATGAACCAGGGCGACAACTTCGAAGCCATCTCCGACGACCTGACCAAAGGCGGCATAAAGGGCGACGTCGCATTCGGCACCCTCAGCTCCATCCACGAATCCCCCCTCAAATTCGGCCTGATCTACGCCGGCTCCGACGACGGGCTGGTCTGGGTGACCAAAGACGGCGGCAACAACTGGACCAACATCAGCACAGGGCTGCCGCAGGACATGTGGGTGTCGCGCGTGCAGGCCTCCGCGCACGAGAAGGGGCGCGTGTACGCGAGCCTCAACGGCTACCGCTGGGACAATTTCGAGTCTTTCGTCTATGCCTCCGAAGACTACGGCAAGACCTGGACCCGCATCGGCAAAGACCTTCCGCTTGAACCGGTCAACGTGGTGCGCGAAGACCCGGTCAATACCGACATCCTCTACGTCGGTACCGACCACGGACTTTACGTATCGCTCGACCGCGGGCAGACCTTCATGGCTATGTACAAAGACCTCCCGGCTGTGGCGGTGCACGATCTGGTTATTCATCCCAAAGCAAAGGAAATTGTTGTGGGTACGCACGGGCGCTCCATTTTCAAAGCCCCGGTGAAAGAGTTGCAACAACTCAACGCCGAAACCCTGGCCAAGCCTCTCGTCCTGTTCGACACCCCTAAAACGCGCTACCGCGAAGGCTGGGGCGGCAGCTGGAGCAAGTGGGGCGAACCCAGGGTACCGGAAATTTTCATCCCCATTTATGTCAAAGAAAACGGCCCCGCGCAACTCAACCTCCTGGCGGGCGACGACCTCACGCTCAAGACCTGGACCGCCGACCTGAAAAAAGGCCTCAACTACCTCTCCTACCACCTCGATTTCAACGGCGAGGTTGAGGGCGCATATACCGCATTCCTCAACGACAACAAGAAGAAAGCCGACGACCCGGATGTGGAATTGAAGAAAGGGGACAATGGCCAGTGGTACTTGCGGCCGGGGAGTTACAAGCTCAGGCTGGAGCTGAAGGGGGAAATGGTGGAAGGGAAAGTAGTGGTGGAGTGAGTATTCTGGTCGAGTAGGCCAGGGGGATTTCACCCCCAGCCTCTCACAGAACCGTGCGTGAACCTCTCGGCTCACACGGCTCTTCTCATTCAAGTTACTTTTGGCGTAAAGCCTTCTTTCCAGTGTACAAATA
>JBAQQB010000112.1:0-93343 GCA_049306275.1 Saprospiraceae bacterium | reverse complement strand
TAACGCATTTGGAGGGCAGATGCGAGACATGGCAGGTGTTAAGTATTTGCTAAAAACAGGCTGAGCAGGTGTTCGCCGCCCTTGAGGGAAGACCATTCCCCGTTAATCACCTTATGTTCGGTGATGGTCCATTGTTCTTTGACGGCGGGGTTTTCGAAGAAAAGGCGCTGCATTTTTTCCTGAATGAACTCCAACAGCCAGTATTTGGCCTGCTCCTGGCGATGGCGTATGAAGTAGCCGTTTTGGGTTGTAGTTTTTTGAAATGCAAGTACTTGTTCCCAAACCGTCCCTATCCCCTCCTGGTTCAGGGAAGAGCAGAGGGTTACGGGGGGCGTCCAGTTGCTTTCTTTTGGGGGAAAGAGGTGGAGGGCGTTGCGATAGGAGCGCTGGGCCTCTTTAGCCAGCTGCAGCCGGTCGCCGTCGGCTTTGTTGACGGCCAGCAGGTCGGCCATCTCCACGATGCCGCGCTTGATGCCCTGAAGTTCGTCGCCCGCCCCGGGCAGCAGGAGCAGCAGGAAGAAATCAGCCATGGAGTGGACGGCGGTTTCTGATTGGCCTACGCCGACGGTTTCAACGAGCACAACGTCGTGACCCGCGGCTTCGCATAGCAGGATGGTCTCGCGCGTCTTGTGCGCCACACCCCCCAGCGAATCGCCGGCGGGGGAAGGGCGGATGAAGGCCTCGGGCCTGGCGGAGAGCAGGTTCATGCGGGTCTTGTCGCCCAAAATACTGCCTTTGCTCTGCTTGCTGGAGGGGTCGATGGCCAGCACGGCCACTTTATGGCCCTGATCGATCAGGTAACTCCCCAGCGCTTCGATGAAGGTGCTCTTCCCCACTCCCGGCGAGCCCGTGACGCCGATCCGGATGGAGCGGCCGCTGTGGGGCAGGCAGGCCTCGACAATCTGCCGGGCCAGGGGGGCGTGTGCCGGGTTTTGGCTTTCCACAAGGGTGATGGCCTGTCCCAGCAGCACGCGGTCGCCCGCCAGAATGCCTTTCAGGTAGGCCTCGGGAGGGAGCAGGGGCTTTTTTTTGCGCGGTTGAGTCATCAAACTCCTTTAAAATTTGCTGGTCTCTTTTCCAAAAACGCCTTCACCCCCTCCCTGTAGTCTTCCGTTTGCCCGGCGAGGGTTTGGAGGTGGTCTTCGAGGGCGAGTTGCTGGTCGAGGGTGTGTTCCAGCGAGCGGTTGAGGGCGCGCTTGGTCAGTCCGAGGCCAAGGGTGGGCATTTGGGAGAGCTGCTCCGCGATTTTCCAGGCTTCGGCCTCGAAATCTTCGTCGGGAAAGACCTTGTAAATCATGCCCAAGGCTTCGGCATCGGCAGCGGAGACCTTTTCGCCCAGCATCATCAGGGCGGCGGCTTTCTGCAGGCCGATGAGGCGGGGCAGGAAAAAGGTGCCCCCGCTGTCGGGTATGAGGCCGATCTTGCTGAAAGCCTGGATGAAGGAAGCGGAGATTTTGGCCACCGTGATGTCGCAGGCCAGGGCGATATTGGCGCCCGCCCCCGCCGCCACGCCGTTGACGGCGCAGACGATGGGTTTCTCTATTTTTCGAAGCAACTTGACGATGGGGTTGTAGTGCTCTTCCAGGATGGTGGTGAAGGAAGGCGGATGGTCGCCGGTCACCTCCTGCAGGTCCTGTCCGGCGCAAAATGCCTTGCCTGACCCAGTGATATAAATGGCCCGTACCGCGGGGTTGTCGCGGGCTTCCTTGAGGACTTTCTGCATAGCCAGCGCCATTTCCCTGTTGAAGCTGTTGAACACCGCCGGCCGGTTGAGGGTGATCCGCGCCACGGCGCCTTCTATCGAGAGGATGATCGGGTCCATATGGTCAACTTTTGGCGCAAGTTAAGGAGATGGGAAGAAAAATGATATCTTTGCCGCTTTCTGTTGCATAAACTAATACCCCCATAAACTTATAAACTCCAAAAAATGCTGTCTTTCCAGCCATTCTCGTTTCCATATAACCCCCATCCTTCTTTTTCCCAAAAAACCGCCTACTTCTGCATGGAATTCGGTATCGACCAGGCGCTGAAGATTTTTTCCGGTGGTTTGGGGTACCTGGCGGGCTCGCACATGCGCTCAGCCTTCGACCTGAAGCAGAACCTCATCGGAATTGGCATTCTTTGGAAATACGGCTACTACGACCAGACCCGCAAGGGCAACGGCGAGATGGACGTGCTGTTCCGCGAACGGTTCTACAATTTCCTGCAGGATACGGGCATCACCTTCGACATCAATGTCAACCGCGCGCCGGTGAAGGTGAAGGCCTGGTACCTGGCTCCCGAGGTATTCGGCACGGCGCCGATTTTCCTGCTTTCGACCGACCTGCCTGAAAACGACTGGCTGGCGCAGACCATCAGCCATAACCTTTACGACAGCAATACGGAAGCCAAGGTGGCGCAGTACATCCTGCTGGGCAAGGGCGGCGCCAAACTGCTGGATATTCTTGGCTGGGAGCCCGACGTCTACCATTTCAACGAAGCCCACGCCCTGCCGGCGGCCTTCCATCTGTATGAGAAATACCGGGACATGGACGAAGTGCGCGACCGCATCGTCTTCACCACCCATACCCCCGTGGAGGCCGGCAATGAAAAACATGACCTCTACCTGCTCGACCGCATGAGCTTTTTCGGCGACCTGACCCTGCCGGAAGTGCGTACGATCACGGGCGTCGACGGACATATTTTCAACCAGACCCTCATCGGGTTGCGCATGTCGAAGATCGCCAACGGGGTGTCGAAAATGCACGGTGAAGTGGCCCGGCAGATGTGGGGTGAATTCGAAGGCATCTGCCCGATCACCCACGTGACCAACTCGCAAAACCACCGCTACTGGCACGACCCCGCCCTCGACCGCGCCATGGAGAGCGGCGACGCAGAGGCCCTGAAGCGCCGCAAGCGCGAGATGAAGGAGCAGCTCTTCCGCATCGTGGCCGATCAGACGGGCAGGCTCTTCGACCCCGATATACTGACTATCGTGTGGGCGCGCCGCTACGCCCGCTACAAGCGCGCCGACCTGATCACGCGCGATCAGGAGCGCTTCGGCGCCCTGTTGCACCACGCCGATAAGCCCGTGCAGATCATCTGGGCAGGGAAACCCTATCCGACCGATTTCGAAGCCATAGAAATATTCAACAGCCTGGTGCATCTGTCGCATCAGCACGCCAACATGGCGGTGCTGACCGGCTACGAACTGGCGCTGTCGAAAGCCCTCAAGCAGGGCGCCGATGTGTGGCTCAACACGCCGCGCATCACACGCGAAGCTTCCGGCACCAGCGGCATGACAGCCGCGATGAACGGCAGCCTCAACCTCTCCATTCCCGATGGCTGGGTGCCAGAATTCGGCAAGCACAACCACAACGCCTTCGTGCTGCCCGCCGCCGACCCCGCCCTTCACCACGTCGAGCAGGACCGCATCGACCTGGATAACCTCTACCGCACGCTGGAAACAGACGTGCTGCCCCGCTACTACGATCCCTCCGGCGCCTGGTGGCAACTCGTGCTCAACAGCATGCGCGAGATCAGGCCGTTTTTTGATTCGGCCAGAATGGCCAGGGAATATTATGAGGTGATGTATGGGGCGAGGGTGTTGGTGAAAGAGTGAAATAGTGAAAAGGTGAAAAAGTGAAAGGGGGGAAGGCAACGATTCTATCTCAAGGCGTATCTTCACATAGATTAAAAGTTGATCCCATGATGAAGCCGTTTACACGCCTGCCGATCCTGTTTGTGTTTTTTTCCTTTTTTTATTACCAGGAAGCCCAAGCGCAATTAGTGCCCCAGATCGTGGGGCCTGACATCGTTTGTCTGGGAGATTGCGCGACCTATATTGCGACAAACCTCCCTCCAAACTGCCCTCCCTACGGCCAATGGTTCCTGTTGACTCCAAACGGTACGGTTATCACTATCCCCGTCACGGGAGGATCCAATGGATCCGTCGTCATTTGCTGGGATCAAACCATTAACTTTTTACCCGGCATATACATTCTGAGCGCTCAATTCGACTGCGCCCAGGGCGCCGATACCATGCAGGTCACGGTAGTGGATTTTTACCAGCCTGAAATCATCTCACTCACAACTTCCCTGTGCGGACAAGACAGCCTGAACACTTCGGCGGAATGCCAGAAGGTATGCGCCAACAGCACAGTGACCTACACCATTTCCAACGCCTCCAACCCGCCAGGCGGCCCTTCGGCGCAGTGGACGGTGTCGGGAGCGGAGAGCTGGGAGGTCAACGGCAATTTCCTGACTGTCACATGGGGGGCCGCGGGCACGGGCTTCATCGGGGTGTTTGTGGATGGGATTTGTCCCGGAGAAGGCGGCATCTGCGTCGAGATCGTACCCGACCCGGATGCGGCGTTTACCACCCAGCCGCCGCCCAATGCCGGGGTGGTGAGCATCTGCCAGGGGCAGACCGTCTATTTCGACAACTTGAGCCAGGGGGCGGAGTCCTTCGGTTGGTTTTTCGACGTATTGGGCGTGTCGACCCAGCTCGATCCGGAATTTACCTTCCATGACCCCGGCACATACGAGGTGACCCTCGTAGCCGCCAATGAATGCGGTTGCAGCGATACCACCTCCCTGCTCATCCAGGTCGAAGCCGCGGAAACGCCGGCGATTGACTGCGCGGGTGCGGTGTGCGCGGGGGAGGTGGTGACCTACACTACTTCGGCCAACTGCACTTTTTTCGGCTGGAATGTAACGGGCTCCGCCAATATCCTCGGCGGCGGCGGCCCGGCAGATAATTTTATTACTATTGAATGGCTTGATGGGCCAGTAGGTTATATAGAACTCGACGTAAGCAGCTGCGCCTCCACTTACTGCGCCGCCACCATGGTCGAGCAGATACCCGTGATGAACGCCAACGCGGTCATCGACGGCCCGCAGGAGGTATGCCGGGGCGAAGTAGCCCTCTACTCCATCCCCGAATATGACGGCGCCAGTTATAACTGGACCGTATCCAGCCTGGGACAGATACTCGCCGGCCAGGGCACCAACCGGATTTCAGTGCGCTGGGACGGCCCCCTTTCATCCGGGCTGACGGAGTGGGTGCAGGTGGAATACGACAATTGTTTTCTGGAATGCTCAGGCTCCGCCATACTGCCGGTGGGTATTCTGAACGAATTTTATACAGCGGGCCCCATCGTCGTATGCGAGGGCCAAACGGCCAGCTACCAGGCGCAAAACGTGTATCCCTTCGGCGGCAACGCCTGGAACTGGGAGGTGCAACAAACCGATGGCACGGTCTTGTGGACATCGCCCTCCGCGCTGGCCATCCAGCCGGTCGATTGGACCTTCGGTCCCGGAAAATACCGCCTTGTGGCCACCGCAGCGGATCCCAGCCTATACTGCCGCGACAGCTATGTCATCGTGGTGGATGTGCGGACCCTGCCGGGCGCCCCGGCAGGGATCGATGGCCCTGCCTTGATCTGCCCTGGTACGCCTTACACCTATTCGGTGGTCACCGGGCAACCAAATAGCACTTTCAGCTGGACGATCAACAACGGGGGCGCTATTACCACACAAGGCGGTCCCTCCGTCGTAGTCAACTGGGGCCCGAGTCCCCCCTACGAACTGGAGGTGGCACAAACTTCGCCTATGGGCCCGCTATGCCCTTCGCCGCCGGTGAGCCTGTCGGTGCAGGCATTGCAGGGACTGACATTGAACACGCCATCGGATGTTTGCGTGGAGAATACTTCGGTTTTTTCGATAAATGAAACCGGCGCAGGTGTTTACCTGTGGTCCATTACCCCCCCTGACGCGGGGACCGTGCTGAACGGCGCAGGCACGGCAATGGTGGAGATTCTTTGGCATACCCCCGGTCCTGCGACGGTGGAGGTTGCTGTCTGTAGCTTTACCGCTTCGGCCGCAGTCGATATTCAGCCCTTGCCTGTTCCCGACCCGGTGTTTCCGGCGGGCATCTGCCAGGGCAATACGGCGCAGGTGAGCACCCTGACGGCATTTTCCACCTATCAATGGCTCGATGAAAACGGCGCATTGGTTTCCACCGATCCCATGCCGCAACTTGGTCCCGGCGTTTACCAGGTCGTAGTAGCCAACGCCTCGGGTTGCGAAGGCAGCGCCAGTTTTGCGATCGGAGAATTTCCCATTCCCGAGGTCTACATATCCACCCCCGACCCAACGGGTTATTGCACCGGGCATCCGCCGGCCACCCTGTATGCCACTACGACGGGGTCGGGTTATACCTATCAATGGTTTTTCAATGGCAACCCCGTAGGCGCCGATGCGACGAGCCTGGTAGATTTGGGCTATGGCGACTATTGGGTGGAGGCAACCGATGCCAACGGCTGCACGACCGTTTCCAATGTGTTGGAGATATTTCTGTACTGTCCGCCGGGCGGCGGAACTTGCGGCGGCGGCGGCGGCGCGCCCGGCGGAAGCGGCGGCGGCATAATTACCGATTGTGAAGAAGGAACAAGTGTGGTATTTCAGATCATGCCGCCGACTTCTAATTGTGCGGAAGGGGTTTTTCAGGATATTTCACCCGACCTTGTCCCGGGCACCCTTTCCTGGTCTTTTGGCGATGGCGCAACCAGTAATGATCAAGGACCCACGGTCAACCATTTTTACAACCAGGCAGGGTTCTATGATGTGGTGCTCACCGGCATCTCCGCTGCTACCGGCGACATTTGTTGGGATGCACATATCATCACCATTCCCGCGGCGGCTGATTTTTACGTTTCGCCAGGTTGTGTCGATGCAGCCATTCAGTTTGAAGACCGGTCGACTTTCATCCCCACGACTTCTATCGCTTCCTGGGATTGGGATTTTGGAGATGGCAATACCTCTGTTCAGTCTTCGCCAGCCCATACCTACGCGGCTGCCGGCGTCTACAACGTCATCCTGACCATCACGGCGCAGAGCGGTTGCCAGTCGTCGATTACCCGGCAGGTGGAGGTCTATGCGCCGCCGGCGGTGAATTTCGACCTTCCGCTGGTGACCTGTCAGGGAACGCCGCTGCCTTTCGAAGCGATCGTTCCTTCCAATGTGATCAGCGTTGCATGGGATTTTGGCGATCCGGCCAGCGGGGCGGCGAATGGGGCTTCCAGCGCGTCGACTTTCCATATCTTTTCTGCCACGGGCAGCTACGACGTGCAACTGACGGCGACGTCGATATACAACTGCACCGACAGTATTTCCCAGTCAATATCAATCGATATCAATAACCTCAGCGGCCTTGTTTCGTCCTTGCCCGACCCCGCCCAGGTCTGCGAAGGCGATACAGTATTGCTGACCGCTCCTTCTGGGGGCGTGTCCTGGTCCTGGTCTGGCGGGCAAAATACGGAAACGATAGCCGCTCTCGAATCGGGCGTTTACGAAGTAACCCTGACTGACGGACTGGGCTGCGAATACGCGCCGCCACCTTTCGAGGTGGATGTAGTAGCGGGACCCAGCGCCGTCATCACCGCGGTGGAGTACAACGAATACGGCCAGCCGGTGGGGATTTTCTACAATGCTTACTCGGCCTGCGCGGGCGAGGATGTGATTTTGCAGATGGAGGGTAGCCCGGGTCAGACCTACATTTGGTCGAATGGTTTTACGGGTCCCACGGCCATTTTTGCCGACTGGCGGGGCAATCCGCTGCCGGTGGGCGTACATCCCTTTACCGTGGTGGTGACCGATCAGAGTACGGGTTGCTCGAGCACGATAGGTCCTTTCAACGTGACGGTCAACGAGCTTCCGGCGCCTTTCGACATCGCGGCCTCCGCCGCTCCGGCCTGCGCGGGGCAGGCGACGGCCATTTCTGTGAACAACCCCGACCCGGCGCTGACGTATGTTTGGACAACCGGGCAGCTTGGAACCAGTATTCAGGCAGTGCTGCCCGGCCTCTACAACGCGGTGGCTATCAACAGCAGCGGCTGCCGGAGAGAGGGCAATACGCCCGTGACGGTAGAACCCGGTCCTTACCTCGGCGCCATCCCTTCGGGATGCCATACCCAGTGCAAGCCCGATACCATTTGCATTCCCGACCTGCCTTCGGTGGTGAGTTACCAGTGGTATTTCAACGGCGCGCCTGTCGCGGCGCCGCAGGGAACCATGGCTGATCTGCCGGTAACCGAAAGCGGTACCTACTATGTCGAGATGGTGGATGACCTGGGTTGCACGGCGACCTCCGATCCATTGGTGCTCGATCTATTGGACGGCTACGGCACTATTTCCGGAAATGTCTACATGGACCTCAACCAAAACGGCGTCATCGACGGGGCGGATACGCTGGTGTCGGGCATCGGTATTGGTTTGTGGGAAAATGGCGTGCTGGTTTCGCCGGCGGTGAGCGGCGCCGGAGGGGCATACAGCTTTGCGAATATTTTATCGACGATGTATACCGTACAGCTCGACACGACAAGTTTGCCTGCCGGGGTAAATTATGTGCAAAGCTGGCAGGAGAGCGCCGAACTGGTGGGCTGCGACGATGTGGAGGTGATTGACTGGCTGTTGAGTCCGGATTGTTCGACCACAGATTCCCTGACCCTGATCGGATGTGAGAATATTCCGGTCATTTTCGACGGAATACTAATACCGCCAGGTACTCTTGTTCTTTTCGAGTATCAAAACCTGTTGGGCTGCGACTCCCTGATCTGGGTAAATGTACTGCACGTTAAGGTAGATACCCTCAATGTGATGTTGCAAGCTTGCCAGGGAGGAACGGCGGAATACAACGGTCAGCAATACGCAGCGGGAAGCGTTACGGAATTGGTATTCGACGGTTGGCTGGGCTGCGATTCGATTGTGCGGGTAATGGTTACACCCATTGTGTCAGATACCGTCAACCTGATATTGGGGGCCTGCGAAGGTGAAACCGCCGATTACAACGGACAGGCCTTGCCGGCTGGAAGCGCCCAGCAGTTCGTGTATGCGGATGTGAATGGTTGCGATTCGGTCGTCAACGTGGTGGTGAATGAATATTTACCGCAGCAAAGCTCGCTTACCCTCACGGGCTGCGAAGGCACGGCGGTCACCATCCACGGCGTGACCATACCGGTTGGCACTCAGGATACTATTTTGTTGCAGACCTTCCAGGGCTGTGACTCTTTGCTCATCGTAACCGTGCAGGTATTGGAAACCGACACGACGCAGGTGCAACTGGATGTCTGTCCGGGAGAGACGGTTTTATATCTCGGAGTGACTTTGGAGGCGGGCGATTTGGAGAATTTTATTTTGCAGAATGCGGCGGGTTGCGATTCGGTGGTACAGGTTTCGGTGACGGCATTTCCGGCCGCTACCTGGGAACTCGTTTCCGGTCCTTCATGCTGGAATACGCCCACAGGAAGCCTGGAGATCAGCCTGCTTTCGGGGGAGGGTCCGTTCCAGTACACGTTGAATGGAGTTGCCGGAGGGCCGGTATTTGACAGCCTGTCCGCGGGCGGTTACGTGATTGGGATAAGCGATGGGAATGGCTGTGTGTATGAAGAAACGACGGCCGTGACCCAGATACCGCCGATTGAGCCGTTGATTCAAGCCGAGCCCTGGGATTGCACGGCCTCGACTGCCCGGGTTTTTGCCTCTTTCCAGACCGGTCAAGGCACGATCACCTGGCCTGACGGGGGGAAAGGCTCGTTTTGGGATGCGCCTGCGCCCGGAACATACCAGGTGATTTTTGAAAATGAATGCCAAGCACTGACGCAGACCTTTGAAGTGGAATTTGCTGATGACGAGTTGGCCAACCCGCTTTATTTCCCCAACATCTTCTCCCCTAACGGCGACGGCATCAACGATGCGTTCAGGGGCTATGCGGCGCAGGGGGTGGATATGCGGGAATACGAGCTGCTGGTATTCGACCGCTGGGGCAACCTTTTGTTCGAAACGACGTCACTGGAAAATGGATGGGACGGCCGCTACGACATCCGCGAGCTGGACCCCGGGGTGTATGTTTACTGGGTGCGGGCGGCGGTGATCAGTTGCGGGCAGCTGCGCGATTTTTTCAAAAAAGGAGATGTGACGCTAATCAGGTAGAAAGAAATTCCTTGTTAGCTCCAAAATAGGGAAACAGCCCCGCCGTGAGGCGGGACTGTGCTTGAAGCGGGCTCCCGCCGCGAGGCGGGAGCCTTTACTTTTTATCTCCGTCGTCGCCGTCGTCGATAATGGCGTCGTCGATGAGATGGTCGCCGTCGCCATCGTTGTCGTCGAAGCCTTTGATTTCGCCTTCGTTCTTTTTATTGGGGTCGTGGGTGGGGTCGGGGGAGATGGTAATCTTGCTTTTGCCCTTCATCTCGTAGTCGCCTTCGGCGAAGCGTTTTGCTTTTTCGAAGAAATCATCCTTGCCGCTCAGCTCGCTTTTTTCCAGTTTGGAGTAGGGCGATTTGGGCGGTTCTTCGGAAAATTCCTTGGCTTTGGCCATGAAATCGTCCATTTGGGAAGTAGTGTCATCGACCGTTTTTTTGGCGTCCTGGACGATGGAGGATTCGGCGCTTTCCTTGGCGGCTTCTTCCTGGGCTTTTTCGAATAACTCTTCAAACTTGCTACCTGCCTTTTGCGCGGCGCTCTTGAAGGTTTCAAGCACATCGGCGCCTTTTTCCATGACCTGTTCGCCGATTTTCTCGGCGGTTTGCTGGGCTTTTTCCACCAGCGGATGGGTTGGGAGAGGTTGCTCTTCCGGGGCTTCCAGGAGCAGGTCGGGGTCGGTGATCGGTTGCCGTTCTGTGGTTGGAGGAGGAGGCACGGGTTTTTCCTCCTGTTTTTCTTCCGGTTCTTCTTTGGTGAGGTCTTCGACGAAAGATTCGGCGGAGCGGTAGGCTTTTTCGCCGGCGGTCAGGATTTTGTCGCCGATATCTTCTACTTTATCCTTGGCTTTTTCGAACATTTCGCCGGAGCGTTCCAGCAGTTCTTCGCCGGCTTCTTTTCCGGCTTCCATTGCTTTTTCAGCGGCTGATTTCCCTACGGCTTTGGCGCCGAAGAGGAGTTTTTTCATGTCACTTAGAATTCCCATGTTGGTTGATTTTGGTTTCTATGGGCAAGTTAGGATTTTTATGGCTAACTTTTCGGCCGTGCAAATTGCTTCTTCATAAAATATGAACGCCATGTTCGACAAAAATATTTACCAGGCGCGAAGAGCGCAGTTGTTAAAGGATACCGGAAAAGGCCTGATCCTGTTGTTGGGCAACAACGATGTGGCATACAACTACAAGGGCAATACTTACCCGCATTTCCGCCAGGACAGCACATTCCTCTACTATTTCGGCCTGCAGCACGCAGGGATGGCCGCTTTGCTCGATGCTGATTCCGGGGAGGTGAGCCTCTATGGCGACGATCTCACCCTGGAAGACGTGGTCTGGATGGGGCCTCACCCCACGATCGCGGAGCTCGCTGCGCAGGTAGGCGTGAGCAAGACGGCGCCTTTTGCACAGGCAGGGGAGGAGTTGTCCCGGGCGAAGGCCGCGGGCCGGAGCATCCATTTTTTACCTCCCTACCGGTATCGCAACATGTACCAGCTTCAGCAGTGGCTGGGCTTTCCTTTTGAGGAACAGGGGAAGGCCGCTTCCGTGGCGCTTATCAAGGCAGTGGTGAGCCAGCGTGCCCACAAAAGTGCTGAGGAGGTAGCCGAAATGGAGAAGGCGCTGGACATCACCCGGGAGATGCACCTGGCGGTGATGCGCGGCGCGAGGCCCGGGGCAAAGGAGCAGGAACTGGCCGGCATGGCGGAGGGTATCGCCCTTTCGAAGGGGGGCGGTTTATCCTATCCCGTTATCCTTTCTATCAACGGACATATATTGCACAACCACGACCATAGCCATGTGCTCAAGGCGGGCGATTTGCTGCTCGGCGATTTCGGCGCGGAAACGGCCAGCCGGTATGCGGGCGACATTACCCGCACCATTCCGGTGGGAGGGGCTTTTAGCGCCCGCCAGAAAGAGATTTACCAGATCGTACTCCAGGCCGAGATGAGCGCGATTGCCGCCTGCCGTCCCGGAATCCAATACCGTGAGGTGCACTTGCAGGCCGCCCGCAACATGGCTGAAGGCCTCAAGGCGCTTGGGTTGATGAAGGGAGATTTGGGAGAGGCGGTGGCGCAGGGCGCCCATGCCTTGTTTTTCCCGCATGGCCTGGGGCATATGATCGGCCTGGACGTGCACGACATGGAGGATCTGGGTGAAAATTACGTGGGGTATTCCGACGCGGTGCAGCGCAGCAAGCAATTCGGCACGGCCTACCTGAGGCTGGCCCGGGAGCTGGATCCCGGTTTCGTCTTTACCGTCGAGCCCGGCATCTACTTCATCCCCGAATTGATCGACCAGTGGCGGGCGGAGAAAAAATTCGAAGCATTTATCAACTACGAAGCGGTCGAGGCATACCGCAATTTCGGAGGCATCCGTGTGGAAGACAACGTGCTCATCACTGAATCCGGTCACCGGGTGCTCGGCACGCCGATACCAAAGATGGTGGATGAACTGGAGAAGTTGGTTGGCGTCAATTGATGTAAATTATGATCGGCAAGGACCTTAAGTTGGCAAAATCCCTCCTGGAGGCGGGGCAGTTGGTGGCCATACCTACGGAGACGGTGTATGGACTGGCAGGCAATGCCTATAGTGAAAAGGCGGTTTCGGAGATATTCCGGGTGAAAAACCGCCCTTCTTTCGACCCCCTGATCGTCCATGTAGGACGGTGGGAGCAGGCGGAGGAGTTCGTTTTGGAGTTGCCGGAAGCTGCCCGCAAGCTGGCGTCCCTGTTCATGCCAGGTCCGCTGACCCTTCTTCTTCCCAAAAAAGACCGCCTGCCGGATATCGTCACGGCCGGATCGCCCAATGTTGCGGTGCGCATGCCCAACCACCCTGTGACTATCGAGTTGCTGCACATGCTCGACTTCCCGCTGGCGGCGCCCAGCGCCAACCCCTTTGGTTACATCAGTCCTACCACCGCGCAACACGTGGCCGACCAGTTGGAAGAGCTGGTGCCCTACATTCTCGACGGCGGCGCTTGCACGGTCGGTATCGAGTCAACCATCCTCGGGTTTGAAGACGGCGTCCCCACCATTTACCGGAAGGGAGGCCTTTCCATAGAAATGATCGAGGCCGAGATTGGCCCGGTTGCCATAAAATCCTTCTCCACCTCGAATCCCCAGGCTCCGGGGATGCTCCAAAGCCATTATGCGCCGAAAATTCCTTTAAAAATTGGTCCGGTCAGGGAACTTTTATCCGATTTTAACCCTGATAGAACAGGTATGCTGGTGTTCCGGCGGCTGGTATCCGGCGTGCCGGAAAAGCACCAGGTGGTCCTTTCGCGCAACGGTGATTTTGCCGAAGCGGCGCGCAACCTGTTCGCGGGGATGCGCTATCTCGACAGCCTGGACCTGGACATTATTTTGGCTGAACCCGTTCCGGAAATGGGTTTGGGGCGCGCCATCAACGACCGTCTGAAGCGGGCGGCCGCTTTGAAAGAATGATGGCACTACATCTTATGTATGGAACTGGAGCAAAGCCGTTGGCGCAAATACTGGGAAATCATCCGCACTTCTCTCGACGGGTCGGAGCAGAGCTATACAACGGGTAGCATCAACCGCGCCATCGTGCTGCTGTCGATCCCCATGGTTCTGGAAATGATCATGGAGAGCCTCTTTGCCATCGTCGACGTATTCTTCGTGGCGAAAATCGGGGTTGACGCGGTGGCCACTGTCGGCCTGACGGAATCGGTCGTCACCATTATCTATTCCCTTGCCATGGGCTTGAGTATGGCTGCTACGGCAATGGTGGCCCGCAGGGTGGGAGAGGGCAAATACGACGCCGCGGCCTGGTCGGCGGTGCAGGCTATTTACCTGGGCTTGGCCATTTCGATTGTGCTGGGCATTCTGGGCCTGATCTTCGCGGAAGATATCCTCCGCGGTATGGGGGCTTCGGAAAGCGTGCTGCGGGATGGAGTGGGTTATACCAAGGTAATGCTGGGCAGCAACTTCGTCATCACCCTCCTGTTCCTGCTCAACGGTATCTTCCGCGGCGCGGGCGCCGCTGCCCTGGCCATGCGCTCGCTTTGGATTGCCAACGGCCTCAACATTATTCTCGACCCATTTTTCATCTTCGGCTGGGGGCCATTTCCGGAAATGGGCGTTATGGGCGCCGCAGTGGCAACGGCGATCGGCCGGGGTGTGGGCGTATTGTACCAATTGTACATTCTTTTCCGGGGAAAAAGCCTGTTGAAAGTAGCCTGGCGGCATTTCACGGTGAGCTGGAGAATTATCTGGCGCCTCGTCAAGGTAGCGGCCGGCGGCGCCGGGCAGAACGTCATCGCTTCGGCTAGTTGGATATTCCTGATGCGCATCGTGGCGCAATTCGGCAGCGAAGTGGTGGCCGGCTATACCATTGCCATCCGCCTGATCGTTTTCACGATCCTGCCCTCCTGGGGCATCGCCAACGCCGCAGCGACGCTGGTGGGCCAAAACCTGGGCGCCGGACAGCCCGGCCGGGCGGAGACTTCCGCCTGGCGCGCCGCTTTCTACAATATGGTCTTCCTGCTGCTCGTCGCCATCGTTTACATGGTCGCGGCGCCCTTCTTCATCGCCCTGCTGACCACTGAGCCGGAGGTGATTCATGCCGGCGCCCTTTGCCTTCGCATCCTCAGCGCAGGTTACATCTTCTTTGCCTACGGCATGGTCATCAGCCAGTCCTTCAATGGCGCCGGCGACACCCGCACGCCCACCCTCATCAACCTCGTCTGCTTCTGGATGATGGAAATCCCCCTGGGCTTCCTCCTGGCCAACTATACCGGCCTGGAGTACAAGGGCGTGTATTGGGCCATCACCATCAGCGAGACCGTTCTGGCACTTATCTGCATCTGGCTTTTCCGAAGAGGGAAGTGGAAGGATGTGGTGATCTGACCGAGGTCTGACCGAGGTGACACCTCGTTTTTTGCTGATTGTCAGTATTTTAGGAGGTGACACCTCCTTTGTTGCTCATAATCAATTAGATAGGAGGTGACACCTCCTAATTGACTGATTTTAAATAACTTGATAGGTGTCACCTCGAATATCCTCGAATAGCAGAACCCAAACATCCTTTTTTTGTTTTAGAGTAAAACATTTCAAAATAATAGCATTACTTTAAAACAGCCAGCTATGAAACGATCCATTTTCTTGTTTGCAGCGTTGTTGATAATGAGCGGCGCCTTTACCAGTTGCGCCGTGGTTCGCGAAGGGGAAGTCGGCGTCAAACGGACCCTGGGTACTTATAAAGACAAGCCCTTCGAAGACGGGCTCAGGGTATTCAACCCCTTCACCTCCACCATCGTAAAAGTCTCTACCCGTACCGAAAACCTCGAAGTGTCACTGACAATTCCCTCCAAGGAAGGCCTGAACATCATGTCGGAGGTTTCTATCCTCTACAACGTGATTCCCAAGGAAGCGCCCGATATTCTCAGGAATATCGGTCCTGACTACGAGCGCAACATCATCCTGCCCGTCTTCCGATCGGCCGTAGCGGATGTGAGTTCCCGCTTCTTTGCCAAGGACATGCACACCGGGCAACGCGCCATCATCGAAGAGGAAATCCGGCAGCAGATGATGAAACTGCTCGACGGAAAAGGCATCGTCATCGAGTCGGTGTTGCTCAAGAGCATCCAGATGCCTGGCAGCCTGGCCAGGGCTATCGAGGAGAAACTGGAAGCCGAACAAAACGCCCAGCGCATGGAGTTCGTACTCGAACAGGAACGGAGGGAAGCCGACCGCAAGCGCATCCAGGCCGAAGGTATCCGCGACGCGCAAAACATCATCTCGCAAGGCCTCGATCCGCTGCTGCTGCAGTTCAAAGCCATCGAAGCCTACCTCGAACTGGCCAAATCGCCCAACGCCAAGATCATCATCACCGAAGGAGGCAATACGCCCTTGATGTTTGATGCCGAGCAACTTAGCGCAGGCAAGAAATAACAGCCTCGTCCTTCCAGCCCGCCCCCCCCGGGCTGGAAGAACTTTTGCCGCAGGTTTTAAACCGAAATAGCCCCATTATTCCTACATTTGTATTCGTCGCCCATCGCAAATAGAAATTTTCATAAAATCATGCGCCATGATGGGCAAACTCATTTCCTTCCTTTCCCTCCTGCTATTGTGTGTAATCTCCCCGCTTTCGGCCCAGGAACACGACTGCGACCGCGACTTTTCCACCGTTTCCTGCAGCGAGATACACCGCGGCGAATGGATGCTGAACTACAGGTCAAACCCCGCCACTAACGACTATGACCTGAAATACTATCGAGCCCATTGGACGATAGACCCCGCCGAGTTGTATATCGCAGGAGAGGTGACAGCTTATTTTGAGCCCCTGTCCGATAATTTCCTGACCATTCACTTCGACCTTGCCGACGTCCTGACGGTCGACCAGGTGTTGTACCACGGGCAGCCGCTTTCGGCTGCTTTTTCCGAACCCTTTCTCCTGAAAATCGACCTTCCTCAGGAAGTGGGTATCGGCGTGCTCGACAGCATTACGATTCGCTACCAGGGGGTACCTTTTAACTCCGGCTTTGGCTCCTTCGTCACAAGTACCCATCAGGGCACGCCCGTGCTCTGGACCCTCTCCGAGCCCTACGGCTCCCGCGACTGGTGGCCCTGCAAGCACGACCTCAACGACAAGGTCGATAGCATGGATATTTATGTGCAGACGCCTGCGGCCTATCGCGCCGCGTCCAACGGCAAACTGGTCGCCGAATGGGATACCGGCAGCGACAAGGTCTACCACTGGAAACACCGCTATCCCATCCCCGCCTACCTGGTGGCCATCGCGGTGACCAACTACGCCGTGTATTCCGATTGGGTGCCCCATGCAGAGGGTGATATTGAGGTGCTCAACTATGTTTTTCCCGAAAACCTCACAACGGCCATGATGCAGACGGCAGATATCGTGGAGATCATGCAGCTGTTCAACGACCTGAGCGGGCGCTATCCCTTCGCCGACGAAAAATACGGCCATGCCCAGTTCGGCTGGGGTGGCGGCATGGAACACCAGACCATGAGCTTCATGGGCAGCTTCAGCTACAGCCTCCAGGCGCACGAACTGGCGCACCAATGGTTCGGCGACAGGGTCACCTGCGGCTCATGGGCCGATATCTGGCTCAACGAAGGATTCGCTACTTACTGGACGGCCCTGACCTATGAAATGCTGGGCTACCCCACGTCCTGGAATGACTGGAAATCGAGCCGCATCACCCAGATATGCAGCCAGCCCGGCGGTTCGGTCTGGGTAGACGACACCACCAGCGTCAACCGTATTTTCAGCGGGCGCCTGTCGTATTCAAAGGGCGCCTACCTGCTCCACATGCTTCGCTGGATGATGGGCGACGAGGTATTTTTCCAGGCCACGCGCAATTACCTGGAAGACCCGGCCCTGTCGTTTGGCTATGCCCTCACAGAAGACTTGCAGGCGCATCTGGAAGCGGAGAGCGGGCTGGACTTGCAGGAATTTTTCGACGACTGGTACAAAGGGCAGGGTTATCCGAGCTACCAGCTCTTGTGGGATTACCACGACGGGCTGTTCTTCCTGGTCGCCAACCAGACCCAGAGCCATGCTTCGGTTTCTTTCTTCGAAATGCCGCTGCCGGTGAAATTATCGGGCGCCGGGCAGGATACCGTCATCCGGCTCGAGCACACCCAAAACGGTGAACTATTTGCAGTGCCCATTCCCTTTGAGGTGACGTCGGTGCAGTTCGATCCCGACCTCTGGATACTTTCCACCAACAACACCCTGGAGAAATCGCCGATAGACAGCGCACTGGGGCTTAGCCTCCAGACATTTATCAATGTGGCGCCAAACCCGGGCAGCGGGCAACTGGAGGTCAGCGTGCTGGGCCAGCGCCTCTGGCTCGATCGCGTACGCATCTTCGACTCTGTGGGCCGCCTGATCGACGACCGGCGGGCAGGGCACAGCCTGTCGGAGAAATGGGACACTGCGGCCTGGCCCGCAGGCAGTTACCTGATCTTCGTGGAAACAGGGGAGGGGTACGCAGCCAAGTGGTGGGTGAAGAAATAGCCGGCTATTTCGCCAACAGCTTCAGGTCCTGCATGGTGAAAAGCGATTGGAGCTCTACGCCGTGCTGTTCCAGGTTGCTGTAGGCCTTGCCCGTGCGCAGGATCACGCACAGCGCGTGGCTGACCGCACCGCCCTGCGCGCGGATGGCATTGACCCCGTCGATGAGTTGCCCGCCGGTGGTGACCACGTCTTCCACCAGGCAAAGTTGCTTGTCCGTGAAATCGAACCCTTCGATAGACTTCTGGGTACCGTGGCTCTTGGCTTCCTTGCGCACGAAGATGCAGGGGAGGCCCGTTTCCAGGGAAAGCGCCGTGGCGAGCGGAATGCCGCCCAATTCCATCCCCGCAAGCATTTCTACGCCAGGTGGCAACAGATGGGAGAATTCCTTCGCAATGGAGCGCAGGATCCTGGGGTCGGATTCAAACCGGTATTTATCGAAATACTCGCTCGAATAGACACCCGAGCGCAGGATAAAACTTCCGGTGAGGTAGGAGGCGGAGTAAATCTCCCTGCCCAATTCATCTTTTGTCATGGCAGTACGTTGTGGAAAAGTCCGAAATTAGGGAGAATGGGTGCAAATGCCAAATAAATCAGCAGGCTTCATGGGAAGAAAACTATCAATATGGTTTATAAGTTTATAAGGTTATGAGTTTTTGAAGAATCCGCAAAAACTCATAACCTTATAAACTCAAAAACCCTTCATGGATCGTTCCTTCCTCAAACAGCTCTTCCAAACGCACCGCGACACCCGCGACGTGCCTTCGCCCGCTATGGTGTGCAAGGTGATCGACGGGCTGCTGGAGTTGTTGTTCCCGGAACTGGCCGACCGCAGATTTGGCAGTTATCGCGATTTTGAGCAGTACTCCAACAGCGTCAGGCTGGAGTTGTACACCATTCTGACGCAATTGGAGGAAGGCCTCGGCGGCTCGGCTGAAGAGGTGGAGCAGGACTTTCTCGACCGCCTGCCCCTCGTCTACCGGCTTCTGCAACAAGATGCAGAGGCTATTCTGGAAGGCGACCCGGCGGCGCAGAGCATCAGGGAGGTCATACGGACCTACCCGGGGTTTTACGCAATCGCCGTATTCCGGCTGGCGCATGAGCTCTACCGGCTCAAGGTGCCGCTCATACCCCGTATACTCACCGAACACGCCCACGGCCGCACCGGCATCGATATCCACCCTGCCGCCATTATCGGAGAGCGATTCTGTATTGACCACGGCACGGGCGTCGTCATAGGAGAGACCGTGGAGATCGGCAACGACGTGAAGATCTACCAGGGCGTAACGCTCGGCGCCCTCAGCGTGGCCAAGGAGATGGCACAGACCAAGCGGCATCCCACTATTCAGGACAGGGTCGTCATCTACTCCGGCGCCACCATTCTCGGCGGCGACACTGTTATTGGCCACGACAGCATCATCGGCGGTAATGTGTGGGTGACGAAAAGCGTTCCACCCTTCTCCAAACTCTACTACCAATCCCAGGTTCCAATAACCCAATAACCCAATCATGGCAACCATACTCGACCTCATCGGCAACACCCCCCTTGTAGAGATCACCCGGGTCATCGCCCCCAAACCCGGCGTGAAGGTGTACGGTAAACTGGAGGGGCACAACCCTGGGGGCAGCGTCAAGGACCGCGCGGCCTTCAGCATGATCAAAGGCGCGCTCGACCGCGGCGAGCTGCGCGATGGGATGAAACTCGTGGAAGCAACCAGCGGCAACACGGGCATCGCCCTGGCCATGATCGCTTCGCGATACGCCATTCCCATCACCCTGATCATGCCCGACAATTCGACGCAGGAGCGTATCGATACCATGCGCGCTTTCGGAGCGGAGGTGATACTGACTCCCGCGGACAAGACGATAGAATACTCCCGGCAGGTGGCGGAGGAGATGGTGGCCAAAGGCGGCTACTACATGCTCAACCAATTTGCCAACCCCGATAACTATGGCGCCCATTACCGCGGCACCGGCCCGGAAATCTGGCGGGACACGCAGGGGGCGGTGACCCATTTCGTCTCATCCATGGGCACTACAGGTACCATCATGGGCGTATCGCGTTACCTCAAGGAGCAGAACCCCGGCATTCAAATCGCAGGGGTACAGCCGGCCGAGGGCGCAAATATACCCGGCATCCGCAGGTGGTCGCCGGAGTTTTTGCCAAAGATTTACGAGCCGGGGCGCGTCGATCGCATCATCGACGTGACGAAGGAAGAAGCTAGCGCGATGGCCCGCCGCCTCGCCCGCGAAGAGTCCATATTTGGCGGGATGAGCTCTGGCGGGGCGGTTACAGCAGCTGCCCGTCTGGCAGGAGAACTGGCCGAAGGCGTGATCGTTTGCATCATCTGCGACCGGGGCGACAGGTATTTGTCTTCCGATCTTTTTTAATATTTTTTTGGCTTTGCCACCCCGGTTTTTTTCGGGATAGAATATGGAGAGAGGATTGTTGATTAATAATATTATTTTAATAATTGAAAAATTTTAAAATAATTCAACACATTGTGACAAAAATCACCCCTTTGACATAACTTTTATCATCATCCGGAATTGAGGAGTGCGGTACTTTGGCTGTACCAAAATCTCAACCCATATGCAACGATGGCAGTTGCTCGACGAGTTGTGGCGCATCCAGGATGCACACGGCTACCTACCGGATGGGGAAGTCCAGACATTATCCAATAAATTGGGTATTTCAATGGTTGAACTGGAGGGGGTGATATCCTTCTACCATTTCTTCCAGCGCAAGCCTTCCGGTAAATTCACCATTTATCTCAACAACAGTATCATCGCGGAAATGAACGGCAGGGAAGCCGTGAAGGAAGCGTTTGAAAAGGCGACCAATTGCAAGTGGGGTCGTGTCGACGACACCTGCACTTTCGGCCTCTTCGACACTTCCTGTATTGGCTTGAGCGACCAGGAACCCGCTGCGCTGATCAATTTCCAACCGTTCACAAAGCTGACCCCCGAAAAGGTCAACCGCATCGTCAAACAGCTTCGCTGGGGTACCCCGGTGGAGGAGCTTGCCGATAAGGTAGACAGCGAAGTGCGCTTCAAGCCCGACCATGAGAGGACGGTGCTGTTGCGCGATTTCGAACCGGGAGCCATCGTCAAACGACTGCCGGAGCTGAGCCCCGACCAGGTGCTCGACATCCTGGCCGAGTCGAAACTGGCTGGCAGAGGCGGCGCCGACTTCCCCGTGGCGATCAAGTGGAAAACCTGCCGCAGCTACGAAACAGGGCCCAAGTACGTCGTATGCAACGCCGACGAAGGTGAGCCCGGCACTTTCAAAGACAGATTCCTCTTGACGGAATACCCCGGGGTGATTTTTGAAGGCATGATCCTGGCGGGCTTCGTGATCCGCGCCAAAGAAGGCGTGCTCTACCTGCGGGGCGAGTACAAGTTCATGAAACCGGCCCTGGAAAAAGTGCTGGCAGAATACCGCGCCAAAGGCTGGCTCGGCAACCAGATCGCCGGTATCAAGGATTTCAACTTCGACATCCGGATACAGCTCGGCGCTGGCGCTTACATCTGCGGCGAGGAAACGGCCCTGCTGGAATCGATGGAAGGCAAACGCGGCGAATCGAGGGTCAAGATCTTCTTCCCCGCCGAAAAAGGCTTCCTGCAGCTGCCGACTATCATCAACAACGTCGAAACATTCGCCTGCGCAGCCCGCATCATCGAGTTGGGCCCATCCTTCTTCAACCGCCTGGGTACCGCCAAATCCAAAGGCACCCGCCTGCTCAGCATCTCGGGCGACTGTGAGAAGCCCGGCATCTACGAGGTGGAGTGGGGTATTTCCCTGGGTCAGATACTCGGCCTGTGCGGCGCCAAAGACACGTTCTTCATGCAGGCCAGCGGCCCCGCCGGCATGCTCCTCAGCCCAACCCAATGGGAACGTGCGCTGAGCGCCGACGACATCCCCTGCAACGGCTCCTTCATGGTATTCAACAAGGACCGCTGCCTGCTCGACACCCTGCGCAACTTCGCAGAGTTCTTCAAGCATGAATCCTGCGGCGTTTGCACCCCTTGCCGGGCCGGCAACTTCATCCTTTCCCGCAAGATTGAGAAGTTCCAGAACGGGCTGGGCGTGCCCTCCGACATGGAAGACATGGCCAACTGGGGCGCCATCATGAAGATGACCTGCCGCTGCGGTCTGGGCCGCACCGCGCCCAACGCCCTGGTCGACGCCATCCAGCGATTCCCGGGTGTGTTCGACAAACATATGGTAAAAGATATTTCTCCATTGGAAAAAGGCTTTGACCTTGAAAAAGCAGTCGAAGCCTATGAAAGGGCAACCGAATATGAAAGATCATAAAAAAATCCAAATCACCGTAGACGGCAAGCCTTACGAAGCGCTGGAAGACCAGAGCCTGCTGGATTTCACCAAAGCCAATGGGATCTTCCTGCCTTCACTTTGCCACTACGAGCACATCTTCCCCCCGCTGGGCACCTGCCGGGTCTGTACCGCCAAGGTCAACGGCAAACCCGTGGCGGGCTGCATGGCTACCCTCAAAGACGGCATGGTCATCGAGATTAACACCCCCGAACTCACCAACGTCAGGAAAGCTATGGTGGAAATGCTCTTCGCGGAAGGCAATCACTTCTGCCCCTCTTGCGAAAAGAGCGGCGACTGCGACCTGCAAGGGCTGGGCTACCAACTCGGCGTCCGCGTCAGCCGTTTCCCTCACTTGTTCGTCGACCGCATCATCGACTTCAAACCCTCGCGTATGCTCATCGAGCACAACCGCTGCATCCTATGCCGCCGTTGTATGGAAGAGGTCAAGTCGCCCGACGGGAAGCGGGTGTTCTCCTTCGTGGAGAGAGGTAACCACACCGAAGTGGCCATCGACTACGAACAAGAAGCCAAGCTCACCGATGCCGAAGCGCTCCGCGCCATGCACATCTGCCCGACCGGCGCCATTCTGGTCCGCGGGCAAAGCCAGGTTCGCCCCATCGGCGAACGCAAGTACGACATGGACGAAGAACGCCCGGTGGTAGCCGAAAAGATCAATGTGCACCCCGTACGCCACGAGGGCAAACTGGTCGTCGCTACCACCTCTATGGCCGGTTGCTTCGGCTGCCACATGTCGCTGCTCGACATCGACGAGGAATTGCTGGACGTGGTGGAACTGGTCGAGTTCAACAAATCGCCTCTTACCGACATCAAGGAATTCACCAAGCGCTGCGATATCGGCCTGCTGGAAGGCGGCTGCTGCAACTCCGAGAACATCGAAGTGCTGAAGACTTTCCGCGAAAACTGCGACATCCTGATCGCCGTGGGCGAATGCGCTATCTGGGGCGGCCTGCCCGCCATGCGCAACCCCATCCCGCTGGAGGAATGCCTGGAGGAATCCTTCTTCCATTCGCCAACGACCGACCAGACGACCATCATTCCCGAGCACGAGGATATTCCCAAGATTCTGGACCGGGTGTACGCCTGCAATGAGGTGGTCCGCATCGACTACTACATCCCAGGCTGCCCCCCCAGCGCACAGCACATCTGGAAGGTGATAAAAAACATCGCATTCGGTACGGAATATTCCGTGCTGCGCGAAGAATACAAATACGACTAAAAAACCTGACCTGTGGCACAAAAAATAGTAATCGATCCCGTTACCCGCGTGGAAGGTCACGGCAAGGTAACCCTCCGGCTCGACGATGCAGGCAAAATTGAAAAGGCCTTGTTCCACGTCGTCGAATTCCGGGGCTTTGAACGCTTCATCCAGGGCCGCCCCTTCTGGGAAGCCCCTGTTATGGTACAACGCCTGTGCGGCATCTGCCCTGTGAGCCACCACCTGGCCGCAGCCAAGGCCATCGACCGCATCGTCGGCATCGATCCGGAAAACCTGCCGCATTCGGCTACCCAGATCCGCCGCCTGCTGCACTATGCGCAGACCCTGCAGTCGCACGCCCTGCACTTCTTCTACCTGTCCTCCCCCGACCTTCTCTTCGGGCTCGACGCTCCGAAGGAGAAACGCAATGTGGTGGCCGTGGCGGAAGAATACAAGGAACTGGCTAAAATGGGTATCCTGCTCCGCAAATACGGGCAGGAACTGATCCAGGCCATCGCAGGCAAAAAGATCCACGGCGTGGCCGCGACTCCGGGTGGTGTGCAGAGAGGGATAACCGTACAGGAACGCGACCGTTTCCTGAAAGGAACGGACCTGCCCTCCGTCGACACCATCATCGAATGGTCGTTGGCTTCCGTGAAGCTCATCAAGGACTACCACGAACAAAACCGCTCCTGGATGGACGATTTCGCCGCCTATCCCTCCGGCCACCTCGGCCTGGTTGCTGATGACGGCGCACTGGAACTGTACAACGGCAAGATGCGCGCCATCGATACCGACGGCAACATCATCCTGCCTGACATACCCGACTACAAGTATCTGGACTATTTCGCAGAAGGCGTGGAACGCTGGAGTTACCTCAAATTCCCGTACCTCGTCGAACGCGGAAGGGAAAATGGCTGGAACCGCGTCGGCCCCCTGGCCAGGATCAACGTCTGCGACTACATCTCGACCCCGCTTGCTGAAGCAGAGCGCAAGGAGTTCTTCGCGTTCAACGGCGGCCGCAAACCGGTCGAGCGCACCCTCTACTACCACTGGGCGCGCCTGATCGAAATGCTGCACTGCGCCGAGCTGATCCGCGACCTGCTCAACGACAAGGCCATCCTGGGCGGAGAACTCACCGCCACAGGCAAACGCCGCCCCGTGGGCATCGGCGTGATCGAGGCGCCCCGCGGCACCCTTATCCACCACTATCAGGTGGACGAAAAAGGCCGTATCGAGCGATGCAACCTCATCGTGTCGACCACCCACAATAACGAGCCCATCAACCGGGCCGTACAATCGGTGGCCGAGCGCCTGCTCGACGGTAAACAGGGTAAGATCACCAACCCGATGCTCAACCAGATCGAAATCGCCGTGAGGGCTTACGACCCCTGCCTGAGCTGCGCAACGCACGCTATAGGGCAAATGCCCCTCTCGGTAGAATTACTCGACCACGAAGGCAATTTGCTCGATGTCAGAACACGTCCTGAATGAATTGGTTATCCTCGGCGTCGGCAACGACAGCCGGGGAGATGACGGCCTGGGCTGGGCTTTCCTGGATGCTCTTGAGGAGGATCCGGAAATCCCGGCCCGGCTTATTCACCGGTACCAGCTCCAGCCGGAAGACGCCGCAGAGATCGCCGGCGCCAAATGGGCCGTCTTCGTAGATGCTTCCAAAGAAAAACTGGAAAAGGGATTCCAATGGGAAGAGGGAATACCCGACCCCCAACCGATGGTGCATTCTCACTGGCTACCTCCTTCCGCAGTGCTGGGCTTCTGCCGGGAAACCCAGGAATCCTGCCCCTCCGCTTTCGTCCTGGCTATCAGCGGCTACCACTGGGGCCTCGGGGAGCCTATCAGTCCCCTGGCCCGCCAACACCTGGCCGACGCGCTGCAGTTTTTCAAAAACTGGTACCGCTCGCAGCGCTAGCCATTTTCGTACCAATCCTCCCGCTCCTTGCGCTCCGGCGCCTTACCCTCCTTTCCCCTGAGTACTACCCAGACCTGTATGGCTACCAGCACGGGAATCAACCCGCCCAGCACGACGATCAGCCAGAAATACCCCGTGATGGCCATCACCGCCAGGCAAACCATGATCGCCAGAAAAATTGCTATTGAAATGTTTTGATATGGTTTCATGTGTAGTCAAAATTAAATTTCTTTTTAATAAAAAAAAACGAGACTCGTAAAACAAAATAACTGAAAATTGAAAATCAAAAACTAAAAATTCCACCCCCTTTCCCTTTTGATAAAAATCATAACCTCTAATGACTCTTGTCACCACTTCGTGATAGATACAGAAATAAATTTGGTAGTGAAAAGAAAAAAAGCCCGAAAGGGTTTTACTAAAATGACTGCTGTATGAACACTGACCTGTCTTTTTCGAGCGGAACACTTACTGCGGCGCTTATCGCAGCTGCGGGGGTCATTATGTTGACCATCATTGCCTTCAGGATGTACATCCAGAGGAAGGAGAATCAGGATTTAACAGTTAAATATCAGGGAAAGCATTGGAAATCGCCCCTTGAAGCCCGGGCTAAATACCCGGACGTCGACGCTTTCCGCTACCGCAGTTTCATCATGCGGATGAGCCTGGCAATGGTGCTGGCGCTTATCATCTTTGCATTTAACTGGACGACTTACGAAAATGACGACGATTACGAGGCTATCGCGATCGCCCTCGACGAGGAAATCGCCATCGAGCCTCCGCGCAGCAAGGAGCTTCCTCCGCCCCCTCCTCCTCCTCCGCCCCCCATGGTGACCGAGGTTGTCGTGAGCGATGTCATTGAGGAAGACGAAATCGAATTCACCGACCAATCGATCGAGGCCGAGACACAGATCGAGGGCCCCAAGGTGACCGACAAACATGCTCCTCCTCCCCCTCCTCCTCCTCCCAAAATGAAGGAACCGGAAGTGGAAGAGATCTTCAAGATCGTCGAACAGATGCCGAGATTCCCGGGCTGTGAGAACGTCGCGGGCGATCAGAACGCCAAGAAAGAATGCGCCGACAGGAAGATGATGGAGTTCATCTACGCCAACATCCAGTACCCCGCCATCGCACGTGAAAACAACGTGGAAGGCACCGTGGTGGTACAGTTCGTGGTCGATACCGACGGCAGCATCTCCAATGCCAAGGTGGTGCGCGATATCGGCGCCCAATGCGGCGAAGAAGCCCTGCGCATCGTTGAACTGATGAACAATATGCCGGAGAAATGGACACCCGGCAAGCAACGCGGACGCCCCGTACGGGTGCTGTTCATGCTGCCGGTCAAGTTTAAACTTTTGTGATTAGCAACACTCCCTTTACACGGCGCCCAGGATTACTGTCGTTTTCCTGGGCGCTTTCTTTCCAACTTTTTTACCTTTGCCAGCGTTTTTCCAAAAATTGCACCGTATTGCGCCCGATCGCCTACATATTGCTTGTCTATTGGTCGCTGGGAAGCCTCTTCCCCCTGGGCGATTTTTCCCAGCTGGCGATGCTGCCATCCCTCGTTGAGCACTACCGCTTGCATAAAGCCGAATCGGAACAGGCGCTGTCCTTTCCGGCTTTCTTTGCCCTGCATTACCTGGGCGCTGCTTCCGGCCATTCCCACGACGATGGCGCAGGTCACCACGACCTTCCGCTCAAAACCCTCCACGAATTCCAGTGGATCAGCACCCGCTTCGCAGTTTCCTTGCCTTCTTCTCCCGCCAGCAACCTGATCCGCCTGGCCGATCTCTCCGACTATCCATTGTCTGAAGGCGCCCGCAACGCCGTGTTCCGGCCGCCGCTCGCCGCCTGATCCTTTCCTTCTTTCTCCTTTTTTCTTTCATTTCAACCTCCTGTAAGGGCAGGTAGAAAACCCAGTTCATAATGGATATTATTGGAAGTATACTTCACTTTTCAGTGCGGAATAAATGGCTCGTCGCACTGGGCGTGGCCGGCCTGGCCATAGCGGGAATCATCTCCCTGCAAAACCTGCCCATCGACGCGGTGCCTGATATCACCAACAACCAGGTCCAGGTGGTGACTACATCGCCCACCCTGGCCGCCCAGGAGGTCGAACAATTGATCACCTTCCCGGTGGAAGCCACGCTGGCCAACTTGCCGGGTATCGTAGAGATCCGCTCCATCTCCCGCTACGGCCTGTCAGTCGTCACGGTCGTTTTCGAAGAAAAAGTGCCCGTGCTGGAAGCCCGGCAACTCGTCAAGGAACAGATCAGCCTGGCCGAAGGTATGATCCCGCCCGGCCTGGGAACCCCTGAACTCATGCCGATCACCACCGGCCTGGGGGAGATCTATCAATACGTGCTGCAAGTCAAACCCGGCTATGAAAACCGCTACGACCCCATGGAGTTGCGAACGATCCAGGACTGGATCATCAAGCGGCAGATGGCGGGCACCAAGGGCATCATCGAGGTGAGCAGTTTCGGTGGCTTCCTCAAGCAATACGAGGTAGCCCTCAACCCCCTCAACCTGCAAAGCACCGGGGTGTCGATCACGGATGTGTTCGCGGCACTTTCCCGCAACAACCAGAACAGCGGGGGCAGCTATATCGAAAAAGAGGCCCGCGCATACTACATCCGCACCGAAGGTCTGGTCAAGGATATCGCCGACATTGAAAATATCGTCATCTCCAACCGCAACAACATCCCGGTGCATATCAAGGACGTCGGCGAGGTCAAATTGGGCAGCCCCAAGCGCCTGGGCGCCATGACCATGGACGGGAAAGGGGAAGCGGTGGGCGGTATCACCCTCATGTTCAAAGGGGCCAACTCCTCCGATGCGATCGCCAATGTGCACGAACGAATCGAGGAGGTCCGCAAGTCGCTGCCCGAAGGGCTCGATCTGTATCCCTATCTCGACCGCTCAGTGCTGGTCGAAAAGACCACCCATACGGTTTCGAAAAACCTGCTGGAAGGCGGCCTGATCGTCGTATTTGTACTGATACTTTTGCTCGGCGACTGGCGGGCCGGCTTTATCGTGGCCTCGGTTATTCCGCTATCCATGCTGTTCGCCATCATTCTGATGAACTACTTCGGGGTGTCGGCCAACCTGATGTCGCTCGGCGCCATCGACTTCGGTATCGTGGTCGACGGGGCGGTGATCGTGGTGGAAGGAGTCATGCATACCCTGTTCACCTATTATGTCGGTAAAAAACTCACACAGGCGGAGATGGACTCGGTGATCACCGATTCGGCCTCCCGCTTGTTCCGTACGGCCATTTTCGGGGTTTTCATCATCCTGGTCGTCTTCATCCCGATCATGACCCTGACGGGGGTGGAGGGGAAGATGTTCAGGCCTATGGCTTACACGTTCAGTTTTGCCGTGCTCGGCGCTTTATTACTTTCCCTGACCTACGTGCCGATGATGGCGGCCTGGATATTGCCCAAAAACATTCGATCCCACCATTCATTTGCCGACAGGCTGGTGGGCTGGATGCGGCGGCAGTACAAGCCCTCCGTCACCTGGGTGGTTAAAAGGCCCGCCTTGGTGCTGTCCCTTGCGGGCGCGCTGCTATTGGGCTCATTCCTGGTCTTCCGCAGCCTTGGTTCTGAATTTATCCCTACCCTGGAGGAGGGCGACCTGGCCATGCAGATGTCGATTCAGCCGGGCAGCTCGCTGCAGGAGAGCGTGGCCACCACTACCAAAGCCGAGCAAATACTGCTGGGGCAATTTCCGGAGGTTCGCCATGTCGTATCGAAGATCGGCACCGCCGAAGTACCTACCGACCCCATGGCAGTAGAGGATGCCGATATTATGATCGTGTTGAAAGAAAAAGATGAATGGACATCCGCTTCCAGCCGGGAAGAACTGGTGGAAAAAATGAAAGTGGCCTTGGAGGTAGTAGCCGGCGCCTCGTTTGAATTTACCCAGCCCATTCAGCTTAGGTTCAACGAGTTGATGACGGGTTCGAAGGCGGATATCGCCGTGAAAATATTCGGAGAAGATACCGAAGAGCTCAAGCGCCTGGCCGACGAAGCTGCCGGGATGATCGCAGGTATCGAGGGAGCTGCCGATGTGAAGGTGGAGCAGACAGAGGGTTTGCCGCAGCTGGTGGTGCGATTTAACCGCCAGAAGATCGCAGAATACGGCCTCTCCATCGAGGAGCTGAACACCCTGGTGCGCACGGCTTACGCTGGTGAAACCGCGGGAGTGGTATTCGAACGCGAGCGGCAGTTCGACCTGGTTGTCAGGCTGGACGAGCAGTTCCGGGGGTCGCTCAACCTGGATCAGTTATACGTGTACCTGTCAGACGGCAAGCGGCTGCCCCTCAGCGAGGTGGCTTCGGTCGATTTTGTAGAGGGACCCATGCAGATATCGAGGGAAAACGCCCGCCGGCGCATCAACGTGGGTATCAACGTGCGCAACCGCGACCTGGCGGGGCTGGTGGAGGAAGTAGAGCAGACCCTGACGACGGGATTGAAGCTCCCTCCCGGTTACACGATCCAGTATGGCGGGCAATTCGAAAACCTGCAGGCGGCCGAGCGGAGGCTGGCTATCGCCGTGCCGGCGGCTTTGTTGCTGATCTTTCTGCTGCTCTATTTTACTTTCGGTAGCCTGAAGGATGCAGGCCTGATCTTTTCTGCTGTACCGCTTTCGGCGGTGGGAGGCATTTTTGCCCTGTGGCTTCGTGGCATGCCTTTCAGTATTTCGGCGGGTGTCGGGTTCATCGCCCTGTTTGGCGTTGCGGTTCTCAATGGTATCGTGCTGATCAGCTATTTCAAACGCCTGGAGGAGGAAGGGATGACGGATATCCTTCAAGTGGTGGTGGAAGGTGGTTGTGTGCGCATGCGCCCGGTCATCATGACCGCTACCGTAGCTGCCCTTGGCTTTTTGCCGATGGCGCTTTCCTCCACCAACGGCGCCGAGGTACAGAAACCACTGGCCACGGTGGTCATTGGAGGGCTGATCTCCGCTACCTTGCTGACCCTGATGGTCTTGCCGCTGCTGTACTACCTCGTCAATCGCAGGAAGTTCAGGCTCCGGGCCACTGCTGCCGCCCCCCTCATCGCCTTTGCGCTGAGCGCAGGCCTTGTGCAGGCGCAGGCGCCCGTGTTGCCGCTGGATCAGGCCCGCGAACGGGCGCTGGCCAATCACCCCTTGATGAAACAGGCCGATCTGAAAGTGGCGGTAGCTGGACAAGAGCTACGTTCCGCAAAGGAGTTGCCCCCTTTCCAGGGCAATCTCACCCTGGGCCAGATCAACACCCTGAATGCCGATTTTAACCTTTCAATTATGCAACCACTCAGTCCCCTGGGCCTGAACGGAGCCAGGAGCGACTGGTCGGAGGCCAGGCAGCGGCTGGCGGTGCAGGAGAAAGGGCTGACCGGCAGGCAGGTGCTGCATGCCGCGGGGATGGCCTGGCTGGACTGGGCCTACCGGTTCCAGCGCCATGAACTGATGCGGAGGCAGGAAAATTTCTATGCCGCCCTTTCTGAAAAGATAAGCCTGCAATGGCAGCAAGGCGAAACCGAAGGGCTGTCGCGCACCATCGCAGAGAGTGAGCTGGCCCGTGCGCGCCAGGCGGCTGCGGCGGAATGGGCAGGGGTAGTCGGGGCCTGGTCCCTTCTGCAACAATGGACCCAAACAGCCGATCCTGCCGCGCCCCCGGGAGATTCCCTGCCCTTGCTGGCCCTGCCCGCAGCGCAATTGCTCGATCCCAACCTTCTCTCCCTCTCCCAATTGGAAATGGAAGTGGCTCGGAAAGCCGTTGAATTGGAACGCGCCAGAGGCAATCCGGCCTTGTCGTTCGGCTATTTCAACCAGAGCATCCGGCCCGATTATCCTTTGCAGGGAGTAACGGTAGGGGTGGAATACCCGGTTTGGCGAAAAAGCCAGAAAGCCCGTGTCGAGCGCATGGAACTGGAAGGGCAGGTCGCCGAAAACAATGCCTCGCTCATGCAAATGCAGTGGGCCTCGCAGTTCAACGCTGCCAGGGAAAGAGCTGCCTTTTTGGATAGGGAGCTGAGAGAAACCGGCGCAGGCTTGCGCGGCCAGGCTGCATCCATCCGCGAGCTGGGCCGTGTGCAGTGGCAGGCCGGTGAGATCAGTTTTTTACAGTATACCCAGCTTCTCCAACTGGCTCTTTCCAACGAGCTGGCCTGGCTGGAACTGGTTTTCGCTTTCGACCAGGCGGTGCTTGATCTTCAATTTTTTCTTCCTGTAAACCAATAATCAGATTGTCATGCAATTCAAAAAATATAGTTTTTTGCTGGTTTTCGCCGCTATCACCCTGGCCGGATCGCTTTCTTCCTGCGGCAGCAGCCAAGAGCAGGCAGAGGAGGACGCGCCCCTGGCTGCGTCCGGTATTTCCCTGAGTCAGGAGCAGATGGAGTTGGCAGGCGTGGAAACAGGGGTGGCGGAGAAAAGGTGGATGCGCACTATCCTCGAATGCACGGGGCAGATCGATGTGCCGCCCCAGAACAGGGCATCGGTTCATTCCCCCGTGCAGGGTTTCATCCGAGAGGTCAATTATCTGGAAGGGGATTTCGTGAAAAAAGGGACGGTGCTGGCGGTGCTTGCCCACCCCGATCTCATCCGGCTGCAGCGGGAGTTCCTGGAGTCGAGGGGCCGCCTCGGCTGGCTGGAGCAGGAAAAGCTCCGCAAGGAGTCTCTCGCGGCCGAAGACGCCGTCGCTCAAAAGGAAAAGTCCAAAGCCGTATCGGATTACCAGATCGAGCTGGCCCGCTTCGATGGTCTCCGCGCCGAGCTCGTCATGATCGGGTTGCCGGTGGAGGCGCTTGAAAAAGAAGGTGTGATCCAGCAATCGCTGGCCCTAAGGGCGCCGGTTGGCGGCTACATCACCCGCATCCACACCAATCTGGGCGACCTTGTATCGCCTGGCGATCCTTTATATGAAATGGTCGACCCTGCCCACGTGCACCTCGAATTGCAGGTTTTTGCCAAAGACGCTGCCTCCGTGCGAAAAGGCCAGGTCATCGAATGCAGCGTGCCCGGCGTGGAAGCCCGCTACCTTGCGGAGGTACACCTGGTAGGCCGCGAAGTCGATCAGGCAACCAAAACGGTCAGGGTGCACGGCCATTTCGAAGAGGATCCTGCCAATCTTTTCCCCGGCACTTATGTGCAAGCCTGGATCACGATCCGCGCCGATTCGGCATGGGCCCTCCCCCAAAGCGCATTGGTAGCGGAGAACGGCGTTGATGTGGTTTATGTTCAAAAAGGCGATACCTTTGAGCCCGTGGCCGTCCAATCCGGCCGCCGCGATGGCGACTTCATCGAAGTCCAGTTGCCTGCGGAGATCCAGCGGGAGAGGCTGGTGCTGAAAGGCGCCTATTACCTTAAGGGGGCGGCAGCAGCAGGGGAGGAGTAGATTGGTATAAGTTTTTGATAATCAGTAATATATCGAGGTGTCACCTCCTAAGTGGTTGATTTTCAGAACTCTTGGAGGTGACACCTCCTATCTGCCTCACATTCAGCGATATCCGAGGTGACACCTCCTATCTGCCTCACATTCAGCGATATCCGAGGTGTCACCTCCAAAATCCAGCATATGCTCATCAACGGAAACCCACATCGCACCATATGGCCCGATCCCAACGATCCTGCAATCGTCTGTATCATCGATCAGCGGGCGCTGCCTTTTCAGTGGGTGGTGGAGCGGCTCAGCAGGGTGGAGGACGCAGCCGTCGCTATCAGGGATATGCACGTCAGGGGCGCGCCGCTGATCGGCGTGACGGCTGCGTATGGCATGTACCTGGCCGCATTGCATTCAACTGAAGCGGGCTTTTTGGAAAAAGCGGCTGGCTTGCTCCGGCAAACCCGCCCCACAGCCGTAGACCTTTTCTACGCCACTGGCAGATGTCTGGCCGCTCTGCTCGCCGTATCACCTGAAAATCGCATCGAAACCGCCAGAACCCTCGCCGGTGAAATGGCGGAAGAAAGCGTGCGACATTGCCGGCAGATCGGTCAACACGGCCTGGAGATCATCCGCCGGATCAGCGAGGGGAAGAAGGGAGCGCCTGTCAATATCCTGACCCATTGCAACGCCGGCTGGCTGGCCTGTATCGACTACGGCACCGCCACAGCGCCCATCTACCTGGCTCAGGAGGCGGGTATCGAAGTACATGTCTGGGTAGACGAAACCCGGCCCCGCAACCAGGGCGCCCGGCTTACCGCCTACGAACTCGGCCAGCAAGGCATCCCGCATGCCATTGTCACCGATAATGCCGGCGGACACCTCATGCAGCAAGGCCTGGTCGATCTGGTGCTGGTGGGCAGCGACCGCACCACCCGCAACGGTGATGTGGCCAACAAAATCGGGACTTACCTCAAAGCCCTGGCGGCTTTCGACAACCAGATCCCCTTCTATGTGGCTTTGCCCGGCAGCTCAATCGATCCCGGCATGCAGACCGGGCGCGATATCCCCATCGAGGAGCGGAGCGAGGATGAGGTGCTCAACATCCAGGGCTGGAACGGCAAGGCCATCGTGGAGGTGCAACTCGCACCCGAAGGAAGCCCCGCCCTCAACTACGGCTTCGACGTCACACCCGCCCGCCTCGTCACAGGCCTGATCACCGAGCGGGGTATCTGCCGGGCCAGCGAGGAGGGTATTGTCGGACTGTATCCGGAATGGAAAAAGGAACGATGATCAACGAAGAAGGCTATATCAAATTCCGGGCAGAGTGGGAAAAAGCCCCACCGCCACCCGCCCCCTTTCTCGAAGACCTCATCGCCGTGAGGTCGGAACTGTACAAAAGAGGGCTGATCGGTATGTATCCCGATGGGGTCGGATACGGAAACATCAGCAAGCGCTGGGATGCGGAGGGCCGTTTCGTCATCAGCGGTACGGCGACGGGCGGGATTGAACCGCTTTCGCCGGGGCATTTCACCATGGTCGGATCGGTGGATATCGCAAACAACCAGCTGCATTGCGCAGGACCGGTTATGGCCTCTTCCGAATCGATGAGTCACGCGGCGGTCTACCGGCAATGTCCGGAGATCAACGGCGTCATCCATATCCACAACCTGGGGCTTTGGGAGCGGTGGCTGGACAAGGCGCCCACCACCCCCGCATCGGCCGCCTACGGAACGCCCGAAATGGCTTTCGCGATCATGGAACTGCTGGCACAGCCCCAAAACCGCGCCTGGAAATTTTTCGTCATGGGAGGCCACCACGAAGGCTGCATCGCCTTCGGAAGCGATTTGTGGGAGGCGCTGAACGCATTGGATTCCTTGCCCGAATAGTTATTTTTGCCTCTATGGAAAAAGCCCTTCCTCCATTTACCGACCTGCACACCCACCTCTTCTCCGCCGATCCGGCGGTTTGGGCTGTCAGGTGTTTTCACCAGCAGGAAAAAAGAGAGGAAGAACAGCATGCAGGTCCGCGGTCGGTGGGGCTGCACCCTTGGTTTTTGAGTCCGGAAAACCTGGAAGAAGACTGGGAATGGCTGGAAAGGCGAAGCCTTCTACCGGAGGTGGTAGCTATCGGCGAGGCTGGACTGGACCGGCTTCAGGGGCCCCCACTGCCTTTTCAGGAAATGGTGTTCAAGCGCCAACTCCGCCTGGCGGAAGCGCGCCAAAAGCCACTGATTGTTCACTGCGTGCGCGCCTGGGATGAGCTGGAGCGCCTGCTGCTGACCGAGCGGCCTGCCGTCGCGGTAGTGGTTCACGGTTTTCAAAAAAATGAAGAAACCATGGGCAGGCTGCTGGAGGCTGGAGCCTTTTTCTCCTTCGGAGCCGCCATCCTGCGCGAAGGCAGCACGGCCGAGCGTACCCTGCGGGCCGTGCCGGCAGGCCGTTTTTTCCTCGAAACCGACGACGACCAGAACCCCATACAGGCCATCCACGAGCGCGCCGCCGCCATCCGCGGGCTGGACGCGGGGGACTTGAGCCTTCAATTACACGAAAACCTGAAAAATATAGGCATACATGGATAATCCGCATTGGCTGGCGAGGATGGAGCTGCTCACGGGGCCGGAAGGCATTGAACGCCTGGGAAAGGCCCATGTGCTGGTCGTTGGCCTGGGTGGCGTGGGTAGCTTCGCCGCCGAATTCCTCGCGCGCGCGGGCATCGGCCGCATGACCATTGTAGATGGCGACGTGGTCGACCTGACGAACAAAAACAGGCAGCTGCCGGCCCTCGACTCCACCCTGGGAAAGGCCAAAGCCGCCATCATGGCCCATCGCCTGCGCGACATCAACGGGCAGTTGGACCTGAAGGTGCACGAGCAGTTTCTCGAACCGGAAGACATTGCCCTGTTGTTGCAGGAAAATTTCGATTTCGTGCTGGATTGCATCGATAGCTTCCAGCCCAAACTGCAGCTCATCACCCAAAGCCTGGCTGCGGGCAGGCCCCTGATCAGCTCAATGGGGGCCGGGGGGCGCACCAACCCTGCCTATGTGCAGATCGGCGATATCTGGAAGAGCCACCACTGCCCCTTTGCCCAGCAGGTGCGTAAATTCCTCAAACGCCAGGGCATCAGCGCGTCTTTCCCTGTCGTGTTTTCCAACGAGCCGGTCATCGAGGGTTCAATGCAGCTGACAACCGGCGCGGCGTACAAGAAGTCGTACTATGGCACCATTTCCTACCTGCCGGCCCTTTTCGGCATCTACATGTCGAGCCACGTGATCCGCACGGTGGGTGGCTTAAAGTGAGCGCCGCTGCCTGACCGCCTCAAACAGCAGGATGGCCGTAGAGGCAGATACATTCATCGAGTCGACCTTCCCCTGCATGGGGATGATGACCCGCTCGTCGGCTTTTTCCACCCAGAAAGCGGAGATGCCGGTCGCTTCGGCGCCCATCACCAGGGCGGCGGGGCCGCGCAGGTCGCAGTCATAGACCGGGCGGCTGGCCTCCAGGTAGGTGGCGAAGATCCTGATCTGGCGTTCCTTCAGCCAGCGCCATGCCTCTTCGGAAGAGATTGGGATGACGGGCAGGGTAAATAAAGCCCCCAGGCTTGCCCGGATCGCGTTGGGGTTGTAGAGGTCGGTAGCGGGGTCGCAGACCAGCACAGCATGCACCCCCGCTGCATCGGCCGTGCGCAGGATGGCGCCCAGGTTGCCCGGTTTTTCGATCGATTCGAGCACGAGGACCAGGGGATCGGCGGGCAGCGTCACCTGATCGAGGCGGGGCGGCCGGATCTTCATTACCGCTACTGCATTGGGCACGCCGTGCCGATAGGCGATTTTCTCAAAAACAGCCGCAGGCACGGCGATCATTTCTGTGGCAGAAAAATGCGACCTCGACAGCAGTGCGTCGGTCTGATCACGGGGCGTGATGCCGGGGTCGGAGAAGAGGTACAGCGCTTCGTAGCCCGCGTCGAGCGCCAGGCCGATCTCGCGCAGGCCTTCCGCCACGAAAAGCCCCTCATTGCGGCGCTCCCGGGCTTTGACCGAGAGCGCGGCGATTTGTTTGATGAGTGGATTTTGAAGGCTGGAAATGGTTTTCATCATGACAGACAAAATACGAACAATCCGGCTGAGATGGCCTTAAATGTTGCAAACATATGACAACCCTTTCGTGCCGGGCCCGTTACCTTTGCCAAAATTTTCCTGAAAGTGAATAAAGTCACCATTCTCCTTGCATTGCTGTCGGTCAGCGCACATCTTTTTTCTCAGAAAGCCATCGTCGAAGGGCAGGTGGTCAGCGCTACGAATAAAGAGCCATTGGGCTTCGCTACGGTAGCAGTGTTGCAGAGCGAGACAGGGGTAACCTGCGACAGCGCCGGGTATTTCCGCCTGGAACTCGCGCCTGGGCTGTACAACCTGGAGGCCAGTTTTATCGGGTTTACCCCCCTTATTTTGCATGAGATAACGGCCAGCACGGGTAAGCCTGTTTTCCTGGAGTTTTTCCTCGAACCCGGCGCCGTCGCTCTGGAGCAGGTGGAGGTGAGGGCAGAAGCGTTCAGGCGCACGGCCGAGAGCCCCTTGTCGTTGCAGAGCGTCACCCTGCACGAGCTGGAGCGCATGCCGGGCGCCACGATTGACGTGTCGCGCTTTCTCCGCACCCTGCCCGGCGTGTCGCCCCGCACCTCTTTTGGGTACAACCTGATCATCCGGGGCGGTTCCTCCAATGAAAACCGGTTTTATCTCGACGGCATCGAGATACCTACAATTACCCATTTCACGGTACAAGGCACCAGCGGCGGCCCCAACGGCATTCTCAACGTGCGGATGCTGCAAAAGGCCGAACTGCATACGGGCGCCTTTCCCGCCAGCCGTCCCAACGCCCTGAGCAGCGTGCTCGAGGTCTACCAGCGAGAGGGGAGGAAAGACCGCATCGGCGGTAACTTCACCCTCGGGGCCACCGATTTTGGTTTCATGGTGGAAGGCCCCATCGGCAAAAAATCCAACTTCATGCTCTCCGCGCGGGAGTCGTATTCCCAGCACATGTTCAAGGCCATCGGCCTGCCGGTGCTGCCTTTTTACTCGGATGTGCAGTTCAAGAATGTCATCCGCTTCAATCCGAAGAACGAATTGATCCTGACGGGTATCGGGGGTTACGACAAATACACCCTCAATCTGGAGGCGGAGGCCAGCGAATCGTTGCTCTACAACACCGGTTACATACCCGAGGGCAAGCAATTCATCTACGCGGCGGGCGCCGTGTACAAGCACTACCTCGACAATAGCTACTACACCCTGGTGCTCAGCCAGAACGGCTTCATCAACCAGGCAGAAAAATACCTCGACAATACCTACCAGCCCGAAGACCAGGTTCTCGATTTTCGTTCGGGCGAGACGGAGACCAAACTCAGGCTGGAGCACCGGATCTTCCGTTCGCAATGGGAAATCCAGTACGGCCTCGGCGGCGAGCACAACCGGTTTACGGCCGATAACTTCTCCCTGTTCACCTTTCGCGACGGCACGGCCGACAGCATTTCCTATTCCACCGATCTGGAGTTCCTGCGCTACGGCGCTTTCGGGTCGGCCAGCCGGACCTTCGCATCCGGGCGCGGCACCATTTTCGCGGGGCTGCGCCTTGACGGCAGCACTTACAACGACGAGATGAAAAACCCCTTGCGGCAATTGTCGCCCCGCCTGGCATTTTCCTACGCACTTCCAGCCAATTGGAAGCTGAACGCCAGCGCGGGTGTCTACTACCAGATGCCGCCCTATATCCTGCTTGGATTCCAGGAAGCGGGACGACTGGTCAACCGCGACCGGCTCAAATACATGCGCAGCAGCCAGGCTGCGCTCGGCATAGAGCATACAACAGCCAAGGGGTACCAGGTGAAGTTGGAGGGTTTTTACAAAAACTATGCAAACTACCCCTTTCTCCTGTTTGATTCCATCTCCTACGCCAACGCCAACGCCTCTTACGCCCTGGTCGGCAACCAGCCAGCCGATGCCAGTTCGGAAGGGCGGGCCTACGGGGTGGAATTTCAGGTCAAGCAAAAGCTCACCCGCGGTTACTACTGGATGCTGAACTATTCATTTGTGGTCAGCCAGTTCAGGGATACTGAAGGCGCCTTCATCTCATCGGCCTGGGACAATCGCCATTTCGCCACGGTGGCGGCGGGTAAAACCTTTAAAAAGAACTGGCAAATGGGCCTGCGCTGGAGTTTTTCCGGAGGCAACCCTTACACGCCCTACGACCTGGAACTCTCTTCGCGCCGAGGGGTATGGGACCTCAACCGCCGCGGCCTGCCCGATTATTCGCAGCTCAATGAAGCCCGTTTGCCCATTTTCCACCAGCTCGATTTCCGGGTCGACAAGCAGTTCAACTTCCGCAAATGGGCTTTGCAGGTATTTCTGGATATTCAGAATATCTACAGTTCGCCCGTGGCCCTGTTGCCTTACCTGACTGTAGAACGCGACGCCGAGAACAACCCTGTCATTGACCCGAACGACCCGGGGCGCTATCTGGTCAAAACCATCTCCAGCGATACCGGAAGGGTGATTCCAGCGCTCGGAATTCTGCTGGACCTTTAAGGTTTTATTTTTTCAGGAATAAATCTTAGTAAAGCTTGGTTATATTTGTGCCACTATGCTGGAAAGTGCATAACATTTGATTATCAGCACCTTTTGTGTTTTTTCATTCGTTTTTGTGCTTAAAAATAAATTGCCTCCTAAAGAAAAAACCAAATGAGCTACCAACTCGTCAAAGAGGTCATAGAAAAGCTGGAAGCCTTTGATAGCAGCGGTTCAGGAACAGATCTCCGCTCGTTTTCCTATTGGTTGTACAGCCAGTACCAGGAGGCCCCTTCCAAAGGAACGCCCAACCTTGAGGAGAACCTCGACGGGTTGCTCACTTCGCTGATCACCACGCTCAACGTGCACGCCAAGCATTACACGAAGACGGCCCTCCGGGGCACGCCGCTGGTCAGTATGATCGATTTTGGATTTTTGGCCTCCTTAGTGGAAAACGAGAGCCTACGGAAAACTGAGCTCATCGCCAGGAATTACAGCGAACTCTCTCCCGGCATCGAGGTCATCAAGCGGTTGATAAGGCAGGAGTTGATAGAAGATTTCGACGATCCGGAAGACGGGCGTTCAAAGCGCGTGCGCATTACTCCGAAAGGCCGGGAGCTTTATCTTTCCACTTTGGAAGGTATCAATAAGGCAGCCCATCTCTTGTGCGGCGATCTGGAGGAAGAAGAAAAGCTGCATATGCTCGCCTTGCTCAGAAAGTTGAATGCCTTCCACCAGCCTATATGGGATCAGGAGAGGGGGAAAGACCTCGAGGAGTTGGAAAATCGCCTCAATGGCTGACCTGACTGCCCTTCATGCTGAACAAGAAAAGCAGTCCTGCAAGGGTCATGGCGCTCAGGAAAAAAAATGTGCGGTCGAAGTGGCCTGGCTGGTTGTCGTAAAACCAGGCTGATAGCAAGGCTCCCACGCCGATTCCCAATTCCAGTGCGATATAGACGGTACCAACCGCCCGCCCCCTCCGTTCGTCGGGGCTGCGGTCGATTGTCCAGGCAAACAGTGCCGGCCCGACGATGCCGTGGGCGAAGCCCATCGCCCCTGAGGCGAGGAGCAGGGTGAACCCCGACTGCACCGACCCCATCCATACCATGGACATCACCAGCATGACGAGGCCCACCCGGAGCACCGGTATACGGCCGAGGCGGTCGGATACCTGGCCTGCAAAAAGGCGGGAAGCCAGGGAGAACAGGGTGAATACGGAGAAAAACCATCCTTTATTGGAAAGCCCCAGAAAGTCGCTTTGGTCGGGGATGACGGTAAGCATGGCCCCATACCCGAGGTAGACCGCTACGGTGACGACGGCAGGACCGAGGGCGGAGGGTTCGACGATTTCCGAAGGAGACAGCAGGAGCTGGCGCGGATGGAAAGAGCTGCGTTTTTCGAGCGTTTCTTTCAGGCCAAGCAGGATGATGATGGAGAAGAGGGCCATACCCGAGGAGATCAGGAACATAGCGTTAAGGGAGGTATGCATGGCCAGCCAGCTGCCGGCTGCCGGCGCCAGGGTAGCGCCGGTATTCATGCTCAGGCTCAGGATGCCCAGCGCCTCGCCCCTGCGCTGCGGCGGCGCGATGTCGGCCACATAGGCGGTGGAGGCGGTGGGTTTAAAGCCGGTTGACAGCCCGTGCAGGAACCTCAGGAGCAGGAAACCCCAAACGGAGGTGAGGATGGGGTAGAACAGGCTGGCCACAACGCAGACGAGTGTGCCGAAGACCATCACCGGCACGCGGCCCACCGTGTCGGTCAGCTTCCCGCTGAAAGGCCTCGACAGCCCGGCGGTAAGCGTGAAAAGGGCAATGATGAGCCCCTTGTACTCCTCGCCGCCCAGCGATGTGAGGTAGGCGGGCAGCTCGGGCAGGATCATGGTGAAACTTGCGGCAAAAAAGGCCTGGCTGGCACAGAGCAGGAAAAAAGGCAGGGTGTAAAGCCGTTGCCCATAGGCCTTGGTCGGGTTGTCTTGCGGCATATTTTTCTGAGGTAAAAAATATTAATTTTTTCCGAATACTTGCTATTAAGCGCAAATTTTCCATTAATTTGCTGCTGATTCCGCTTTTTTAAAGCTACCCCGCATCATTAACTTCTCTCGAGGGCTTCCCCTTGAGGTAATTTCCCTTCTTGTACAGTTGTTTTATGCTGTTCCGGGCTTTGTCCGGCAACAGTCCGATTATAATTCCTTTTGAACAAACCATTTTTATCTATGCAGAAAACTGACTCCCACAAGCAACCGATTACTACCTACGTACTGTTCACCGTTTTCCTGACTTTCTTCACTTTTTCCCTGGCGATCGCCCAGGATACGCTTCAGATCAGCCTGTCTTCTACGCCGACGGGCTGCCAGAACGGTACCGATGGCTTAGTTACCATTGACATCACCGGAGGCACGGTGCCCTACAACATCGAACTGTCGCCGGAGCTCAAACGCAGAACGCCTTACACTAGCTACACTTTCTTCGGAGTACCCGCCGGCACTTATGAGGTGTTGGTCACCGACCAGATGGGCCTGACGGCCACGGGAACGGTCACCGTCGACTCCGGAGCTGCACCGCCTATTCCCGACACCCTGGCTACCCTGATCTTTCAGGAGGGTTGTCTTTCGGAATGCCAGGGGATGATCGAGATCGACCGCTACCCGGAATACATCTTTCGATGGAACGGCCGCCTGATGGCCTCCGATACCGTACGCCGCATTTGCCCCGGCACGCATACCCTGCAAATCGAACGCCTCAGCGAGGCCTGCATCGTCAATTACTCCATCGAACTGCCCGAACCGCCCTTGGAGGAAGCCATTCCACAGTGCCCCTCCGATACCACTATCCAGATAGCCGCTGGCCTCTGCGCCAGCGAGTTCGACTACGGCTTGTCGGAATGGGCTTCCGAAGCCTGTGGTGTGGGCAAGAATGCCCTGACCACCACTGATATGGTGGACGATGGCTACGGCCTCGCCGGTACCATGTTCGACCTGAGGAATACCTCCAGCGACACCATCATCATCACAGGCTGGGACCTGCTGCTCGATGAGGGTGAATGGGATATCCAAATCTACCAGACCCGCGGCGCTTCCTCTTTCGTGGGGAATATTTTCAATGGCGTCAACGCGACAAACACGCTGCACTGGCTCTTCTGGGGCCAGGCCACCGTCAACAGCGAGGGTACCGGAAGCGCCACCCACATCCCGATCGGCGGGATGATCCTGCCGCCCAACACTTCCAGAGGGTTTTACATCACCTCTACCCGCGACTGGATCAACGGCCCGATCTCCCTCCAGGATTCCTATCCGGGCGCGGAAGTCTCCAATTGCGACCTGCGCCTGAGCGCAGGTATCGGCCTGACCAACCGCTCCGGTCAGGGCTTTGCGCAGGACCAGTTCGACATTATTTTTGGAAATACTGCCTTTACCGGCGGCAGCAACACCAACTACAGGCTGATTGAGGCGAAGATCAACTACGTTCCGATCTCGGAACGCCTGTACCAGATCGACGGCACCGGCCTGAGCAGCCTGTCCACCTTCCCGGTGGGCACTACGCCGCAGGTGTTCTCCTTCCTCAATGACGGCGATGTGGAAGAAGACGCCGTGTGCAGCTTCAATGTCACAGTCGCCGAGCCCGAACCGCCCACCTTTACCTTCTGCCCGGATGACTTCACCGTGGAAGTGGAAGGAGGCGATTGTTCCGCTGTGGTGGAATACGACCTGCCCACCTTCACCGACAACTGCCTGACCCGCGACCTGAGCCTGTCGCTCAACCGCACCGATGCCATTACCGGGCAGGCGCGGTGCTTCAACCAGCAGACGGGCGAATCGCCCCAGTCGGCCCATATCCGCATTTTCGACCTCCAAAACCACGCGCTCGTCTCGCCTTTCCATCTCTCAGAAGTGGAAGTCGGCGTTTCTATCTCGAACGGTTCAGAGGCCGTTACGCTGAATGTCTACGACATCCACCCCGACAGCGCGCTCGTGTATGCCAACCTGAACCTGCTGCAAAGCGAGACGTTCACGCCGCCGGGTGGATCGGACTTCATCCATTCCATACCCGTCTCCGTCACCGTACCCGCTGACCGCAACCTGGTGGTCGAACTCATCGATCCCGAAGATTCTGAGTTCATCGCCGGCTACACCGAAAGGGGCAACGGCATCTCCTACTTCGCGGGATGCGGCTTTCCCGAGCCCACCGACCTGTTCACGATCAACTGCATCCGCAGGCATTTTTATGCAAAAGTGACCGGCACCTCCGACCTGGCGCTGTTCCTGGAACAAACCGATACGACGGGGCTCAGCTCCGGCGACGTCTTCCCGGCGGGCGCCACTACGCTGGAGTACACCGCTACCGACGCTTCGGGCAATACTGCGATTTGCAGCTTTACCGTCACCGTAGACGGCGACCTGACGGCAACGCTTACCCCGACAGCCACTACCTGCGTGCTCAATGAAGGCGCTATCGAGGTGCTCGTCGAAGGAGGGGAGGAACCCTATTTCTTCGAATGGAGCAATGGCAGCACCGAGCAAAACCAGGACAGCCTGGCGCCCGGTACCTACTTCGTGACCATCACCTCCTCCAACGGCTGCTCGACTGTAGCAGAAACCCTGATTGAAGGCCCGCTGGCCCCCGAGCCCGTCGCCCTCAACATTATTCCTTCCCTCTGCGGCAACGACAACGGCTCGATTGAGGCCCATGCCAACGGAGAGAATGGCCCCTTCACCTTTGCATGGAATACCGGGTCTGCCGAGCCCCTGCTTACTGATCTGGCGCCTGGCATTTATACCCTGACCGTTACCGATACCCTGGGTTGTGTGGGTACGGCCAATTTTGAGGTAGAAGAGGTGCCCGGTCCTGTCGTGGCCGCCATCGAATCGCTGCCCACCTTCTGCGGTAACGACAACGGTAGCGCGGCGGTCGTGCCCGGCGGCGATTTCGGTCCGTTCACCTACGCCTGGGAAAACGGCTCCACCGATTCCACCGCGGTTGACTTGCCTCCGGGTTTTGTCAGCGTGACGATCACCGATAGCAACGGCTGTGTGGCCACAGATTCTGTGGAAGTATTGGAAATACCCGGTCCCGCCGTTGAATTCGCCACTACCTCCCCCAGCCTCTGCGGTGGCGCCGATGGTACGGCAACCATCATTCCTTCCGGCAACGAGCCTTTCACCTTTGAGTGGGAATCCGGTTCTACGGATACCACCCTCACAGACCTTGCCGCAGGCGAATACCTGGTCTCTGTGACCGACGGCAATGGCTGCGTGACGGTTGCCACCGCCGTGGTGGAAGACCTCCCCGGGCCGGAACTGAGCTTCAGCGCCACCCTGCCCACCGGCTGCATCGTTCCCGACGGAACGGCCACGGTGGAGGCAGCGGGAGCAGAACCTTTCCTCTACCTGTGGAGCAACGGCGATACCACTGCCACATCAACCGGCCTGCTGCCCGGCGTATACGAGGTAGCGGTGACCGACAACAACAACTGCGTATCCTCCGGCACGGTGACCGTGGATGAACCCGTAGGCCCCACCCTGACCATCATGACAACGCCGCCTAGTACCTGCCAGGAAAGCGATGCCATTGCGGAAGTGATCGTGGAAGGCGTTTGGCCTTTCAGCTACAACTGGAGCAGCGGCGCTACCGACTCCATCGCCACCGGCCTGGCCCCTGGGTTCTACACCGTTGAGGTAACCGATGCGGTGGGTTGCGTTTCCACTGCCGAGGCATTGATCGAAATATTTACCGACCTGGCCATCGCCGAAGAGGCTGTAGTTGCCGCCATATGCGGGGAGCCCAATGGCTCGATCGAAATCGGCGTGACCGGCGGTACCTGGCCTTATGCCTTCGCCTGGAGCAACGGCGCGGTTGATTCCGTGCTGACAGACCTGCCTGCCGACACCTTTAGCGTCGTGGTAACCGATGCCTTTGGCTGCGTAGCCGAGGCCACCTATGTCGTGGAAGATGCCGCTTCACCCGTGATCGACAGCTTCGCGACCTTCACCGCTTACTGCGGCCTGCCCACAGGCTCCGCTGAAGTGTTCTTCTCCGGCGGTACTGGCAACCTCTCCGTGCTCTGGAATAATGGCGGCGTAGAACCTGCGATCACCGATCTCGTACCCGGCGAATACTCGATCATCGTCACCGACAGCAACGGTTGCGAAGCAACGGGTAGCGTGGTGGTGGACAATGAAGCCGGCCAGACCCTGACAATTGAATTGGTGCAGCAACCCACCGCCTGCGTCGCCGAAGACGGATCGCTGGCAGTGCTGATCAACGGCGGTTTCGGCCCCTATACCATTGAATGGGGCACCGGCGCTACCACCGACACCATTACCGGTCTCATCGCCGGAACCTACACCGTGGTTGTCACTGATTCCCTGGGTTGTGCGGCGACCGCCGACTTCGACCTCGCCGGTTTCAACGCCATTGAACTCGACTGGACGACCACGGCCGCTACCTGCAATAACAACAACGGCACTCTCAACGCCAACCTCAGCGGCGGCGAAGGGCCCATCGAATATGCCCTTCTGCTCAACGGCGAAGTGCTGGAAAGCGATACGGCCGACCTGCCCTTCCTCTTCTTCACCGGACTCGACGGCGGTATCTATGAACTGCAACTCTCCGACAGCACCGGCTGCGTGGAAACTGCCACGATCGAAGTGGCCGCCGAAGACAGCCCGGTCATCGTGCCCGGCTTTACGCCCACGACCTGCGGACAGGAAAACGGCGAAGCCTGGGTGGAAATTTCGGGCGGCGCCTATCCCTTCACCTTCGTCTGGGATAACGGCCAGTCCGACTCGCTGCTCGTCGATGTTCCTTCCGGGGAATACGCCATCGCCGTGCTCGACCACAACGGCTGTATCAGCACCGGAACCGTGGTAGTGGAAGACCTGCCCGCTCCGGCTATTGAGGTGGCCGAGCTGCTCAACGCGACCTGCGACCAGCAGAATGGCGCGATCACCCTCGATATCCAGTCCTCTACGCCCGAATTCACCATCGTCTGGAGCACCGGCGATTCCACCATCGTGATCGACAGCCTGACGAGCGGCGTCTTCTCGGTCTCCGTGACCGACGCCAACGGCTGCTTTTCCTCCCTCGACTCGCTCGTCGTGGAGATAGAGCCCGATACCCTGGCCCCCGAATTTGTGGTCTGCCCGACAGAGGTGGTCGTCGTCTCCTGCATTCCCGAAGTGGAATACGACCTTCCCGAAGCCATCGACAACTGCGAATTTGCGACCGAACTGATCGAAGGCTTCCCCTCGGGGTCTGCCTTCCCTGCAGACACCACTACGGTGACCTACCAGGCCACCGACCTTGCGGGTAATACCACGCTGTGCAGTTTTCCGGTCATTCGCATCGAAGACTTTTCGGGAGAGATCAGCAGCGAAGCAATATCCTGCTTTGGCGGTGAGGATGGCGTGGCTTCCGTTCTCATTTTTGGAGGCACGGCGCCCTACGACATCCTGTGGAGCACAGGCGATACAACGGAAACCATCAGCGGTCTTGTGGCAGGAGGATATAGTGTTACCGTTTCCGACCAGGGAGGCTGTGTCGGAGAAGCTACGATTATCCTCGCTGAGCCTTCAGCCATCTCCATCGCCCTGGATTCGATCGTTCCGGAAACGCCTCCCTGCGAAAACGGAGCGATCTCCATCACGCCCGGCGGCGGTACCCCTGGCTATACCTTCCTGTGGTCGAATCTCGACGATCCCGATTTCACCGCGGATACAGAAGACCTGGATTCCGTCGTGGGCGGCGTGTACGAGGTGGAAATCACGGACGCCAATGGCTGCGTGCAGGTATCTTCGCCCTTCATCGTACAGCAGGATCCGGACTGTATAGTAAGCGTCGATGACTTGGGAGACCTCAGCCAGGCCTTTGTGCTCTTCCCCAACCCGACCAACGGTATGGTGAATGTCCAGCTCAAGGCCCCGAATCCTGAAGAGGCCGAGTTCTCGCTGTTCGACCTGCGGGGCGTTGAATTGACCCGTTTCTCCGGCCAATGGCTGGCGGAACAACAGTTCGCCCTGGATCTGTCGGCCTATGCCAACGGTTCCTACTGGCTGCGCATGAAGACCCAGCGCGGGGTTTGGACGCACAAGATCGTGCTGTCCCGATAAGCGCTTATTGCGCAGACAAGGTAAAAGGGGCGACAATTTGTCGCCCCTTTTCCATTTAAAGCCTTTCCTTACCCCAACAAACCCTATTTTTGCGCGTTCGATAAAAAGGTACAAAAAATCTACCCATGATCCGTCTGGTATTTACGCTCTTCCTTGCCGCCCTGACTCTTGCCCTCCATGGGCAGTCCCAATTTTTCCAACGCCCGCTCGATCCCGGCCGGCTGAGCCCCGGTGTCGACGTCGTGCCCACGGGGCCGGATCAATACCTCTTTGCCAGCTTGTTTTTCCCGGGCGGGCCGATTCTCAATGGCGGGCAGTTCAACCTCACCCGGCTGCGGCCTTCGGGCGAGATCATCTGGAGCAATGACTTTACCTATCCTTTCCCCCTGGTTTCCGGCGCCCTCGACAACTGGAACGCTTTCCAGACCTACCTCTTTGCAGGGCTGTATTTCGACACAGATACCCTCCCCGGCGCCGTGCTGAAGCGGATGACCCAGGACGGGACGGTGGTCTGGTCGAACACCTACTCGCTGGGCAATAGCATAAACCCGGCCAATATTGGCAAGGTGGATGTGAGGGGACTGGCATCCGGGGATATCCTCCTGGGGGCCGGGCCCTTATCTTTTTCTTCCAGCGATGAAGCCAACGACCTCTCGCTGATGAAGATCAGCTCTTTTGGTGAGGTTGTCTGGGGGAAAAACTACTGCTTTTCCTGCCTCAACGACGCCGATCTCACCTTTGGCAACGTAGCCCTGACAGCAGACAGCGGTTATGTGGTCTGCGGAGGCATTCAATACCTCGAGCCGCCGGCCGCGCTCAACCAGGATGTGTTTTTGATGAAAGTGGACACTGCAGGGCAGTTACTCTGGGCGCGTAGCTACAACATTCCGGATACGCTGAGCTTGCTCTTCCGCGAATATGGATTCGCTGCTTCCGTGCTGCCCAACGGTCACATCGCCATAGTAGGTGAATACGATTTTATCGACAGCAGCGGCGCTATACTTAAAGACGGCCTCATCCTGGAAGTAGATGACATGGGCCTGCCTGTCAGGGCGATGAGGGTCAACCTCGGCGGTTTTTCCAAACACCACATCTACCTCAATCATTTGGTAGCCCTCGACTCGACAACCCTGGTCATTCCGGGTAGTTCGATCCAGGATACCATCCCTGCTTTTGGCGCTGAGTACAATTTCCTCTTCCGCATCAGCCTGGAAGATGGAAGCGTTGCCTGGGCCCACAACTATTTCACGGAGGTCGTGGAAGGTTTCGGCACCTTCCCCAACGGTTTTGCCCCCTTGCCGGCAGGTTTCGCCTACCTGGCCAACTATGCCGAAGGGTTCGATACCTACTATCCCTACCTCATCGTCGCCGATATCGACGGCCGCACCGCCTGCCATGAGCCCATCGAGCTGGCGGTGCAGACCGGGTTGATGATAGAAGCGACCGATTTCGCCGCGGAAGTTAACGATCTGAATGACAAGGAATTGGTTGAGCCCACTGTAGCGCCCTTCGACGAGTACCTAATAGATGTGCCAGTGCTCGACATCGGTCCCAGCGACTTTTTCTGCGAACCCACCACCGTGCCCCTCGATGCGACGGTGCAGGGGGCAGAATCGTACCAGTGGAATACCGGCGCCACCACGGCCCAGATACTGGCTGATGTGCCCGGCATTTATTTCGTCGAAGACACCTCCCACATGGAGTGCTGGCTCCTGCGCGACACGGCTGTGTTCAACATCCTTCCGCCCCCCGTCGTGACCATCGGCGCGGATACGACCGGATTCTGTGAAACAGGAATCGCGACGCTGACCGCCATCGCCGTTGGCGCCGAATCGCTATTCTGGTCGACAGGCGCTACGACCTCCACCATTACGGTCAGCGAAGCGGGCGCTTACACCGTGCAGGCCCAGAATATTTGCGGTACCGCCATCCAGAGCTTCACCCTCGTGCTGCCCGACTGCGACGGGCCGCAGGGGGAGTGCAGGCTGGAAATACCCAATGTCTTTACGCCTGACGGCGACGGTACCAACGACCGCTTCCGGCCGCTGAGCAACTGCGAGGTGTACGACGAATATCGCTTACGGATATACTCCAGGTGGGGAGAACTGGTGTTTACCTCCTCCAGCCCTGCCGAGGCCTGGGATGGCAGGTACAACGACGAACCCATGGCTTCCGACCTTTATGCCTGGATATTGGAGTACCGCTTCCCTGAACAGGAGGAAACGAAGCTGGAAAAAGGAGAGGTGACGCTGATCCGTTAAGGGCGATCCCCGGTTTCGCCGTGGATGATGCGGATGGTGGATTCCGCGTTGTCCGTTTTTATTTTTAACAGGTATTGCCCTTCGGGCAGTCCTGGGGGAAAGACCAGGGTCTCACTGTGCTTTCCCTCCGTTCGGCAGAGATTCAGCAACTCCGTCAGCAGCGCGCCGTTCATGGTGTGGAGGGAAATCTTGATTTCGCTTCTTTCCGGAATATCGTAAGCCAGGGAGAACTCGCCCTGTGGGATGGGGTAGGGGAATACGTCGAAGAAGGGAAACAGGTGTTTAGGGCAGAGGTGGCCCGCATCCAGTTCCGGCAAATACCTCAGCAGCAGCATATCGGTATGGCCGTGGTTTTCGCTGGCATATCCCCTGCCGCCGAGAATGACGGCGCCATTGTCCATGACCAGCAAGGAGGAGAGGTAGGAAAATGCGGGCAGCTCAGTGACCAGTATGCCCTTTTCGCCGAAGCCCTGGTCGGGCGTGCCGTCGGGGTTGAGCCGCATGCCGAAAAAGTAGTTATATGGCGCCATATCCGAGCATCCGGAACCTGCCAGCAGGATTTTCCCATCGGGAAGGACTGCCATTTCCCATACCGTTTCGGGCAAGCCCAGCTGAACCATGCCCTGGTTGCCAAATCGGGGGTCTGGTTCTCCAAAATTTTCAAATTTAATCAAATTGAATTGAAGCCCCATTTGTCCGCCCACCAGAATGTGGTTGCCGGCAGTGACTGCTCCCATCAGCGATTGCAGAGGATAGGATGAGTCAGGAAAAGAGCAGTTGGCAACCCCGTCAATGCCGAATGAGCGGTCCCATCTGCCGTTGGATTGCAGGCGTATCATGTCGAAGCCCCAGGGCAGGTGTGCGTCGAGCAGGAGAATTTTCCCATCGGGTTGGAGGATCACGCTGGCGAAGCCGCCATCCGGGGCGTGCCGGAGGGCGCAGAGGCCGTTTTTTCCGAAGGAGGAGTCGATGAGGCCGGTGGGCAGGAGGCGGTAGACTACCAGCTCTCTTTCGTAGGTTTCGGGGTTTTCCATATCGCCTGCCAGCAGTATCCGGCCGTCGGGTTGCAGGGCCATGCCGCCCAGGATGTCGAAGGGGCCTCGGTCGAAGGTGATGAATCCTTTATTTGCGAAGGAGGTATCCAGGCTTCCATCGGCATTGAGCCGGGTTGCCGCGAAGTCGATATTTTCCCCGGTTGGGTTTTTAAGACGCACCCTGCCCCCCACCACCAGTTTACCATCTGGCTGCAGGACGGCGTCGACGCCGGTAATCGGCTGCGGCAGCTGGATGGCTGCGGTGCCAACCGTATCCAGGGCGCCATCGCTCTGCACCCTGACGGCCAGCATCTCGGAATCGAAAGCCTTTTTCACCGTTCCGGCGGCGATGAGTCCGCCATCTTGCCGCATCAGGAGTTTGTAACAGTCTACATCCAGGGGGTTTTTCCCGCCTTTGACAGTGAGGGTCATCCCCTTTTCTCCAAACGAATCAAACAGCTGGCCGCTTGCGTCGAGGCAGGCAAGGGCGCCTTTGTAATTGACCGTTCCTCCGCTCAATATTCTGCCTTCAGGTAAAGCTTTGATAAACATGGCGCTGCCGATGTAGTAGTCTTTTTCAAAACAGGGTTTCACCTCCCCCCCATTTCCGAATGCAGTATCCAGGCGTCCATCGGGCCAAAAGCGGCGGATGGTGAAGCAACCGACCTCGTCTTCCCCCTGTGCCATGCCTGCGGTCAGCCACCTGCCATCGGGCAGGAGAAGACCGGCTGCCGCGACCTCGAGGCCATCGGGCATATACAAAACACCTGTCTTCCCAAAGCCAGTGTCGGGACTGCCGTCTTGGCCGCATTTCAGGGCTATGGGCCAACCGTCTTCCGTGCGAATGCCGCTTCCCAGCACCATCCAGGAACCGTCAGGCAAAACCTGAACATCATAGGGGCGAAATCCCTCCAAAGGGTACATGATTCTGCCGTCTTCCCCAAAAGCAGGGTCCATGCTGCCGTCGGGCATCAGGCGGCCAACAGCGAGCGCTCCCTCGCAATAAACAGCTATGAGCATCTTTCCTTCCGGCAATGCGCCCAGCGCGATGAGGTGAAAGGAGTGAGGCGAGGGAGGGGGAGATGAATGGCGAAAACTTTCATCCAGTCTGCCATCAGGCAGCAGGCGGTGAACGCTGCAGGTATGCATGCCCGTTTCCGGATTTTCCTCAAATCCCGCTACCACGATCTTGCCGTCCTCCTGTAACAGCATATCCATAAACCGAACAGGCAGGGGGGTGGTCACCCTGGCGATGCCCTCTTTCCCGAATGAAGGATCCAGGAAGCCGTCTTCTGAAAACCGGGCCATGAAAATGGCATTCTCTTCTTTCGGCGGGTTGAACAGCACAAGCAACTTGCCCTCGCGCGTCCTGGCTATTTTTATCAGGTACTCCCAATCGGCAGGGATAGACAGGCGGCTAATGCTTTCGTCCTGGAAATTGCAGTCGAGATTGCCGTCGGGTAAAAACCGGGCAAGGGCCAGGTAGTGAACGCCCTTTGACAGCACGACGCCGGCAACCGTGAAAAACCCTTCGGGGTGCACCACCGCATCGGTCCAGAAGACCTGTCCTTCGCCCTTTTGATAGGAAAAAATGGAATTGCCGCGGACGCCCGGAATTTGGGCTGATAAAGCAGATACCAGTAAGAGGAAAAGGAAGAGGAAAATGTTTTGTTTCATACAGCCTGGGGCAGCGGATTTTGACCGCTGCCCCAAAGTGCTGATTATCGATTTTTTAGAAAAAAAACAATGACATTCCTCAGGCGGAAGGGAGATTTTTCACACCCTTTCCACATCTACCGCCACCACCTTGTACTCGGGGCATTTGGCCTGCGAATCGTACACCGAGCTAGTGATCTCGTTGAGCATGATCTCCGGGAAGTGGAAGGTCGAGCTGAGAATGCCCGGCTTGACCGTATCGCTGATCTTCACTTTGATGGAGATGCTGCCCCTCGGCGAGTTGACCTTCACCTTTTCCCCGTCTCGGATGCCCTTTTCCGCGGCGTCTTCGGGGTTCATGTAGAGCAGGTCTTCCGTGCGGATGCGGCCGTTATTGGTGCGGCGCGTCATGGTGCCGGAGTTGTAGTGCTCGAGCTCGCGGTTGGTGGTCAGGATGTAGGGGAAATCACCGCCATATTCCGTGATCTCCTGGCTCTCTTCGTAGTCGGCGAAGTAGAGGCGTCCTTTTCCGATCTTGAACGATTCGGTATGGAGGATCTCGGTATCGGCGCCGTCTTCCGCCACCGGCCACTGCAAGCCGTTCTCGCCCAGGCGGTCCCAGCGGATGCCTTTGAAGAAGGGCACGACCTTGGAGATTTCGCGTTCCAGCAGGTCGGCGGGGTCGTAGTCGGGCTGTTGGAAACCCATACGGTTCATGATGTCGACGACAATCTGCCCGTCGGGCTTGGTGCCGGGAAGCGGGTCGATGACGTTGTTGACGCGCTGCACCCGGCGTTCGCCATTGGTGAAGGTGCCTGATTTTTCGAAGAAAGAGGAGGCGGGCAGGACAACGTGCGCGAAGTTGCAGGTCTCGGTATGGAACAATTCCTGTACGACGAACAGGTCGAGTTCTCTGAGCGCTTTGCGCACCTGTTCGGTGTTGGGCTCGGTCTGTACCACGTCTTCGCCCATGATCCAGAGGGCCTTGAATTTGCCTTGCCTGGCCGCTTCGAACATATCGGGAACCTTCAGGCCGGGGTTGTAGGGCATGGGCATGCCATAGACTTCTTCGTACATTTTGCGATAGCCCTCGTTGTGCATGTCGAAATAACCGGGGCCCTGGTGGGGCTGCACGCCCATGTCGGCCATGCCCTGCACGTTGTTCTGTCCCCGGAGGGGGTTGACGCCCACGCCCCTGCGCCCGATATTGCCGGTGATCATGGCAAGGTCGGCGATCAGCATCACGGTGTAGGTGCCCTGGTAGTGCTCGGTGACGCCCAGGCCGTGGAAGCTCATGGCGTTGGGCGCTTTGGCGTAGGCGATGGCTGCGTCCCTGACCAGCTTCCGGTCGACGCCGGTTTCGCCTTCCAGCCGGTCGATATCCAGGTTGAGGATCTGCTGTCGGAAGTCGGCGTAACCGTCGACGCGGGTATCGATGAAATTCCTGTCTTCCAGCCCTTCTTTGAGAATGTAGTGCATCATCATGTTGAGGATGGCGACGTTGGTGCCGGGTTTGAGCTGGAGGTGGTACTGGGCCAGTTTGGCGAGTTCGGTCTTACGCGGGTCGATGACGATGAGGGTTTTACCCTTCATGGCCTGCTGTTTGATCTTTGCCCCTGTGACCGGATGCGCCGCCGTCGGGTTTGCCCCGATGATGAGCATGCAGTCGGTGTATTGGAGGTCCTTGATCGAATTGGTGGCGGCGCCGGTACCGAAGGTGCGCTGCATCCCCAGGGCGGTTGGGGAGTGGCATACCCGCGCACAGCCGTCGATGTTGTTGGTGCCGACGACCAGGCGGATGAACTTCTGCATCAGGTAGTTTTCCTCGTTGGTGCAGCGTGCGGAAGAGATGCCGCCGATGGCGTCGGGGCCGTATTTGGCCTTGATCTCGGTGAGTTTTTCAGCGATATAGTCGTAGGCTTCGTCCCAGCTCACCTCTTCCAGTTTGCCGTTTTTGCGGATCATGGGCGAGCGGAGCCTTTCGGAGTGGTTGTAGAAGCGGAAGGCGTAGCGTCCTTTGAGGCAGGTGTGGCCGCCGTTGGCTTCCGCTTCATACGGTGCGGAGATGCTGAGGATGGAGTTTCCGTGTTTAGAAACTTCGAGGTTGCAGCCGACTCCGCAATAGGTGCAAACGGTGCGCACTTTTTCGGTGGCGTATTTGGCTGATGCCTGGTAGATATCGGTGATGGCCGCGGTAGGGCAGACCTGGGCGCAGGCGCCGCAGGAGACGCAGTAAGAGTCGCCAAAGCTCGTATCCAGGCCTTTGATGATATGGCTTTCGAAGCCGCGGCCGGCCATGGAGAGCACGAATTCGCCCTGCACTTCGTCGCAGGCGCGCACGCATTTGGAGCAGTTGATGCACTTCGACAGGTCGCTTCGCAGGTAGGGGTGGCTTTCGTCGGGGAGGCGGTCCAGGTGGATGCGACCTTCCGGGTAGCGCACCTTGCGGATGCCGACCTGAGCGGCGACGTCCTGGAGCTCGCAGTCGCCGTTGGCTTCGCAGGTCAGGCAGTCGAGCGGGTGGTCGGTGAGCACCAGTTCAATGATGTTTTTCCTGAGTTTTTGCACCGGCTCCGAGTCGGGGTAGATGCGCAGGTTTTCCTCGATGGGCGTATGGCAGGAAGCCACGGTTTTGAGGGCGCCGTTGCCCGGTCGCGCCACCTCTACGCTGCACACGCGGCAGGCCCCGAAGGGTTTGAGGTTGGGGGAGTCGCAGAGGGTGGGCACGTATTTTTGGCCGAGGTAGCGGCGTATAAAGGTGAGGATGGTTTCACCCTCCCTGATCTCGAAGGCTTTGTCGTTGATATAGGCAACCTTTGACATGGTATATTGATTAATGGGTGAAGTATGGATTCAGTTCCTCCTTGAAATATTGCAGGGCGTTGCGCATGGGCAGGGGCACGCCGCCGCCGAGGGCGCAAAGCGAGCCCTTCTCCATGGTGGTGAGCAGGTCGTCGAACAGCACGGGATCAATGGCGTAGCGTTCGTGCTGCGCCTTGTGCAGTAATTCCTGCCCCCTGACGGAGCCCAGGCGGCAGGGAAAGCACTTGCCGCAGCTCTCGTGGGCGGTGAATTCGAAGAGGTGCTCCAGGTAGGCGGCCATCGGGTAGTCTTCCGGAATGCCGATCATGGAGGCGTGCCCGAGCAGGAAGCCATTTTGCGAAAACGACTCGAAGTCTACAGTGAGGTCCTTGATGCGGTGGGCGGGTACCAGTCCGCCAAGGGGGCCGCCGATGTGGAGGGCCTTGACGGGTTTGCGGAAACCTTTGCCCAGTTGGTCTACTACTTCATTCAGGAGCGTGCCCATTTCCACCTCATACACGCCTGGCCGGTTGAAGGAGCTATCGAGCGACACCAGTTTGGTGCCCGTCGATTTGCCTGTGCCGAGAGCAGCATAGGCTTCGCCGCCCTGGGTGAGGATGAAGAAGAGGTTGGCCAGGGTTTCTACGTTGTTGACCAGGGTTGGTTTGCCGAAGAGGCCTTCTACGGCGGGGAAGGGCGGCCGGACGCGCACTTCGGGGCGCTGGCCTTCGATGGAGGCAAGCAGGGCGGTTTCTTCGCCGCAGACGTAGGCGCCGCGGGCCTGTATCATCTTGAAGGAGAAGTGGAAATCCGAACCCAGGATATTGTTGCCGGCCAGTTGGCGCGATTCCATTTCCGCGATGGCTTCATTGACGGCCTGGATGGAGGCCGGGTATTCGGCACGGATGTAGACTACGCCGGCTTGTGCGCCGATAGTATAGCCTGCAATCAGCATGCCCAGGAGCAGAGAGTAGGGCCTGTGTTCGAGCACATAGCGGTCGGAAAAGGAGCCGGGGTCTCCTTCGTCGGCGTTGCATACCACGAATTTGAGGTCGCCGGGGGCGTCCTTGCAGGTCTGCATTTTGATGCCGATAGGGAAGCCGGCGCCGCCGCGGCCGCGCAGGCCGGATTTTTTGATCGAGTTGAGCAGTTCCTGAGGGTTGGTTTGCAGCATTTGGCGAATAGCCGCTTCCACCTGGTTCCAGGGAGCGGGGGCGGCGGTGAGGATGGCCTTGCCCTTGGCTTCGATCTGGTAGCGGTCGTCGCCGTCGAGGGTTTCACCGCGCAGAATGGCGGCGATGTGGCCCTTGGAATTGCCGGAGTAATTGCGCCCGTCGTAGTGGAAGGCGCTGTTCTCGTGGCAACGGCCGAGGCAGCACATTTCGCCGATAGCTTCTTCGGGGACATGGAGGGCGATCTCTTCCCGCAGGGCGGCCTGGGTGCCTGCCAGGTTGCAGGCGCTGCCGTTGCAGATATAGACCTTTTTGCCGGCGTTTTCCTGACGGGTGAAGTCGTAGAAAGAAGCCGTGCCGAGCAGGGTTGCCGGGCGCATGAGAAACTCCTGGGCCAGCAGGGTGAGGTCCTGGCCGGAGGGGGTACCCGCAGCTTCTGAAAGCTCGCCGATCCGTTCAAACAGATTGTCAGTCAGCCCTTTCCTGCCGGAAAGGTGGGAAAGATTTTTGGACATAGCTTTATTTGGTTTGGCCGTAAATGGATGATCAAATATGGAATATTACTCCGAATACAATCTGGGAAGTAGGCATTCCTGCCCAAATTTAAAAAAATGAACAGGCAAAGGGTATAAAATGCCCGTATATTTGCGGTAATACACCCCCCAAATACATATGCTATGAGAAAAGTCTTATCTTTTTGTGCGGTCCTGCTCCTGGCGGGTACAGCGCTTTTGGGCCAGGGCGGCCTGACCTTGTACAACATGCCCTATATTCCCCAGTCCAGTTATCTGAACCCGGCAAATACGCCCCACAATAATTTTTACATCAGCCTGCCTGCCCTTTCGGGCGTCGGGGTGGGGTTCAACAACGATTTTTTCGCGCTGGGCGATTTGAAAGTCGACCTTTTCGCGCGATGGGAGAAATCCTATGGCGATTCTCTGCTCGCTTCCTTTGCCGATGCGGCGCAAATCAGCAACAGGCTGGGCTTGCGCGGGGAAGTAGACCTGTTCGGTTTTGGGCTTCGCTCGGGCAAGCACTATATCAGCTTCTATATCCGGGAAGTGCTGCAGGCCGACCTCTCGTTCCCCGATGAATTCTTTCGGTTTGTCAATGATTACGGCCGGGACCTGGTTTTTCAAAACACCAATAACAAGACGGGGTATATCATGAGCGGCGGGCGGATGAACGTCACCCAGTACAGGCCTTTTACCCTGCAATATGCCTACGACATCTCGCCTGCGTTTACGCTTGGGGGCAAAGTGAGTTATATATCCGGTATTTATACCCTGGATGCGACGATGGACACGCTTTTTACGCAGATAAAGGAAGAGGACAAGACGGACTGGGAGATGGTGGGGCGGATCAATGCGCGGACGGGGGGGTACAGCAATGCCGACTCTTCGAATTTCGGCAATATCTTCATTAATCCGCAGAACAGTGGTTTTTCCTTTGGCCTGGGCGGCAGGCTGACCACGCTCGACGACAGGCTGGATATCTCCTTCAGCGCTGTGAATTTCGGGCGCATCTTCTGGAACCAAAAGGTAGGTTTGACCACTTTTACGGATGAATCTTTTGAAAATGCGGAAGGGCTTGGGGAAGTGTTCGATACCCTTTTCCGGGTTGAAGAGCGCGCCAACGTGGAGTTCACGCAGGCGCTGAACCCCGAATTCTTCCTCAATGCCAACTACTACCTCAGCCGGAGCCTATCTATCGGCGCCCTGTTGCGGGCACAATCGGTATTCAGCACCCTGAATTCCTCCTTCGGCCTATTCTTCAATGCCAGACCTGCCAAGTGGTTTGGGTTTACCACAGGCTACATCTATTCCAACAGGGCTCACAATATCCCGCTGGGCATCACGCTCAATCCCGGTCCCTTCCAGCTCTATGCCATCACGGACAATGCTCTTGGCTTTGCCAGCGGGGGCTCCGCGCGGCAGGCTCATGTCAATGTGGGCTTAAACCTGGTGTTCGGCAAAACGATGCGCGCATGGACGGAAAAAGAACCTGCGCAGGACGATATGGATACTTACCCGGATGTCTATTTGCCGGAGGAGGAAGAAGAGATCCCCGCAGAGGTGGAAGGCGATCCCTTCATGCCGCCGCCTGCAGGGGAAGACAGGGATACCATTATTTCTCCGACCCCCGAGCCGCTTAACCAGGAAGATGAGGTTGATATCACATCCTATCTGGTAACCAATCCGATTTTCCTGCACCGTGGTCCCAATTCCGGTACCACCGTGCTGGATACCATCGCTCCCAATACCGTGGTCACCGTGCTTCAAAAGTCTATCCCCGACTGGTGGTATGTGGAATACGACAACAAGTCTGGTTGGATTCAGCCAAGGAGCATCCGCCCTTCTATGGAGATGCCTGTCGCGGAGCAAGAGGAAGATGAAATCCCCGCCACTCCTGTCGCTACCTTTATCCCTCAGGATTATATCATGCTCGACAACACCCCCATGCGGGAGGCTGCGTCTGAAACGGCCAGGGAGCTGCACATCTTGAAGAAATGGGATGAGGTGCTGGTATTGGAAAAGACCAATTCCGTGTGGTGGAAGATCAGGCACGAAGGTAGCGACGGCTATGTCAAATCGGCCATGCTGAACCCACGCCCCGAGAACTACGTGCGGCCGGAGGAGGAAGCGGTGGCGCCCGCCCCCGCGCCTCCAAAAGCAAAACCGCAAACCTCGCTGGGCGTATTTACCCTTACCGAGTCGACAAGCCTGCGGGCCGAGCCAACGCACAAGTCAAATGCCTTGATGCGCCTGCGCCAGGGCATGGAGGTGCGGGTACTGGAAAAGACCACGGACCTCTGGTGGAAAGTCGAAGCGAGAGGGATGACGGGTTACTGCAAGGCAGCCAACCTTACTTCCCAATGACGTTGATCGACACGCCGATGAAGTAACCGAGCTGGTAGCGGCCCACTGTGGGAATGCCTGCAAAGGGGTTGTCGAGTACGTCGCCCGTCTTGTAGCCATTACCCAGGGCCTCTACCCGCGCCCCAAGGATACCGCCTGTCAGGGTGATGCGCTGGGCGCCTCCAAGGAAAATACTCGGACCGAGGAAAAACGCGATCGACTGATCACTTTTCGCATTAAAGACCGGGATACCCACGCCAAACGACCCTCCAAAGGCCACCTGACCAGGGGTGTAGCTGTAAAAGTGCAGGAATGATGCCAGGTATGGCACAAAGCTGTCTTGCTGGTCGGCCAGGATGACGGAATCGCGTACGTAGTACGATTGCGGCCGGCTGAAGAACTGCCCGAAACCCAGACCAATACTCCCGTTGATCTTGAGCCCCCCCCTCGTCGCTACCTCGTAAGTGGCCAGCCTCCTGCTTGCGACCTGGATGTTGGAGGGCAGGTTATCTTTGGGGTTGAGCTTGACGGTCAGGCTGGTGAGGTCTTCCTTGGCAGTGGTTTGGTAGGAATAGGAAAACTCATTCGTCGCGATCTCTTCATAGATATACCTTAGCTGGATCAGTTGCTGGAGATCTTCTTCCCCGAACTCGGCGGCCAGGTTCTTCAAATCCTCATAGCTGGTATCCAGGCGCTTGACCTCCTGCTCTCCTTTCACCAGGGCACTTTTCACCGATTGGTCGATCTGCTCGTAGGCATCCAGCAACGCGGGCGTCCGGATCCGGCTTTTCAGCGGCGAAAGCCCCAGCGACAATTGCCGGATTTCCTCCAGTTTGGTCAGGTAGTTGGCCCGCTCGACCTCGAGGTCCTTGAGATAAAGGGCGACATTCTGCCCTTTCTGGTGGATTTTCCACAGGTAGGCCATATCGATTTCATTGGAAGGGGTATTGGAAAAGACCATTTTGAGGTATTCTTCGGAAAGCTCCTTGATCTGGGAGGTGGAAAGGCTGGGATTGTACTGCAGCTTGCGGATCTCCTCGAAAGCCATGGCCTGTACAGCCTTTCCGTTGACGAGGCGCTCTACGTCGGTCTGTATTGATTGGAGGTTGCTTTCAGTGCGCGCCCAGCTCTCCAGTATCTTTTCATATCTCGTCTCAATGGTTTCCAACTCCCTGGATACCTGCATTTCTGCCTCGTCGAGTGCGGCAAATCCCTTCCCGCCGAACGGCAACCCGCCCAGCAGGGAGAGCTGGCCTCCGGCCAGTGAGCCAAGGCCCATGAGCCCGGCAGGGTTCATAATGGTGGAGATCAGGTCGAAGGCCGAACCGCCCCCGGCCGACTTGGCCATAAAGCCCGTCTGCGAGGTATCGATGCCGGTGGAGAAGTAAGTGACTTGCTGCTGCAATTCCTCCACTTCTACCTCATAGAGGTAGTTATTGTAATTGACCAGAAACAGGGTAATGGACTCTCCTCTTTTTACAAAGGGCCTGGACAGGGTGTCTTTGCCCGATACATAGATGGTCTTGCCTTTCGCAGCATCCAGATATATTTGGAGGCCCTGCGAGAAGATCGACGAATTCAGGATGAGGAGAAATGAAAGCGCGAGGGGGAGTCTCATTTTATTTGGTTTATTGTTTTGCGTGCCGAATTAAATGAAAAGTTATCACTTTAAGTCAAAAAAAAATGATCAAATAGGCGATACTTTTTGTAAATAGAGGAAGATTTGCGAAAAATCCACGATCATTGGGTATGGCATCCTGGCGGAAGATCTACAACCCTCATGCGGCGATCATTACGGTTATTGTGTTCCTGTTCATCTGGCTTTTTCAGATTTTTTTCTTCAGCAGGCACTTTCTCGATCCTTTCAATAACGGACTGCGGGACTATGAGATCACGGATATCGTTTATTCCCGGTTCCGCAATGAAGGCGCCGGGCTTCCCGTGCAGGATATCGTATTGGTCAACTCCGGGCTTCCCGACCGGGAAACCCTGGCAGCAATTCTCCGCCGGCTGGCTGAACTGGAGCCCGCCGTGGTATCGCTCGATATCGAACTGGACGGCCGCAAGGACCCCCATACCGATTCCCTGCTCAAGGCTGCCATCGACGCTTTGCCGAAGGTCGTGCTTGGGTGCCGCCTGACCGGGTATGATGAAAGGTCCGATCTTTTTGCACCCCCCGCTTATTGCGACCCTTTTTTTTGGAAAGGAAGGCCCCGCGGATATACCAATTTCGTTTCGGAAGACACCAGTATCATCCGCCTGTTCTCGCCCCGTGAGCAAACCACGGAAGGCGAATTCTTCTCCCTGGCTGTGGAAACCGTCCGCCAATACGCTCCTGATAAAATAGACCGCTTGCTACAGCGCGGGAAGGCAGTGGAACGGATCTGGTACGCCGGCAACCAAAAGCTGTTTTTCAAACTGGAGAGTTCCCTGTTACTCAGCGACGAGGGATTTCAAAGCCTCAAAGAGCTGGGTAGCCTGAAAGGCAAGATCGTCATGGTCGGCTACGTGGGCGATCACCAGCCGGGGGAGCCGGAGATCGACCGGTTTTTTACGCCCCTCAACCCGCGCTACACGGGGAAGAGCTACCCGGATATGTACGGGTTGGAAATCCACGCGAATATCGCGTCCATGATATTGTCGGAGAAGTACGTCTACCAGTCGCCAAAATGGCTGACAGAACTGCTGGGGTGGTTGTTTTGCTTCGCCAATGTCCTCCTGTTCCATTGGGTGTACATCAACGTGCCCCAGACTTTCCACGGGATAACGCGTTTGATACAGCTGGTGGAATTGCTCGGGGTGTTTTTTTTCATCGCCTTGTTTTTTTACTACTTCAGGATACAGATCAATTTTTCACATGGCATTCTCGCCATGCTGCTTTCCTACGATTTCATCATGATCTACGAGAGCCTGATCAAGAAAAAGTTCAAAATACTCCAAACGCTATGAAAATCCGGATTCTTCTCCTCTATTTCTCCCTGCTGGCCGGCGCGCTTAATGGCCAATCGTTTGTCGTAATGAGCGTCAAAGGGAACCCCACCTTCAAGGAAACGGCAAGTGGAACTTCTCGCAGCCTGGCGCCTACCCAGGTGCTTTCTCCCGATGCTGTGGTCTCGCTGAGTGCCGGGTCGTCCGTCAGGCTGGTGTACCAGGGGCAGCAGATTTCCCTGGCTGAAGCGGGCAATTACCCACTGAAAAGCTTTGCCTCCGGCAAAAAACAGCAATCGTCCTCCTTCGTAGGGCGGTTTTTCAACTACATCTATGACGGAGTGGTCAACACCAGCGGCCAGAAAAATATTGAAGAATACCACAAGCACTACATCACCCAGTCGAGCGGGGGAATCAAGGGCTTCGCGGGCGGCGCATTCGGCGTCGAGATCCTCAGCGCGGTGACCGGCAGCGTCGCGCCCGGCTCCGCCCTTTTCCAGTGGTTCTCCTCCGGCGATTCAGTCTTTTACGACTTCCAGATCGCCGACTACCAAAATGATGGCCTGGTTTTCAAAGCTCTCCTGAAAGATACCTCCCTGGCGGTCGATCTTGGGCAACTCGTTCTGGAGCCGGGGCGGAAATACTACTGGTTCGTTCAACTAAAACAACTCGGGGAGAGCTCCCTGGGCTTCGCCCTGGTCGACGATCCTTCGCTCCGCTCGCCAAAAATGGAGTTTGTGCTTTCCGACCAGCCTGAACAGCAAGTGTTGCAAGACCTGGAAAGTTATGAAGAATACAAGACCGCTTCAGCAACCGAACGCCTGCTGATGGCCGCTCAGGCCCTGGAAGAAAACCGGATGATTTATGCTGCCCAGGGGGCTTTCCTGGAAGCCATGGAGAAAGAGCCTGGCAACCCGCTTGCCAGGCGTGTGTATGGAGCCTTCCTCATCCGCCAGGGGCTCTTGCTGGCCGCTACCAACTTCGTCGGACCCTGATTGTGTAACCAACCCCTCTTTATCATGTACCGGACAACCATCTTTTTCCTGCTCTTTGCCCTGGCTGCCCTGTCCCTCTCCGCCTCCAACCCGAAATATGACCATGCCAAACGCATCTTCGACCGCCTGGTGGAGGCGCGCGGCGACAGGAGCCTGAAAACCCCCGAACTCGTGTGGACGGTGGAGGCTTCCAACGGCGCCTTCTACCAGCCCGGCACCAACCAGATCACTTTCGAAGAAAAGGCCTACGACGTTTGCGCCGGCTTCGGGGCCAATACCGACAACGCCCTGGCATACATCCTGGCCCACGAGCTGGTGCACTACTACAAACAGCATGGTTGGGAAGCGGCTTTCGCTAAAAAATTCAGGGATGAGGAAATGACCGAAGCCGTAAAAGAGCAACTGCGCGATATGAAACGGCAGGAAACGGAATCCGACCTGCTGGGCGGTTTCCTGGCCTATACCGCAGGGTACAACACCGTTGGCATCGCGCCGGAGTTCCTGCCTGCGCTCTACGAAAAGTACGGCTGGCCGGTAGCCAATCCCAAATACCCCACGCTCGAAGAGCGTATCCTGCTGGCCAGGACCACGGAGAAGGAACTGACCAACCTCATCCGCATGTTTGAAACTGCCAATATGCTCGTCGCCATCGAGCGGTATGAAGACGCGGTACATTACTACAACCACATTCTCTCTTTCTACAAAAGCCGCGAACTGGTCAACAATATCGGCGTGGTCAACTGCATGACAGCCCTCAAACTATTCGACAAAGACGCTGTGAAGTACCTCTACCCCCTGGAACTCGACGCCGAATCGCGCGTCAGGCTCGGCAGCAAGGGCGTCGATACGCCCGAGGGCCGCAAACAGCTCAGGGACTCCCTGCTGAATGCCGCGATCGGCCATTTCCAGGAATCCATGTCGCTCGACCGCGATTACCACACCGCCCGCCTCAATCTCGCCAGCGCCCATGCCCTGCTGGCCCTGTCCAATGCCGGCTTGGGAGAAGACGAAGAATTCAATTACGACTTCGCATTTCTCTATGCCAAGCAGGTGGTCAGGCGAGCAGAAAAGGCGGAGCATGCCAAACTCAAAGCCGACGCAGCCAACCTGCTGGGTATCATAGCGGCAAGAACCGGCGAGGGCGATGCGCAGGCACTGTTTGAGTCGGCAAAGGATTTCAGTCCCCTGGCTGCCTACAACCTGGGCATTCTCAAAAATACCCTGCCGGAAACAGCTTTTAGCAGGAAGCCCAAAGAACTGATGCCTGAACAGATCGGCGATTTCGACATGGACATCTTCATCCGGCGCCCCGTGCCTGATACCATGGTGGTGGTGCCGGGTGCGGAAAAACGGCAATGGGGCTATAAGGCCAAAGACCTTGAATCGTCGCGGGTATTGCTCGACTATGTGAGCCGCGACCACTATTCCTTCTTTCAGTTCACTGACCCCGGGTACAACGGGAAGACCCTGCTTGGGCTGAAAACGGGCGCAACGCGGCAGGAGATACTGGCCAAATACCTGCAGCCCGACCGGGAGGTCCAGCTCCCCAACGGTCACCTGCTGGTCTACGGCGCCGACCAGATCATCTTCTGGCTCGGACAGGATCAAAAACTCTCCCGCTGGTGCGTGTACCGGACCAAGCCCGATCCGGAGTAATTGCATTATCTTTATGTCACCACAAAATGCATTGCGATGAAGAAAATTACCCTCCTTACGATTCTTTTTTTCTCCCTATTCTCCCTGCTGCAGGCCCAGGAAGGCCCGCAAATGGTGGTGATGGAATGCCAGGGGAAAATCCAATACTATGCCCCCGGCGGCAAATCCAAACCCGTGAATGTCATCCCCGGCATGCTGATCGCGCCGGAGGGCACCCTCAAGATGAAAAAAGGCGCCAGCATGCAGGTGCTCAAGGGCTTGAGCGTTGTCTCCGTTGAAGTAGCGGGCAAAGCCGCCGTTCAGGATGCGCTTCCCGCCGGCAGGCAGGGCAGCCGCTTCGGTTTTGGGGCCGATTTCTTTTCAATGGTGTCGGAAACCATGAATGAAGCCGCCGGACCACCCGCCGCCCTCACGGGAAAGAAAGGCGCCGGAGGCGATGATACCCCTCCTCCCACCAGCACCAGAAAAGGGGCGGGCGGCGATGATACCCCCCCTCCCACCAGTACGAAAAAAGGCATGGGCTATGGAATGTCCATGCTAAACTGGAATTTTCCGGTCAAAGGTAAAATGCATGTGACCGAGCCTATTACTTTTTCCTGGGAAGGCTATACCAAGATGGAAGGTCCCTGGCTTTTCACCATAGTGGCAGAGAAAGGGGAGCAGGTGACCTATCAGGCTGAAATGCAGGAACCATACGTCACGCTCAATACGGTGCAGGCCAAAGTGAACATCGGCAACGCCTATTCCTGGCGGATTTCGCCCGCGGGCCGTCCCAATCAGCTACTCAAGGCCTATCGCTTTTCCCTGGAGCAGGAGATGGCGGAGAAGGGTATTCTGGAAGCTGTGGAAATGGAGCCCGAATACGAGACTGCCGGCGCTGTACAGAAGTTGCTGTGGGAAGCCTATGCCAGCGAGGAAGCCGGTTTCCTGGTAAAGGCCGATAAACTCTATAAAGAGGCTATCCGGCAGCAGCCAGACAACTGGCTGGCCGTGCAATTGTATGCCGCGTTTTGGGGCCGCAACTGGTAGGCTCCCTACTTTGGAAAGTATTTTTCCATCAGTTTCCTGAAGGTCTCCGACTGGCGAAGGCCCTCGAAAGCAGGCTCTTCCGCGATCTTTTCCTGGTTGCGGTAACCTTTTTCGAGGGCCTTTTCCAGGTAAGTAAGCGCCTGTTCCTGGTTGTTCCGGGCAGCGTAGAGGATGGAGATGGAATAATAGGGCGACAGGTACTCCGGCGTGATCTCCAGGTTTTTCAGGAACGCTTCGATGGCCTGCTGATCTTCCTTCAGCTCCTTCAGGGCAATGCCCAGCCCGAAATGGGCATAAGGGTGTACAGGGTCAAGCCGGATGGTTTTTTCAAAAGCTTCCTTTGCCTCTTCCGGCCGGCCGGATTTGAGGTAGATATTTCCTAAAAAATAGTGGGCTTCCGGTGCATTCGCATCTTCGGGAGCGAGGGCCAGGCTTTTTTCAAAAGTGGCTTCAGCTTCGCTGAATAGTCCTTTCAGGTATTGGAGCTGGGCTTGCTGGATAAGGGCGGGAGCGAAGCCGGGGCTCAGCCCGGTCGCGTTGCTGATCAGCAGCAATGCGCTGTCCAGATTACCCTGCTCCCGGATGGCGATGGAGAGGTTATAGACCGGCATGACCCAGGCGGGCGCCAGCGCCCGGGCTTCCTGGTAGGCCTGGCGCTCTTTTTCCGAATCGCCCAGGGCTGAGCGGATCAGCCCCAGTTCATTGAAAAGGTGCGCGCCTTTCGGCTCCAGGCTGATGGCTTCCTGCACTTTTTCAAGGGCGGTTTCCAGTGAAGGGCCGTCTCCTTTCATGCGGAGCAGCATGGCTTCGTAGTAGCGTTGTTTGGCCAGCAGCGCGGGCTTCATGTAGTGGCCTGCGCCCAGCAGTTCAATCGCTTTTTCCAGGTATGCAGGGGTTTTTTCGTAGGCGGTACTTCCTTCTTTCCACCGGATCGCCATTTCCAGCGGATCTGCTTCCAGGTAGGCGTTGATTGCCTGCTGGGCGTCGTCCTGCAGCGCTACGGCCAGGTTGCGCCGCAGGGGAGGCGCCAGGCTGGCGAATTCCGGCTTTTGGGAAAGGAGTTGAAAGTAGTGGTAAGCGCAATGGTTCTCCGGTTCGAGCAAGCGCTTTTCAGCAACCGCAAGTTGGTAAGCATCGTAGAGCCGCTGACCGGAGGTATCGGTTTGTGCCAGCGCCAGGTCCTCAAGCCCGCGGGTGGCAACGGCGTCGAAGGGAACGGCTTGTTCCGATTTCTCCTTTTTGATCAGGGCGAGGACCTGCGGATCTACCCATGACAGCACGGCGTTACGGTCGCCCGTCGTGACGGGGTACTGGCTGTTGGGCGCCGTTTCCGCGGGCACCTTATCCTCCAGGTATCTTCGCAGTTCGAACAGATTGACCTGGAAATTGCCATCGGTATCGGCAAGCCCGCTCAGGCCGTCGATGAGGTGGAAGGAGAAGGCGCCGCGGCCGCCGCCCCATTGCTGTCCTTCTACCGAAAGTTCGTCGGGGCCGCAGGCCAGTATCTTCACTTCGTTGGCGTAAGTCTGTTGCAGATTGGCCGTCGTGATTTTCGAGCCCTGCACCGAGGCGCCGGCCAGCTTGCCTGAATGGCAGGCATCGGCTACCATGATCACCTTGGCTTTGTTTTGTAGCGAGAGGGTAGAGACGACGGATTGCAGGTAGAACAGGGGATAGGCCCCGGCAATGTACGACCGTGCCGGCGAATCCCAGGGAAGCAGGAAACCATGCTGCCCGACGGTTTTGTTCTCCACGTCGCCGTGTCCGGCAAAGTAGATAAACACTTCGTCGCCTTCCCCTGCTTTTTCGATCAGCCAGTCGAGGGAAGAAGCAAACCGGGCCATAGTGGCCTGTTCGTTGAGCAGGAGTTGAATTTGGTCGTCAGGGATGCTGCCTCCGGCCGGCGAACGGAGGAATTCGTAGAAGGCGCTGGCGTCGCGGTGTGCATATTGCAGGTCTGTGATCTCCTTATGTTGATAGTCGGAGACGCCCGCGATGACGGCCCAGGTCTTTTTCCCGGTCCTCAAAGACGGCAGCTGGGCCTGCAAGGAGACAGAGAGAATGAGGAGGACGAGAGACAGGCGGTAGCTCATGGTTGTTGATTTTTTAGGCGCCAAAGCCAATAAAGTTAATCATTTGGCGAAAATGCGCGCATATTTGTTGGATTCACTGAAGCCCAGGATTCCATAACAATCGCGATATTCGTTCACAAATTGCCCCCTCATGGAGAGACGACTGATTCCCTTATTCCTGTTCTTTCTCGCCGCTTTTGCCGCTTCCGCTTCCAATGTTTACAAGGAGGAGGTCGCCCGCCAGGTATTCGACAGGCTGGTGTACGCCAGAGGCGATTTCGGACTGCCCGTACCCAACTTCGAGCTGGTCGAGAACGAGCAGGAAGTAGCACGTTTTCAAGGTCGCACGATTTATCTGGGCGTAAGGGCCTACGACCTTTGCACCACCTTTGGCGCCGATTCGCTCAACGCCCTGGCTATTCTGTTGTCGCACGAACTGGTGCACTACTATGCCGGCCATACCTGGGAGGAGGAGTTCTCGCGCGATTTTGCCGGCGCCGAACTGCCGGACGAGGTGAAGGACAGCTGGCTGCAAGACGAGGTGCAGGCCGATCTCTGGGGCGGCCTGCTCGCCTATACGGCGGGGTATGACGTGCGCAATGTCGCTCCGAAGTTTTTCCCCGACCTGTATAAAACCTTTGAGCGCGACGAATCGCTGCCGGGATACCAAAAACTGTCGGACCGCGTGCAGCTCGCCCGCCGCACCGGCGAGAAAGTGCAACAGCTCGTCCATTATTTTGAAACGGCCAATTACCTCGTGGGCATTGGCATGTATGAAGATGCGCTGGCCTATTACCAGGTCATTCTGGAACAGGGCTACAGAAGCCGCGAGCTGTATAACAACATCGGGGTTTACTATGCCCAGGCGGCCATCCTGCTGTTTCGCAAGACAGAAATGCCCTATGGCTTCCCGCTCGAGCTGGACGCTGAATCGCGGATCGGGCGCAGCACGCGGGGGGGAGAGGCCATGACCGACAAAGAGCGCAGGGAGCAACTCCTGCGTGAGTCGCTTCAATATTTCGAGAAGGCCCGCAGTCTTGACCCCGGCTATACTACGGCCCTGATCAACCAGGCATGCGCCTACGCACTTCTGGGGGCATCCATGCGCGACGCCGACGCCGACGAGGCTGACCTGCAATTCATCCAGGCCCATGCATGGGCCAAAAAGGCGGAGCGCGAAGTGAAGGGCAACCGCAAGGCCCTGGCTGACATCCGGGTGCTGCGTGGTCTCCTGTCGGTTTTTCAGGATGAAAAGGAAGAAGCCCGGGAATGGTGGGAAAAGGCGGACAGCCCGCTGGCGAAGACCAATTTGCAGATTTTGGAGAAAGGCTCTATCGACTGGGCGCCGGTGCGGCTTTCCAGATCGAACGAGCGGGAGATGATCGAGGAGCAGTCGCTCGACCTCTTCATGCGCCAGATGCCTTGCGACACCCTGGTTGGTTTGGCCGCTGAAGGGCAGAAGGTGCAATGGGGCATAAGCGCCCGGAAGTTGGGCCTCGAGCACTCAACCGTTTACCTGCATGCTTTCAGCCCCACCCGTTTCGCCGTGCTCCAGATCGTACGGCCGGGCTACGGCGGTCAGACCCTGTTGGGCATCCGTCTGGGCGACAGCCGGGAGAAGGTGCTGGAGGCCTACAAGACCCCCGACCTGATCACCCAGTTGACCGATGGAGAATTCCTGTATTACCCGGCCAGGGAAATCCTGTTCCGGATAGACGGAGAAGGCCGGGTGGCGGGCTGGTGCGTGTTTCGCAAAGGCCAGCCCTGAATCAGGCCAGATCGATATCCTCTGAGCCGCCTTCCAGGCGGTCCTGGAACCGTTTGTACTGCTTGACCATGCGGAATACCACGGAAGCCAGGTTCTTGGTCTCCATCTGGAAAGAAAAGAAGACCGAGGAATTGCGCATGCCGAACCTGTTTTCCTTGATGCCCTTGATCTGGGCCTGGAGGATGTTTTCCCATTCTTCAAAGACCTTTTTCCTTTCGAACAGGAGGGCGTCGAGGTATTCAAACTGCCGGTTTTCCAGCGCTGCGACCACGTTGTTGAGGAAGCCCAGGAAGTGTGTAGCCCCTTGGCGCAGCGCGATGGCCTGGCTGGAGGTCAGCGGCGGCAGGTGGTTATCGACGTAGGATTCGCAGGTTTTGACCAGGGTCCAGATAGAATCCGTCATTTCGGTTTCCATATGGGAGGTCAGCAGGTAGAGGCGGCTGGTTTCGTTCTGGTTTTCTTCCAGCCGCTGAATGTTGCGGAAAATGCGGTTTTTAGAATCCTTGACATCTTTCCTGATCTTCTTCAGGCTGTTTTTTGCCGATTTTATTTTCTGGGAATCGTCCTCGATAAGGCCTGTCATCGCGGTTTGGTAACTGGCGGAAATGAGGGAGATGACCTGGGCGTTTTGCCTGGCCAGTTGCCCTATGAATTCGGCGGACTGTATAGGATGGGTCTGTTCTTCGAAGGCTTTTTGACTGCTGCGGTTTTGAACGCGGGTTTTGTGCACCCCATGGGTTTTCCACATGATGTAGATCAGTACCAGAACGAGGGCGCCGACGGCCCATACACCCAGGTAATACATGAATAATGCGAGTATTCCCGAAAGGGTGAAAGCGATGAAGGCGGTGAAAAACCAGCCCCCGATAACGCTCAGCACGCCGGATACGCGATAGACGGCGCTTCCCCTGCCCCAGGCGCGGTCGGCCAGGGAGGTGCCCATGGCGACCATGAAGGTCACGTAGGTGGTGGAAAGCGGCAGTTTAAGCGAGGTGGCGAAGGCGATGAGGATGCTGGATACTGTCAGGTTGACCGATGCGCGGATCAGGTCGAAGGCGGGCTTGTCTTTGCCATCGTGTTTGGACTGGGCGTAGTTGCTGTCCAGAAAACTCCTTTCCGCCTTCAGCAGCACAGATCTGGGCAGGATTACCTGAAAACCGCTGATAATATTCCGGAAAAAGCGCACGATCTGGCGGGCCATCGCATTGGGTTCGAAATTCTCATACCCTTCCTCCTGCCGGGAGAGGCCGATCTCCGTCTCGGTGACGGTACGCGCTTTGGCGGAGAGCCAGAGGGTGAGGGTCATGATGGCGCCGGCGGCGAGCAGGAACCAGGTGTTGGTCTGTACCGGCTCCTTGAGGAACGACATGAGGAAAGAATCCGCTTCCGAGCCGGAGGCTCGCCAGGCTTTGAACGCTTCGAAACCGGCCATGGGCGCTCCGATGAAGTTGACCAGGTCGTTGCCGGCAAAGGCCATGGCCAGGGAGAAGGTGCCGAACAGCACGACGATCCGGAGGATGTTGACCTTGAACAGGCTCTGGAGAAGTTGCATGAGCAGCGCGCTGCCCGCGAAGGTTATCAGGATGATCTGCAGGGTATGGTCCTGTACCCAGGCGATGAAATCCTTTGAAACAAAGGAAGCGCCCTTGATGCCTTTGAACAGCAGGAAATAGCTGATAAACGCCATGGCCAGGCCAGCCCAGAGGCCTCCCAGGTACCTGAACCGCTTTTCGTAATGAAAGCTGAATAGCAGCCGCGACAGGTATTGAATGATCCCTCCCGCCACAAAGGCGATGGCGACGGAGGAAAAAATGCCCGAAACTATGATAAAGGCGCTGGAGGTGTTGATGTAATTTCCGATGGCAGCCAGGGGCTCGCCGGCCTGGGATATCTTGACGAGGGAGATGACCACGGCGGCGCCGAGCAGTTCGAATACCAGGGATACGGTGGTGGATGTAGGCAACCCGTAGGTATTGAACAGATCGAGCAGGATGATATCGGTGATCATGACCGCCAGGAAAAGGATGATAACCTCCGAGAAGAAGAAATAATCGGGGTTAAATATCCCTTTGCGGGCTATCTCCATCATGCCGCTCGAAAAGGTAGCGCCGAGGAAGATCCCAGCGCTTGCCACGAGGAGAATCAGGACTCTGGGAGCGGCCTTGGATCCGATGGCGGAATTCAGGAAGTTGACGGCATCGTTGGCTACCCCGACGATCAGGTCGGCGAAGGCCAACAGGAGTAATAATACGACGGCGATTACGTAGAAGTCCATGTAATTGGGAGGGGGGTGAGATGAGGGAAATTATTCGGAAGAGACGTCTATCCTTTCGGTTTGGGAAACGGTTTGCACCTGATGATAGAGTTTGATGAGCTTTTCAGCGGCAGCGATCAGGTCGAGTGTTTCGAGGATGATACTGAACAGCAACATGCTGCTGCGGTAGCTGTAGTCGCTGCTTTTTACGCCCTGGATCTGGTTATCGAGCATGCCTTCCAGCCTGGCGACGAGGTCGAGATACCTTTCCTGGTGGGAACGGATGGATTCGAACTGCATGTCGTGCATCCGTTGGCTGGTGGTGAGCAGGAAGCCCGACACGGCTTCCATGGATAGCTGAAGCGTTTGGGCCTGCTCCGGCGTCAGGGGGTTGAAGTGGTTTTCCACGTGCTCGGCGCAAGCTTCGACGATGTAGGTGGTAGATTGGATGATATCCTGCTCCAGATCGTAGAGAAAGAGGTAGAGACGGCTGGTTTCGGTTTTTCGCTCCTGAATGCGCTGGATGGACTTGTAGAGTTTGAGTTTCAGGGTTTTGTTTTGCACCATCAGGCTGTCCAGGTCTTCCTTTGCCTCGCGTATGCCATCGAGGTCTTCCATGAGCAGGCCGTTGAGGGCGTTTTGGTAGGAGTCGTTGATGAACTGGAGATACTCCGCCATTTTCTGGGAAGTATCGTGGATGATCTGATGGGAGGGGATCCGGTCGGTTTGTCTTTCGAAAGAGCGCATTTCGCTTTTGGCCTTCTCCTTTTTTCTGTGGAGCACATAGGTGCGCGATATGAGGAAGATGACCAAAGCTACGAGCGGGCCGACGGCCCAGGGGCCGAAGAGGTAGACCAGCAGGGCGAAGAAGCCTGCCACCGTGAAAGCGACCAATGCCGTGACAAACCAGCCTCCCACTACGTTGAGCACGCCGGCGATGCGGAAAACCGCGCTGTCGCGGCCCCAGGCGCGGTCGGCCAGAGAGGTACCCATAGCGACCATGAAGGAGACGTAGGTGGTGGAGAGGGGGAGTTTGAGCGAGGTGGCGAAGGCGATGAGCACACTGGCAAGGGTCAGGTTGACGGAGGCACGCACCAGGTCGAAGGCGGGTTTTTCCTTGTTATTGCCGTTTTCAAGCGGCGGCTTGACGGGCGTGAAACTCCTTTCCGCCCGATCTGACCAGCTGCGGGGCAGCACCCATTGCAAGCTGCGGGAGATAGCCCTCGAAAATCCCACAATGCCCCGGGCCAGCGCATTGGAGGAGAAGAACTCTGCGCCTTCGTCCTGACGGGCCAGGCTGACTTCGGTATCCGTTACCGTTCTGGCTTTTTTCGATAGCCAAAGAGTAGCGACCATCACCATGCCTGCGATGAGCAGGTACAAGGTATTGGCCCGGACAGGGTTATTGAGGTCATCCATGCTTAGTGTGCCAGCATTTTCCCCGGAGGCCGTCCAGATGTTGAAGGAATCAAGCCCCGCGAGCGGAACCCCGATGAAGTTGACCAAGTCATTGCCGGCGAAGGCCATAGCCAGGGAGAAAGTACCGAACAGCACTACGACCCGCAGGATATTGACCTTGAAGACGGATATGAGAAACTGGGAAATCAGGCTGAAGCCAACGAATGTGACCAGCATCAGCATGGGCGTATTATCGCCAACCCATTTAATGAAATCTGCCGGAACGAAGGATGCGCCCTTGAGGCCTTTGATCAGGAGGTAATAAGTGATGAAGGTCAGGGCAATGCCTGCCCAGATGCCGCCCAGCCAGGGCATGCGGCGCTCGTAGTGGAAGGTGAACAGCAGTCGCGAAAGGTATTGCACCAGCATCCCCGTGGTAAAAGCGATGAGGATGGAAGAGAAAATGCCGGTGACGATAGTGGTGGCCCTGGAGAAGTTGATATACTGGGAAAGCGCCGCGATGCCCTCCCCATTTTGGCTCACCTTGATCAGCGCCACGACCACGGCTGCGCCGAGTAATTCGAAGATGAGGGATACGGTGGTGGAGGTGGGAAGCCCAAAAGTGTTGAACAAGTCGAGCAGGATGATGTCGGTGAGCATGACCGCCACGAAGATGATCATGACTTCCGTGAAGAAGAAATATTCGGGGTAAAAGACACCTTTTCGCGCAATTTCCATCATGCCGCTGGAGAAGGTGGCGCCGAGAAAAATGCCCAGGCTGGCCACGATCATGATGATGTGCCGGGGCGCCACGTGCGAGCCGATCGCGGAATTGAGGAAATTGACGGCGTCGTTGCTCACACCGACGACAAGGTCCGCAAGGGCCAGCGTTAAAAGTATCAGGACAAGAATGAGAAAATAGTCTGGCATTTTTATACCTTGAACATCCCTTTCTTAGAAGGCTTAAAGTTATTGATTTTGGGTTAACCCAATGTTAAGCGCGGGTTAATTTTCGGCTTGAACGATTTGTAAGATGTTGCCAAAAATAGAGTTACACCTTCACCTGGATTGTTCGCTCGGTTTTCAGGCGGCCTGCCGCTTTGACCCCGGCATGACGAGGCCGCGGTTCGAAGCTGAATTCAATGCGCCGGAAAAATGCCTGGACCTGCCCGACTTCCTCTCCCGCGCCCGCAACGGCATCGCCATGATGCAGACGTCGGACCGGCTCCGCATTGTGACGATCGATCTGCTGGAGCAACTGCGGGCGGAGAACGTCCTTTACGCCGAAATCCGTTTTGCGCCTTTTGAGCACTTGCGGCAGGGCCTGCAGCCGGAGGCTGTCGTAGAGACCGTGCTGGAAGCGATAGAGGAGGGGAAGCGGCAAACAGGAGTGGATGCGGGACTGCTGCTTTGCACCCTCCGCGAGTTACCGGAAGAAAAAAGCCTGTTGAGCGCAAAGCTGGCGGCCAGGTACCACGGCCAGGGCGTCGTGGGCTTCGACATCGCGGGCAATGAGGCCGATTTTCCGGTCGACGCCCATATCTCAGCGTTCCGCCTGGCCCGCGAATACGGTGTGCCCTGCATCGCCCACGCAGGGGAGGCCCGGGGCCCGGACGGCATCTGGGAGGTGCTCCTGAATTTTGGCGTGGTGCGGCTGGGGCATGGGGTCAGGAGCATCGAAGACCCGCAACTCGTGGCGTATTTGGTGGAAAAAGGCGTCCACCTGGAAGTATGCCCTTCGAGCAACATACAGACCAACGTCTACGACACCATGGCGGACCATCCCGTCGACCGGCTGCTTCGTGCGGGCGTTTCGGCGGGCATCAATACCGACAGCCGCACCCTGACAAATACTACGCTGGAGCGGGAGTACAAGCTGCTGGGGCAGTATTTCGGATGGGGAAAGGAGGAATTGCTGCGATGCAACATCAACGCAGCAAGAGCAGCATTTTTGCCCGAAGAGAAAAAACAAGACCTGATCCGGCGCCTGGAAGCCGGGTTTGGGAAAAACCAACAGCCATGAGAATCCTGGCCATCATCCTGGCGCTGGGCGTACTGCCTTTTCTGGCAAAGGCTCAGCAGGAAGAAGCCCACTGCGGCGTCTACCTGATGAACCTCTACGACCTCAACGTCAGCGAGTACTCCTTTTACGCCGATTTTTACGTCTGGATGAAATGGAAAGGCGAGCGCCACCCGCTCGGCATCGAATTCGTCAACGCCGTGGAGAAATGGGGATTCACCCAGCTGGACTTCAGCGACACGGTGCAGGTACTGCCCGATGGTTCCAACTACGGCGGCATGCGCATTGAAGGGCGGTTTTTCCACTCCTTCGACCTGCGCCGCTTCCCCCTCGACCGCCACGAGCTCGACATCCGGATGGAGCATGTTGATTATCCGCTCGACTCCCTGGTGTTTCTGCCCGAAGCCCAGGACGATCTCTTCCGCAAGGATTTTGCCATTCCCGGGTGGAAGATCGAAGGGGCGAAGCTGGAGACCCACTCCAATTTCTACGACACGGATTTCGGAGACCCCTCATACGGCGAGTCTTCCTACAGCAATTTCACTTTCAAGCTGATTATCGCGCGCCCCCTGAGTTATTTCCTGCTCAAGCTGCTGCTGCCGTTGCTGGTGGTCATCATCGCCAGCCTGGGCGGCCTGCTCATTCATCCCAACTACATCGACGCCCGCATTTCCCTGCCCATCGGGGGCCTGCTCAGTTGCGTCTTCCTCCAGCAATCCTACAGCTCAGCCCTCCCCGACGTGGGCTACATGGTGCTGATGGACAAAATCTACCTGGTTTCCTACATGCTGATCGCCGCCATCATGCTGCGCATCATCCTGGTGGGCAACCGCCTGAGCCGCAAAAAGGGCTTTGACGCCGATACACTGTTCCGCAAGGACCGGCGTTATTCGGGGTGGTTCTTTTTAGCTTACCTGATAGGGATAGGGCTGTTGATTTTGGTCAGGTGAAGGGTGAAGAGTGAAGGGTTTTTCTTCACTCTTCACCCTTCACCCTTCACTTACGCTAGCACATGCGCCAGCTTCTCCATCGCCAGCAGCTTGTTCCAGTTGTGGTCGGTGTGTTCCTGGATATCTTCGAGCATTTGTTTGTTTTCCTCTTTAAACAGGTGGCGGAAGCGGCCCTGGTATTTGAGGCATTCCTCAACGGGGATGTAGGCTTCCGGTTTGTAGGTCAGCTTGTAGTGCTGGCGTTCGATCTCGAAGAGGGGGAAGAGGCGGGTTTCCACGGCCAGGCGGGCCAGCATGATGGAGTCGGCGGGTTCGGTTTTGTGGCCGGGGGGGCAGGGGCCGTCGATCATGAGCAGGCGGAAGCCTTCGGTGTCGCGGGCTCTTTCGGCTTTTTTCCTGAAATCCTCCAAAAAGGCCAGGGAGCAGGTGGCCGAGTAGGGCAGGTTGTGGGCCGCGACGATGCCCATGAGGTCTTTGGGCCAGGATTTTTTGTACTCCGCTCCGGGGTTGGTGGTGGTGATGGCGCCATAGGGCGTGGCCGTGCTGGTCTGTATCCCCGTGTTCATGTAGGCGCCGTTGTTGTTGACGATGTAGAGGATGTTTTCGTTGCGGGCGGCGGCGCCGGAAAGGGCTTGCAGGCCGATGTCGAAGGTTCCTCCGTCGCCGGCCATGACCACGACGTGTGCATCCCTTTTGCCCAGGCGGTCGAGGGCGGCGCGCACGCCGGTAGCGGTGGCGGGCGCCGCGGCGAAGAGGGTATGCACCACATTGGCTTTCAGTTCGTTGAGCGGATAGGGGCCTGTGATGATGGAGAAGCAGGAAGCTGGCAGCACGTACACGGTGTTGGGGCCTAGCAGGCTGGCCAGATGCCTGGCGATGAGCGACCATCCGCAGCCGCGGCAGCTGAGGGCGCCGGAGTAAACCTGTTCGTCTTTTATGAGAAACTCATTGATGGGTTTCATGTCAGTTTGTTATTTGGCTAAGCAATATCTACCCAGTTGACCGGCTTCGGATTGGTGCGGGCAATGTGGATGATCTTTTCTATGGTGATGGGCGGAACGTCTTTCCCTCCTGCGCCGGCATAGAAGTCGTACATGGGGAAGGGCGTGCCGTAGAGGGCTTTCTGCATTTCCTGGAACAGGGCGCCTTCGCGGTCGCCGAGGTAGTTGCGCTCGACGGGGGCCAGGATGGCGTCTTTGGGCAGGTCGCGCAGGGCTTCCTGCACGGAGGTGGCGGGGAAGGGCTTGAGCAGCCGGATCTTGAGCAAGCCAACATCCGGGTATTTGCGGATGACGCCGCGGGCGGTGGAGGTGATGCTCGACACGGTGACCAGCACGATGCGGGTCTGCGGGCCGATATTGATAGCTTCCACGTTGTGGTATTCGCGGCCGAATTGGGCTTTGAATTCCGCCCCGATTTTCTCCGACATTTCCTCTACCTGGATGGCGTTTTGCCAGAAGGTGTAGTTGAGTTTGTTGTAGTGGTCGGGAGGCATCAGTCCGCCGAAGGCTTTGGGTTCGCTCAGGTCGATGACCATGGCGCCGGGTTTGCGGGGCGGGAGGAAGGCGTCGACGAGGTCCTGGTCGGGCACCCAGACGTTTTCGCTGGTATGGCTTTGGTAGAAGGCGTCGAGGACGACCATGACCGGGATGTCGAGTTGTTCGGCCAGGCGGTAGGCCATGATGGTGGTGTCGAGCACTTCCTGTGAGCTTTCGCCGTAGAACTGTATCCAGCCGGTATCGCGCTGGGCCAGGGAGTCGGACTGGTCTGACCAGATATTCCAGGGGATGGAGGGCCGGCCTACGTTGGCGATGACGATGGGCAGGCGGAAGTGGGCGATGGCGTGGAGCACTTCGTGTGCGTAGAAGAGGCCTTGCCCGGCGGTGGCGGTGAACACGCGTTCGCCGGCCAGGGCGGCGCCCAGGGCGGCGGCGAAGGCGGAGTGCTCGCTGTCCATGTTGATGTAGGTGGCGTCCATTTCGCCGCTGGAGACCATTTCGGAGAGTTTTTCCACGATGGTGGTCTGTGGAGTGATCGGGTAGGCGGGTACGAACCCGACCCTGGCGAGCTTCACGGCTTCGGCGGCTGCGAAGTTGCCTTTGAGGATCTTCTGGTGGTGCCGTGGGTATGCGGAGGATTGGAGGCTGGTTTCTTTTTCGAAAAATTCAGTCTTCATGATGCCATTTCAGTTAAGGTGAATTCGATAGCGGAGCAGGGGCATTCTTCGGAGCAGATCCCGCATCCTTTGCAATAATCGTAGTCGATGCGCATCCTGCCGTCTTCGTCGACGTGAATGGCGGCGTCGGGGCAGTAGTTGAAGCAGTTGCCGCAGCTGAAGCAGTCGCCGCAGTGGAGGCAGCGCGCCGATTCGGTATGGATGTCCTGCTCTTTGAGGCCCTTGGCGAGCTCTTCAAAATTTTGATACAGGTCGTGTGGGTGCTGGGTGGGGGTTTTGTGTTTGGGAATGGGCAGGTAGTAGTTGAAGTTGATATCCTTGGGCAGTACAACAGTCGGGAGGGTTTCTTCCGGGTGGTAGTGGAGGCCCTGGATGAAGGCGTGTACTTCTTCGGCTACCTTATTGCCGCTGCCGATGGCTTCGGTGACGGTGCCGCCCCAGGCCATATCGCCGGCGCAGAAGACGGGTATGCCGCTCTGCCATTCGATCTTGCCCTGTTTGGGTTTGACTTCTTTATTGTCGAAGACAAAGTCGTCGAAGCGCTGGCCGATGGCTTTGATGACCTTGTCGAAGCAAAGGGTTTGCTCAGATCCCTTGACCATGACGGGCCTGCGGCGGCCGGATTCGTCGGGTTCGCCCAGTTCCATGTCGATGAGTGTGAGGTCGGTCTGGCCTCTGCCGTTGGAAGCCAGGGCCACGGGCGCGGTGAGGAAGCGGATGTGGACGCCTTCTGCTAGGGCTTCTTCCACTTCCTGGGCGATGGCAGGCATCTCCTTGATGGTGCGGCGGTAGTAGATTGTTGGGGTGGCGCCGAGGCGCAGCGCAGTGCGCGACACGTCGATGGCGGTGTTGCCGCCGCCGATGATGGCGATCTGGTCGCCTTTTTTGATGCCGGCGTCTTTGCCGTAGAGTTTGAAATCGCGCAGGAAGCTGATGCCGTCGAGTGAAAGATCTTCCTCGCCTTCGAGGTGGAGGGCGGAGCCCAGGTGGGAGCCCACGGCAGTGACGACGGCGGAGAAATTGCCCGGCAATTCGCTCAGGCTGACCCTGTGGTTGAGGACGATGCGCACGCCTTTTTCTTCGATGCGTTTGATCTCGCTGTCGAGCACCTTGTCGGGCAGGCGGAATTTGGGGATGCCGCTGCGCATCATGCCGCCGGCGTAGGGGAGGGCTTCGAAGACGGTGACGGCGTAGCCCTTTTCGCAGAGGCGCAAGGCGGCGGTGAGGCCGGCGGGGCCTGCGCCGACGATGGCGATCTGTTCATCCTGGGTTACCGGAACCGGTTCGGCCGGCGTTTCCACGGCCATATCGCCGAGGAAGCGTTCGATGGCGCCGATGTTAACGCCTTCGTCGAATTCGTTGCGGTTGCAGTTTTGTTCGCAGAAGTGGGGGCACACGCGGCCGCAGACGCTGGGGAAGGGGTTGTGTTCCGTCAGGGTGCGGATGGCTTCGGCATATTTTTTCTCGCCAGCCAGTTTGACGAACTTGCGCACGTCGGTACCGGCGGGGCAGTTGTGGGTACAGGGCGGGCGGCGGTCGACGTATTGGGGCGTCACGACGCGCCAGTTCCCGGTTTTATTTTTGGAAAGGGGCATGCCCCAAAAGGGGGCTTCGATGCCCTTGAGCGGTGCGTCGTTCAGGTCGTCGAAGCTCACCGCTTCCATCTCCTCTTCGGTGCCGCTGTGGAGTCGGTCGTGGAGGTAGGCATTGGGGAATTGGCCGCCCCTGACGCTGTTGTAGGCGACCAGGGCTGCTTTTGCGTTGGCCTCGGGTTTGGCCGGCACGTTTTTGCGGAGGGTAGCCTGCAGAATTTGTGTATCGGCTTCAAAGATGTAGCCGATGGCGCCGATCATGGCCGAGTTGACGATGGGCAGGGACTTGCTGCCCAAGCCGTGGTCGATGGAGATCTGGGTGGCCGGGACGGTGTAGACGGTCTTGCCGGGCAGGTCGAATTCGGCAGCGGGGCGTTCCGTGTTGATGAGCACGGCGCCTTTTTCCTTGAGTCCGTCGAACACCGGCACCATGCCGAGCAGGCTCTCGTCGAAGACGACGATGAGGTTGGGATGGTAGATGTTGCTGCGGTTGAGGATCTCTTTTTTCGCTACCCGGAGAAAGGCCTGGATGGGAGCGCCGGTGCGTTCAACGCCGAAGGCGGGAAAAGCTTGCACCTGAAAGTCGCCTAATTGGCTGAATATTTTCGCCAGTATTTCAAAGGCGGTGACCATACCCTGGCCACCTCTGGCGTGCCCGCGTATCTCTAACATAATTTGGTCATTTTTGGCATGAACTTGTCTTATCGACAGTGCATGATAGGGGCATTTTTCGATGCTAAAAATGACATAGGTTAGTGCTGGGCTTGATTTTTGTCAGTGAATTCGCACAAGTACGGCGTTTAACAGTGGAGGCCAATTTTTATTGCAAGAGATGGCGTTTCTAAGAAACGCCATCTCCAAGGTATCCCCGTTATGCCCTGGGCATCAGCAAGATCTTTTCAGAATACAAGCGGTTTTCCTGTTGAATGGTAAGCAGCAGCAGGCAGGGCTGCACGTTTTGCAGGTCGATGGGGCGGGAGTAATAGCCGTCGAAATCGGGACGGTCCTCTTCAAACACCACCCTGCCGTTGACGTCGGTGATACGGACCGTCGTGGGTTTGGCCTCGGCCTGGAAGCGAATGTTCAGTTCGCCATAGGTAGGGTTCGGGAAGGTGGAAAAATCAATGAGATCCATCTTGTTGTCGACGACCAGGACGGGGTCGGTGGGGTCGGGTTCTTCCTGAATGGTAGGTTGTTGGGGTGTTTGGTTGTGGGGTTGTTGCGGGCAAGTGGGGAACTGGGCGTCGACATCCAGTACCTGGCCCTGGCGGGAAACGCTCAGGGTAAACCACTCACCCGGCTTGTGTTTGTTTCGTTCGGTCACCAGTGCTTCGTAGGAGTTGGTCTCCACATCGTCGAGGGCGAGGATGAGGTCGCCGGGCTGGAGTTGCGCCGTTTCCGCCGGGGTTCCGGCGACGATGCCGGTGATTTGCACGCCTTTGCCTTCGGCGCCTTTCCCTCCGATCAACACGCCGATAAACACATCGCAGGGGTTGCGTTTTTTGTGCATGGGCGCGAAATGCTGGCGGTCGCCGAGGGTGATCTGCGTGGTCCTGGTACGTCCCTCCCGCAGGCAGGAGACCATTACCTGATTTTGTGGCTGATGGCTTGCCAATGCCTCATGGAGGCTGAGGGTGGAAACCAGCTTTTGGCCATCGATGGCCAGCAAGACGTCGCCGGCTTTTAGTCCTGCAGCTTCGGCGCCGCTACCGGCCACAATGCCGGTGATGAGCACGCCCTCGCCTTCGGTATTGTCAGTGGGATAAATGCCGAGGAACGAATTTTGCGCGGTGAGAGAAGTGCAGAGAAAAAACGCCATGGCGGCGAGCAGTTGAATGGGTGTTGTTTTCATTGGGTGCGGTTATTTGGTGAGAAAAACGCTTTGAATGACAGCTACCGGCAAAGGCCGTTGCGTCCTGAAGTGTTAAAGTGGATGGTTTTAACATTATGTCGTATTTTTGCCCAAACTTTGTCACCCATGTTCGACGACCGCCCTGTTTCTGATTGGCTGCCCATCACCCGCGAAGAGGTGGAAATGCGTGGATGGGACGACCTCGACGTCGTCCTCATCTCGGGCGACGCCTATGTAGACCACCCCGCCTTCGGCACGGCCGTCATCGGCCGCATCATGGAGAGCGAGGGGCTGCGCGTGGCTATTGTGCCCCAGCCCAACTGGCAGGACGACCTGCGCGATTTCAAGAAATTCGGCGCGCCCAGGCTCTTCTTCGGGGTCACCTCAGGCTGCATGGACTCCATGGTCAACCACTACACCGCCGGCAGGCGCAAGCGCTCTACCGACGCCTATACGCCCGGCGGGCAAGCTGGCTTCCGGCCCGATTACGCGGTGACGGTCTATACCAAAATCCTCAAAAAACTGTACCCCGAGGTACCCGTCCTCATCGGCGGCATCGAGGCCTCCCTGCGGCGGGTGACGCATTACGACTACTGGGCCGATAAACTCTTTCCCAATATCCTCGAAATGAGCGGCGCCGACCTGCTGGTCTACGGCATGGGCGAAATGCCCCTGCGCGAGATCATCCGCCTGATGAAAAAAGGGGTGCCGTTTTCGTCCCTCACCACCATTCCCCAAACCGCCCTGCAACGCCCCGCAACCGACCCGCTGCCGGTCAACAAGAACTGGGAGGACATACAGCTGAGCTCGCACGAGCTTTGCCTGAAAGACAAGCGCGCCTACGCCGCCAACTTCAAGCACGTGGAGCAGGAGTCGAACAAGGTACGGGCACGGCGCATCCTGCAGCGAGTCGGCAGCAAGCAACTCATCATCAACCCGCCCTATCCGCCCATGAACGAAGAGCAGATCGACGCCTCGTTCGACCTGCCCTATACCCGCATGCCGCATCCCAAGTACAAAAAGCGCGGCTCCATCCCGGCCTACGAGATGATCCGTTTCTCCATCAACATGCACCGGGGGTGCTTTGGCGGCTGTTCTTTCTGCACCATCTCTGCCCACCAGGGCAAGTTTATCGCCAGCCGCTCGGAGGAGTCGATCATGAAGGAAGTGGAGGCGGTGACGAAAATGCCCGATTTCAAAGGCGTCATCAGCGACCTGGGCGGGCCTTCGGCAAATATGTACAAAATGAAAGGGAAGGTCCAGGAGATCTGCGACCGCTGCGTCAGCCCCTCTTGCATCCACCCGGTCATCTGCTCCAACCTCGACACGAGCCACAAGCCCATGACCGAGCTGTACAAAAAAGTCGACGCCCACCCCAAGGTGAAGCACGCCTACGTGGGCAGCGGCATCCGCTACGACCTGCTGGTCGACAGCTACAACAAGAACAACGATGGCAGCCTGGAGGAGTACATGGAGCAGCTGGTGACCCGCCACGTCTGCGGCCGCCTCAAGGTGGCGCCCGAGCACACTTCCGACGCCACGCTGAGGGTCATGCGGAAGCCTTCGTTCAAGCATTTTCACGAATTCAAAAAGCGATACGAGGCCATCAACAAAAAGCACGGTCTCAACCAGCCGCTGATCCCGTATTTCATCTCCAGCCACCCCGGCTCGCAGATGGAAGACATGGCCAACCTGGCCGCCGAGACCAAAGAGATGGGCTTCAAACTGGAGCAGGTGCAGGATTTCACCCCCACGCCCATGACGGTGGCCACCGAGATCTACTACTCCGGCCTGCACCCCTACACCCTGCAGCCGGTCTACACGCCCAAGTCGCCCAAGGACAAGAAGAACCAGCACCTCTTTTTCTTCTGGTACAAGCAGGAAAACCACGCCCTCATCCGCCAGAAACTCATCCAGATGGACCGCGCCGACCTCATACCCAAATTGATCGACGAGCGGAAGAAGTTTCAGAAGCGGGAGATTATTAAGGCGAGAGGGAGGAGGAAATAGTTTTTAATTTTCAGTTTTCAGTGTTCAGTTGAAACTTCGGTTTGAGTAGCGTCTCTCGAAGAGGACGCTGCGACAGCTGACCTAACTGAACACTGAAAATTGAAAACTAAAAACTAAAATCAACGAAGGTCATTGGGGCAATCACCGGGAGTATTTACCTTCAAGGGGATTTTCTTCTCATTTGGGAGGGATTTCCTTACTTTTGCTGTAATTTATTCCTGAAATCTTGATTTGAGGGAAATTAATCTCATGAAAAAAAATGTACTTTTTTCCTCGTTCCTCGCCCCGATCCTGTTTTTGACCCTGGGCTTGAGCCAGTTGCTCGCCGGCGGCAAAACGGTTTACGGATCCGGTTCTACCAGTGATTCAGAGACTACCATTGATTTCGTCGAAGAGGCGCCTCCTGTGATCGTCATTACCCTGGTTGACGAATTGGGCAATCCTTTGGCTAATTACCCGGCTGATGGTCCAAACGACAACCTGCGATACCGGTATCGTTGTGGCGGCAGTTGGGTGGCCTGGACTTCTGTTCAAACTGATGCCAGCGGGCAGATCACCATCGACATCAACTGCCCGGGTAACAACTGGGATAACAAGATCGTGCTTTCACTCAACCAGACTTCGAAGGAACAGGACGTGATAGTAAACCCTGTTTTCCAGGCTGCGAGAGTGGACGTCAACCTGAATACCTGCGACCCGGCCGCGCCATTGCAGGGCGGCACGGTGGCTCAAGGCGGCGGGTACTGGTACACGCATGGACAGACGGATGCCAGCGGCACGAAATCCTTTTATGCATTTCCAGGCGGCAGCGTCACGGTGCGCATGACCTACAACTTTACAAGCCAGACCAAAAGTATAACGCCTGTGACCTCCCCTGTCACAGATGTCGACTTTACCACCACCACTGTAGATTTCTTTTTCAACGGCACGATTCAGATCGCGTCCGGTGGCTGGCAGACGATCACCCCGCCGGTCGAACTTCTGCCAGGCACCTATAACTTCAGGTTTGACGGCACGCAGGTCAACGGTATTGTCATCAGTGGTTGCGCTGTTACAAAGGCCTGGCTGACGGTGCTCGACGAAAACGGCAACGGGGTGGAAGGGGCTACCTTCCGGGCCGCCTGCGGCGGCGCCTGGCAGTCGCCCGATCCGCCCGGCGCGACGAATGCCAATGGACTCCTGTTTACGGATATTCCTCCTTGCATGACCAAGATGGAGGCCAAGGTGGGCAACAGCTCCCAGGAACTGACCAAAGCCCAACTGGAGGCCTCCGATTATACCTGGGTTACGGAAATCCTGCGCGTCAACCTCATCAACCATGCGGGCAACCCCATCACCGATCAGACCGGTTTGCTGGAACAAGGCGGCGGCGCCTGGATCAGCCAGGGCAACTTCAACGCTTCGGGCTTTGTTGATGTGCAAACCTTCCCGACCAACTCCGGCAGGTACCGCACGACCTATAATTGCAATTCGGAAACCAAAGACGGTATTGTAGTGCCGGGAGGTCCCGGTATCCAGGAACTTGACTTCCAGACCGGCCAGGTCGTCAGCAATTGCGGGCATACCCAGTACCAGGGCTGCGGCTGGTCGGCATTCACCAGCGGTATGGAGCAGATGCCTGGCACGCGCACCTTCCGGTATCCCGTGGAAACAGCAACTGTGGTTGCAGGAGAGATCCTGACGCTGACCTGTTGCACCCCGCCGGCCTTCAGCCCCTGTCCTTCCAATATGAACGTCGATACCGATCCGGGCGTCTGCACTGCAGCTGTGACGTATACCGCTACAGCCACCGGCAACCCGGCGCCAAGCCTGAGCTACACCTTCGCGGGGGCTACTCCGGGCAACGGAACCGGAACGGGCACGGGCTCCGTATTCAATGAAGGCGTGACCACCGTGACCATCACCGCCTCCAACGCATGTCCTCCCGACGCCGTTTGCTCCTTCACGGTAACCGTATCCGATAATGAGGCCCCTGTGATCAGCCTCCTGGGCGATAATCCCGTCATCCATTGCATCGGCGCAGCCTATTCCGATGCCGGCGCCACGGCTTCCGACAATTGCGACGGCGACCTGACGGGCATCATCTCGGTCGGCAACCCGGTCGATGTCAATACGGCCGGCACATACACCATTACCTACGACGTATCGGACGCTGCTTCCAACCCTGCGCTTCAGGTAACCCGCACGGTGCAGGTGGTCGATCCGCAGGCTACGCCCAGCGCCGGGGCCGACATGTTCTGCAGCCCGGGCACAACAGCTATCACTGTTGACCTGAATGCCGATGCCGACGCTTATTTCGTCAGTGCAAGCGTTACCTCCGGGGCCGCTTCGGGTTTCACCGCTTCGCAAACCAACAAGGCCGATGGCTCAGTCATGGAGCCCGCTGCGGCGATCAGCAATACAGGCAGCGTTGACGCTATGATCGAATACACCATCACCCCCTACCATTACGGACAGAACGGTCTCAACGACGATGGCGGCGGCGACGACTGCACCGGACCCGCTCAAACCGTCACCCTCACCGTGAAGCCGGAACCGGTTGGCGCCAACACGACCTACGAAGTGTGCTCCGGTACTACCCTCAATATCGACCTGCAAAACCTGATCTCCAACTCCGTGGCGAGTGCGTTTGAATGGGCGGCTGCCGCCACCGGGACTGTGAACGGGGAAAACAGCACTACTCAGTATAGCAGCGTGATCGGCGATAAACTGGACCTGACCATACCGGCCAACGGCAATCAGACGGTGGTCTATACCGTCACGCCCACCGGAACGAACGGTTGCGCAGGGCAATCCTTCACCATCACCGTTGTCGTCTTCCCCTGCAACATCACCATTTCCGATCCCTGCTCCTGCAAAGACAACGCCACGACTTTGGCCAACGGCCAGTTTGATGAAACGGTCCAGGTGAACGGCCCTGCCGGCGATACCTGGACGGTAGTCGTCGCTCCGGGTTTGTACCAGACCAGTAGCCCGGCGCCGCCTGCTGCCCCGCTGCCCATCTCCGTGGGCACGGCCCTGACGGAAAGTCCGGCCGGCGTGTATACCCTGAGCGGCGTGCACGTAGACGCCCTGGGCTATTCCATCTCTGTGACCAACGGCTCGGTGACCCTGAGCATCTCCAATACCTGCTATTACCCGAACCCCAGCCTCAGCGGCCTGGATGCACTGTACTGCAGCCAGGACGGTCCGCAAACGGTTACCGTGACCGCACAGTTGGGCGACAACAGCGGGGCGGCAACGGTCGAGAACGTGTTCTTCGAGTTGATCCGCCAGAGCGATAACGCGGTTGTCGATTCGCAAACAGGCGCGGGCAACACGTTCAGCTTTGATCCCGGCTCGCTGGATTCGGGCAATTACACCCTCCGGGCTACCTTCGACGCCGGCGATGACGGCGCCGGTCACCCCGGTTGCGAGCAGGCTATCGAAGCATCCTTCGAAGTGCGTGTGGTAGGCTGCGGCGCCTTCCCCTGGGGTGGAAACTGATTGGACTGTCACCAAAATAAAAGCGGCGCGTGGTTTTGCCACGCGCCGCTTTTATTTTTGGTGAGAAAATAGGTGCCTTATTCCTTGATGATCGTGTGGGTCGTTACGCCCTCGGAGGTAAGGATGCGCAGGTAGTAAACGCCGGGAGGTACTGCGGCGCCTTCCCACACCTCGGCATATTCGCCGGCGGTGCGGAAGCCCTGGTACAGTTTGGTCACTTCGAGGCCGCGTGCGTCGAAGATGGAGACGGTGACTGCGTCATCGGTCTTCATCGTGTACCGGATGGTCGTCTGCTTGCTGAAGGGGTTGGGGAACACCACGAAGTCGGCGACCGGGGTGTCCGGGTTGCCGGCATAGCCTGCGGAGGTGGGGCAGGTGAGGTAAGTGATAGCGCCGGCGGTAACAGTGCCACTTTGTGATGGATATCTGAAAGTACGGGTTCCCGGCATCAATTCCATGCCGCTGGTGAACGTCGACCAGCCGTTTGCAGCGTATTGGGTAATGCATGCGCCAATTACTTGTCCGGTTTGGAACAACTCTTCCTGAACGCCTGCGCCTGCAGCAATGATGAAATTCTTTTGCTCCGCAGTATTGTTATAGGTTGCTCTGAAGCCTGTAGTTGCAGGGAACGAGTTAACTTCAAAATAGCCGGATGCGTTAAAGCTTCCAATGGTCGGCCATCCGCCACCGCTTTGAATAGTGCCCAGACCATCCGTAATGAAATTACCCGCATGGTCTTTAAAATTCATGCGCAATACTTCAGTTGTCCAGGTGTAATTGGAGGCAATTAACTGTGCTTTGGATAATTCTTGACCACTGCCGCTTACATTTGCCTTTATTTTCGTCATGCATTCAGGTATATCTGCAAACAAGTAACCGTTGGCGTCTGTGGAACTGGCGACTTGAGGCTGCCAGCTACCGCCGCACGCGGGAACAAATGTGACTCCTGCGACCGGCCCGCCCAACTCGTTTTTAACGCGCAGCAAGGTCTTGCCAAAATAGCAACCACTGATTACCACGCCATTGATCTGGTTGCCATTTAACCTGAAATTATAGGTTCCCGGCAGCATTTCATACGGCATGGGTATCGTCGGCCAGCCACTTACGCCAAGCTTAACCGGGCCTGGTGCGAGGTTGACAGTTGTGGTAACAAAATCAATTTCAGTGGTAGGAGAAGTAACGGCTGTGGAATTAATGGTCTGGTTGCAGTAGTTATAGCTCATGCGAACTTTCACGTTATTGCCCGGGAAGGCATAGAACGATTTGGTGCCATTGGCGTCGGTTTGCCCATGTGTGTACCAGAATCCGCCGCCTTGTGCTACCACGCCGCCCGTCAAAGGCTTCGGTTCACAGGTGTTGAGGTTTACATTCACCTTAGCGGCCTGGAAGGTCGAATTCACGGCAACATTCTGCTCAAGAGAGGTCTGGTTGAGCGTCATGGTGATCTTGTTGTCCCAGTTGTTGTTGGGGCAGCTGATATTGTAGAAAGCATAGCCATTGGCGTCGGTTTGGAAAGAGGTTTCGGGTCCCCAGCTGCCGCCGCAGCGGTACTTCCATTTCAGGTTGCGCTTTTCAGCCGGATAGTCTGCCGGGTAGTTGGCCAGCGGGTTGCCTGTTTCGTCGACAAGGCGCATGGCGCCGCCGCTGAACCGGCAATCGCCGCTGTTGAGCGTGATCGGAACGGTGTAGACAATTGTATTGCCTTGGTAAAAGTCGATGTTATAGGTGCCCGGGAACATATAAGTCGGGCCGGTAAAGTTGATGCCGCCCGAATTGGGTACCCAGCATTTCACTGCGCCGAGCGGGTTGTAGAATTGTACGATGGTGGGCACGAAGGTGTGGTCGATCGGTGAACCGCTCGTAATGTCCACGTTATAATTTCCCTGGGTGTGGTTGATTCTCGCCCTGAAGTTATAAGTTCCGGGGAAGAGCTCGGTGGATACGATGCCGGTAGGTCCGGTTGTGCCAACGGTTCCGCCGCCATTATTTGGGTTGAAGTAGGTCACTAAGCAATTCTGAACGGCAGCGTTGTTGCAATCCTTCACTTCGATCATCGCCACGGTGGTTGAAAAGGTGTGGATGGGAACGGGGTTGTTGGCCCCCACATTCACTGTTGTGGACGCGGCAGTGTATTGGTAACGTGCAGTCAGTCCAATGCCATTGCCCATCCAGGGCAGGTTGCCGACAATTAACCCATTGGCATCGGTCGTACCAGGGAAGGTATAGCCTCCGGTGTTGGGTTTCCATGCGCTCATGGTCACACCGCTAACCGGCGATCCGTCGCTAAAAAGGACTTGAACAGTTACAGAGTAGGGTTGGGCCTGCAAAGCGGATATGCAAAGCGCCATCAGGAAGGTGAAAACAATAAAAAACTTCTTCATGGTAAAAAGGGGGTTTAATCAAAAAGGTGTGTGACAAATCTCTCTGGAGACAATGTAAAGGAAGGAGCTTTTCAGGCAGGAAACGTTAATACCACCCACTGCAGACAGGGGGGTAAGTCGACGTTAAGTGGCATCTGTAGTTTTGAAGAGGAAAGGCTGGGGAAATGACTTGGGGAGGGGGGTAAGGGTTAGGTTTATGTGTAGGGTATTTAAAGCCCCTAATTTAACCAGAATTTTCGAAAAAAGCAAGCATTTCCATCCCCAAATTGATCGACGAGCGGAAGAAGTTTCAGAAGCGGGAGATTATTAAGGCCAGAGGGAGGAGGAAATAGTTTTTAATTTTCAGTTTTCAGTGTTCAGTTGAAACTTCGGTTTGAGTAGCTCTCGAAGAGGACGCTGCGAGAGCTGACCTAACTGAAAATTGAAAATTAAAAACTGAAAACTAAAAACCACCTCATTCCACCACCACCAGTTTCACCACTTCTGTTTCTTCTCCCTGCACCCAATACAGACCGGGCGCCCAGTTGCCCAGGTTTATGGTCAAGCCTGCTTCTTCCCGGATACCACCTTCATACACCAGCCTGCCCAGGTTGTTCCAGATGCGGATGGCGCCTGATGCTTCGATCGTAGTCGTTTCCCGTGCCGGATTGGGGTAGATTTTCATGGTAGCGGCAGGCAGTTCTTCACTGTTTTTTTCCGGAGAGGGCGGGCAGATCAACGCAAGGGCTGCTTCGTGCCAGTAGGGATCTTCCCAGGCCAGGTGCAGGCCGCCGGTAGCTTCCGCTACTTCCTGCTGCCAGTTCAGGGCCTCTTTCCCGGATGATGCCGGAGACAGGGTAAAAACCCGGATGTTGAGGTTTTGCACCGCTTTTATGGCCTCTTCCGTCATCTCCGGGTCCCGGGGCGGGGCGTCGGAGAGGAAAAAGACGATTTTTCGGGCATTCTCCCGCCACTCGAACTGAGCGCTATGGATCAGCATGGGGTTAAGCGGTTCGGCCTCGTCGCCGCCGCCTACAGTCCGGATGGAATTTAGAAACTGCCAGGTGCTGTCGGCTACCGGATTAAAGGGAAAATCATGGTAGAGAAACCGTTCCATGCGGTCGCGAAATGCCAGTCCCCCGGTGCGGATGTCGGCGCCGGTCCACAGGGTTTTGAAATACTGCAGGTTTTGCGGCAGTGCAGCCAGTTCCTCCCGCATCGAGCTGGTGGCGTCGACGACGAAGAGGATGTCGATAGCCTGGGCTGCGCAGGGGGATTGGGCATGGGAAGGTATAGGAAGCGTGCAGAAAACCAACAAGATAGGCCAGCTATTTTTGCTTTTCATGTCAACGATCTTTATTGAGGTTGAGGGATGTTTTTCATTTTCAACAACAGCGCCAGGAACTCTTTTCGAAAACCTAAAATATCACGGCCAATCGCACCGGTGGCCAGGGTTTCGATCATTTCAAAAGAGGCGGTTCCTTTGTGGGGCGAATCTTTCACCAGCAGGCTGCAGCCGGCTACAGCCGCTGCCCAGCGGAAGTCGTCGGAGGTGTTTTCCAGGGGGCGCCACTGCTGGGTGAGGGGCTCCTGCATGAGGTAGCTCTGCTCTTCGTCCGGCATTTTATAGCGCAGTTCGAGGGTAGCCAAGTCCTTCCGGGCTTCCAGCCCTCCGATGGGAATGATTTCGTAGAGGGCGGTGACGCTGTGCCCTGCGCCCAATTCACCGGCGTCTTTGGTGTCGTCGTCGAAATCCTCTTTGGCCAGGAGGCGGTTTTCGTAGCCGATGAGGCGGTAAGAAGCCACGTTTTTAGGGTTGAAACGCAGTTGAAGTTTGACGTCTTTGGCGATGGTGTAGAGGGTTCCTGCCAGTTCATTGGTGAAAATTTTGCTGGCTTCCTCCTTCGTGTCGATATAGGCGTATTGGCCGTTGCCCTTGTCGGCGAGGCGTTCGAGGCGGTCGTCCTTGTAATTGCCCATGCCATAGCCCAGGGTGGTGAGGAAAATGCCGGTTTCCCGCTTCCTGGCGATCAGGGCTTCCAGGGAGTCGGGGTGGTTGACGCCTACGTTGAAATCGCCGTCGGTGGCGAGGATAAGGCGGTTGTTGCCTTCCTGGATAAAATGGGCCGAAGCTATGCTATAGGCCAGCTCGATACCTGCGCCACCCGCCGTCGAACCTCCGGCGGTCAATTTTCCGATCGCTGCGCGAATGCTGTCTTTATAAACGCCGGAGGTCATAGGCAATACCAATCCCGCTGCCCCGGCGTAAACTACGATGGCGACCTGGTCTTGCGGCCGCAGCTGGTTGATCAGCAGGTCGAGCGATTGTTGCACCAGGGGCAGTTTGTTGGGAGCGTTCATCGATCCGCTTACATCCAGCAGGAATACCAGGCTGCTGGGCGGCATATTGTCGAAGAATTTGCTTTCTCCCTGCAGGCCTATGCGCAGCAGCCAATGGCCTTCCTGCCAGGGGCAGTCGCTCAGCTCGGTATGCACCGAGAAGGGGTGCTCGCCTGTGGGCTGAGCATAGTCGTAGGTGAAATAATTGACCCATTCTTCGGTGCGCACGGCGTCGGCCGGTGGAAGCACTCCCCGGCTTACGTGGGAGCGCATCAGGCTGTAGGATGCCCGGTCGACGTCGATGCCGAAGGTGGAGTATTCGGCGTCGACGGGAGAGGTGTAGTCGTTTTCCACCAATTTCCCGTATTCGTTGCCCCCCGATCGCTCATCCTCCCTCAGGGCCCGGCGCAGTTTGCCGTTGGAAACCCTTTTTCCGTCGATATAATACGTGGTGGCATTAGCTCTTGAGCCCTTAATCGATACGCCGTCACCTGCATCTGCCGAAGAACTCCCCGCCACATTGGCCTGGATGCTGTTCATATTTTTCCGGGGCATTTTCCGGATTTGACCGGATGTAATCACGGCGCCTGAAGAGGTGTGATCCTGTTGAATCAACGGGACTTTATAGCCCGTGACAACAATCGTTTCCAGGCTGATCCCTTCGCTGTGGAGCTGGATGTCGAGGGTGGTTATTTTCCCCGCTTGCACGATCACCCCGGTGATTCGCCGGGTCGTCAGTCCAACGTAGGAGGCTTCTGCGTCGTACATGCCCGGATCGATGTGCATCCGGTAATTCCCTTCGAAATCTGTACTGGCGCCTGTGACCACCACCCCGTCCTTTTTCAGGAGTACGGTGGCGCCGATGACGGCTTCGCCGGTTTCCTGTTCCGTTACCCTTCCGCGCAGGGAGGTTTGCGCAGCGGTACAGGCGGCGAGCAGCAGCGCTGCCGCCAAGAATGCGTAGTGTTTTGACATACCGGTTCGTTTTAGTTTTCAAGCTTAAAGAATACTGCAACGATCGGCCTCTTTTTGGGGATATGCACTCCCAAAAAAAAGAAAAAGTCAGTTTCCTGAAGTCAACTAAGTACATTGTAACTTAAATAACTTCGTATATTGTGGGCTAAAAAAATAGCTTCACAATGAAAAAACAGCATGTCCGGCTCACGGACCAAGATCGCGAAGCATTACAATCAATGCTCGGCAAAGGT
>JBAQQB010000111.1:0-25745 GCA_049306275.1 Saprospiraceae bacterium | reverse complement strand
GTTTTGAGCGCCTTAAGCGCTCAAAACAACACCGATTCAAAATAATAATTCATTGCGGCGCAGCCGCAATACCCTTTACACTTCTTTTATTTTCTCCTGCAATTCCCCCAGCACCGACATATCCTCGATGGTCGAAGGCGCCTGGTAGGGCTTGCCGTCGGCCATGGCGCGCATGATCTTGCGCAGTATCTTGCCCGAGCGGGTCTTGGGCAGGCGCTTGACCACCATGGCGCGCTTAAAGGCGGCCACTGGGCCTACTTTTTCCCTGACCAGCCTGACCAGCTCTTTCTCCAGCGTCTCGTCGTCCATGATCACGCCGTCTTTCAACACGACAAAGCCAACCGGAATCTGCCCTTTCATGGCGTCGGCCATACCGATCACCGCGCATTCGGCTACCGCCGGGTGACCGGCTACGGCCTCTTCCATTTCGGTGGTGGAAAGGCGGTGCCCGGCAACGTTGATGATGTCGTCCATCCGGCCGGTGATATACACGTAGCCGTCTTCGTCCTTGTAGCCGCCGTCGCCCGACGCGTAATAACCGGGGAACTGGGCGAGGTAGCTCTGCCTGAAGTTCTCGTCGTTTTCCCACAGCGAAGGCAGGGCGCCCGGCGCGAGCGGCAGCCTGATGGCTACGGCGCCTTCGGCATTAGGCCCCAGAAGCTCGCCCTGGAAATTCAGTATCTGGATATCGTAGCCGCAAACCGGCATACCGGCAGAACCGGGCTTGATGGGCAGCAACTCGGTGCCCACCGGGTTGGCCAGCATGGGCCAGCCCGACTCGGTTTGCCACCAGTGATCGATCACGGGCCGCTGCATCAGGTTGGTCACCCATTCGTAGGTGGGCACATCGCAGTGCTCGCCTGCAAGGAAGATATACCGAAGGCGGGAAAGGTCGTATTTCTTCGCCAATACCCCATCGGGGTCTTCTTTTTTGATGGCCCGTATGGCAGTCGGGGCGGTGAAAAACACCGATACCTCATGTTCGGCCATCACGCGCCAGAACGCGCCGGCGTCGGGGGTCTTGACGGGTTTTCCTTCGTAGAGGATAGTGGTGCAGCCGTAGATCAGGGGCGCGTAGACGATATAAGAGTGCCCCACGACCCAGCCCACATCGGATGCCGCCCAGAACACCTCGCCCGGGTTGGCGCCGTAAATACCACGCATGCTATAGGAGAGCGCCACGGCGTGTCCGCCGTTGTCGCGCACCACGCCCTTGGGTTTGCCCGTAGTGCCGGAGGTGTAGAGGATATACAGCGGATCGGTAGCGTCGACCTCGACCCAGGAATGGGGCTGCGCCTTGGCCACCAGTTCGTTCCAGTCGGCATCCCTGCCTTGCTGCATGGAGGCCTCGACGAAATCGCGTTGAAAGACCACTACATTCAGGGGCTTGTGCTCTGCCTCCTCGATGGCCGCGTCGACGAGTGGTTTGTAGGGAATGGCCTTCTGGATCTCCAGGCCTCCGCTCGCCGTCACCATCACCCTGGGCTTGGCGTCGTCGATTCGGATGGCCAGCTCGTGGGAGGAGAAGCCGCCGAAGACGACGGAATGGATAGCGCCGAGGCGGGCGCAGGCCAGCATGGCCACGATGGTTTGAGGGATCATGGGCATGTAGACGATCACGCGGTCGCCCTTCTCCACGCCCAGGCTGTGCAGGGCGCCGGCGAAGAGGGAGACCTGCTCCAGCAATTGGTTGAAAGTGATCTTCTCCTGTTTGCCCGTGACCGGCGAGTCGTAGATCACGGCAACCTGTTCTCCCCTGCCGTTGGCGACGTGGTGGTCGAGGGCGAGGTAGCTGGTGTTGAGTTTTCCGCCTTTGAACCACCGGTAAAGGCCGTTTTCGTCCTGGGAAAGAGCCTTTTCCGGCATTTTGAACCAGGCAAGGCGGCTGGCTTCTTCCAGCCAGAATTCTTCGGGTTCGTGTATGCTGCGGTGAAAATCGTTCGCGTAGCTCATGCTTGTGGTTTCTTTGGTTAATATAAAAGGACAAAATCATCTGATCAACTATAATCGTTTATCGTCGATCGTTTACGTAAACGATAAACGATCGACGATAAACGAAACCTTGCTGTGTTGATCACCACTTTTGTTAAATAATATCCAGTACGATCTTTCCGAACTGGAGGCCTTGCTCCATTCTATTGAAGGCGGCCTGGCCTTCGGCCAATGGGAATACGGCGTCGACCACCGGCACGATCCGGTGGCGGTTGATCAGGTCTAACATGGCGGCAAATTCTCCCGCGTGCCCCATGGTGGAGCCCATGATGTTGAGTTGCCGCCAGAAGAGCTGTTGGGGGTTGAGCGAAGGGATGGGGCCACGTGTTCCGCCGTATAGCACGAGGCGGCCTGCGGGCAGCAACAGCGACACCAGGTCGGGAAAACCGGGTCCGGCGGCGCTGTCGATCACCACGTCGAAGCCTCCGGCCATTTCCCGGAGCTGCTTGGCCCAGTCTTCGCTTTTGTAGTTGACTCCCCCGGCGGCGCCCATACGGTGGGCTTTTTCGATTTTGTCGTCGCTGCCGGAGGTGACGAAAACCGTCGCGCCCGCGGCGAGGGCGAATTGGAGGGCGAACAAGGCCACACCCCCTCCCACTCCACTGATGAGCACTTTTTCTCCGGAAACGAGCCGGGCCCTGGAAAACAGGGCCCGGTACGCCGTCAGTCCGGCCAGCGGAATAGCGGCGGCCTGCTGCATGCTCAGGTGGGCGGGGGCGTCGAAAACCTGTTCGCGCGGGACGGCGAGCTTGCTCGCCATCGTGCCCTGTCCGGGCAGTCCTAGGATGTGGTATTCCTTCGCCTGAGCGGCAGGATTGCCGCCCCAGTCGAAACTGGGATTCAGCATAACCGGCCTGCCTTCCAGCCACCCGGCCCCGTCGGAGCCCAGAATGGCTGGAAAGCGGATGCCGGGATACTTTCCCTTGGTGATCCAGACATCCCGGTGATTGAGGGCGGCAGTGGCCAGATCGACCACTACCTCCCCATCTCCGGGTGTGGGGTCCGGCATTTCCCGGACCTCCAGGGGGCTGTCTGCTGCGGCAAGGACGAGCGCTTTCATCAAAACGTGTTATGAAGCGGCGCCTTCCTTGATGATGTCGACCACTTCCGGATTGAGCAGGGTGGTCGTATCGCCCAGGTTGCCTGTGTCGCCAGCGGCGATCTTGCGCAGGATGCGGCGCATGATCTTGCCCGAGCGGGTCTTCGGCAGGCCGGGAACGATCTGGATGCGGTCGGGCTTGGCAATCGGGCCGATGACCTTGGTCACCACGTCGCGCACCTCTTTCTGGAACAGCGCCTCGTCGCCGATGGCTTCTCCCAGGATCACATAGGCATAAATGCCCTGTCCTTTGATATCGTGCGGATAGCCTACTACGGCCGACTCGACCACGTTGTGGTGCATGTTGATGGCGCTTTCGATTTCGGCGGTGCCCAGGCGGTGGCCCGACACGTTGATCACGTCGTCGACGCGGCCGATGATGCGGTAGAAACCGTCTTTGTCGCGGCGCGCGCCGTCGCCCGTGAAGTAATAGCCGTTGAAAGAGCTGAAGTAGGTCTGCCGGCAGCGCTCATGGTCGCCATAGGTGGTGCGGAGTATACCCGGCCAGGGGAAACGGATGCAGAGCAGGCCTTCGACGTCATTTTCTTCCATGACCTGGCCTTCGTTGGAAAGCAGCACCGGCTGCACGCCCGGGAGCGGCAGGGTGGCGTAAGAAGGCTTGAGCGGGGTAATGCCGGCCAGCGGAGAGATCAGGATGCCGCCGGTTTCGGTTTGCCACCAGGTGTCGACGATCGGACATCTCTTCTTGCCTACTTTTTCATTGTACCAATGCCAGGCTTCCTCGTTGATGGGCTCGCCTACGGAGCCCAGCACGCGCAGTGACTTGAGCTCGTGTTTTTCGGGCCATTCGTCGCCTTCGAGCATGAGGGCGCGGATAGCGGTCGGCGCGGTATAGAACTGATTGACCTGGTGTTTCTCGCACACTTCCCAGAAGCGGCCCGGAGTCGGATAAGTCGGCACGCCTTCAAACATGACGGAGGTGGCGCCGGAGAGCAGCGGCCCGTATACGATATAGGAGTGACCGGTCACCCAGCCGATATCGGCCGTGCACCAGTAAGTGTCGCCGGGTTTGTATTGGAAAACGTTCAGGAAGGAATAGGCGGCAAAGACCATGTACCCGCCGATGGTGTGCACCACGCCCTTGGGCTTGCCGGTCGAACCGGAGGTGTAGAGGATGAAGAGCATGTCTTCGGCATCCATCGGTTCTGCCGGGCAGGTATCGGCCTGGTGGCCGACCTCGTCGTGCCACCACTTGTCGCGGCCGGCGTTCCATTTTATATCCTGATCGGTGTGTTTGTAGACCAATACGGTTTCCACGCTGTCGCAGCCCATGTTCAGGGCCTCGTCGACGACGGCTTTGACCGGGATGTTCTTGGCGCCGCGGGCGTTGTAGTCGGAGCAAATGACCATCTTGCACTTGGCGTCGATGATCCGGTCGGCCAGCGCGGAGGCAGAGAAGCCGGCGAATACGACGGAGTGAATGGCGCCGATGCGGGCGCAGGCCATCAAGCCAATGGCCAGCTCGGGGATCATCGGCATATAGAAACAAATGCGGTCGCCTTTCTCAACGCCGTTGGCTTTCAGGGCGTTGGCCAGTTTGCAGACCTCATGGTACATCTGCCGGTAGGTGAGGTGGAGGGCGGGAGTTGCCGGGTCATTGGGTTCCCAAATGATGGCGGTCTGGTCGCCCCGGGTTTCCAGGTGGCGGTCCAGGCAGTTCTCGGTGATGTTGAGCTTGCCTCCTTTGAACCACTCGATTTTCGGTTCGGAAAAGTTCCAGTCGAGTACTTTGTCCCATTTCTTCTGCCAAACAAAGGTCGATGCTTGTTTGGCCCAAAATCCTTCCGGGTCTTCTACGCTTTCGCGGTAAGCGGCCTGGTATTCTTCCCAGGTTTTCAGTTGCATTGCCATATGAATCGTTTTTTGCAGTTTAAATATTTTATTTTGGGGTGAAGAGTGAAGGGTGAAGAGTGAAGAGAACTCCCTTCACCCTTCACCCTTCACTCTTCACCAAGAAAATCCGATGCCATTTTAAATATCAATACATTTAAATATCTACATCCTTCAAAACAAATTTTTTTGTCCTATCCGAATTCCAGGACTTCCGATACGAGCTGCACCAGGTCGTCGTTGTCGAAGGGCTTGGTCATGTAGACCTCGCCGCCGGTGGAGTACCCTTTTTCCCGATCCGGTTCGCTGCCTTTGGCAGTGAGGAACAGGATGCGGGTATGGTCCAGCGCCGGAGTTTTGCGGATGGAGCGGGCCACTTCAAAGCCGTCCATACCTGGCATCATGACGTCGAGTATGACCACATCTGGCGTATACCCGGAAAGGATGTCAAGGGCCTCTTGCCCGTTGAATGCCTTTCTGACCTCATATCCTTGTTGCACCATCAGAAACTCAATAGGAACAAGGATATTAGGCTCGTCGTCGACAAGCAGAATTTTGGCTGATTTTATCTGGCCCATGTGTAGAGGTGGGTTGTGCAAGCGACCTCCAAATTACGAACGTGAGCCCATATTACAAACCCTGGCAGTAGAAAATTTTACAAAAACTCAAGGTTCCGGCGTAAATTCTTTCAGCTCAACGTAAAAGGCGGCGCCTTCCCCCGGCCGGCTCTCCAACCGGATGCGGCCTCCGTAGCGTTCCACGATCCTTTTGCTGATGAACAGGCCCAGTCCACTGCCGGTTGGTTTACCCTGTTTCCCTTGGCTGAGTTGGGTGAATTGCCCGAAGATCAGTTCCTGATCGCCGGGCGCGATGCCCCTCCCATTGTCGCTCACACAGGCAATGGCCATGCCATTGCGCACTTCCAGGCTCAGGCGGATCTGACCGCCGGGCGACTGGCAGAATTTCACGGCATTCGAAAGGAGGTTGACGAACACCTGCATCAGCGGATCGGGACTCGCTTCTACCCAAACGGGCCTCCCCGGCAGGTTGAAATCAAGGGCGATTTCCTTTTCCTCCATCAGTTGTTTAAACCCGGAGCACGATTGGCGGATCAGGGCCTCCAACTCCACCGGCTCGGCTTTCCACTCCGCGGCGCCCGATTGGGTCTTTTCCAGGTCCAGCACCTGGTTGATCAGGCGGCTGACGCGCTCGCTCTCGCTGACGATGATATCCATAAACTCCTGGCGCTGGGCCTGCGGAAGGCCGCTGTTATCCCTCAAAATAGCCGACAGGGCCTTGATAGACGTGATGGGGGTGCGCAACTCGTGGGTCACGGTGGTAATAAAATCGGCCTTCAGGCGGTCGAGCTCCTTGAGCCGCTCGTTGGCGGCGCTCAGCTCCCGGCTGTATTGAACGATCTCCTGGGTCTGCTCCAGCACCCGCATCATCTCCTCCAGGCTGATGGGGTCCTCGGTGGCGATTGAGCTCATCATGAGCTTGGCGGAGGCGGCGCCCAGGGCGCCCGCGAGATGGGTTTCGGCATAGTTGATGAGATCGGCGTCGGCTATGGGCGTTTTATCCAGGTCCCTGCCGTATTGAAGAGCGTAGGCCTGCAGCAGTCTTTCACCTTTTTCTTCACCAAGGAACCGGTTGAGCAGCAGCTTCACATCCGCCAGCCGCGCCTGCCGCCTGATGACGTCGTAGTCGGCCGAACCCGTGCGGTATTTGTAGATATCGACAAATAAGTCGGCCTGGGTGATCTCCAGCGCGTTCTGCCTGGTAAAAAGGGAAACGGCGGCCAGCGTGCCCGCATTCAGCAACAAGCTCCAGAATGCGGCGTTGCTCACCGCATCCATTCCCTCCAAACCAAAAAGGGCGCCGGGCCGGAGCCAGGGTATCCGGAAAAGCCCGTTTTCGACCACCCCCGTTCCCAACAGGTGTACCTCAGAGAGGGTGGGCAGCACCAGGGTGTAAAACCAGACCAAAAAGCCCACGCCCAATCCTGCCATGGCCCCCAGCCGCGTAGCCCGCTTCCAGTAAAGACCAATGAAAATAGGCGGTGCGAACTGGGCCACCGCCGCAAAGGAGATCAACCCTACCGACACCAGAGTATATTGCTGGCCAATCCATTTGAAATAACCATACGCCAGCAACATCACGATGACGATGCTCAGCCGGCGGATGGCCAGCAGGCGTTTCGGCAGATCGTCGGCCCAGCCCTTTCGAACTGTTGAAGTATGTACCAGCAGCGGCGCTACCATGTTGTTGCTGACGGTGATGCTGAGCGCCAGGGTCGACACGATCACCATGCTGGCGCCCGCCGAAAACCCTCCCAACGCCGCAAAAAGGGCCAGCAGGCTCTCCCCATGCTGCAAGGGCAGATCGAGCACGTAGAGATCGGGAAGGGAAGTATCGGCAGGGATCAACATTTTCCCCGCAAACGCGATCGGCAGCACGAAAATGTTGATCAGCAGCAGATAGAGCGGAAACATCCAGGCAGCCCGGCTGATGTGCTCATCTGAGGTGTTTTCCACCACAGCCAGGTGGAACTGCCGGGGCAGCAGCAGCACGGCAAAAAACGACAGCAGGCTGAGCCAAAACCAGCTCCAGCCGTTGATGCCCGTCTGTTCCAGGTCGAGCAAGCCCCTGATTTCCTCATAGGTCCAGGCCTGACGGAACAAATCGCCGAATCCTTCATACAACCCGAAAGTCACGAAGAGGCCAACAGCCAGGAAGGCCCCCAATTTGAGAATGGATTCAAACGCCACGGCCGCCACCAGCCCTTCATGCCGCTCGTTGGGGTCGAGGTTGCGGGTGCCGAAAAGGATCGAGAAAAGCGCAAGGGTCACGGCCAGGTATAAACCGAAATCCAGGTAGATCGGCGGCTCTCCCAGCAGAAAAAACGAATTCTCCCGGCCCGCCGTCAGATGCTGGACGCTCAACCAAATAGCTTTCAACTGTATGGAAATATAGGGAATGATCCCCACCACCACAACGACCGTTCCCAGCACCCCCAGCCAGGTGCTTTTTCCGTATCGCGCCGAAAGGAAGTCCACGACCGACGTAATGCGTTGGTTCTTGCTCACCAGAATGACTTTTCGCAATACCATCCACCACAGGGGCACGAAGATGGCCGGCCCCAGGTAGATGGGCAAAAAGCCGATGCCGGCCTCCGAGGCGCGCCCCACGCTGCCATAAAAAGTCCAGGCCGTGCAATACACCGCAAGGGAAAGGGAGTATATCAATGGGTTTTTGACGATGCTCCTGCCCGCCGCCGCCCGCCGGTCGGCGATGTAGGCCATGAGAAACAGGAGTCCGGCATACCCGACAAAGATCAATATGATCGCCAGGGGATTCATACCGGCCCGCCTGTTTTATCCTGCCTGCCCGAAGGCCCGGGAATGTCGCGCATCACCAGAAAAACCAACAGGATGAGCAGGACCCATGCAATGAGGATGTACAGAAAAAGGGCGGGTACGGCCCCCCATTTCTCCCCTTTGTCAAAAATGCCCAGCAAAGGGAAATTAAACAGCAAAACGGCCATCAGGAATATCCCGATGAGCCGCGCCTGCCGGTCTTGCTTGTTGAGTGGTGGGCGATTGAGCATGATTAAAATTAGTTGAAAAGTTGAAAAGGTGAGAAGTTTTTTTTCCACTTCTCACCTTCTCAACTCCTCAACTACTAATGCTCCTGCGCTCCCCCAGCCCCTCTAGGTATACGGATGTCTTCCACGATCGCCTGCACGTTGGCGGGAGGCGCCGCGGTGAGGCGGGAGACAACCAGGGAGACGATCAGGTTGACGAACATGGCTACGGTGCCGAAGCCCTCGGGGGAGATGCCGAACCACCACTGGTCAGCGCCGCCGCCTCCGAAGTAACCGAGCTTGTACTTCAGCATGTAGTAGAGCATGAGCAGGATGCCCACGACCATGCCCGACACAGCGCCTTCGCGGTTCATGCGCTTGTCAAAGATGCCCAGGATGATGGCAGGGAAGAAAGACGCCGCCGCCAGACCAAAGGCCAGCGCTACGGTAGCTGCCACGAATCCCGGAGGGTTGATGCCGAAATAACCTGCGACGAGTACGGCAGCGGCTGCGCCGCCGCGCGCCCAACGCAACTCGCCCTTTTCCGAGATGTTGGGACGGATCTGCATCTTGATCAGGTCGCGGGAAATGGCGGTAGAAATCACGAGCAACAGGCCCGCTGCCGTCGATAAAGCCGCAGCCAGACCGCCCGCAGCCACCAGCGCTACCACCCAGGCCGGCAGGCCGGCGATCTCGGGGTTGGCCAGTACCATGATATCCTGGTCTATGTACAATTCGTTGGGGTTGGACTCGTCGGGGTTGGTCACTACGACCTCTCCACTCGCACCCGGGGCCGACTTATCCTGCACAGGGCCCTTGCCCGTTATGGCGTTGCCCTTTGCGTACTGGATCACCCCGTCCTTGTTCTTGTCCACCCAGCCCAGCAGGGCCGTTTCTTCCCATTTCGTAAACCAATACGGCATCTCCGAATACGGCTTATTGCTCACCGTATTGATGAGGTTGGTGCGCGCAAACGCCGCAACGGCAGGCGCCGTGGTGTAGAGGATGGCGATGAACAGCAGCGCCCAGCCCGCCGACAGACGTGCGTCTTTGACGCGAGGTACGGTGAAGAAGCGCACGATCACGTGCGGCAGACCCGCAGTGCCCACCATCAGGGCGAAAGTGATGGCAAAAACATCGATCATGGGCTTGCTGCCGTCGGTGTATTCGGCAAAACCGAGGTCGCGGTGCAGCTGGTCGAGCTTGTCGAGCAGGTACATGTCAGACCCGTCAGTCACCTTGCCTAAAAAGCCCAGTTGCGGGATCACGTTGCCAGTGATGGCCAGGGAGATGAAGATAGCCGGCACCATGTAAGCGAATATCAACACGCAATATTGTGCTACCTGGGTGTAGGTGATGCCCTTCATGCCGCCCAATACGGCGTAGAAAAACACGATCGCCATACCGATGTACACCCCGGTGTTGATGTCGACCTCCAGGAAACGGGAGAACACCACCCCTACCCCACGCATCTGTCCGGCGACATAGGTAAAGGATACGATGATAGCACAAACCACCGCCACTGTGCGCGCCACGTTGGAGTAGTAGCGGTCGCCGATGAAGTCGGGTACCGTGAATTTGCCGAATTTTCGCAGATAAGGCGCCAGGAGCAAGGCTAGTAGCACGTAGCCCCCCGTCCAGCCCATGAGGTACACGCCTCCGTCGTAGCCCATAAACGAGATCAGGCCCGCCATGGAGATGAAAGAAGCGGCCGACATCCAGTCGGCGGCCGTGGCCATGCCGTTGACGATAGGGTGTACCCCGCCGCCGGCGACGTAAAACTCTTTGGTGGATGCGGCCCTCGACCAGATCGCTATACCGATGTACAGCGCAAAAGATAGGCCCACTATGATGAAAGTCCAGGTTTGAACGCTCATTTTTCAAATATTTTAATAAATTAAATTTATAAAGGATGCTTTTCGCGGCCGGCGGCCGCGAAAAGCATCCTTAAACCATCACTAGTCTTCATGCACATCGTACTCCCTGTCGAGGCGGTTCATCAGCCAGACGTAGGCGAAGATCAACACGATGAAGATGTAGATAGACCCTTGCTGGGCGAACCAGAAGCCCAGTTTGGCGCCGCCGATGCGCACGGTGTTGAGCGAGTCGGCAAGAAAAATGCCGAAGACGTAGGAAACCAGGAACCAGATGCCCAGCAATACCACCAGGTAGAGCAGGTTCCGCTTCCAGTATTTGACCAGTTTGTTTGGAGAATCTGACATAGTCTATGGTTTAAGCAGTGAGAAAATGGCTGATTGATCAGAGGAAGAAATGGGCCTGGAGGCGAAGCTGTTTCAAATCGCCCGAGGCTGTCTCCCTGGTATCGTTGGAAATCTGGTGATACTCCAGCGTGAGCTTGGCGTGGTGCCCGTTGAGGAAATAATTAACGCCGGCGTCGAAGCCGTTCACCGGCTCTGAAAATCCTTCGTAATCGGCGTATTGATAGGCCAGATAGGGCATCAGTTTGAGGGGTTTAAAGTAAAATCCGAGTTGCCCGTACAACACATTACCCGTGCCGGCCCAGCGGCTGACGAAGTTTTCGCCGTAGTTGAAATTTATGTAGGAAGCATACGCGTGAATGGCGTTGCCTCCGGCAACCGGATAGTCGAGGAAGGCGTCTGCTGCCAGATGCAGTACGTCCTCGTGCTCGCCGGTGAGTTGGTTGTAGGTTCCGTCAGGATGGGCGAAGAAGCCGGCGCCCAGGGCGAAGATCTTCTTCTCACCCATGTAAGTGCCCACGTTGAAAGGCAGCTTGATCGACTCCTTGTCAAAGAAGTTGTAGCGCACATAGCCTTCCACAATGGTATTACCCACCGGGTTCCCCTCTTTGTCGGTTTTCAGGACGCCCTTGTAGAGATAAGTGGTGTCGGCGCCATAAGTCTTGCCGGCCCCCAGCGAGGTGCGGCTCGGCGCGTTCCATGCCAGGCGGTAGTCTAATTTGCCGATGGCGCCCTTGGCGTAGACACCCAGGTGGCGCGCAAACATATCGGTGATGCCCAGCGAATGCCAGTGCGCAAAGGGTCTGGCCTGGTCCATGGTCATGAAATTGAGGGTGCTGGCACTGGCCAGGCGCGTCAGGCCTTTCCAGTAGTGCAGCCCGCCACCTATATATATTGCGTCATTTCTGGTCACCTTGAATTCCGTCCATGCATCGTGCAGGAAGTACTGCGGCGGATCGCTGTCATTGCCCAGGGGAGAGAGATTCGTGGGCGTCAGGTTGTTCAAACCGATGTGGGTCAGGATCAGGAAGCGGGGAGAAATCTGTGCGTAGAACAGGAAACGCGAGCGGCGCATCATCGGAGTAAGCTGCGTCTTCGCCTTATCCACCGACAAGTTGTTGGTCTGCACCCATACCTGATGCCAGGTGAGAAACCGGATGTACTTGTTACCGCTTTCGTCGAGTTTAAGGGTCAGGGGTTTATAGGAATGGTCTACTTCGCTCTGCCCCATCGCAAACAGGGCGCCCATCGCAAACAGGGCCAGCAGGACCGCTTTCTTGGGTAAATGGACAAAACTCATAAGCGTGTGGTTTTAATTGGTAAATCAAAAACTCACACTAAAGTATATATTTATCTATATACATAGACCCATTTATCCAAAAAAAATTTTACTTTTTTTCTTGCAGACAGAACCAAAGGTTGTTTTTGACGAAATCAACAGAAGTAAATCCACGAAAAAATCCGCGTTGCGTAGCATCCGCGTCATCCGCGTGCCTTTGAATCAAATGAGCTTGCCCAGTATCTGAACGATTTCAAAAAACCCCGGATCGGAGAGGGAGTAATAGGAAAACTTCTGGTCGCGCTGCACCGACACCACGTTGCGGCTTTTGAGGATGCGCAAATGGTGGGAAGCTACCGCCTGCTCGATATCCAGGCTCTCGTAGATCTCTGTCACCGACATCTTGCCCTTCCGGTGCAACAGGTCGATGATGGCTATGCGGATGGGATGCGCGATGGCGCGCATCGTTTCCGTCGACTCTTCCAGGAATGACAGCGGATGGCTCGTTTTCATAAAAATATCTATATACGTGTATGGAAGCTCAAACAAATATAAGGAAATTTTAGCCATCGCGCACGGCCGAATGAAAAGGGGGAAGCGGCCACACTGGCGCCTCCCCCTTTTGGGATAAAAACACTATAATGCGAGAACGTTCTTACGCGGGTACGGGCATCGTGATATACGACTTGGCGATGATCTCGTTGGATTCATCCACCTGGAGCTCTCCTTTTTTGATAAAGAGCTTCATGTAGTTGAGCACGTTGTTGCCGAAGAGGAAGCTGGCATCCTGGGCCATTTCCTGCGACAGGTCGGAGTGCCCCACAATGGTGACGCCGTTGTGTACGATGACCTTTCCGTCCTGGGTCAGTTCGCAGTTGCCGCCGGTTGAGGCAGCCAGGTCGACGATGACCGAGCCGGGCTTCATCTGGTTGACGGTATCGGCCGGAATGAGCAACGGCGCCTTGCGTCCGCGCACCTGGGCCGTGGTGATGATCACGTCGGCTTTTGCGGCGCGGGCCTGCACTTCGGCGCGCTGTCGCTGCAGGAAATCTTCCGACTGCTCGACGGCGTAACCGCCGGCCGAGGTATCGTCTTTTGCGCCTTCCACCATGACGAAGCGGCCGCCGAGACTCTCCACTTCTTCCTTGGCAGCCAGGCGGGTATCAGAGGCCTCCACGATAGCGCCCAGGCGTTTGCCGGTGGCGATGGCCTGCAGGCCTGCTACACCAGCGCCCAGCACCAGGATGGTAGAGGGCTTGACGCTACCGGCAGCGGTGATCAGCATGGGGAAGTAGCGAGGCAGGTACTGGGCTGCCACCAGCACGGCCTTATAACCGGCGATGGAAGCCATGGAAGAGAGCACGTCCATCGACTGGGCCAGCGTAGTGCGCGGGATCATGTCGAGGGCGAAGGCGCGCAGGCCGGCTGCCTGGAGCTTGCCCACCACCTCGGGCTTGATGAAAGATTCGAAACGGGAAATGACGATCGCTTCTTTCTTCAGGGAGCTCCACTCCGATTCGGGAATGGGGTTGACGCTCACCAGCACGTCCGCGTTCTTGAGGAGCTCGGAGCGGCTGACGACCTTGGCAGCGTCCTGGTATGCCGCGTCGGGGAAAGAAGAGGCAACGCCCGCGCCTGTTTCCACCCAGACCTCGACGCCCAGATCCTTGACTGCTTTGACTAAAGTGGCAGGCGCAAAGGAGACCCGCCTATCATTTGCTTCTTTTGGAATACCTAAGATCATATGGAGAAATAGTTTCGGTTAAAAAGTGCTGGGAAATTAGGAATTTTCCCATGCCCCACCAATGATATTTAGCTTTTTCAGGCTGCTTTGGCCAAATTTATTTTGCTCCGCAGCCTCAAGGCTCCCCAAAAGCCCATTTTCCTTTCACTTTTTCACCTTTTCACTTTTTCACCCTTTCACTCCTCCCCTTCCCATTCCCTCAAAAACTCCTCCAGATACGCTTCCATAAACCGGTGCCTCCGCTCCGCCATGGTACGGCCGGTGGCTGTATTCATCCTGTCTTTGAGCAGGAGCAATTTTTCGTAGAAATGATTGATCGTCGGCGCCGTGCTACGCTTGTATTCCTCTTTGGTCATATTCAGATTTGGCGGCACGGCCGGGTTGTAGAGCTCGCGCCCTTTGTGTCCGCCGTAGGCGAAGGCCCGCGCGATGCCGATCGCGCCCAGGGCATCGAGGCGGTCGGCGTCCTGCACCACGTCGAGCTCGGGTGAACGGAAGGCCTGCTCGTGGTTGCCGCCTTTGAAGGAGATGTGCGCCACGATGTTTTCGACATGGGCCACCACGCCTTCCTCCACCCCGAGCGATTCCAGCAATGCCCTTGCCTGCCGCGGCCCCACCGTCTCGTCGCCGCCGTGAAACTTCGAATCGGCGATGTCGTGCAGCAAGGCGCCCAGTTCCACCACGAAACCATCGACCGGTTCAGTTTGGGCGATATGCCGGGCCGTCTTCCACACCCTTTCGATGTGGAACCAGTCGTGGCCGGCCTCTGCGCCGGAGAGCGCCTCCTTGACGTGGGCAATGGTTTGCTGAATGATATAGCGTTGACTTTCAATCATTTTTGTCTGAATCAGGATTGTCAGGATTTAAGAATTTTCAGAATTAGGTCGACTTTCTTTCTCAAAAATTCTGAAAATTCTTGAATTCTGCGAATTCGGATTCAGACAAATTTAAAACTCCACCCACCCCTCCCAAACGTCCTCATTTTCAAAAAACCGGTTATACCGCCGGTAAAACTCCCCGTCGATCAGTTTGGGTTCGTAGCGCAGGTTGTACAAACCGCCGCTCATGTGTACCTGCCCGAGATAGTTGAAGCCATTTTGGTTGCAGATAGCCAATATCCGCTCCTGCTTCAGGTAGGGGCTCAGGCGGAGGGTGATCTGGCCTTCGGCAAATGCCGGCGGCACCCTGGGCATCTGGATGAGCTGCGACAAGCGGGCGATTTGTGGCTCGCGGAGCAGGTTTTGAATGATTTCTTGCTGACGCGATTCGGAAAGCCGGGACATGTCCAGCACCAGCGGCTCGCCCAGGGGCGTAATATCGGGATATTTGGCCAGTAATGCTGCGCGCAGCTTGTCTTCCGAGGGCACAGTTCCATCGCCGTTCTGCCGCTGCATCCAGGCCCAGTCCCATACCACTGCGTACTGGCCGGGGATGGGGGTAAAAGGGAGGTTGAAGGCGTCTGTACGAAGATAATCGCCGCCGTTGGGGATGAGCCATATCTCGTGGTGCACCTCGTCGGGCAGATTGAAGTAGTTGATGGAAAATGCGTTGGAAGCCCCATCGGCCAGCACGCGCACGCTGTCTGTGCCGTCTTCGACGAAAAGACTAACGCTGCGAGGGGTTTCCCAGGAGAATGGCGCGACCCATTTGCCGCCTTTGCGCACCTGCACGCGGGCGCGTGCGTAGCCGTCGCTATCAGCGGTGTGCACGCCCAGCCTGAGCAGTTTGGAGTATCGTCTGAAGCCTTCCTCCCTTTTCTCGTTCCAAAACCGCCAGTTGCCGTAGCGCTCGCCCGTGCGGCGGTGCGCCAGGCCGTACGATCGCTGGAAGCCGTCTTCATCGACTACTAGCTCGTAGCGCAGGGAATCGGTTTCAAAGGCATACCAGGCCCTGGCCGGACGTCCATCGGGGTGCGGTTCCATTTGCCGGGGCTTGCCGAGGTTGACGAGCGTCACGCGGATGTAATGCGTCGTGCTGTCAGACGACTCCCAGCCGAAACGGTGGTCGATAAACTCCGGGAAGCCAAGGTTAAAGGTGTAGTTTTCCACGAAGATGGCCATGCCCGCACCGCCTGGCGGCACCTTGGTGGACAGGTAATTTTTGTAGCTCTGGTTGTTGAAACGCCTGTTGCGCAGGGTGTCGCGGCAACCGTTGACGAAGCGGAAGGTATCGCGCACTTCCCGCCAGGTCTCCTTCTCATGCTGAGGATAGATAATGGGCAATTGGTGGACGGAGTCGTCCAGCCATTCCAGGCAATCGGTGGTCTTGCGGGGTTTTTGCGGCTTTTTTGCAGGTATGGGCTGGCCATAACCGCAGGGCAAGAGCGCTGCAAAGAAGAACAACAACAGAAATAAAGAGATCATTCTCATGGTTCCAACTTACCTGGAGGTTGAGAGCCAGAACTTCCACCAAGATGCAAATTCCCTTCCCTTTGACGACAAATTTCTCTAAATTTGAATCAAAACACTGCCATGCCTTCACCATTTCCCGGAATGGACCCCTACCTGGAAGGGAGCCTTTGGCCGGATGTGCACAACAGTCTCGCCTATGTGATCAAGGTGCAGCTTGCCCCCAGGGTCGGCGAAACGTATGTCGTGCACATGAATACTTACACGGTGGAGGACACTTCGCCTGAGGAGGATATCGGCATCCTGTATCCAGATGTGGAATTGAAGAAACCCATAGAAGTCCGAATTCCTGTGGTAGAGATCAGGGACAAAAAGAACAATAAACTCATCACGGCTATAGAAATCCTCTCACCTGTCAACAAACGGAAACCTGGCTTACAGCCTTACCGGGAAAAGCGCCTTCGCCTGCACTATGCCGGCGCCAACCTGCTCGAAATCGACCTGCTGCGACGCGGAGAGCGGCCTTTCGAGCACCCCTACCTTCCCCGAAAACACTATATCGTGAGTTTGCTTCGCGCTCAGGGAGGCCAAACCCAGATATGGGCCATGGATATCACCGACCCGCTGCCTGTGCTGCCTGTGCCGCTCAGACAACCCGACCCCGATACCGTTCTCGATCTGGGGCAAGCATTGAGGGACGTCTACGAGCAGGGCTTTTACCAGAAGTCCGTCAACTACACCGAGCTTCCACCACCCCCGGCTTTTTCCGAAGCGGAGCTGTTGCGGATGAGGGAATTGGGATGCCTGAATCGATAGTTTTCACCTCACCCCAAACAACATCGCCACCGCCCCGATATCCATCAGCGCATGCCCGATCATCAAATAGGGGAAGAGGCGGGGGCGCAGCTTGAGGCAAAGACCAATGAAAAATGCGAAAGGCAGGAACATGCCCAGGCGCCATAAGATGAAATCAGCCTGAAAAATGAGGGGAATGCCCGTGTGCTGGAAGGCCAGAAAAAAGGAGGCGAGCGCCCAAGCCAGCCAGCCATTATTCAACTGCTTGCCAAGACGGGGCATGATATAGGCGAAATAGGTGGGCAGCTCCACCAAACCCTGCGTGATGGCCCAAAGGAAGCCCAGCAGGATGACCCACAGGGGCAAGGGGCGGAAGAACAGTTCGCCGGATGCCTCCACTGAGCCGAGAAGTTGTTCGGCCAGAAACGTATTGGGGTACATCGTGATGGGGCCCGAAACGACCAGCAGGCCGATGGCGATCAACAGATCCTTCCACCAGCCTTCCTTCACAAAGCGGAAATTGTCGAAATACCGGATGCCCTCTTTTTGATATAACTTCCACAGCACATAGAAAGTCACCCCATTGGCCAGCAGGCCGGTGATAATCCAGTACCCCTCGGAGAGGCGCCAGGGATTTTCTTTTCCCGAAATCAAAAAAAACAGGGCGACCAGGGCCTGGAAGGCGATGAATAGCGCCCAACGAAGGGGAAGCAGCCACTTGCTCATTTGGCCGGGTTTTTGTTCCGGAAAGATATTCAAAAAACGCCACTTTGCCATATTTTTCCCCCTTAATACACCCTGAAAAACCGCGACTCCCAAGGCCCCATCTCTTGTACCCCTCCCTCCAGCGCCTTGCCCGTCACATCCACTTCCTCCAGGTGCAACAGCTCTCCGGTGAGACCGTTTTTGAGGTTTAGCGAAGCGGTTCTTCCTGCGGTTTCTCTCAGGTGAAGGAAAAGCGAGCGCCCATCCGCAGCCGGTTGCGAGCTGATCAGCAATGCATTATGCGGCAGACCGGCGAGAAAACTCCCCTCCCATCGGTAATCGCCCGCGCCTCCGCCTGGTATCACGCGGGGCAGCATGGGGATGCGGTTTTCCTGGCCGAAGCGGGCGGCCTGTATAGCGGAGATGCCGGCCATCGAAGTCAGCTGGTAGCTCCAGCTGTGCCCGCCCCGCTGCTCGGCGTTGTAGTTGGTCACCCAGTAGTTGTTCATCGGCCAGGAATACACATGCGGACCCTGCGGCATGGCCCCGGCCTGATAGCGGCCGGTGTTGATGGCCCCGAACTGCATCAGGGGCGCCTCCGGACTGCTCAACAGTACCTGGGCATCGGCGTTGCGAACGGCCGTGAAGGACTGCACCGTGTACCAGTCGCTGGCCGATCCCGGTATCTGGTCCACGCCGGTTTCGATCACCCCGCCCTGCACTTCGGTGAAATGGCGGCCGTCTTCCAGCCGGAAAGGGAAGGCGATGTAGAAGCTCTCCGGCTCGACGATGCTCCTTTTAACCAGGGAAAAGGCCAATTCCAGGCGTTTTTCGGGGTGAAACAAGCGCACTTCCATCATAAAGCCCCGCGGACCAATAGCGGTTTCCGACTCGCCGTAAAAGCGCAGTGTGCTCCAGACCTCACCCTCTGTCTTCGAATCAAACCACACGGTATCGAGCGGCAGGCGGCGGTAATCGTCGAGGCGGCGGGCTTCCATTTGCTCGCGGTTGCTCAGTTGTTCCAAAATGAATTCGCCCATTTGGTAGGGCGCTGTTGGATCGACGAGTTCCTCCAACAGGTCTTTATCGAGCCAGGAGCGGATGGCGCCCCGGGCTGGGTCGGCTTCCACCTTGTACCAGCGGTTCTCCAGGACCGGCTGTCCCTGCGGGTCGGCAACAGCCAGTTCGTCTTCCAGGGCTCGGAAAGTGAATTTTTTGTACCCAAACGAGGGAATACTGTCGAGCCAAATGGCCCAGTAGGTGCCGTCGGCCCGGTGCGACACCGGCTGCACGGGCATACGTTTGCCTTTTTGATCGAAAATACCTGCCTTGCGGCCCCGGGGCACGAGCTGGTGGTCGATGTAGACGGTGATCAGGCCGGAGCGATTCCAGCCAAGCGGGTTAAAGGCCAGCAGCGTGGGGTCGGCTTCCGGGGCGAACCAGGTTTGCAGCACGCCCAGGGTCTGCTCCTGGATGGAAGCGGCGCGGCGGCGCGCCTCCCAGGCGTAGGATTCCTTCAGCGCCCGCTGCTCCATGGTCTGCTGGTGGAAGGGCTCGCGCACGCTCTCGGAGTAGCCGGTGGTATGTTCGGTGTAGAAAAGCAAAGCTTCCTCCGCCAGGTCGATCTCCTGATCAATGCCTGAAGGCAGGGGCAGCCCTGCGATCGCCGCCATCGAAAGTCCGGCCTTGCCGGCGGTCAGGCTGGCGGATGCAGCCCGGGTGGCAGCGGTTTCACGGGCAGCAGCGCCGAATCCGTCGGTCCACCAGTCGGGCCAGGCGCCGCGGATGACGGGGAATGCCGCGCTGTGTTTCTCTTCCATTTCCCGAAAGAAACCAAGCGCCGTGGAGGTCGTCAGTTTGGGCCACTCAAAGGTTTCGTTCCACTGCCGGATCAGGTCGCTGGCGATGGTGGAGGGGGGAGAGTTGTCGGTCAGGTAGCCCGAGTGCTGTATGGCCATTTCCTCGAAGGGATAGCCTTTGGCATCGAGAGACATGAGGTAGTTGAAGAGGTGGTTCTGGAATTTGGCGATATCGCCGGTGTGGATTTCCATGACGGTGTTGCCGGTCATGTAGTGCTCGGCGCGGAAGGCCAGCATGCGCTTGCCGGAGGGCGACTCCCACCAGAACATCGTGGGCCGGTCGAAGCAGATCAGGGCCCGGTGCCCGTGCGTGCCCATGTTGAGGTAGCGGATGCCGAGGCCCTGGTAGTAATCGTTGAGGCCCCAGCCGATGCCGTTCACGTCGTTTTGCATGGCCAGTTCGACCGGAATGCCCTTGTCGCGGATGCGCCCCACGGCTTGAAGGGAGGCGGCCAGAATCTGCTCGTCGGGCAGCTCGTCGAAATTGAAGTACATGCCGGTCACCTCGATGCGCCCTTCCTTCACCCGCTCGATCAGGCGCTTGACCTGCGGCCAGGGGCGGCACTGGAGGTATTCGTCGACCGCCCAGGCAGCCTCGCAGGTCCAGCGAAAGCGGGCGTTTTCGGGGTAGTCGTCGGTGGCGTCGCAATAGTCGAGCGCGTAGTCGATGTAGCGGAGGTGTTCGGCCAGTATCTCGGTCTGCGAGCGGGTGTAGCCGATGTCGGTGTGGGTGTGTTGAATGAAACGGAGGGCCCATTTGCGGACGGGCTCCAGCACGACCCTGTTTTTCATTTCAAAATCACCCGCCACGACCTTCAGATCGACCTGCGTGGGTTTATCGACGGGCGGCAGGCCGAGGTTGATGGTGTTGTAGCCGAAGGCCAGCGGTGCCTTCGCGAGCAGTTTGCCATCGGCGTAGACCTGAGCGGCGGTATTTTTTCCGAAATAAAAAATGCCCGCCTCGACAAGCTGTTTGTTTTCTTTTTTGAGAATGGCGGGGAAGGCGTTGAGGGTGATGCCTGTTTTCACCTCTTTTTTGAAGGTCATGTACCACGACGTCAGGTTGGCTTCGCTGCCGGTCGCTTTGAGGAGCAATGGCTTGCCGGGCTTCGCCAGCGCCGCGGGTACGCGCAGGACCATATAGCCGTGGTGGTCGCCGTATTGGTCGACCATGATGGAATGGAAGCTGAGTTTTGAACCATTGGCGTGGGTGTATTCCCATTGGGGTTTTCCATCGGTAAAAAAGGAGAACCAGGGCTCGCCGTTCACTGCCAGCTGCATCGTAGCCCTACCAGGACTCGAACCCAGCGCGGCGATCCAGACGAAGGTGGCGTAGGAGGTTTTTATGCTGGCCGGCACGGGGTCGGTTTCCCATTCCACAAAATCCTTTCCGTTGGTAGCGCGCATCAGCAAGCTTTCGCGCAGGCCGGGGATGCAGGAGTGGTATTCGAAGTCCAGCCCGCCCTTTTTCCCCGCAAACCCGTTGATGAGGTGGTCGGCGGGGGTGAAGAAGGATTGGGCGGCGGCGGGGGGAGCCGCGAGGGCAAGGAGGATGAAGGAAAACAGGATTATTCTCATTGAATGTGGGGTTTGGGTTTTTGATTTTAAAGCCTGTATGAAGATTATTCCACCCCCCGGCCCTCGCCAGCGCTGATTTTGTAGGGGCGGCCTTAGTAGGGCGCAAAATTTATTTGGCGCATGGTGCTGCCAATTTATTGGCGGCAGCGGTACGCCGAATTTATTCGGTGTCTGAATTGGCGCGTAACATACTGATGTTCAATTTGTTTAAAGAACAACCCTCTGCGTTGCTCCGTAGGCAAAAATCCTCGCTACGGAGCGGTATGGGCGACAACCGGGTGTGCCGAATAAATTCGGACAACCATTACCGCCAATAAATTGTCGGCACCCTGCGCCAAATAAATTTTGCGCCCCCATTTACAATTAGCACCCCCTACAAGATTAAGGGCCGGGGGGTGGAATCACTCAACAACACCCATACCTCAAGTCCTTTACAAATATTTCAGCCCGGTGAGCTCTTCCGACAGCGCCCAGAGCCTTTTGGCCATTTCGGGGTCTTTGGAGGCACGGGTGCTACCCACCTGTTTAGCCCGCCCTTTGAACTCCAGCCATCCATCCGGGCCGAAGTACTCGCCGCCGCGCAGCCCTTCGCCCAGGGCGGCCAAAAGCGTGGGTTCGGCGGCCTGTTTGGGCGGGTGGGTGATCAGGGGCACAAAAGGCGGTGCAAGATACCGTATCCAGTAAGGGAAATTCCGGACGATATCGGTGTAGGAAGTGCCCGGGTGGGCGGCGGTAGAGATTGTGGAAGCGCCTTTTCGTTCCAGCCGACGCTGCAGTTCGTAGGCGAACATCAGGCAGGCCAGTTTGCTTTGGCTGTAGGCAAAGAAGGAATAATATCTTTTGTTGCCGTGAAAATCATCCAGGTTGATACGGCCGGTTTTGTGGGCTGTCGAGCTGAGCGACACCACCCGGGAGCCCGGCGTTTGCAGGATGGGCTCGAGCAGGAGGCCGGTGAGCAGGAAATGCCCCAGGTAGTTGGTGGCGATGTGGAGCTCGAAGCCGTCTTCCGTTGTCGTTTTCGGAGCCACCATCACGCCGGCGTTGTTGATCAGCAGGTCGAGGCGGTCGTAGCGGCGCAGGAATTCTTCCGAAAAAGACCTGACCGAGCGCATGCGGCTCAGGTCGAGCTCCATGATCTCCAAGTCGGCGCCGGGGACTTCCTGGAGGATTTGCTGCCGGGCCTTCTCAGCTTTTTCCAAACTGCGGCAGGCCATCACCACTTTGAGGTCTTTGCGGGCGAAAGCCAGGGCTGTTTCGTAGCCGATGCCCGCATTGGCGCCGGTCACGACGGCGATGCGGCCTCTTTGGGAAGGGATATTATCGAAGTCGAACATTCTTTTCATGGCGGGCCAAATATCGTCGCTTTTGTTCAATTTTTTCCCCCTTGCCCTACCCTACTTTTGCATTAACCAAATCAAAAACAATCTGCCATGACGCCAAAAACAGATCTTTTCACCACCATTCACAAGGCCATCCGCACCATGCTCTACGAAGGTGGCAAGCGCTTGCAGGCAACAGATTTTGCCGATAAAAACGAGACGCAGGCTATTCTGGAGCACCTGAACCACGTGATGGCTTTCCTGCATGAGCACGCAGAAAACGAGGACAAGCTGATCTTTCCGGCCGTGGAGCGCGTAGCGCCGGGGGTAACCAGCCTGGCCGAGGCCCAGCACCGGGAATACGAAAGCCTTCAGGATCAATTGGTTGATCAGATGGATGCCATTAGCGATTGCGCCGACCCGGCGGAGCGCATAAAAATGGGCACAAAGCTCAACCGCATCTACGGGTCTTTCCTCGCTTTCAGCCTCCTCCACCTCAACACCGAAGAAGAGACCGTGCTTCCCGCATCGCAGGAACTCCTATCTGACGAAGAACTGATGGAAATCCGCACCCGGATCACGTCCTCCATCCCGCCGGATGTGTACGAAAGATGGATGGAGTACATGCTGCCCTCGATGACCGTCAGCGAGTTGAAGGGCATGTTTGTCTCGATGCGCGGCAAAGTGCCGGCGCCCATATTTGAGAACATGAAGTCCTTCGCCAACGCGGTCGTACCGGCCCGGCGCTGGCAAAAAGTAATGGATTCCCTGTCCGTTATGCAACCTTGAGGGGTGGGTGGCGGTCAAATAGCCGTTACAACACCCAAAGAATAGTGAAAACCAACGTCATCCATCTTCAGCAATTCCAGCCCTGGGAAGCCCTCGCTCCTTACGTCGCCTGCTACTGGTACATGGACTCCATGCCCAACGGCAATAAAATCAGCAAGTGTTTTCCCACGGGCATGCTCGACATCATCACTGTGGTGGGAGGCTCTCCTCATCTGTTTTGGAAAAAAGATGAGTGGATCCCCACGCCACAGGCGATGGTGGTCGGCATCCGCACCGAGCCGGTGCATCTGAAAACGCCCCGTCAGAACATGGTATTCGGCATCCGGCTTTATCCGGAGACCTTTCTTCAGCTGCTCGGCCAGCCCACCCGCGAATTGCTCAACAACACCGAGGCGGTGGAGGACGTATTCGGTGAGGACATTTCAGCCCTGACTGAGCGGATCACCATGGCGCCCTGCAACGAGGCGCGCGTGGATATTTGCAACCGCTTTTTCCTCCGCCTGCTCGTTCAGCGGCAACCGCGGTCCAACTATCTGGCCGAGGCGGTCAGGCAGGCGCGGCAGCTGGGGGCCCAGGCCTCGGCCGAGGCGCTGAGCCGCGTGGTGTTTGTCGGGGAGCGGCAGTTGCAGCGGGCATTTTCCGAGCAGATCGGCATCAGTCCCAAGCGCTACGGCCGCCTCGTGCGCTTCGTGCAAGCCGCCCGCATGCCCCTCCAAAACCCGGAACTCTCCTGGACCGACGTCTCCTATGATTGCGGCTACGCCGACCAGGCCCACCTGATCCGCGATTTCAGGACCTTTACCGGGGAGAATCCATCGGCCATCCTCAGGGACCCGGTTATGCGCCAGATGATGTTGGCGACGGCGATGTAGGGTCACGGCGCCTGATGATCGTAGCTCAGCACCCGCTTTAACTTCCAATTCCCCTTCTCCAGGAGCCAAAGGTGGGAAAAAACGGCCGTGCTCGTCAGCCGCTCGGGCTTGCCCGGCTCTACGGCGATGAAATGATGCCGTCCCGTCTGGATGGCGCCGTACAACTGCCCCTTGTCGTATAGTGGAAATACCTTCAGGGAATTGGCCGCCACAACCCTCCTGGTCTTGTACGGGTTGCTGCCCAGTCCGGCGACGCCTTTGAAAAAGGCAGACCTTGAGGTGGTGATACCGTTTTGGTCGTGGTAAAATTCGAAATCTTCGCTGATGAGCGATCTCAGCGAGGCGGTGTCGCCATGGTCAAATACGAAAGAAAAGAGCAGGCTGTCCCTCAGCCTGAGCGCATCGTATACCCTTTGATGTTCGGAAGGAAGGGCGGTGGCCGGCGCCGGGACATTCTTCGGGGTACAGGAAATGGCCATCAGGGCGAGGGGTAGCAGGAGTGTAGTTTTCATTATTAAAGGTACACAAAAGAAGTGGAAAAGCGGTGGTCGAGGTCTTTGAGAAAATCCCTTCCGAAGGGGCCGTTTTCCAGATCGTCGTACAACCAGGCGGGGAGGTCCTGCTCCACATCCTCATCCAGGCTGCCGATGGCCAGGGCCAGGGAGGCCACGGTATCCGTATCGCCTCCCAGGGCGACGGCCGATCGCAGCATACCCGTCAGGCTGCGTTCCTTTGTCAACACCGTCAACACGGCATGTACGGTCTGGATGGGGTCGACCTCCACCCATTCCGTCCAATCCCTCCGCCAGGGGTATTGCAAAATATCCGAAACATACTCCGCCAGGTCCTTCATCTTTCCCTTTTTCCGGAGGAAAAAATGGCTCATCAGCGCCACGGCCTCCGCGCCGAGGGTGGCCTTTTCCGTGTGGTGGGTCACGGCCGCCTGGATGCGCGCTTTCTCCACGACCTCCGCTTCGGTGGGGAAAACGCCGATGGGATAGGCCCGCATCGCCGCCCCGTTGCGTTCGCTTTTGGCGACGATCCGCTCCAACAGTTCCGCCCCCGACCGAACCTCCGTGAGGATCTGGTAAAACCGTGCCGCATACCCCTCCCTTGGATCGCGCTGAAAAACCTCTACAAATTTGCCGGCGACGGAGCGTTCATCCCAGGGTCCCGCCTCCAGTATCAATTCGGCAATGGCGATAGCCATTTGCGTATCGTCGGTATACCTCCTGTACAGAGAGCCATACTTCGGGTTGCGTTCGTATTGCGTCAAGGTATTTCTTTGAGCGATAAAATCCCGGTCTGCGAATTCAAACCCAGCGCCATAGGCATCGCCGATTGCTGCTTGAAGGAACATGGGGGTATTTTTGTTGGTGTTTAAGAATTTGTCTGTTCAAAGACATTTTTTGTGCCACAGGATGGGGAAATATAGGGATTATCGGGGAGAGCGTTGTGATTTATTGCAACAAAATATTTACTTTTTGGAGGGGATGGTTTATTTTTGGGGAGGTTGGAGGGATTAGAGGAAGGAGAAGTATACGCAATTTGCGTTTATTCAAATGTTGAACAATCCCTCCTGATTTTCAAACACTTAAGCGTTATTTTTTCTGGTATTTTTTTCCAATTGAGGGTAAATTTCCCGGCGTAATCAAAACCTTACGCCATGGAAGAATATCAAACCCATCTTTCGCAATTCGATGCGAACCTGAC
>JBAQQB010000110.1:0-13621 GCA_049306275.1 Saprospiraceae bacterium | reverse complement strand
ATCGACGATAAACGAAAACACATTTTTATGCCCAAATATCTGCCCCTGGCAGCCCTCCTGCTGTCCCTTACAACCTCCTTTTCCCAAAACGTCCTTATCTCCACCCAGCACTTCCCTACGGAGCCCTCCATCATCATGGACCCCAAAAACCCCGCCAACCTGGTGGCGGGCACGGTGCTCAACAACGCCTACATGAGCACCGATACGGGCAAGACCTGGACGGAGCAAAAGCTCTTCTCTCCCTACGGCGTATGGGGCGACCCCGTGATTATCGCCGATACCATGGGCCATTTCTACTATTTCCACCTCGCCAACCCGCCCGATGGCAACTGGATCGACCGCATCGTGTGCCAGAAATCGGCCGACGGCGGACAGACCTGGAGCGAGGGTACCTACATGGGCCTCAACGGCGCCAAGGCCCAGGACAAACACTGGGCGGTGGTGGACCGCACGAACAACAATATTTACGTTACCTGGACCCAGTTCGACCAATACGGCTCCACCTTGCCGAACGATAGTACCGTAATCCTGTTTTCCAAGTCAACCGACGCCGGCGCCACCTGGTCGGAAGCCCGCCGCATCAACGAGGTGGCCGGCGACTGCATCGACTCCGACAACACCGTGGAAGGCGCCGTGCCAGCGGTAGGACCCAACGGCGAAATTTACGTCGCCTGGGCCGGTCCCGCCGGCATCGTCTTCGACCGCTCCCTCGACAAGGGGGAAACCTGGCTGGCAGACGACATCTTCATCGACCCCATGCCCACGGGCTGGGACTATTCCATCCCCGGCATCTACCGCGCCAACGGCCTGCCTGTGACGGTCTGCGACCTCAGCGGCGGACCCCACCACGGCACGATCTACGTCAACTGGACAGACCAGCGCAACGGTGAAGACGACACCGACGTCTGGCTCTCCAAATCTACAGACGGCGGCAACACCTGGAGCCCTCCGGTGCGCGTCAACGACGACCCGCCCGGCAAACACCAGTTCTTCACCTGGATGACGGTCGATCAGACCACCGGCTACCTCTACTTCGTCTTCTACGACCGCCGCGACCACGAGGGCCTGGGCACCGACGTCTACCTCGCCGTTTCGGCCGACGGCGGGCAGACCTTCGTCAACCAGAAGGTCAGCGAATCGCCCTTCGTACCCAACCCCGATATATTCTTCGGCGACTACACCAACATCACCGCCCACGCCGGCATCATCCGCCCCATCTGGACCCGCTTGCACGAAGGCCAGATCAGCGTCTGGACCCACCTTGCATCGCAGAGCGACCTGATTTCCGGAATCAAACAGCCCTCGACCGGCAGTTTGGAGGTCGAGGAATACCCCAATCCGGCCTCGGAAGTCGTCTATTTCTCCTTCAAAATGCGCAAAGCCGGGGTCGTGCATTTGCATCTCTACGACACCCTGGGCAGGGTAGTGACGCCAGTGATGGAAGGGGAGAGGAAAGAGGCCGGGCGGTATGTAGTGCCTATTGATCTAAAAGGCCTGGGCCTCCCTGCCGGAACGTATTTTGGGAAGCTGGTGGTGGATGGAAGGGAGCAGGTGGTAAGGAAGGTAGTGATTGGTGATTAGGATTGTTCCGGAAATTAATTCCGGATTTGGAGCGGCCCTGATGTAGTGTCGAAGTCCCCTTCGACACACGCCACGGGTATTGGCACAATGTTATGCTTAGCTTGGAATGTACTTTTTCCTTGTTGAAAAAGTACCAAAAAAACAAGGCTTTCGCCGCTTTGCCTAAAACCGGCCTACATTCCGCCGGGCTGGCTAAACTCGCACGGACTGTTGAAGGGAAGCCCTCCATCTGTTTTGCTCAAACAATAGCCAGCCTGCATCAGGTCCGCAGGAGCCTGACTACAGGATGGGGCTTCATTCCAGCCGGTTTCTTGACGGCAAACCGGCTAAGGCCGGATGATAACGCCCCCGTGCTCTTGAAATCGGGAAGTTATTCTCAAAACAATCCTTAATATGATGGTTTTTTTTCGTAAACGATAAACGATCGACGATAAACGCTTTTTTTCTATATTTACCCTGCACAAAGCATCAAGCCACGCCATGCCTGAGCCCTCGAAAGGTGTAGGACCGACGGATATCGAAAACCAACTTGCGGGCCAAGCCGGCAGGAAAAACTACCTCCTGGCCATCGCCATCGACAAGTATGAGCACCTGCCGCGACTCTACAACGCGGTGCGGGACGCTGAGGCTTTTGCCGCCCTGCTCCAGGAAAAATACCAGTTCGACCCGCAGCATACCACCCTGCTCCGCGACCAGGAGGCTACGCGCCGCAACATCTACCAGGCCCTCGACCGCCTGGTGCAGACCGTCACGCCGCAGGACAACCTGGTGCTCTATTTCTCCGGCCACGGCGAGTTTCGCGAGCAGATGGACGAAGGGTACTGGATACCCGTCGATGCAGACCGCGACGCCTATTTCGATTTCATTCCCAACCAGCAGATACAGCACTACCTCAAGCGCATCAACTCCCACCACTCCTTTGTGGTGGTGGACTCCTGCTTCAGCGGCGCCCTTTTCACCAACCGCAATTTGGAGCCCACCGAGCGCCTCGAAACCGTGCCCTCCCGCTGGCTGCTCACCTCCGGCCGCAAAGAGCTCGTCTCCGACGGCAAGCCCGGCGACCACAGCCCCTTCGCGGAGAACGTCCTGTTCTTTTTAAAGCAAAACCAGCAGCCCTCCCTGCCCATCTCCCGCCTCATCGACGACGTGGTGCACGCCACCGCCGCCAACGCCCGCCAAACCCCTCGCGGCGAGCCTATTCAGGATACGGGGCACAAGGGCGGGCAGTTTGTTTTTCACCTCAAACGCAATCAGGAAGCGGCCTGGCAGGCAGCCTTGGCGGCCAACAGCGTAAAGGGGTATATGGATTTTGAAAAGGAATTTCCGCAGAGCCAATATGCCCGCGAGGTTCGAAGCAAAATCGCCCATTTGGAGGAAGATAAGTTGTGGGAAAAAGCCTTGCGGTCGGACACCATTACAGCCTACCGTGATTACCTTGACCGTTCGCCTTTGAAGAAATACGATTCGGAAGCGACGGAGGCGATAGAGCGCCTGAGCGAGCCGGAGGAGGATGTGAGAAGAAGGGAGGCGGAGGCCCGGGAAACCCGCCGCCGCAAGGAAGCGGAAGAAAGAGCCCGGAGGGAGGCGGACCAACGCAAAAAGAAGGAGGAAAAGCCGCCTGTCGAACCGTTCGACTGGAACCGCCTAAAACTACCTTTGGCTATTATCGCAGCAACGATTGCGATCGCCTTTGTGATTTGGGAGGTGGCTAACCCCTCCAATCAACCGGCAGCATGGGATTGCACCCAGCACTATGACCAATGCCAGGATCATGGCGATTACTACCTGGTGCAAAAAGACCAGCTTTGGGGCTTTGCGGATGAAAAAGGAAATGAATTCGTGGCTCCTCGCTTTCAGGAAGTTAACCCTTTCGATGACATAGGCTTGGCGCTGGTGAAGGAGGACGGGAAATACGGATGGATCGACAGGGAGGGGATAACAAGGATCGCATTCGAATATGATGAAGCCAAAGGTTTTGTTACTGGGGTAGCCGAAGTGAAAAAAGGTGGAGAAGTTTTTTACATAGACGGTTTTGGCGGCAGGCTGGCGGAGGAAAAAGACACGATTGTGCAGGCAGAGCCAGAAACGCCGAAGGAGGAGCCAAAGAAAAGTACCCCGCCGCCGGCTGCTAAAAAGGAAAAGCCAGCTACCTTTTCTCCTCCTGAAATGGTCTTTGTGAAAGGCGGCGCCTTTATGATGGGTTGCACGGATGAACAGGGGGGTGATTGCGGTAATGGCGAAAACCCAGTCCACCAGGTGACAGTCGGCGATTATAAGATCGGAAAATACGAGGTCACTCAGGCGCAGTGGCGGGCGGTCATGGGAAGCGTTCCACCTGAATTGAATAATAAAGGCTGTGATCAATGTCCAGTAGAAAGAGTGAGCTGGAACGACATACAGGAATTCCTCAAAAAGCTAAACCAGAGAACCGGTGGCAACTACCGCCTGCCCACGGAAGCGGAGTGGGAATACGCCGCCCGTGGTGGACAGAAAAGCAATAAGACGAAGTTTGCCGGCAGCCAGAATCTGGATGCGGTGGGGTGGTATAGCGGCAATTCTGGCAGCAAAATTCATCCAGTTGGCAAAAAAGCGCCAAATGAACTGGGTATTTACGACATGAGCGGGAATGTTTGGGAGTGGTGCGCAGATGGAAAACGGACTTATTCCTCGGAAGCGCAGACCAATCCAAAAGGTCCTTCCGGAGGTAGCCGTGTTTTGCGGGGCGGTTCCTGGAGCCTCAACGGCCTTGGGGTTTGCCGCGTGTCCGACCGGCTCAGCTACAATCCGGACTACAGGCTCGACGGCCTCGGTTTCCGTTTGGCCCAGGATTAACCCTTTGCACTCCTGCCGAAGGCAGGTTTACCCTTTTACCCTTTTCGCATTTTGTCTGAACTGTGATTCGTCTGATTGATTTGATTGCCTTGATTGAAATCAGATGAATCATCAGGATCAGATGAATAACAGTTCGAACAATTCAGCCGTTTTGCCCGGGCGCTGCCAACTCACCCCCCGGCCCCCTCTCTCACCAGAGAGGGGGAGCGATTTGCGCTGATAATCAAACTTTTGGCAATGTATTTTGCAAAGGATGGAACGTAGATTTCTATTCGTCGTCAAGCCCAGAAAGCTCCCCTCTCTCGGGAGAGAGGGGCCGGGGGTGAGTCGGTAGCGCCCGGCTATGCAGAATGAATTTCAGTAAAACTGCTCATTCCCCCTGACTCAAAAAAAATCAAAAATAATCACATGAATCCGAATACTGAGAATGATATCCTCCAAACCCTCTGCCACCACCTCCCCAACCGTGCCGTGGGCTCCGAGGGCAACCGAATGGCTACCGCTTTTTTCGAACAAGAAATCAAAGCCCTGGGCTGGGAGACTGAAACGCCCTGGTTCGACGCCGTCGACTGGAACGATGGAGGCGCTTCGCTGAGGGTGGGAGAGGAGCCCTTCGAGGCGCTGGTCAGCCCCTACTCGCCGGGCTGCGAGGTGGAGGCTGTGCTCGTGGAGGCATCGACGGTGGAAGCGCTCGAAGCGCTCGACGCCCGCGGCAAGATCGTCCTGCTGCATGGCGAACTGGCGCAGGAACAGCTCATGCCCAAAGGCTTCGTCTTCTACAACCCGGAATCTCACCAGCGCATCGTGGCGCTGCTGGAAAACAGCGGCGCGGCGGTCCTGGTCTGCGCTACCGGACGCAACGCGGCGCTCGCGGGCGGGGTCTATCCCTTCCCGCTTATCGAGGACGGCGATTTTGACGTGCCCTCCGTCTACATGACCGAAGAGGAGGGCGCCCGCCTGCTGCCTTTCGCCGGACAAACCGCTGCCTTGCGCTCCGTTTCCGAGCGGATTCCGGGGAAGGGCTGCAACGTCATCGCCCGCAAGGGCAATCCGGAGGGCAAGCGCATCGTGCTTACCGCGCATATCGACGCTAAAAAGGGCACGCCCGGGGCGATCGACAACGCTACCGGCGTGGCGACGCTGCTGCTCATCGCCGATCTGCTGAAAGACTACCGCGGCGAACACCTGCTCGAAATCGTAGCCTTCAACGGGGAGGACTACTACGCCGTGTCCGGCCAGATGCAGTACGTCTGGGCCAACCAGGGGCGCTTCGATTCTATCTTGCTGAATATCAACTTCGATGGACTGGGCTACAAGGAGGGCATGTCGGCCGTTTCTTACTACGAAATGCCGGATGAACTGCTGGAAAAGGCCAGGGCTGTCTTCTCCCGTCACCCCGCCATCTCCGAAGGCCCGCCCTGGCCGCAGGGCGACCACAGCATCTTCGTGCAATTCGGCTGCCCGGCCATCGCCTTTACTTCCGAATGGTTTTCGGAAAATATCAACGACCAGGACATCACACATACGCCCAAGGACAACCTCAGTATCGTGGCGCCGGAGAGACTGCCGGAAGTGGCGCGGGCGGTGGCGGAGTTGGCGCTGCAATTGGGTTGAGTCCGTCACCCCAATCCCACCAACTCCCTCAACTCCTTGTTCGACAAATCCCCGATCCACTTCTCGCCGGAGGCGACGGTGAGGTTGGCCAGTTCTTTTTTCGACTGGATCAGGCGGTCGATCTTCTCTTCGAATGTGCCCTGCGTAATGAAGCGGTGCACCAGTACGTTGCGCTGCTGCCCGATGCGGAAGGCCCGGTCGGTGGCCTGCGCCTCCACGGCGGGGTTCCACCACAGGTCGTAGTGGATGACGTTGCTGGCGGCTGTGAGGTTGAGGCCGGTGCCGCCGGCTTTCAAAGACAACAGCATGATCCTGGTGGCGCGGTTGCCCTGGAAATCTTCCACCATCTCGTCGCGCCCCTTGCGGCTGACGCCGCCGTGGAGGAAAGGGGCATCCAGTCCCAGCTCTTGCTTCATGATGCCGGCCAGCAGCTTGCCCATTTCCTGGTACTGGGTGAAAATGATGGCTTTTTCATCGCTGTCGAGCACCTGCCGTAGCAGGTCGAGCAGGAGGGTGGTCTTGCCGCTGAGGCCGGGGTCTGCCGGGCCCTTCTTGAGGAAGTGCGCCGGGTGGTTGCACACCTGTTTCAGGGCGGTGATGAGCTTGAGCACCAGCCCCTGCCGGTCGATGCCCTCCGAATTTTCCACGGTCTCCAGTGTGCTGTCGAGCACGCTCTGGTAGAGGGCCGCTTGTCCGGGCGTCAGCTGGCAATACTGGTTTTGCTCGATCTTGTCGGGCAGGTCGCTGATGATGCTCTTGTCGGTCTTCACCCTGCGCAGGATGAACGGCTCCGTGATGCGCCGGAAGCGGTCGAGCTGGTGCTGGTCGCGGTCGAGTTCGATGGGTCGGGCGTATTCTTCCTTGAAATGGTTCAGGCTGCCCAGGTAGCCCCGGTTGGCGAAATCCATGATGCTCCAGTATTCGCTCAGGCGGTTTTCCACCGGGGTGCCGCTCATGGCGATGCGCACCGGCGCATCGATCTTCTTGACGGCTTTGGTCTGCTCGGTCTGCGGGTTTTTGATGTTCTGCGCCTCGTCGATCACCATCACCAGCCAGGGCTTCTTTTGCAGCTGGGCATGCTCGCTTCGCGCCACGCCGTAGGTGGTGAGCAGCGCGTCGGCTTCCGCCAGCGGGTCGAGGCTGCGGCCGGGACCGTGGTAGATGTGCGCCTTCAGGTCCGGCGCGAAGCGCTCGATCTCCTTCTTCCAGTTGGTGAGCAGGGTGGTGGGCACAACCACGAGGGCTTTCTTTTTCTTCAACTCGCCGTCCTGCTTCAGCTTGAGCAGGGTGGCGATGACCTGCAGGGTCTTTCCGAGGCCCATGTCGTCGGCGATGAGGCTGCCAAAGCCCAGGCGGGCGTTTTTGTACATCCATTCGTAGCCCCTGGTCTGGTAAGGCCGCAAGTTGGCCTTCAAGCCCTTTGGCAGCTCCGTTCCTTCGCCCCTGAGCAGGCTTTTCAAAATTTTCTGCGCCCTGGCGTCGAGTTTGACGCGTGCGCCCATATATTCTTCCGTCAGGGCGGCATGCAGCAATTGCGGGCCGCCCAGCACCGGCGGTTTTTCTAGTTTGGCGATGAGGGCCTGCACTTCTTTTTCATCGAAATAAACGTACTGGTCGCGCAGCTTGACAATGCCCGAGAGTTTTTTCACCTGTTCCAGAAATTCATCTTTCCCGACCAGCTGGTCGCCCAGCGCGATCTGCCACTGGAAACTCAGCAGGCTGTCGAGCCCGGCGATCGAACTATGTTTGACCGCGCCGGTGTCTTTGCCCTCCATGTGCATGGAAAGCTGCGGGCGGAGGAGCTTGCGCAAGGCCTTCGGCAGCAGTACCCGGATGCCAAAGAGGCGGATGGTGGGCAATATGCGGAAGAGGATATCGACGAACTCTTTCGGGTTGAAGATCAGGTCCTCTTTTCCTTGCGAGGCCGTCAGGATGCTGATATGGGGGAAATAGTCGGACAGGTGCGACAAATCGCGCAGGGCCTCCAGGCGGATACCGCGGTGGCCGTCATCGGAGAATAACTCGCGCAGGGAAATAGGCGCCTCCAGCGCCTGGGTCCGGTCTTCGATGGCCACCCGCACCCGGAACGCCCCATCCAGGTCGTCGACCTGTATGACTGGCACGTAGGCCTTTTCCGTAATGTAAAGGCGGTTGAGCCAAAGCTGGATGGCAGCAGGATGCTCCCGCGTCTGGAAATGATCGAAAAGCACGGCATCGCCTTCGAAAAAGAGCGAAATGACAGGCTCGGGATGGTAAAAGGTGGTTGCGTGCTGAACGAAAAAGTTGAGGAAGAAGGAGATCAGCGCCGGGAAGGCGTCGTCTTCCCTCGGCGAAAAGTGTTGTTGCTTGATTTCATAGGTCACCAGATGCCCCGGCGTCAGCATCTCCACCTGGTCGGCGATTTCCCAGACATCTTCCTGCAGGTAGGCGGGCAGCCAGCGGACGAGGTATTCGCTCTCGTCCAATTCGAGCAATTGCGGCACGTAGGCGCTCTTTTCGGCCAGCTTTTCCGCCAGGCGGAAGGTCAAAACCAGGCCCCGCATATCGTCGGAGAGCTGCTCTATGCGGGCGAGCGACAGCTGGCGCAACCAGGAAACCAGTTCTTCCGGGTGCCTGAAAGAGGCGGTGGGATGGCCGAGGGTGTCCCTGCATTCGCATCGCACCAGTTGCAGGTGCTGGTTCAGGACGATGTACACCCGCTCTGTGCGCTCAGCCGCTGCGTCCAGGGCTTCGGAAACCTCCTCGGGTATGGATTTGGCGACCTGGGCATAGGCCGTTTTCAAAATTTTCCCGAAATCGCCCTCCGGATAGAACAGCGCCTTGGGCGACAGAATGGTGAGCAGCTGCGCCCGGCAGTCGGGGATGACAGAAAAATCAATGCCGGAAAAGACTTCCTCATCCCAGATTTGCTCTTGCTCTCTTTCCCGGTAGGGCCTGATGAGATCGTCCAACCAGGGGATGACCACCTGTTTTTGGCCTTCTGTGGTATACCCGACGCCCGCCAGACCCTGGAAAAGGTCGAAATCGTGAAGTTCGAATGCCAGGAAGGGATTTTTGTCTATTTCGTTGGCTACCAGGTACAGCACCGCCGCCATGTGTTTGCAGGGCACGGCCCAGTCAGGACAGGAGCAGGAGCCCTGCAGGTCGTTCCAGGAGCGGGGGAAAACCTGTACGCCTTTACTGACGCAAGCTTCGTACAGCTCCGGCGGCAACTCGCGGTTGAGCAGTTTGGACAAAAACAAGGGGTTGGCCGTCACCGCCTCAATGATGCGGGCTTTCTCCGGCGCTTTGAAAACCGGGATTTCGATCCTGACCTTATATGGCTTGGGCCGCGTGCCCTGCACCGACGCAGTGATCACGTTCCCCTCGATGCGGATGTCGCGCACCGCGCCCTTGTTGGCGTAGGTGCGCCCGCGCGGAAGGCGGTTGGAGTAGTCGATGTGGTGCAAAGCATGGAGCCATTGTTCGCCCCACCAGGTATTGCCGTATGCTTTTGCCATTACCGGGCATGTATTAAACGTTAAAACTGCTGCGAAAGATAAGTTAAATTGCAGGAGCTTATTTTATCTTTGAAAAAAACAACCCCGCCCGTATGAGCCAGCAAGACCCCTGGGACAAAGAGTTCCTGCTTCCCTTCCTGCAAGAGGCCGATCCGCTGGCCGACGAGACCATGTCTCTGATCATCGAGAAAAAAGGGCCGGAAGAGGCGCGCCGCATCTTCAACCTGCTGATCGGCAATATCGACATGCCCATCGATCAGCTGCCGCCTGAAATCCAGCCCTACCTCTGCGAAACGCATGCCCTTCCCGCCTGGGCCGACAAGGCCGCCATCGCCGAAGCGCACCGCTTTTTCAGGGAGGAAGGCCCCAAGGCCCTTTTCCTGCTGTATTTCAAGTCCCTGCCGCTGCTGTACTGCATCGCCAAAGGCGCCCCTGTACTGGTGCGCACCAGCCGCCTGACCAACCGCGACCAGTCCCTCCACATCTTCGCCCGCCGGATCGGGGAAACGGGGCAGTTCATGATGGACGTCATGGGCGAAGGGAGCCTGGAACCCGGCCGGAGAGGTATCGCCTCCATCCAGAAAATCCGCCTCATCCACGCTTCGATCCGCTTTTTCGTGAAAATGCAGGGGTGGGACCTTGAGAAACTCGGGCAGCCCATCAACCAGCTTCATCAGGCTATTACCCTCACCACCTTCAGCGCCGCCGTGCTCGATGGCATGGCGCAGTTCGGGCTGGAAGTGCCGGACAGCCAGCGCCAGGCCTACCAGCATGCCTGGAGCGCCATCGGGCACAACCTGGGCATCGCAAAACCCCTGCTACCCGAAAGCGCGGAGGCGGGCACGGCTCTGCTCAACCGCATCATGCAACTGGAAGCCGGCCCTTCCGAAGACGGCAAATTGCTCGCCCAGGCGCTGGTGGATTTTGCTCAAAATGGAATTAAGGTGAAATTGCTCGACGCGGCGCCGGCCTCCCTGATACGTTTCCTGGTGGGCGATCAGCATGCGAAGATGCTGGGACTGAACCAGGACGGCTGCCTGTCGCGCATACTGCCACAGGTCCTGCTGAGGCAGTTCAAACTGGTGGAGCGCTTTGAAGACAAACTCCGCGGCCGTCATCTGGGTGAAGTATTGGACCTGTTCTCTGAGGAAGTCGCCCGCGGCTTGGTCAGGCATTTCGAAGATTTCAAAGGCAAGCCATTCCGGCTGCCTGATGGCGTCGGTGAGCGCTGGCAATTAACGGTTTCCTGAAAAATCATTTCCTATGAAAAATATCCTTTTTATACTGCTCACCTTGTTGTGTTATCTCTCCGGCGCTGCGCAAAAGATTCATTCCCCCCAGGAGATTGTCAGCATCCTGGAAAACTCCTCTATCGCCTACGAGTTGAATATGCTGGAAGAGGAAATCCCCGCCCCCGACCGCTCTGGTAATGTCATACTACACGATTTTTACCGGGAAATGCGCAACGGAGAATTGTTTACTATTTCCTATAAGATCAGCTCGAAGGGCGTTCCCTTGCTTGAAGCAGCTGAAAAGGCTTTTGGCCAGGGGGATTTTGTTCAAGCGCGCAGTTTTTACGAACAGGTGTTGCAAACCGACCCCGATTTTCACAAAGTGCGCACCTATATCGGGCAGACTTACGGGATCGAAGGGGATTTCAAAAAAGCCATCAAATGGTACCAGGGTGCAATCGAGAAAAACTATATCGACTACATGGCTCACTGGTTCCTGGCCGACGCTTATCTAAAAAATCGCAAGATTGACAATGCCGTCGACCATATCACCATCGCCTATATCCTCAACCGCAACAATCCCCGTATCCGCACCTCGCTCGACAATATCTACAAGGAAAAGGGATTGAGCCAGGATGACTGGCATTTCAACCCGCAAATGAAGATCGACAGCACTAGCGAACAATCTGTCGCCATCCAATTCCATCCCGACTGGCTGGGCTATGCCCTTGTCAAAGCCCTTTGGCGCTACGAGCCCGGCTACGCCGCGTCGCAAGGCCAGGTAAAAGACGAATTCTTTTCCATGTTTCAGGAACGCGAAGCCCTTGCGGCACTTATAACCAGTATTGATGAGGAAAAAATCAAATACTATCCCGAACTGGATGCCTTAATGACTGCCCTGAAAATGGATATGACAGAAGAATATATCATCTTTGAAATCCTTCTGCCGCAATACCCGGATGTGGCAAATCAGCTGCCAGAAGAAGTAATCAGCAGGGTTTTAACATATGTCCTGAAAGTTAGAGGAAAAGCCAAATGAAAACCTCCTTTTTTAAAATCGAACGTCCCTGCTTCATCTTCCAGGAAGGCCTTATTCTGGAACTTCAGGAGGCTCCCTCGGCCGGTTTCGTGCCCGACAAAGGTGATGGCGCTCCGGGGATTATCCCCGCCGATTGCCTGACTTCTTCCTCTCCTCCGCCGGAGGATTATAATGGTAAGTGTGTACTCACTTTTGCGTCCAATTTCTATCGCGACCCCTCCAAAAGCCAAACTGATGGGGAGACTTCGACAGGGGTGGTGAAAAAAGAACAGGTCAGGGTCGTCCACTATCCTGGCGCCCAACAACTTGTCTTTCACATGCCCAAATACGCCTGGGACGCCGGACGGTTCCGCCTGGTGGAAGAAGTATCGGGCAGGGTAGAGGCAGAATGCCCGGTGAAAGACGTGCTCAACGGCAGCACCCAGATATTGGTCGATACCCTGCCGCTGCGCCCCGGCTTCTACACCATCGAAGCCGATTGGCCCGACGGCTGGACCCACCAGCTCAATTTCATCAAATTCATGGCGGGGTATCCCAAAGAAGAAACCTACCAGCACCCGCCCGGCAACGTCACCATCGTGCAAAACGACAAGGAATACCGCACCTTCGATTCCAATGGCGTGGAAATAGAAGGCATGGAGCAAGTCAGGGAAAAGGCCATGAAGAAAATCGCAGACTCATTCACCAGGAAACTGGAATACCTGGAACAAGGTCGCGCCGGCCTCATCACCTATTGCGAGGGCGACCTTCGCATTAATTTCGACTGGGAATTCGGCGGCGGGAACTGCGTGGTCATTATTTTTGTTCCAAAACCTGAACACTGGGAAGCCCAAACCAACACCCCGCTCGAAAGAAGGCAGGAAATCCTGGAATTCGTCGCCGATCGCGCCATCCGCGACAAAGCCCCCAGTTGTCATTCTCGCATTTCCGACAACTGGATCGAAATCATGCGAAAAAACTGAAAATTAAAAACTAAAAACTGAAAACTCCCCCAAGCCCCATGGACTACCTCTCCACCAACCGCCAATCCTGGAACGCCTGGGCCGACATCAACTTCGGCTCCGAGTTCTACGACGTGCCCGCTTTTCTCACCGGACGCAACTCCCTCAACGCCATCGAACTGGAACTACTGGGCGATGTACGCGGCAAATCCATCCTCCACCTGCAGTGCCACTTCGGGCAGGATACCCTCTCGCTTGCGCGCATGGGCGCCAGTGTCACCGGCGTCGATTTTTCGGAAAATGCCATCGAAAAGGCCCGCACCCTGGCCGATGAGCTGAAGGCCGACGCCTCCTTCATCTGTTGCGATATCTACAGCCTGAAAGAACACCTCGACAGGCAATACGACATCGTCTTCACCTCCTACGGCACCATCGGCTGGCTGCCCGACCTCGGCAAATGGGCCGACATCGTCTCCCACTTCCTCAAACCCGGCGGTCATTTCGTCTTCGCCGAGTTCCACCCCGTAGTCTGGATGTTTGACGACGAGTTTGAAAAAGTCGCCTATTCTTACCTGCAATCCGAAACCATCATCGAAGAAACCAACGGCAGCTACGCCAGCCGCGACGCCGATGTCAAAGGAACCTTCGTCTCCTGGAACCACGGCCTGAGCGAGGTGTTCAACAGCCTCATCGGCCACGGCATCCACATCCTGCGGTTCAACGAATACGATTATTCCCCTTACAATTGCTTCAAAGGCACGGAGGAGTTTGAGCCCGGGAAGTACCGGATCGCGAAGTGGGGGAACAAGCTCCCGATGGTGTATGCTTTGCTAGGTGAGAAGGTGAGGAGGTGAGAAGTGGATCCACTCCTCACCTCCTCAC
>JBAQQB010000109.1:0-2726 GCA_049306275.1 Saprospiraceae bacterium | reverse complement strand
CACCAATACCGCTCCGTAGCGAGGATTTTGAAAATCCTCGCTACGGAGCAACGCAGAGGGTTGTGTTTTAAAAGAAATTGAATATCAGTTCATTGCTTGCCAATGCAGTCGCCAAATAAATTTGGCGCCCCACTAAAGCCCCCCCTACAAAATTAGCGCCAGCGGGGGGTGGGGGGTGGAATTACGCACAAATACCCAAACCTCCCGTTAAAGATATTACTTTGCTGTTTTCATATACCTCCAATACCGCTTCCACGCCTCGCGGGCCTCGCCGAAGCTCATAGCCTCGTAGCCCCGTTCCCGCTGGGCCAGGTAAATATGGTACATGATCTGCCAGTGCCGGAAAATATCGCGGTATTTTTTCCAGACGGGAATGGCCGGGTCGTAGACATGCGCCGGTTCGGCAGAGGCGCCGTTGAATTCCAGGATTTTGAAATCCTGCCCCCGGCGCAGCGCTTCGATGCTGCCGCACTTCATATCGAAGCGCCCGTAGCAGATGCCCTCCATCCGGTGGCTGATGCGGTCGAATACGGCCGTCAGCTCCGCGTCGATGAGGTGGTTGCCGCTGAGAAACTTCGTGCCCCGGCAGTGGTTGCCGATGGGTTCGAGCAGCAGGCGCTCTCCCTCCGCCGGCACCGCGGCGAGCTTGTCTGGCGATTCCTGCTCAAACCGGGCGACCTGCAGGCTGGCCCTCGGCTCGCGCTCCATCAGCTGCCTGACGCTCGAACGCCCGTCGCCCCGCACCCCCAGAAATTCTTTCAGGCAGATGGAGGTAATGGCGCCTTTTTCTGCGCCCGGAAAACGGTGGTACAATATGCTTACTTCTTCAGGTAGCTCCACAAAGTCCTGTATGAGAAAATCCATGTCGTTGCGGGCGTGGTAGGCCCGGAGCATCCCTTCATCGCGCGCGACCACCACCTGAAAGCCCCGCTCCCCGACATCGGGCTTGGCGATCAGCGGATAAACCAGCCCTTTCTGGCGGACAGCCCCTGCCACTTCCTCCCAGCCCATTCCTCTTTTCACGAAAACAGTATCCGGAAGGTACTCCTCCGGTATATGGTTCATGATGCGGTGCTTGCTTTCCCCCATCATTCCCCCCGTTTCAATGGAGGGATTCACGGCCGAGAAGAAAAACAGCCGCCGCGCCCGCAGCGCAAACCACAGCCAGAAGAATATGGTAGGCAAAATACCCATCCACATCGGCCAATACTCCCAAACAAACACTTTTAAAAACAACGGATGCTCCCTAACCCCTTTCACCATTTCACCATTTCACTTTTTCACTTTTTCACCCTTTCACTCTTCCACCTCCTCCACCGTCCATTCCAACAACCTCACCTCATCTCCCAGCCTGATGACGCCGCCTTGCAGCACGCGGGCCGTGAGTCCTCCGTGGCCGCGCATGGCCTGATAGCCGCCGGGGCCGAGGTTTTCCTCCATGCGGGAGCAGGGGTGGCACTGGCCGGTGGTTTCCAGCACGACGGAGTCGCCGATCTGGAAGCGGGCATTTTTGAGCGCCAGCAGGTTGATGCCGGAGACGAGCAGGTTGCGGCGGATGAGGCCGGGGTCCACCTGTTCGCGGTGCAGCATGCCGGCCACGCCCCGAAGGTGTTCGGCCTGTATGAGGGTCACCTGCCGCTTGCCGCCCTTGGAGCTGTAGTGGTCGCCGGCAAGGCCTTCGTCAACGACGACGGTAGCTTCCTCGACGGGCACGACCGTTTCGCGGCGTCCGGGACGCAGCCCGATCCAGTCAAGCCTGCCGGTTTGGGGCAGGCGGTGCATGAGTTGGTTGAAGTCCATTATTCTTTTGGTATAAACTTAAGCGAAAGGGAATTCACACAATGCCTGGTATTCTTCGCCGTAAAGCGCTCGCCGAGGAAGACGTGCCCGAGGTGCCCGTCGCAGTTGTTGCAAAGGATCTCAGTGCGGCGTCCGTCGGCGTCGGTTTCCCTGCGCACCGCGCCGGGTATCTCGTCGTCGAAACTGGGCCACCCGCAGCCGGAGTCGAACTTGTCCTCAGAGCGGTACAGCGGCGCGTTGCACTGCCGGCAGACATAAGTGCCCGCCGCCTTGTGGTAGTAGTATTCGCCGGTAAAAGGCCTTTCTGTGCCTTTGCGCAGAATGACCCATTCTTCTTCGGGGGTTAAGGGGTTGTATGGCATGATTGTTACTTTTTTATAGATGAGGAGGTGAGAAGGTGAGAAGTGGAGGTCCACTTCTCACCTTCTCATCTTCTCACCTATTCAATCCCATTCTCCGCCAACACCTTCACCGCTTCCTCCGCCCTTTCCGGCAGGGTGTACAGCTCGATATAATTCAGGCCGGGGAACGCGGAATCAGGCGGGTTGAGGATATGGCTTTCGATGCCGTGTTGTTTGAGGATATCTTCCGCCAGTTTCACCTGGATCAGCTCGGTGGATTGATAGATCTTTACCCAGTTCTCTTTCATGACGTAGTGTATTTCGTTCTAAATATGATTTGATCGGGTGAATATGCCAAAAAAATCGTGGCACTCACTTTCTTTACAGTTGAAATTTAATAAATTTTGGGCAAAGTAGCTATTTTTTCATGTTCCTGAGTGCTTGTCGCGTTGCTTTTGCGGGGTTGTTGATCGGGGTGTTCTTTCCCATGCTGGCGGGAGCTCAGGATGTGGATGCGCGGTTTTTCCTCGACCAGGCCGATCGCCTGGAGGAGTCGCGGCAGTTTCCCGAGGCGATCTTTTTCCG
>JBAQQB010000108.1:0-2878 GCA_049306275.1 Saprospiraceae bacterium | reverse complement strand
TTTGAACGGAACAGGCAGTTAATAACTCAAGCAAGTTTGGAGCTCACGCCGGACGGCGAACCCGACGAAATATTATTTCCAGCCCCCTTGCCTGCCGATACTTGCATTAAAACATTTATCATTTATTCTCGACAAGACAAAACCTATAAAGAGGAACTTGAAAAACACCTGAAACCATTGGTTAAAAGCAAAAGAATCGAAGTTTTCACGTAAGCGTCCGGCCAAGTGCATATTTTCTGTGAATTTCAGTTGCTCGACCTTTGCGGCGGACAAAAAAACAAAGTCATGTCAAGAAAAGGGAAACAGAAGCCCCAACAGCGGGCCGAAGCAATGAACAAGTTGATAGAAGAATGGCGCGGCAGCGGCCAGAGCCAGGAGGCGTTCAGTATATCGAAAGGCCTGTCGCCCAAGACATTTGGGTACTGGTTGAGGAAGCAGCGGAGGGAAGCGGCGATGTCGGGAGGTTTTGTGGCAGTATCTGTGCCAGATAGAAAGGCTTCAGGATTGGGGGGTGGTGTATTTGCGCGTTTGCGTCATCCCGGGGGCATTGAAATAAGTTTTGAACAAGAGGTGAGCAGCGGGTATCTGCGCTCGTTAGTGGGATGGTAAGTTTTTCGAGTGGCCTTCGGTATTACCTGTGGGTGGAGGCAGTCGATATGCGCAAGAGTTTCGACGGCTTGCAGGGCATCGTGACCAACGAGATGAAGCGCAGGGCGCTGAGCGGGGAAGTGTTCATATTTATGAACCGGCGGCGCGACCAGGTGAAGTTATTGGTGTGGGATGGCAGCGGCTTTGTGATATACTACAAGCGCCTGGAGCAGGGTTGTTTTGAATTGCCGGTAGTAGAGCCGGATCAAAGGAGCCGGGAAGTTAAATGGTCGGATTTGATCTTGATTTTGGAGGGCGTATCCTTGCGCTCGGTACGTTGGCGCAAGCGGTTTTCGCTGGAAAACAGGGCAGGTTGAAGAAAGGGCAGCGTTATGCACATCTGTGGCGTGGGTTATTCACAAATTGCGGTTTGGGCGCAAAAAAAACCGAAAAAGAGCGTCGTTATCCACCGTTTTGGATGTGTGGGTGTTGGAAAAAAGGGCTTGTGGGGGTTGAACCGGGCAGCTACATTTGTGTCATGCAAATCGGCGACAAGCAATATATTGAATTAGAAAAATTCGAGGAATTGCAGCAGGCGTACGCCCTGCTAAAGCACCGCTTGGAGCAACTGGAGCGCCTGCTGTTCGGCACGAAAAGCGAGCGGTTTGTCCCCGACATACCAGGTCAATTGGCCCTGGACTTAGATGCGGCGAAGGTGGAGGCAGAAGTACAGACGCAAGAGGTGGCTGCTCACCGGCGCACAAAAGTCAAGCCGGTGAAGATAAGCCCGCACGGGCGTGCGCCGCTGCCCGCTTCGCTTCGCCGCGAAAAAATCATGTTGGAGCCCCAGGAAGATACCGCGGGCATGAAGCGCATGGGCGAAGAGATCACCGAGGTGTTGGAATACCAGGCTGCCGAACTGTACGTGCTGCAATTCGTGCGGCCCAAATATGCCCGCGTACAAACAGCGGAGGAAGAGCGGCAGGGCGTATCTCCCATCGTAATTGCCGACTTGCCCGCCCGCCCCATCGAAAAAGGCATCCCCGGCACAGCCTTACTGACGTATTTGCTGATCAGCAAGTTTGTAGACCACCTGCCCTTGTACCGTTTGGGTAAAATGTTCGAGCGCCAGGGCGTCAAAATCGCCGATTCCACCCTGGCGGACTGGATCAAAGCCGCCTGCAACCTGCTCATACCCCTGTACGAGGCGCTCAAGCGCGAAGTCCTGGCTTGCGACTACCTTCAAATGGACGAAACCCCCATCCGGGTGCTGGAGAGCGAGGTAAAAGGCAAAAGTCACCGGGGATATTTTTGGGTCTGCCATGCGCCGGCACAAAAACTGCCGCTGTTCGAATATGACGCCCGGCGAAGCGCCCGCTTGCCCGATGAATTATTGGCCGACTTTGGCGGCACTTTGCAAAGCGACGGCTATGTGGTGTATGAAAAATATGAAAAACAAGCCGGCGTCACCCTCGCCGGTTGCCTGGCCCATAGCCGGCGCGAATTTGAACAGGCGCTGGGCAACGACCAGGCCCGGGCAGCCCATATATTGACCCGCATCCAATCGCTGTATGCCGTGGAGCGCCAGGCCAGGGAAAGACAACTGTCTGCCGACGAGCGATTGGCCCTCCGCCAGGAACTCAGCCGCCCCGTATTTGACCAATTACACCAATACCTGAAAGCAGAACTGCTCCAGGTATTGCCTAAAAGCGCCATCGGGCAAGCCATCGCTTACAGCCTCAACCGATGGGAAAAACTCGAACGTTTCCTCTTGGACGGTAAAATCGAAATTGACAACAACCTGGTGGAAAATGCCATCCGGCCCGTAGCCCTGGGCCGAAAAAATTACCTCTTTGCAGGCAATCACGAAGCAGCCCGGAGAATCGCCATCATCTATTCCTTCATGGCTTGCTGCAAAATGAACGAGGTCAATCCGCATACCTGGTTGCAGGATGTGCTCTTCCGAATCCAGGAACACCCCGTAAACCGTATCAGCGAACTGCTGCCCCACCGCTGGAAACCATTGGTGCAATACCCTCACTGGTACAAACCCTAAGCGTGAAAGGTGTAGTTGGCCGGACGCTTACCCAACTGTCGCAATTCCCGGTAACTGATAATCAGGAAATTGCCGCAACCGCAAGCGGGGTCAAGAAAATGGAGGGCGGCGATTTTGCGGTGCAACTCATTCAGGCGTTTGGTATTGCCTTTGGCCTTTTCAAACTCCGAATAAAGGTCGTCGAGGAAAAGGGGCTTTATGACTTTCTGAATGTTCGTTTCCGATGTGTAGTGC
>JBAQQB010000107.1:0-7622 GCA_049306275.1 Saprospiraceae bacterium | reverse complement strand
AGTACGGGCTCCACGCCGCATATTCCACCGCCAACGGATCCACCCCCGTAAACCGCCCAATACTCGGATCATAATACCTGAACCCATATGCATACCAGTTCAGCCCCAGATCCTCCTCCAACTCCTTCCCATTATACAAATAATCCGCCCTCGGCGCCGTGACAGCCTGCCAGGGACCCTCCATCTCCATGCCGAAGGGGTAGTAGTAGTTCCGCTGCAACACCTCCAGCGAATCCGGGTCGGAGGTCATCGGCTCGGTTTTGATTTTGGTGTCCCCATCCCGGTCTTCAAAGAACACGACGGTGTTGCCCAGGTGGTCGGCGATGCGGTACTGGAAGGCGGGAGTGGTATCTCGCCACACCACACGGCCTTCCGCATGGTGGTACAGCTCAAGGGTGTCGTTGACAAACTCCGCGCCGCCCAGGTAGATGCGCTCGCGCGCTACCGGACTGCTCTGCAATTTACGGATTTTTTCGCCGCCGAAGGTGTATTCGAACAGCAAAGAATCGGCAGGGGAAACTACGATGAGGGAACGAAAAAAGTTTAAGAACCTTTACCACTTCTCAATTTTATATTTATCCGAACGTCTTATTTCATCGACATTTACAACTTCCATTAACAACTTGGCCAGGGTGTCATTCTGGTAGTGTTTTACTCCCACCCAAAAAACGAATTTTTCTTCTGGAAATTTGATTCTATACATCTCGACAGGGCGCTGGGATATTGTAGGATCAATGAATCGAAAAGTAATACTATAATCTGATCCTCTTGCATTTGAAAATGCAGGTTTTAGATTTTTTACTTCAGAACAAATCAAATCAATGGTGTCTTGGCTAATAGTTGATACAGTTTTTTCCTTCATGTAAAAATCGCCAGCAGTCCCTTCGAACTTTACTTCAATAGAACCCTTTTTCCCTTCGCAATAAGGGTCAAAGTCTCCCTCGCAAGCTCCGATGAATAAGCAAAAAACAAGTAATGAGAATAAATTCTTTTTCATCATGATTCAGGAGAATAGCTGGCAGCGCATTTCGCCAATTCAAAAAAAGGCCCCAGAGGGAAATCCCCCCTGGAGCCTTTTTCTTTTCACAAAAAATAAATCTTAATTCACCTTAACCATCCGCGTGGTCACCACGCCGGTTTCGGTTTGTACGACGATCAGGTACATGCCCTCGGGCAGGTGGGCTACCTGGATTTCCTGGCGGCCCGGCTGCGGAGCGATGGCCTGAACCATCCTGCCGTTCATGTCAGCAATGTAGGCTTGCTCGATGGCGCTGTGCACGTCGATCTGCACATAGGCGGAGCTGAATGCCGGGTTGGGCGATACGGCTACAGCTTCTTCGTCGCTCAGCACGTCATTGCCGGCAAAGGCGGGCGCCGGACCGTTGTTGTTCAGGCTGGAAACCACGTTGATGGTGTAGTCTTCCGTTTCACCCCAGGTATAGGTTTCGCAAGAAGTCGGATAGCTGCCGTATTTCATCATGACACGCATGCGGGTCGTGCCAAGCGTGGCTGAGTTAGGCACGGAGATGGTCCCGGAAACGGTGCCATTGCTCCTCGAGCGCCCGCTGACTTCCTGTTCGCCGCTATCGGTGAAGTCGCCATCCTGGTTCCAGTCGACGTAGATCCGCCAGTAGCCCCAGTCGCTGAAGGGCGAGCCTTTGCTGAAGTAGATCGTGTTATTGGTACCCCTGACCACGGTGGCGCTCAGGCTGGTAAAGTTGGCATAACCGCCATTGCTGCCGGTGACGTTGTTGATGGCGCCCAGTTGTACCAGATCGATCCACTCGTCGTTGGCGTTGGTGCCGCCGGCGTTGCAGTAAGGATTGCTGGGCGGTGCGCTGGTGGTAAAGGTCGCGTTGGCCGACCATGCGGAGGTCAGGCCGTTGGAGCAGTTGGTGCGCACCGACCATTCGTAGCTGGTGGAAGCTGCCAGACCGGAAGCGTTGTAAGACGTGCCGCCGATAGCATTGATCTGGGTATAGCTGCCACCCACGGGGCGGTAGCGCAAGTCGTAGCTGGAAGCGCCGCTCACCGCACCCCACGACAGGGTAGCGCCGGAGGAGGTGACATTCGAGCTGCCCAGGCCGCCCGGCGTGTCGCAGGTTGCCGCGCCGCCGCTGATGTTGATGGTATAGTCTTCCACTTCTCCGTAGGAGAAAATTTCGCAGGGGCCGGTTTGGGCTGCGTTGTACTTCATCGATACGCGCATCCGCGTGTTGCCTGTCAGCGCGCCTGCGGAGATGGTGGCCGTGCCGGAAACAGCGCCGGTTGACGGCCCGCCGGAGAAGATGAGCTCGCCTGCATCGTCGAAGTCGAGGTCCTGGTTGAAGTCGACCCAGATGCGGTAGTATTCGGTGTAAGTGGAACCGGAGAAGCCGGGCGTGAGGGTCACGTTATAGGTGCTTCCCTGGTTGGCGTTAATGGTCAGGTTGGTGAAGTCGGTATAGCCCGAGCCGCCGCCGGAGCTGTTGGTGAAACCGCCGAAGACCACTTGTGCGATCCACTCATAGGAGGCGTTGCTGCCCTGGGAAGTACAGTAGGCAGGAGGCGGAGGAGGAGGCACGCAGCCGCCGCCCGTAGCGCAGAGGATGGCCTGGTGGGCGTTGACGCGTCCGTTGGCGTATTCGAGGTCGTCCCCCGCGGGGCCCATATCATCTGCCGTGTCTTCGAGGATCTGCTTGACCTGGGCGCCGGTGAGGCTGCCGTTGGCTGCGAGCGTGAGGGCGGCTGCGCCTGCTACTGCGGGGCAGGCTGCGGAGGTGCCGCCGAATGTGTTGGTGTAATTGCCGGTGCTATAGCCGGGAGAGCCCATGCGGTCGGTGGTGCGCACGCCCGCGGCGCCGTTGGAGGGCGCTACGATGTCGAGGGCGGAGCCGTAGTTGGAGTAGGAAGAGCGCACGCCCTGGTTGGTCACGGCGCCTACGGCGATGACGCTGGCCAGGTTGGCCGGGTAGTCGACGCAGTTTTTGGAGCCGTTGCCGGAAGCGAAGACCACCACGCAGCCCAATCCGCCGCGACCGCTGGAAGCGGCGCTGTTGATGGCGTTGGTCAGCACGGAGTAGCTGGCGGTGCAGGAGGTATAGCCCCAGGAGTTGCTCAGCACCCAGGAGCCGTTGCTGACGGCCCAGTTGATGCCGTTGGCAATGTCGGTGGGCGTTTCGCTGCCTGCGAAGATATTGACGGTCAGGAAGCGGGACTGTGGCGCCGCGCCGCGCACGCCCAGCGAGTTGTGGGTAGCGCCGATGATGCCCGCGCAGGCCTGTCCGTGCGCGCCGCTGGAGTTGGGCGTGCCGTTGCCGCCGTTGAGCGGGGTATAGCCGCCTATGATGCGGGTGTTGCCGCTGCCGTCGTTCATGTCTTCATGGTTCTCCACGCCGTCGTCGATCACGCCGACGATCACCGAAGAGGAACCGGTGGTGATGGCCCAGGCTTCGGGCGCGTCGATGTCGACGTCGTTCTGGCCCGCATAGCCGTCGATGGTCTGGCCCGTGTTGTGCATCTGGAATTGCTGCGCGTAAAGCGGGTCCTGGAAGAGGGTCACTGGTGCGTAGAAGTCGGGGTGGCAGAATTCTACCAGGCCGCTGGACTGGATTTTGTTGGCAATGGCAACCACCTGGTTGATATCTTCCACTTCCATGCGGATGTTGCCGAAGTTCTCATCGTAGAAGCGGCCCTTGCTTTCGCCAAAATAGGGCATCAACATGAACCAATCAATGCCCGGCTTCATGCGGAGCACCACTTGGTGGGTAGGCCACATCTGGAAGCCGTCGTCGAGCGCAAAGCCGTAGTGGGCGCTGCGCACGGTGAAGGCGTCGAGTCCCAGCCGTGCAGGCAGGTCTTCAGCCAAGCCGGTTTGGGACTGGTTGAAGTGAATGACCGCGCGGTTGCGCTGGGAGAAATACTGGACTGATTTGACCTCGGACTTTGCTTTCAGTGTGCTCATGAGCACTTTCTCTACAACAGGGCCGTCAAAGTGGACGAAGACAGAAGTCTTGTCCTCATAGAGGTCCAATTTTTTGCCATCCGACCAATAGTAGGACGATTGGGCTTGTAGCGGCGCTGCGGCGATGAGCGTGAGCAGGCCAAACAAAACGAGGGCGTTTAAAAGTCTTTTCATACTAATCCGGTTAAGAATGAAAGTGTTAATGAAGGCAGTTTTCGGAACGCGTCTTTTTCGACGGTATAAAAATATAAATACGAATGATATTTTACTCCTGTGGATGGGGTAAAATTTTGGTTTGGCATGAAATGTTAAACAAAGGAGGGTGTTCTGCCTAGGAAAGGAAATCCCGGTACAGGCCCAGCCTGAGGCTGGAGAAGAGATCGACGGACAGCAGCAGGGCTGATTGGACCAAACAGCCGATGCCCATACCCAGCATGAAATAACTTCCATTGACGACACCTGCTGTCAGGGTCATGACAAGGCCGAAAGCAAAAAATGCCATTTCGGCAGTCATGTAGAATTTCAACTGTTGGGCCAGCTTGTCGGTCCGTTTCCGCTCCTCTTCAAAGAAAAGGGCTGGCTGGCTGCGGGCCTGATAGGGCAATGTTTCATGAAGTCGGGATGTGCGCAACAGCTGCAATCCGCCCCTGAACAATTGCAGGTAGGAAAAGCAGAGCGCAGCCTGAAACAGGCTTTTACCGTAGGCAACCGCATCCAGCGAAAATAACAGCGAGGCGGCCGCGGCCGTGACCAGACCGATCCCTATCAATACCAGGGCGGCTTGCCGCTCCCCTTCCAGGTATTCTCGCAGATGGCGGATGATTTCCATTTAAAAGCGTTTATCGTTTATCGTTGAGCGTTTACCATTTGTAAACGATAAACGTTCAACGATAAACGTTTTCTATTCTTCTTTCACATAAAAATACGAAATCTGCTCATCAACCAGGTCGTAGGTGAGGATCTCTTTCTCCCGATAGGCGTGCATGTATTCGGAGAGGGCGAAATCGCCCGCGCAGAAGGCGGTGTGGAGGAACAAGAGCCCCAGGGCGGTAAGCGGATGCCAGGCCAGCAGGGCGAGGGCAGCGAGGGAGATGACGGCGAATGGGGCAAAGGCCACGATATAGAAAGCTTTTTCGCCAACTACAAAACGGTCGGCCGCGGCCATGAGGTAGAGTTTGCGCCAGTTGGCCCGGTACTGCACCGAGGGCGCGCCCACCGCCTTGAGCGCAACGCCGTGTATGAGTTCGTGAATGGGCGCCAGCAAGAAAGCCAGGGCCAGACCGTAGGAAAAACGGGTCAGGATGTTGCCCCAGTCGCCGGGACTGGCAATGATGGAATACGCCAGGAAAGCGCCCGAAACGGCCAGCAGCCCCATCGTCAGGAACCGGTAACTGCGGGCGATAGGCCCGCTGCCGCGCAACTGCTCCTGCACGAAGGGGATGATATCCATGTGCTGCAGGGAGGAGAGCAGGCGGTAGCCCTTGTTTTCAAGGTCTTCGGGACGGAGGGGCATGGGTAACCGGTTGTTTGGGGCAAAGTTAGGAGAAATACTCCCAAAACTTCCAGTTGAAGCCGCGCTTCTTGCCCTCCTTGTTCCCGTCTTCGAGCAGCGCCTTCGCCGTTTTGACGATGCTCGCCTTGGTGGCTACTCCGGTGGAGCGTTTCACCAGTTCGCCATCCTTGAAATACAACAGGGTCGGGATGCCCATGACCTTGTATTTGCGCACCAGCTTCTGGTTCTTGTCGGCGTCGAGCTTGACGAAGCGCACCTGCCCTTTCAATTCCTCTTCCGCCGCTGCGAAATGCGGCGCTATCATCTTGCACGGCCCGCACCAGTCGGCCCATACGTCGACGACTACCGGCAGGGCGCCGTTCAATACAACTGCTTCGAAGTTTTTGCTATTGACCTGTAGTGGCATGGTTTTGTGATTTTTATGGGGTAAAGATGCAGGGTTTGAGAGGGGAAGTTGGTGATGTTGAGCACAGAAGGGGAAATTCCGGATTTGGATCGGCTGTGTTGTAGTGTCGAAGTCCTCTTCGACACCTGCCAGGTGCAAGGGCGCCATGTTATAGTTAAGCTAAAATGTACTTTTTCCTTGTTGAAAAAGTACCAAAAAAACAAGGCTTTCGCCGCTTTGCCTAAAACCGGCCTTCATTCCGCCGGGCTGGCTAAACTCGCACGGACTGTTGAGGGGAGGCCCTGTTTCCGTTTTGCTCGAACAGTAGCCAGCCTGCATCGGGGCCGCAGGAGCCGGACTATCTGAGGGGGCTTCATTCCAGCCGGTTTCTTGACGGCAAACCGGCTAAGGCCGGATGGGTTGTGTCCTATACTTCAACAATTGGGGAGTTATTCTCGAAACGATACTGTAAGTATTATGGCTCGTGGGGTAGCGGGATTCACGTCAACTTTGCCGGGACTTGACTGGTTGCTAAAAAAGAAAAGCCGTTGTAATGCATTTGATTACAACGGCTTCGCAGTTTTTTCTGTAGACCCACAAGGATTCGAACCTTGACGAACAGAACCAAAATCTGGTGTGCTACCGTTACACTATGGGTCTGGAACCAACTCTTTAAAAGAGCGATGCAAAAGTATAGGCTTTTGCAGAATTGCGCAAGAGGTGCGCGTGATTTTTTTCACGCCACCAGCAATGTTTTTGGGTCCTCCCCCCTGGCAAGCCGCTCGAACAGCTCTTCGTCGTTGAGGATGTCGTACAACCACTCGTGGTACTCGGGGAAGCCCGGAAGGTTGTTGTGCCCGCCGCCCTCGATGTTGATCAGGTGCACCATCTCCGGGTTGACGCGCTGCAGCATCTCGCTCTGTTTGTAGGGGATGAGCCGGTCGCGGTCGCCGTGCAGGATGAAGACCGGACAGCTGATCTTGCGCAGGTACTGGTCGGTGCGGATCTTGTATTTCAACAGCCATTTCAGTGGCAGCAGAAAGGCGTAGCGCCGGATGTGGTAGATGAAACTGTAATACGGCGAGTCGAGCAGCAGGAGCTTGGGGCGGTTCCAGGCCGCGATCCGCGCCGCGATGCCGCTGCCCAGCGAACGCCCGTAGATGATGATCTTGTCTTCGGGGTACTGCGTGGCCAGCCATTTGTAGAAATACTGCCCATCGTTGTAAAGCGCCGACTCCGTCCGCCTGCCCATACTCTTGCCGAAACCCCGGTAGTCCATCAGGAAAAAGTCGTAGCCCTTGCTGATGAAGTCGCGCGCAAACTTCCCCCAGCCCTTGATGCTCTTCGAGTTGCCCTTGAAGTAAAACACCACTCCCTTCGCGTTCGGCACCTTGAAGTGGATGCCGTTGATCTGCCCCCCGTCCTCCATATCGAAGTTGATCTCCTCAAACGGAAAGGGGTACTTGTACTCGAAATTCTTCGGCAGGATCTCCGGCCGGAAGAAGAAGTAGTCCTGCAGGAAGTAAAAAAGTCCCCACAGCAGCAGGTAGATCGCTGCTGCCCAGATCAGGAGGGAGGGGAGAATGGGGTGCATGCTTGTTTAGAGTTTATGAGTTTATAGGGGTAGGAGTTTATTGGCATCTAAACTTCTAACTACATTGTAACTTAAATAACTTTATATTTTTCGTTACCTGAATTAACCTTAACATAGTGCCGGTTCATTTTCTTGCGGGCGTCCGTTAATGAAAATTGCCAGCAAATTTTGATTTGTTTTTCTTGGC
>JBAQQB010000106.1:0-33339 GCA_049306275.1 Saprospiraceae bacterium | reverse complement strand
AGAGTGAAGTGAAGCCCTTTGCCAGGGCTTCACTTCACTCTCCACTCTCCACTCTCCACTATTATTCAAACGCTTTCCCCACAATCTCCACCTGCTGCGCATCATGCACCTTCTTGAAGCCCGTGGCGGGCGATGCGCTGACTTTACGGCTGACCAGCTTCAGGTCTCGCTTGCCGCAGAAGTTGGAGAGCAGGAACTGCCAGGCGCCCATGTTGGCGGGTTCTTCCTGGACCCAGAACAGCTCGGCGCCTTTGTATTTTTCAAAAATTTTGTCGAGCTGGACCTGCGGCAGGGGGTAGATTTGCTCCAGTCGCACGATGGCGACGTCCTGGCGGTTGTCTTTGCGCTTTTTTTCCAGCAGGTCGTAGTAGACCTTGCCGCTGCACAGCAGCACGCGCTTGACCTTCTTCACCGTATCCGTATCGTCGATGATCTCCTGGAAGCTTTTGCCGGTCTGGAAATCTTCGATCGGTGAGACGGCCTCGGGATGGCGCAGCAGCGACTTGGGCGTCATGACGATCAGCGGCTTGCGGAAGGGCCGTTCCAGCTGCCTGCGCAGGAGGTGGAAGAAGTTGGCCGGCGTGGTGCAGTTGGCCACCGTCATGTTATTGTCGCCGCACAGTTGCAGGAAGCGCTCCAGGCGGGCGCTGGAGTGCTCGGGACCCTGGCCTTCGTAGCCGTGGGGCAGGAGCATGACCAGACCGCTCATTCGCTGCCATTTGCTCTCGCCGGCGGAGATAAACTGGTCGATCATGGTCTGCGCGCCGTTGTGGAAGTCGCCGAACTGCGCTTCCCAGATGACCAGCGCGTGGGGCGTGGCCAGGGAATAACCGTATTCAAAGCCGAGCACGGCAAATTCAGACAAGGGCGAGTTGAAAATGCGGAAGCGGCCCTGGTTTTCCGCGATGCCGCTGAGGCGGTTGTACTCCTCGTTGGTGTCGGCGTCGCGGAAGATGGCGTGGCGGTGCGAGAAGGTGCCGCGCTTGACGTCCTGGCCGCTCAGCCGCACATCCTTGCCTTCGAGCAGGATGGAGCCGTAGGCGAGCAGTTCGCCCATAGCCCAGTCGAGCTTGTTGTCTTCGACCATTTTCTGAGTGCCCTTGAGCAGGCGGTTGACCTTGTCGAGGGGCGTGAAACTCTTGGGTATTTCGAAGAGGTGCTTGACGATCCGGTCGAGGGCGGCGCGATCGACTCCGGTGGCGGGGGAAGCCGCGTAGTCCTCCGGCGTGGTTTTCTTCTTCAGGGCGCGCCAGGCTTGTTCCGACTCCTGGTATTGGTAGGGGAGGGGGTTTTGCTTGACGTTGTCGAGGCGTGCCTGGAGTTCGTTCCAGAACTCCTTCTCCATGGTTTCGGCGAGGTTTTTGTCGACGTCGCCGCGATGGGCCAGTTTCTGGGAGTAGATCTGCCGTGGGTCGGGGTGTTGGCTGATAATCTTGTACATGGCCGGCTGGGTGAACTTGGGATCGTCGCCCTCATTGTGGCCGTGGCGGCGGTAGCAGACCATGTCGATGAATACGTCGGTATTGAATTCCTGCCGGTAGGCAACGGCCAGTTCGGCGGCGAAGACCACCGCCTCGGGGTCGTCGCCGTTGACGTGGAAGACGGGGGCTTGTACCATGTTGGCCGCTCCGGTGCAGTATACCGAAGAGCGGGCATCGTCGAAGTCGGTGGTAAAGCCGATCTGGTTGTTGATGACGAAGTGGATGGTGCCGCCGGTGTAATAACCGTTGAGCTGGCTGAGCTGTACCGACTCATACACCACGCCCTGCCCGGCCACAGCAGCGTCGCCGTGGATGAGGATGGGCAGGATCTTGTCGTAGTCGCTGCCGTATTCCACATCGGCTTTGGCACGTGAGAAGCCTTCGACCACGGGGTTGACGGCTTCGAGGTGGGAGGGGTTGGGCGTCAGCTTGAGGTGTACGGTCTTGCCGTTGGGGCCCTGGAGCTGGGAGGAATAGCCCAGGTGGTATTTGACGTCGCCGTCGCCGAAGCTCAGGTCGGGCACGGCGGTGCCTTCGAATTCGTTGAAGATCTGCTCGTAGGTCTTGCCCATGATGTTGGCCAGCACGTTGAGGCGGCCGCGGTGGGCCATGCCGATGACCACTTCCTCCACCCGGTCTTCGGTGGCGGCGCGGATGATGGCGTCGAGGGCTGCGATGGTCGTTTCGCCCCCTTCCAGGGAGAAGCGCTTCTGGCCGATGTATTTGGTGTGGAGGAATTTCTCGAACACCACGGCGCCGTTGAGTTTTTCGAGAATGCGGCGCTTTTTCACCTCGTTCAGCCCATAGCCGGTATCAGGGTCGGCTTGTTCGATACGGGTGCGCAGCCAGCGGCGGCGTGCCCGGTCGGGCACCTGCTGGAATTCGAAGCCGATGTTGCGGCAGTAGATCTTCTCCAGCCGGGCCAGGATTTCGCGCAGGGTGGCGCCTTCCAGACCGATCTCTTTGCCGGCGAAGAACCTGGTATCCAGGTCTTTCTCGGAAAGATTGAAATCTTCCAGCTTGAGGCTGGGCCTGCGGTCGCGGCGGTGGCGGATAGGGTTGGTCGTCGACAGCAGGTGCCCGCGGTTGCGGTAGCCTATGATGAGCGCCAATACCCGCATCTCGGTAGCCAGCTGGTCGCCGGAGAGCTGATGCTCGGCGAGCAGCTCGTGCCCGTTTTCAGAGGCCGTGGCTGCAGCGCCGTTCCTGTACCCGCCGAAGTCAAAGCCGCGGAAGAACAGCTGCCAGCCCTCGTCTACCTGTGCGGGGTTCTCCAGGTAGCGCTCGTACATGGATTCGATATACGCCGGGTGGGCGTTGAATACGAAGGAAAGATCTTTCATTTTTATGACTGGGTTGTTGGGTTGTTGATTTGAGGCCGCAAAATTGAGATAATTTTCATTATCCCGCATGGAAAAAACTCCTGACAATTAACAACGCAGGAATAACAAGGTTTGGTAATTTCGGCCCATAGTGAAAAGCTGATGAGAAAGAACCCGCTTTTTTGGATCGGAACGGCGGCATTCGGCGCCCTGCTGTTCTTCTCCCTCCTGTTCTACAAGGAGCGGGTGGCTTTTGTCGATGCGGCTTTCCACTTGTTCACCATCCTCAAGGATCACAGCGTGCAGGTCTTTCACCACCGGCTGGCGGGGGCCATCACGCAGGCGGTTCCCTGGCTGATGGGAGAATTCGGGCTGCCGCTCAAGTCCATTGCGATGGCGTACTCGGCGAGCTACTATGCCCTGTACCTGCTCGTGTTCGTCTTGATCGCCCGCTGGTTGAAAAACGAGCGCATGGCCCTGGCCTTCCTGCTGTTTCATACCCTCATGGCGGCCCACGTTTTTTACCTGATGGTCACGGAGTTGTATCAGGGGCTGGCCCTGTTGTTCCTCTTCCTCGCGGCCTGGGAAAAGGGTATCCGGCCCCGGTATTGCTGGCCGCTCATCCTGGCGGTCATCCCGGTCGTGGCCCTGGCACACCCCCTCATGATTTTTCCCTTCAGCTTCATGGTGGCCTTCCTGCTGTTGAATGATCACGGGAAATGGATGCAGGGGCTGGGGATGGTGGCGTTGTTCCTGGTAGTTTTTGCGCTCAAGACCTGGGTGTTCAGCACATCCTACGACAGGCAGGCGTTTTCGGCGCTGAGCAATATCCTCAAGTATTACCCGGCGTATTGGGAACTGCCTTCTTTCCACGATTTTCTGCGCTATTTGTACACCGACTACTACTTCCTGGTCCCCGCCCTGCTCGCCTGTGCCGTTTTATACATCCGGCGGCGGCGCTTTTGGAAGCTGTTCCTGATGCTGGGCTATTTCATCGCGCTGAGTTTTCTGGTTAACATCGCCTATGTGCGCGACGGGCCGCAGTTTTACCTGGAGCACCAGTTCCAGCTATTGGCCATCTTCGCAGGAATGCCGCTGGCATATGATCTTTTTCCCGAAATAAAAAAGAAATGGGTCGTGCCCGCGATAGTGGGCGTGATCGTCACGGCCTGCCTGTTGCGGGTCTACGGCGCCCATACGCCCTACGCCAAACGACAGGAATGGCTTCGGGAGATCATGGAGCAGACGGCTCAGTTGGAGAACAGGAAGCTAATACTGCAACCAGATCAGGTGCCGATGGAAAAATTCATCATGACCTGGGGGATCAGCTATGAGACCTGGCTGCTTTCGACCATGGAGCAGGGTGAAACGCGCTCGCTGCTCATCGAGGACGACCGGGGCGAGTACGACAAGCAACTGCACCGCAACAAAGCCTTTATCGGGAAGTGGAAGACCTTTGATTACAGCGACTTCGACGAGCGGTATTTCGTGTTCAGGGATACGTCGTGGTATGTGCGGCATGAGCCCTGAAAAGTTTTTGCAAACATCTTTTTGGAATTTTGGAAGGAAAGCCTAACTTTGCAGCCCAGTTTTGATAAGCAATAAAGAATAACGTTTTATAAGCAATGGCAAATCATAAGTCATCAGAAAAGCGAATCCGCCAGGAAGAGAAGCGCCGCACGGCAAACCGCTACTACAAAAAGACGGCCCGTACGGCTATCCAGAAGCTTCGTGAGATGAAGGACCAGGGTGATGCGCAGACCTTCCTCCCGAAGGTGTTGAGCATGATCGACAAGCTGGCGAAGAACAACACCTGGCATCCCAACAAGGCCGCCAACCTCAAGAGCAGCCTGATGCAGCACGTCAACAAGCTGGGCGCGTAAGTTTTTTCTTTTCCCACAATACCTGTTCAACAGCGAAGTCTGCCGCGCGCGGGCTTCGCTGTTGTCGTTGGTGTTGCGGGTTTGAAATTTTTTTTACCTTTGGCTCCGAACAAATGTTCGTTAGTTTACTTGTAAACGATAAACGATCGTCGATAAACGCATTCACAACGATTTATGCCGAAATTTCACACCCTTAAAGTCCGCGAAGTGCGGAGGGAAACGCCCGACTGCGTATCCGTCTCCTTCGAAGTGCCCGCCGCACTGGCGGAAGAATACGCCTTCATGCACGGCCAGAACCTGACGCTGAAGGTCAACATCAAGGGCGAGGAGGTGCGCCGGTCCTACTCGATCTGCACCTGCCCTTCCGACGCCGACCTGCGGGTGGCGATCAAGAAGGTCGAAGGCGGGCGGTTCTCCTCGTTCGCCAACGATCAGTTGAAGGCGGGCGACAGCCTGGAGGTCATGACCCCCTCGGGGCATTTCAACACGCCCCTCGACCCGGCCAACGAAAAGCACTACGTAGCTTTCGCAGCCGGCAGCGGCATCACCCCCATCATGTCGATCCTGCGCAGCGTGCTGCTGGCGGAGCCGAAAAGCCAATTCACGCTTTTCTACGGCAACAAAAACACCGACAGCATCATCTTCCGCGAGGAGCTGGAGGGTTTGAAGAACAAATACCTGCAGCGGCTATCGGTGCACTACGTCATGAGCCGCGAACACCCCGGCGCCGACCTCTTCTACGGCCGCATCGACGCGGGCCGCTGTGGCGACTTCTGCCGCCTGATCATCGATCCAACCGAGGTGAGTGAGTACTTCCTCTGTGGTCCGGAGGAGATGATTTTTTCGGTGAAAGAAAAACTGGAAGAACTGGGTGTTGATGGCAAACACATTCATTTCGAACTGTTTACCTCACCCGCGGGCAAGCTGGGCGTCAAGACCCCGCCCCCGCCCCCGCAAGAGCAAGCACTGCGCTCCCAGGTGGAAGTGACCCTCGACGGCGTGACCTTCCAATTTGAGCTTGACAGTCGCGGCGACACCATCCTCGACGGGGCGCTCAAGGCGGGCGCCGACCTGCCTTTCGCCTGCAAAGGCGGCGTCTGTGCCACCTGCAAAGCCAAGGTCATGGAAGGCCAGGTCGCCATGCAGGTCAACTACGCCCTCGAACCCGACGAAGTGGAAGCAGGCTTCGTGCTCACCTGCCAGGCCCATCCGAGGACGGAGCGGGTGGCGGTATCGTATGATGAATGAGTTTATAAGTTTATGAGGTTATAGGTTTTTAAATGACCAAGAAGCAGGAAATATACCTCGAAGCTGCGCGGCTCTTTCAGGAGAAGGGCTACAACGCGGCCTCCATGCGCGACCTGGCGGAGCGGGTGCAGCTGAAGGCGTCGAGCCTGTACAGCCACATCCGTACGAAAGGGGAGATCCTGCAGAAGATCTGCTTCGATCATGCCAACCGGTTTACCCAGGGCATGAAGGAAGTGGAGCAGATGGAGGCTTCGCCCGAGGCCAAAGTCCGGGCCCTGCTCTCCCTCCACATCCGCACCGCCCTGGAAGACCCCACCTCCATCACCGTGTTCAGCGACGAGTGGAAACACCTGGAGGAACCTTTCCTGAGCCAGTTCATCGCCATCCGCCGCGACTACGAGCAGCGCTTCCGCCGCATCCTTCAGATGGGTATGGAGCAGGGACAATTCCGGCAGGCGGATTCCGGTACTGCACTCAATACCCTGTTGTCGGCCATGCGCTGGCTGCATTACAGGCAGCATTCCGGCAGCGACAAAGAAAAGGAGCGGCTCGAACAGGAGGTGATCGGCTTTCTGATCAAGGGCTTGTCCTGTAAGCCGTGAACCATCCGAACGATCGTTCGTTAAAAGATAAAATCTTATATTTGCAGGGTTAAAAATGAAGCCCTTCACTCTTCACCCTTCACTCTTCACTAGCCAATGAACCTCGAACAACAATTCCAAGCCAAAATCGACCAGGAGGTCAAAATCGAGCCCCGCGACTGGATGCCGGAGGAGTACCGGCAGATGAACATCCGCCAGATTGCGCAACACGCGCATTCTGAGATCGTGGGGATGCTGCCGGAAGGTAACTGGATCACCCGCGCGCCGTCGCTGCGCCGCAAGGTGGCCCTGCTGGCCAAGGTGCAGGACGAAGGCGGACACGGCCTTTACCTATACAGCGCCGCCGAGACCCTCGGCATATCGAGGGAAGAGCTCATCGACCAATTGCACGCTGGCAAAGCAAAATACAGCAGCATTTTCAACTACCCGGCCATCACCTGGGCCGACATCGGCGCCATCGGCTGGCTGGTCGACGGCGCAGCCATCATGAACCAGGTCTCGCTGACCCGCACCTCCTACGGGCCCTACGCCCGCGCGATGGTGCGCATCTGCAAGGAAGAGAGCTTTCACCAGCGCCAGGGCTACGAGATCCTGCTCACGCTGTGCCGCGGCACGGAAGCCCAGAAGGCCATGGCCCAGGACTCCCTCAACCGCTGGTGGTGGCCCGCGTTGATGATGTTTGGTCCCAACGATCAGGACTCCGTCCACTCCGAAAAGTCGATGAACTGGCGGCTCAAGCGCAAATCAAACGACGAGCTGCGCCAGGCTTTCGTAGACGCCACCGTGCCGCAGGCCGAGTTCCTCGGCATCAGCATCCCCGACCCCGACCTCAAGTGGAACGAGGAGCGCGGCCACTACGACTTCGGCCCCATCAACTGGGAAGAGTTCTGGCAGGTTGTCAAGGGCAACGGCCCCTGCAACAAAAAACGCATGAACGACCGCATCAAGGCCCACGAAGAAGGCGCCTGGGTGAGGGAAGCGGCCATGGCGTATGCGGAGAAGAGGCAGCAGCGGAAGATGCAGAAAGCAAGCTGATGAAAGAGTTGAGAGGTGAGAGTTGAGAGTGATGTGAGGCCGGGGCAACAAAGTTGCCTCGCAGGCTCCACACTCCACACTCCACACTCCACTATAAACTATAAACTTTAAACTAATGAAAAAGGATTGGCCCCTCTGGGAAGTATTCATCCGCTCCAAGAACGGATTGAGCCACAAGCATGCGGGAAGCCTGCACGCCGCCGACGCGGAGATGGCGATTGAGAACGCCCGCGACGTCTACACCCGCCGCAACGAGGGGGTGAGCATCTGGGTGGTGGAGTCGAAACACATCACCGCCTCCAACCCCGAAGACGCCGACTCGCTGTTCGATCCGGCAAAAGACAAGGTGTACCGCCACCCGACATTCTACGACCTTCCTGACGAAGTGACGCATATCTAACTCAGTCCGCCATCAAATAAAACCACCACTGTTTTGAACCGTCAAGAAGCCTTGTTTCAGTATGCCCTTCAGATGGGCGACAACGCGCTGATCCTTGGTCAGCGCCTCTCGGAATGGTGCGGGCATGGTCCTGTGTTGGAACAGGACATTGCCATTACCAACATCGCGCTCGATCAGGTAGGCCAGGCCCGCAGCTGGCTGCAATACGCAGCCGAGCTGGAGGGCAAGGGCCGTTCGGAAGACGACCTGGCCTATCTCCGCAGCGAGTACGACTACAAGAACGTGCTGCTGGTCGAGCAGCCCAACACCGACTGGGCCTACACCATCGTGCGTTCCTTCCTTTTCGACGCCTTCAACTACTACCTGCACCAGGAGCTGCTGCACAGCGCCGACCCCGGGGTGGCGGCCATCGCCGAGAAGTCGCTCAAAGAGATCACCTACCACCTGCGCTACAGCTCCGAGTGGATGATCCGCTTGGGCGACGGCACCGAGGTGAGCCACGCCAAGATGCAGCAAGCCCTCGACGACCTGTGGATGTTCACCGGAGAGCTCGGCGAGATGCACGAGCTGGAACAGTACTTATACTCCGAAAAAATAGCCCCTGACCTGAACGCCATCAAGCCCCTTTATGCTGCGAAAATCGCAGAGGTGCTGGAAGAGGCCACCCTCCGGGCCCCTACCGGCGCCTACATGCAAACCGGCGGCAAGCGAGGCCGCCACAGCGAGTACATGGGCTTCATTTTGGCGGAGATGCAGTCGCTGCAGCGGCAAATGCCAGGGTTGAAGTGGTAAAAAACAATGGCGCGACCCTACGGTTGCGCCATTGTTTTTTATATTTTTATGACATGAAAGAAGTCATAGACCGCTACCGCGACGTCGTCATCCAGATCGCAACCCCTTACAGCACCGGCACGGGCTTTTACCTGAAAGCCCCCCACCTCATCGTCACAAACGAGCACGTCGTGCGGGGCAACCAGGAGGTGGTCATCAACGGGCATAACCTGCCCAAGCAGATGGCGCAGGTGGTCTATGCCGATGCGAAGCTCGACCTGGCATTTCTCAAAATCACCAACAACGACGCGATCCCCGAAGTGCGCCTGGCAGATAACGGGCATGTGCAGCAGGGCGACCCTGTCATCGCGATTGGGCATCCCTTCGGGTTCAAGTTTTCGGCTACGCAGGGCATCGTTTCCAACACGATGCATAAGGTGAACGAGATCGACTACATCCAGCACGATGCTGCGCTCAACCCGGGCAACAGCGGCGGGCCGCTGGTGAATATGGACGGGGAGGTCGTGGGCGTTAACACCTTCATCGTGCGCGACGGCGACAACATTGGCTTTAGCTTGCCCGCCCACTACCTGGCCGAGTCGATCCGGGAATACGAGTCGAAGAGCGGGGAGGTGGCGGCGCGTTGCTTCTCCTGCGGCAACGTGGTGGCCGAGAGCCAGATCTCCGGAGAATATTGCCCCTTCTGCGGTTCGGAGCTCAAAATGCCCAACAAGGTGGATCCCTACGACCCGGTGGGCATGACCCGCACCATTGAGGATATGCTGCAGCAGCTGGGCTTCGACGTAGGGCTTTCGCGCCGCGGTCCCGACGCCTGGGAGATACAGCGCGGCAGCGCCAAGATACAGATCATCTACCACGAGCAGTCGGGCCTCATCACCGGCGACGCTTTCCTATGCATCCTTCCCCGGGAGAACATACAGCCCATGTACGAATACCTCCTGCGGGAAAACTACGTCCTGCCGGGTCTCACACTCAGCGTGCGGGGGCAGGAGGTGATCCTTTCCCTGCTCATCTTCGACCGGTATTTCAACGTGGAGACCGGGCTGAAGCTCTTCGAAGCCCTCTTCGCCAAAGCCGACGAGTACGACAACGTGCTGGTGGAGGAGTATGGGGCTGGGTGGAGGACGGAGGAATAAACCAACTTTATGACTGCCGTAATAATCGACGACGAGCAATCTTCACATGATGGCCTTCAGCTATTGTTGCCGGAACAGGAGTTCAAGGTAGAGGTGCTGGGGTCGGCATACGATGTAAAATCAGGGGTAGCGCTGATTCAGGCTAAAAAGCCCGAGGTGTTGTTTCTCGACATCGAAATGCCCGACGGCACGGGGTTCGACCTGCTGGAGCGCGTCGATTACAGGCAGTTTGCGATCATATTCGTCACGGCTCACAACTTCTACGCCCGCCTGGCGATCGATTTTGCGGCCATGGCCTACCTCGACAAGCCGGTGTCGCGCGAGGGTTTGTCCATGGCTTTGCACCGGGCCAACGAGCGGCTTTTGTTCAGGAATTACCTGCAGCAGTTCCAGGATTTACAGGAGGCTACGGCCAACTACCGCCAGCAAGCGCTGCCCCGGAGGCTGGCCGTGTCGAATAGCGCGGGCATCCACTACATTCCCGTCAGCGATATCGCTTACCTGGAAGTGGGGGAGGGTTGTACGGAGATACACCAGGCCGACGGCCAGCGCATCGTCGTTTCTGCCAACCTGGTGGAATATGAGCGGCGTTTGGCGCCCTACCGCCAGTTCATGCGCGTGTTCAAATCGTACATCGTCAACCTGGAGCACGTCAGGGTCTACCGGCCCGACGGGTACGTGGTGATGCAAAGTGGCAAGGCCATACCGGTGAGCAGGGTGCATCAGGAGGAGGTGAAGGGGCGGTTGGCGGGGATTTGATTATGTACTTTTTCCTTGTTGAAAAAGTACCAAAAAAACAAGGCTTTCGCCGCTTTGCCTAAAACCGGCTTTCATTTCGCCGGGCTGGCTAAAATGTCTGAACTGTGATTTTTGTGATTGAGGTGATGACTTTGATTGGGTTTCAGGGTATTACTTGAATCGGACAAATAATAACCAAGAGATCAGCCGGGATGAAAATGGGGGATAGCGGGAAAAAAATGGGGGTTGCCGGGAACTTGGTTGGTGGGGACTTAGGTTGTGAGGAAATTGGGTGTTATTTGTTAAAAATTAAAAAAATGGCACTGGTAAGATTAAATAGCAGTTATACCTCCCTTTTCTCGTTAACCGATGGAATTGATTTTCTGATCGTAGGAGACCTCGCCCTTCCCAAGGCTTATGACGAGGATATTCAGAATGTAATAGGAAAAGCCAGAGCAGAGGTAGCGCGTTTTGATTATGGAGGCTTGGCCCTCAAAGTGATAAGAATTGCAAGAGTAGTTGAGGGAGTTGTAGTGGAAGAATACCACCCTGTACTTGTCGTAGTTCATAATTCCATTAACAACCATACATGGGAAGAAAGTAATAACCAGGATGAGGAAAAAAATGCATGGGTCATTCTCGTTTGTCCTCCTGGCGACCGGGAAAGGGGAGGTATTAGTAAAGAATACCGCACCCTGGGGGAACTCACTGATCTGCTTACCCTTAAGGCATTGCGTTTTACCAAGAGCCAATTGGAGGAAATAGCCCGAAGCCTCGATCCGGAATTTGCGGGATTTAGCGAAAAACAATTGGGCCTGGAGTCCGTAGTTCATTCGAGGAATTCGCTCAGCGTATTTCTCCGGAAGGAAGGAATTTCTCCCCTCCCATCCAGTGAAATGCTCGATGAAATATTCGGACCTGCAGAATAATTGCCTGTTACACTAAACGGACGCCATTTGGTATGGATTACAGGAAAGAAGATATTCAGGCTAATATTATAAAGGGGCATGGCCGCAAACATGCCGGGTTTATTTTTTTTTCTTTCAAGCATGACGCGGCTATTGATAGGAAAAGAGAATTGCTGGCCCTGTTTGGGCGTTATGAAGTGACGTCATACCAAAAACAGTTATTGGACACGCAGATGTTCAAGGATGGGTTTACGGAGGGGAAGTGTTTTGTTAAATGCCTGTATATCAGTCGTAAAGGCTTTACTTGCTTGCAGGTTGATCCGCCATTCGAAACGCGCGACGAGTCATTTGAAGTTGGGATGAATAATATTTTCCATGCGCGCGATTTGGGCGATTATAATACCGAGCCTGATCGTTTTCTAATTTTGCTGGACGGCCTTGTTTTGGTGGCCCATTCATCCAAAGAACAAGTCGAAAAGGAAGTTGACAGGGTGCGAGCAACATACCTTGATCCAATTGCAAATAGCCATTGTCAGTACGCCGAAGTAGAAACGGACGAAAATGGCTTCTTCAAGGATCATTTTGGCTATTCCGATGGCATGTCCACGCCGCGTGATGAAAGCGTGTTAGCCGAGTATGCCCTGGTTAAAGAAACCGGGAATTACAGCTATGGCAGTTTTGTCGCTTTCAGGAAGATTGAACAAGATTTGAAGCATTTTGAATACATGCTTTATGATCTGGCGGTGAAGTTTGGTAAGTTTGGCAAACGCTACAGAAAATATTACATGGCCCTGTTGATGGGGCGCTTCCCGAATGGCACTCCATTAACCCGTTTTAAGGAAGAAAGACCTGTTGGGGAATGGATAGGAAATGATTTTGACTATGAAGAAGACAAGGAGGGAAGCAAGTGCCCACTCCAGGCTCATATCAGAATGGCGAATCCGCGCGGGAAAGACGGCAATTCTCCTCCCAAAATTGTGCGTCGGAGCATGCGGTATGAAGATGATAACGGAAAGGGGCTTTTTTTTATGAGCTATCAAAGTAGTATTGATAAAAATTTTCTTCCGCTTTTCAAAAACATGGGTGTTAATGGTAAGGGTGGCGGCAAAAAAGATGTCATAACTTACCGCCCCAAGCGCCATCTAGAATTTTTGAAATCAGAAGCCCCCTACGCAAAAGAATATGGCAACCCTAACAGCGGGACCATCCAACAACTCATCGGCGGCAACTACCTCACCACCTTCCGCGGTGGCGAATACTTCTACGCCCCCTCCATCCCCTTCCTGAAAGACCTCGAAAGTTTGGGCGCCCCGGAATAAGCCCCAAAAGAAATCCCTATCTTTCGCACCGGCCCCGGTTTTGGGTAATGGCCGGTTGCGATGGGAAAAGTGCAATGCTTCAGGTTTCTGCTTGGTTTCGGCTTGGCGCTGCTGCAAGCCCTGCCTGTTTTTTCCCAGATCAAAACGCATGTCTTCCACCAGCTTTCGGTGGAGCAGGGGCTGACCTCGGGCGAGTACAACTACTACGTTTATCAGGATCGCGAGGGGCTGGTATGGATCAGCTCGATCGCAGGGCTGAACCGGTTTGACGGGCGGAGGGTGAAGCAGTATTTGCCCGTAGCGGGCGATCCCCACTCCCTGTTTGAGGTCACGGCTTCGCTGAGCCGGTTTTATGAAGACAGGGAGGGGCGTCTCTGGTTTACCAACAAGGACGGGCTGATACGCTACGACCGGCCCAACGACCGCTTCGACAGAATCCGCATCGCCATGCCGGGGGGCGATACCCTCGCGGCCGTTTATCAATGGATGCACCTCGACACCCTGAGCGGCGAGATTTGGGTCAACATCGGCGACGATCTGTACTCCTTTCCCGCCTCCGATCCCGCGAAAGCCAGCTACATCGGTCCGTATATCGCCGGGGTCAAAGACCGCATGGTTCCCTCGCCGGCAAGCGGGCAATACCTGTTAAAGATGGGCCGCAAGAGCGGCGGACTGCGGGTACTTCATTTCATGGATGGAAAGGAGGCGGAGGCGGCGCGGCTGTTCGCCACCCCGGACGGAACCGGTATCAACGATGCGCTCTACCGATCTGACAGCCTGGTGTGGACGGCGGGCGAGGGCGGGCTGCGGCCGCTCGACCTAAGAACGGGAAGCTGGGGCGCGGCCGCAACATTTCGTGGAAAAACGATCAATGGAATAATCGAACTGGCCCTTTGCCGCGACGGGCGCATCCTTGCCGCCACGCAGGAGAGGGGGCTTTACCTGTTCGATCCCGCGCAAGGAGCCTTCGCCGAACAGCTACTGACCCTGAAAGACGGGAAAGCCGTGCCCTTTCAGCCGCAAATCGACCGCATTTACGTAGATCGCAGCAATAACCTCTGGATCAGCACAGCCGCCGACGGCATTTTTTACACCCATTTGGACAAACCCCGGTTCGATATAGGCCTGGCGAAAGAAGCCGACAGGTATGGCAGCGTGATGGGCATCAGCCAAAGCGCTTCGGGCGCCTTGTGGTTGCTGTTTACCCGGGAGGCGGTTCGCATTCAGGGGGGCGACACGGCGTACTATTCGTTGCCGATTGCCGGGCGGGGGGTGGAGCGGGCCACTTTCATTTACGAAGACCGCGCGGGCAGGGTATGGGTTGGAACGCTGCAGTCACTTTTTTTACTGAGACCCGGCGAGCGGGCATTCGCTGAAGCTCATATTTTGCCGGAAGGATCCCGTGACCAGCCGGGTTACCACAGCATGGCAGAGTTGCCGGACGGCAGTCTGACGGTAGCTACCAACGTGCGGAGCGTGCTGCACCTCTCTCAGGATATGCGGCATTCGCGGTGGCTGGAAGGAGCGCCTGTCAACCCGGTCAGCATCGCATTTTGGAAAACCGGCTACCTCTTTGTCAACGCCACGGACAATACCTTTCACATTTGGCGCTGGGAAAACGGCCGTTTGCGGAAGGATACCACGCTAAACGGGGTTCCCTACACCGTCGGCATGGCGTTTGACGAGCGGCGCAACTGCTACTGGCTTGCCGCCCTGAGCGGCTTGTGGCAGGTGGCGCAAGACCCTGCGGGGCGCTGGATTAGTCGTGAAAAAGAGGGCATTCCCGTTCGTTCGATCAGCAGTGTGAGCGTATGCGGCGCCGGAAATTTATGGATGGGCAGCAGCCGGGGGCTGTTGGTGTTCAACCCTGATACGGGGGAGAGCCAGGTTTTCGGGATAGAAGACGGGCTACCGTCGCTGGGCTTTATCCAGGGAGCTATTTTGGCGAGGCCGGACGGCGCTTTGCTGTTTGGAACGGGCAATGGCCTTTGCATTGTTCACCCTGAAAAGGCCGTTGTTTCGCGGGTACCGCCCGCGCGTCCGGCGATACTCGACATCCGGATCAACCAGGAGCCGGGCGTGGCCCATTTGTACAATGTCGATCCATTTCTCAATCCCGCATTTATTCGAAAACTGCGGCTGCCCTATACCAAAAACAACCTGTATTTCCGGCTTTCGGCCCGCGAGTACAGCGCGCCGGCGAAGTGCCGTTACCGCTACCGCCTGTCGGGCTCTACCGATGAGCGGGTGGTGGAGATGGGCTTCAACGACGAGTTGAATTTCACCAACCTCAGTCCGGGCCGCTACACCCTGCAGGTCTGGGCCGCCAACTCGGACGGCGTATGGTCGGAAAAGCCGGTGGAGTTGAGCATCGAGATACGTCCGCCCTGGTATCAGACCTGGCCGTTTTACCTTGCCATTACGCTGGCCCTGGCCGGCTTGTTTTACGCCATGTACCGCTACCGGGTGAGGGAAGTCATGCAGCGCGAGCGGCTGCAGCGCGAGGCCAGCGAGTTGCGGAGGCAGGCCGCCGAGACAGAGACGGCGGTGCTGCGCCTGCAGATGGACCCCCATTTCATATTCAACAGTATGAACTCCATCGACGCCTTCATCCTGCAAGGCGACAAGGCGACCGCGCACGACTACCTGGTGCGTTTCGCCGATCTGATGCGCGCCATCCTGAACAATTCGGCCCAGGCCATGACCAATCTGGAGGGCGAGATCGAGCTGCTGGAGAAATACCTCCGCACCGAACAGATGCGCATCGGCGCCCGCATGCAATACGCCTTCGAGGTGGCCCCGGAGGTGGACACCTATGACGAGCAAATACCAACAATGATCCTTCAGCCCTTTGTGGAGAACGCGATCTGGCACGGCATATCGCCGAAGGCGGGTCCCGGGAAGATCGTCGTATCCTTCCGCTACGAAGGCGAAGCGCTCGTCTGCGAAGTCAGCGACGACGGCGTAGGCCGCGGCCATTCACCTTCGGTGAAAAAGCATGGTTCCAAGGCCCTGTCGATCACGGAGCGCCGCCTGGCGCTGCTGGCGGCCAGCTACCCTGAGCATCAGCCCCGTTTTGAGATCATTGACAAAAAGGACGAAAACGGCGCTCCGGCGGGCACGGCGGTGCGGTTTTATTTTCCGCGGGCGGCTTCGGAGAGCGGTTTCCCGGGATGAGAAAGGAGGTAGCCGGGATGGAGGGTGACAAGTGAAAAGAGGAAGCGTAGTTTTGGGAACGAAAGGCGGACTACTCAAAATTGAGTATTGAAAGACGAGCGATGAGTGGCCGTTTTTTGCGTAAAGCGACCCCTGAATAAACCCCCATGGCTGACCATGATTTTTCCATTCCACCCTATTTCTCCCCAAAGGAGTTGGAACTGATCAGGTGTTTGGCGGAAGGCCTGTCTAGCAAGCAGGCCGCCGTCCGCCTTGGCATCAGCGTACACACTGTGGATACGCACCGGCGGAATTTGTTGCGGAAGACGGGGAGTAGAAATACGGTGGAGTTGGTGGTGAGGTGTGTTAGGTGGGGGGTGGTGTAGGAAAAGAAAAATGGTCATGAGATATCTGAGTATTGCGTTTTTGTTTTTTTTACTTTCCTGTTGGTCAAATACGGGAAGGAATAGCGGAAAATGTTCTGTTGACACTTCCATAGATACGATATTCATCCCAAGGGAAAATGGAATTGAGGATTTCGAAAAATTTAAAGTTGAGTTTTTGGAGAATCTTGATTTTCAGCTAGCTAGGGTGAATTTTTCAAAAATTGAAAGACCTAGCAGCGCGTGGGAATCTCAACGATTTTCTCCCTGTACTTGGAGGGATTTGAGCTATTACTACAAGGATACCATTGCTTTTTCAGTGGAAAGGCAAGGACCTGATATCAGAGGACCGGAGGTGATATCGGAATATATTATAAAAAAAGGTGTTGATAATTCATTGCCTGAGGTAGTTCTCTTTTATAGGAGGTATAATGGTAAATGGTATTTGGATAGTTTGAGAATTCTCAATTGAAATAATGGAAAGGAGTATTTACAAATCATTTTTTGCCTGGGTCGTCGGTGCACTTTTTGTTGCAGCAGGTGCTTTTATATTTTATTTTGCCTTCTACGGCGAATTTAATTCTATTTACATCGACCTGTACAAGGAGCATTTTCAAGCTATTGTGGGGTTGCCTGCAGCCGCATTCATGGCAACATTTCTGATTTTACTCCTTAAGGTTGTCGAGAAAGAGCCTTTGGAGTTTTCAATGATCGGAGTAAAATTCAAAGGAACTTCTGGCGAAATTATCCTTTGGGTGTTGGTATACCTTTCAATTGTAGCTTCTATTAAGTTGTTATGGTGATTTGTTGAATTTAAAAAAAAATATTATGGCAGAGTTTAAGCTTGAACAAGGAAGAATCGTTGATATTCCCATTAACTCAGATTTCTCCAGATCTAGAATTAAAATAAGCGTTGATGTTGTTCCCGAAAAGGAGTTTATCAAAATTGCCGGTCGATCTTTTGTGAAATGCACACAGGGGGAAACATTAGATGCCATTTTTTCTGATCACAACTTGGGATTTGCACAAGATTTATTTGGAAAAACTTTAACAATAAAGGTAGATGCCACAAAATTCAGGGATAGAGAATTAAGCGATGACCCTTCGACAGTACCAGTAAAATGCAAGCTGATTATCGAGGCTGGTGAGAACTTGGTAGAGCGCTTTGAGCTAGATGATAAGGTTTCTCCTTCGTATAATTCCATTTTCCTTTTCAAAATTAAGCTGAATAAAAATAATGAAAATGAATAAAATTTTATTGGTGTTTGCTTTTCTTGCGGTGATTCTTGATGCTTTTTCTCAAGAAAGTCTAAACTACTCGATTAAGCAGCTTGAACTCGTTTCAAGCCCGGCTTATGCGTTACTTGGAGTCCAGCCCACTAACATTCAAAGGCCGTCAACCCCTAGGGATTTTGTGATGGGCTTACAACATATGAGCGAAGATGGGGTAGTGCAGCCAGGGTTTGCTATGGAGACTAATCCATTTAATTGGAAAAGGGGGGGCGATAAGTCAAAAAAAGAATATTTTTTTTCTGCGGAGGATTATTTTTTTGGAAATGGATGGACAGCCCTTAAAAGGAATTTTGCATTGTCTTTTGTATCCGCTTCAACTGACACTACTAATCTTGGTAATTTAGGTAAAGGCGTGGGATTGGGAATTGGTTTTCGTGCAACGTTAATTCCAGGCACTGTTCATAAGCCGACTTATAATGCTTTTTTTACATGGGCGTTTTCCGAAGCAAAATTAATAATATTCGATCATCTTGAAAGTGACGGAGAAGAGGATATTGATGAAAATGGCTTGAGTGCTCTCCTTGATGAGGCTTTTAAAGACGCAAAACAATGGGTATTCAATACAGAGCAAATTCCAGAAGTAATGAAGCCTGTTATTCGGAACAAATTGGGCAATTATAGAGTTGAACTGGAGAATGAACTGAGGGCAGGTTTAAATGATAAAAAGAAGGTACAGGATTTGTTGAAATCAAAAGTGGATATCATTACAAGCGACAAAGATACTGCGATAATGAGAATTAATTCGCGCCCGATTCCGTTTGCTCGGGATGGGTTTATTCTCGAATTTGCCTATTCCAGTGCTTTGCATTTAAAGGATGGTTTTTGGGATGAGATATCTCACGCAAGAGCAGGATTGTGGCTTATGCCGTCATACCGGTTTGATATGAGTTCGGACGAAAATCTGAAGTTGGTGCAATCAGTTGATGTTCTTGGAATACTCAGGGTGATATGGAATGACGAAAGGGTCGATTTTCCTTGGTACTGGGATATTGGAGCTAAATTGCAGTATAATCGCAATAATTGGAATGTTGCTTTTGAAGGTATTGCAAGATATGCGAGTAATGAAATGGCTGAGGACAGAACAAACTGGACTTATTCATGGATAGGCAATTTTGCATATTTGATTAATGATTATATCGCTCTTCGATTTAGTTTTGGTTCTAATTTTAATGGTACTACCGGAAGTTTTTCAAATCCCAACCCAGTATTGATAATGGGAGGTTTCAATATTGGCATTCCGAATTAATTGTATTATCTAGCTTGGCAACTGTGCAGTAAAGCATTTGGAGAGCCTTTGATTTGATTTTTTTCCTTACTTTTGGACAACCACAACTCAAACTGCCTCCGCTATGCCTCTCATCTCCGCCATCCGCGACCTCATTGATCGTAATCAAATCGACGCCGCCCTCCAATCGCTGCGCACCCTGCTCGATAACAGCCCGCTACTCTATGAAGCCATCCACCAGTCGGCCAGGTGGAAGGATATCCAAGGCCAGATACGCAAAGGTACTGTCTGCCATGAAGACGCCACTGTGACCAAAAATCAGATCCGCGACGGGCTGTTGGGGCTCCTGCAGGAGATCGAAAAGCAAGAGCAACTACCCGCCATCCGGGAAGAGATCGCGAAGACGGATGCTAGGTATCAGATTGCGGAGAAGATTTATAATATCGATCATATCGATAATGCCAATTTCTCCTGAGAATGGCTGACATACCTGAAATACAGGGTCATCACAACATTGTCATTCAAAATGTGACGGGCAGCAGGCTCACGCTGAATATCAACGGCGAGGTGCGCGAGATTCAAAACCAGCTGGATGAACTGAAAGCCCTGCTTAAGGAATATAAGACTCAGATATTCCAATTTGCAGAGAAAATCTACAACATTGGACATATTGACAATGCCATCTTTAACCATATTCTTCAACAGCCAAAGGATACTTCCTATCTTTTCAATCTTCCCCCAAGCCCCCTATACCACATCCCACGTCAAATCTTCAAATACCAAGCTGAGAATTCGCACCCTTCTTCCTTTTTCGAACATAGAGAAAGCTTTGACCTACAGCAGGAATTGGAGAAACACTCTCATATCGTCCTGCTCGGCGAGGCCGGTATGGGGAAGTCCTGGGAATTGAAATGGCTTTGCCATAAACTTAAAGATGAAGGGCACTACACTCCGGTTTATCGGGAACTCAAATATCCCAATTACCCAACTATTCTTGATCTGTTCAACGGCCAATTAGATGGCAATCATGTAATTGTCCTCGATGGTTTGGATGAAGCCAATATGCGAGAAGCCAAACTGGCAATCGAGGATTTCCGTAACCATAACCCTGAGGTGAAAATCCTGGTGAGTTGTCGGAAAAATGTGTACAATAAAACCTTGGAAGGGTTTTACGCCTACGAGCTTGGCAATCTTTCTGACGCAGATATTGAAAAGTATGCACAGGAAAAGTTGGGAGGCCTTGGCGCCTCTTCTTTGGGTTCGTGGAGGAATAATAAGCTTATCGATAATCCTTTTTTCCTGGAACGGATTTGCGCGTATGTGGAAAAAAACAACAATAAACTTCCAGAATCGATCGGGGCGGTTTTTGATTATTTGATCGAGGAAGCTTTAAACCTGCGGCTTAGACTAATCAGCCGACTGGATGATGACGGCCTCAGGGTTGTTTGCCGGAAATCTTTGGAAAAATTGGCATTTATCATTGAATGCCGGGGAGAGAACGTGGTTTCAGAGGAAGACTTCAGCAAACTAATACAGGATTCCCAAACACGGGAGGTAATCTTGGCCAAATCCTCCCTGATTGAATACGACAATGGCTATTGGCGGTTTTCGCACAACAACTTCCAGGAATACCTCGCCGCCAAGGTGTTATCAAAGGCAAAGAGCTTAAAGGAAATCCAAAAAATCGTTGGCGTCAGGCCGGATTATAGGCGGTTACAGGGCTCCTGGATAAACACCCTGTCGTTTCTTTTTGGAATATATGAGGAAAAGTCCCGCCTGAAACAGGAACTGATCGATTGGTTGATCAAGGAAGATATCGATTCTTTGATCATGGCAAGCAGCGCTAAAAAAGGCAGATTCCCGAGTGAGGTAAGAAGCCAGATATTGTTTGCGGCTTTTGAGAAACACAAAAGGGAAGACCTTTCATTCTGGTCCAGCAAATACGATTTCTGGGAACTCGCCGAATTCGGCGAAAGCCCCCAAACCATCCGCTACCTGGCCAAAGAGCTCCGAAATGCCACAACCCCGACCGTGAAAAACAATGCGCTCCTGTTGCTGAAAAGCATGAACGGCTACTCCATTCCGCTCGAAACCAGTGCGGGTTTACGGCAAACCCTGTTCTCCAATATCTTCGCGGTTGAAAGCAACATCCCCGAAATCCGGCATTTTGCCCTTTTGGCTTTGGTGAAATTGTTCAACGACCTTACGAAAGAGGAAGGACACAAGATTGTGGAGAAATTTTTTGATTCCGAAGAGGCCTACGATCGAACGTCCGCTTATAGTGTCATTTCGAAGCTTGGTCTCCAGAAAGAGTACATGGAGCAGCTGATAAGAAGAAGCCTCGATCTTGACGATGTCCGAAAAGACGATATCCGCCTGGCTGATGAGGATTGGCAATTGGAAGAATGTTTTAGGACCCTTGATGAAGAGGGCATCGTTAGCTTCTTTGAAAAATATCCAGTTGTGGTTGAAGACAATTGGAGCCTCACTATTCATAGCCTTAACGATATCCTGAAGAAACTGGCAACCGCAGAGTTACCTGAAGAGGCAATTACCCGGGTTTTTGAAGCTATGAAAGAAAGGTTTGGCTATTGGTTAAGTTTTCCCTCCGGAGCAGACAGAAATTTAATCCGCCAATTTCTGGAAAACAATGATTTGACGTTCAGGTTTTTTCAATTCTGCCTGGAGTTTCAAGATTTCAAGAGGCTTTCTGTTCAATACCTGAACGAGCAGGGGATTGACTATCTAGCTAGCGGATTCCGGGAAGGGGCTTTTGAAAGACCATGGATAGACCACTACCTCCAATGGGTTGGCCAGACTCAAGCGGAGTTAGCTGAAAGAGTTGTCGAAAAATTAAACCGATGTTCGACAGAAACTTTTGTCGTGCCTGCATCTCCTCCAAAATTGGATTTAGCCAAGTCAGAAAAGGATAGGTTGTTAACAGAGAAAGCACTCTATTTTGACAAAAAGGCCTTTATTTCCAGCTTGGAAGAAATTTTTACCACATGTGGGAAAGAAAAATTCAATAAAGGCGAGGCATTCAAAATTCTTATGGAGAAAGAAGGAACTGACCCAAGTGTTTTCGACAGGTACCCCAAATCCTTAATCCGGCTTATTGATGACAATCCTCAAAAATCAAAAGAAGAATTGATAGGGAGGATTGAGGATGACTGGCAATGGATATCCATCAACTATATCAGGCGATACCTAATGGGCAACCAGCAAAATTTAGGGGAGTCTTATGATCTTGATTTAATGCCAGAAGAGCTTAAGGCAATCAGAACCTGGTGCGACAACCATCAGCCCAAATTGAACCTTAAGAAACAAATCACCAAGGGTGATATCGCCTTCACCTGGTTTGTCATTCATTTTGGGTTCAAGGATTACCCCGAGCAGGTTTATCTGGACATGCTCAATTCTGACCTTCAAAATCACATTAACTCAAACATCACCCAATTTGTATTTGAGCATAACGTTCTGCCCCTTCAAACAATTAAAGACCACATACTTAAAGCGTTGGACGAAGGGACAGCAGAAGGTTACCGGGCCTACAACTACCTGAAATTTATTGAAGCCCAAAAAATACAAGAGGCAATTCCATTACTACCGCGTTACATCGAGAAACGATCCGAACGATTCGACTACCGGGGCGAAGCCCTGCGGATCTACATCGAATTAGGCGGCGATACGGGCTATCTCCACAAATTGTTCGAAGAATTGCCCCCGGAGCAAGACGGCAGCCGGGAGGAAATTCTCCTCAGGCATTTCTCCCAACACCCCGACAATGAATTTGAACGCATACTCCTCGGTAAACTGGCTTCTCCAGCCGACCTGAAAGATAAATTTGTATATGCACATCATCTGGTGCAACTCAGCAATATGCAAGGTCTTCGGTTCTTTATCGATTACATCGAAAAGGAGAAAAAGTCGCCATTCTCGGATTACTTTACCCACCAGAGCTTCAAGTTTGAAAAACCGGAAGGCATTCCATTCTTGCTTCGTTTCTTTGATTACGGTAATGATCCTGCCATTGCCCAGGATCACACCAACCGCATCGCTTCGGTCGGATGGAGCATGCTCGCCCATCTGGCCGCTTGTCAGAAAGGCAGGTATTTCCCGAAAGTCCACAAAGCCCTGCGAAGAAGGATCAACTGGCATAGCAGAGGGCAATACCTGCCGTCGTTCCTCCATAAATGGCTACGTATATCCACGCCTGAAACGCTGAAGGACATGAGGTACCTGCTCAAACAACTGGAGTCCCAGCATTACCAAAAGCAGGAAGTGACATTGGAGGAAGCGATCGAAAAGTACAAAGGGCTTTCCTGATCATGCCCCTCCTTTCCCTCCCGTGTTGATTGAAATAGTGCTTCCGTGGATATCCTTTACCACGATGTTGTGGTCCCCTGTGATTTGGATACGGTCCCCTTGGTTCTGGGAAGCTTCCTTCGCCTTTTCGATCGCTTTCATAGATTCGATCACGGTGTTGCGGAATGTTTCATCGTCTTCCAGCAACCCATTCACCTTCCATTCCAAAGTGCCTTTGGGGGCAGGCTCCTCAGGCTTTTGCTCAAAGGCGCTGACAAGTTTGGGATCGTCTTTGATAAACCACGGACGCACTTTTCCCCAAAGCGCCATGGCTTCATTGTTGACCGCCTCCGAAATTTCGGAACCGATTTTTTCGCCCGCTTTGCTTTTCAGGGCCACCGTAAACCATTTTACAAGGTCGGAAGGATTGATCTCCATGGATGGAATTTTTTTAAGGGTTTGTTTTCCCAAATATAAGGCGCCCCATCACTCTTCCCAACACACATATTGAAAATTTGCAAAGCTGGCATTATATTTACTTCCTGAACTACTGAAAAACCAACGCACCTTTTCCTGAATAATATGTCCAACAACACCCAAATCCAAGGCGCCCACAACATCGTCATACAGAACGTGACGGACAGCACGCTCACCCTTAACGTGAACGGCGAGGTGCGCGAGATACAAAACCAGCTGGCAGAGTTGAAAGCCCTGCTCCTGGAACACCAGGCCCAGAAGGTGCAGTATGCCGATAAGATTTACAACATCGGCCATATCGATGAAGCCAACTTCGGGTTTTTAACAGGTAAAAAGGCCTTTAACGAACAATTGACAAAATCGCTCATTGAGCGTATTCAGCCAGTTAGCATGCCCGCCCGGCGCTTTCTCGAACTTGCTGCCAGATATCCCGATTGGGAATCCAATGCCACAATAAGCGACAAGGCCAAGGAAATCATCGCCTACAGCTTCGTGGGTGTGATCGGCAAACAACTCAGCAAGCTGATGGCCATTGGCAAGGAAGATTTTTCAGAAGCCAAGCAACGCAAATACATCGAAAAATGCCTCGACATCGCCAGGCGTTGTCTCGACTTGCTGGGCTTCGCCATGATTTCAAAGCTCTGGGACAGCCACAGGGTCCGGCCCCGTCTTTTTTCGGAAGATGAAAAAAGCGCCCTCGCCCAGCGCCTGGAGAACGCCTTCGAGCCCTCGCTCGCCGAACAGTTCCGGCTGCTGCAGGGTCTGCACGGTCTTTTTTCGAAGAAAGAAAACGCATTGGAATTCCCGATGCAGGAACTGGGCGAGCTGGCGCAGGCCCTGCAGGACGGCAGCGAATTGAACCAGACCTGCCTGGCTCTGCAAGCCCTTAACGAAAAGCTCGATAAATCGCAATACGACCTGCTCGACTGCTTCGATGCCGAGAAGGAACTGGCCGTTTTCCTGCGGCATTTCCACTTCCTCGTTAACTACCGCATGGCCTCCATCAAGCAAATCGCCTACCGGCAGATACGAAACGACGAGCCCCACTATCTGCACCGCTACTCAGCCCTCGGCATCGACAGCAAGGCACGCGCCGACGCCGAGAAGATCAACTACATCTCCGACGCCGTGCACACCGACGCCGTGCTGCTCTATCGCGGCGACGACTACCGCGACAACATCAATCTCTTCCCCTTCGTGATCGACTACAATGCCCTGACCCTCGAGCACGGCGCCAGGATCTGCTTCTACCGCTCGCAATCGATCGACGATGGCAGCCTGGAGTACCTCTTCCTGGAAGACAACAGCATCGTGCACCTCGAGAAGAAAGGCATTCTAAAACCCGACACTAACCTCAACGAGCTGCTACTCAGCGACGACAACCAGAAACAGCTCAACCTCGACAGCGTGGTGGACCATTTTCGGGAAGCGCGGCAGTGTTTGCTGGGGAATGGGGTGGATTTTGAAGATTTTTAATACGGAGCTATGGAGCACGACATACTTCAACACTTCCGGCAGGTACGGGAGATTATCCGGGAAGGAAAGGCCGGGGCCATACAGGCTGTCAATGCCCATCTGATACAGGTTAACTGGCAGATTGGGGCGTACCTTTCCACCCGCCTGACAGATCGGGTTTACGGTGAAAAGGTTGTTACACAACTTGCCGGATGGTTGAAGGAGCAGGAGCCAACCCTGAAAGGTTATGATCGTAGGAGCCTGTACCGAATGAGGCAATTCTTTGAGTCCTGGCAATCCGTGGATTGGGCTTTAATACCCGAACCTTTGAAGCAATACGGGATGTTGCAAAAGCACAATCCTGCCGAAAAAAAGATTGTGGGCTCAGTGACCCCACAATCTGCAGAGATGCCTCCATTTTTGACCAGGCTATCCTGGACACACCACATCGAAATTCTTAAACAAACCACCTCACCTGAAGAGATGCTGTTTTATCTGGCTTTAAGCATCAAAGAACGCTACACCGTTCGCGATCTGCGCCGCCAAATAAAATCCGGTCTCTTCGAGCGGCAGATGCTGGCCAAACGAGACCTTCTCACACCCGCCAATCATCCCCAAAAAGACATGCTACTGGAGATATTCCGGGACCGGTACGTATTCGAATTTGTCGATTTGAAAGAACCATATTCAGAGTACGACCTTCAAAAAGCGCTGCTTTGGCGCATGAAGGAATTCCTGCTTGAATTGGGGCGCGATTTTTTGTTCATCGATGAAGAAATGACCCTGCGGGTGGGTATGCAAGACTATGCCGTCGACCTCGTTTTTTTCCATCGGGAATTGCAATGCCTCGTCGCGATTGACCTGAAAATCGAAGCTTTCAAACCAGAACACCTCGGCAAAATGAATTTCTACTTGGAGGTCCTTGACCGGGACCTGCGCAAGCCGCATGAAAACCCTTCTATCGGCGTGATCCTGTGCAAGACCAAAGACGACGAAGTGGTGGAAATCGCCATGAGCCGCCAGCTCAGCCCTGCATTGGTGGCAGCATACCAGACCAAATTTGTTGACAAGAACCTCTTGCGCCGGATGCTCCACCAATGGGCAGAAGACTGGGAAGAGGCCCGGGAGGCCGATAATGCCGATCGGATAGAAAATACAAAGGAATGAAACGCTACCCCTTCAAATTCCTCGACGCCTACACCCGCGACGACCGCGATATCTTCTTCGGGCGCTCCGATGAGATTGAGGCGCTCTATGAGATGGTCTTCCAGACCGACCTGCTGCTCATATACGGCGCTTCGGGCACAGGTAAAACCAGCCTCATCCAGTGCGGGCTGGCCAGCAAATTCCAGAGCCACGACTGGCTGGCGCTCAACATCAGGCGCGGACACAACCTCAACGAATCGTTCGAAAAAGCCCTCCAGGATGCGGGGGGCGACACAAGCGCCGCAGACGAAGACCTCGGCTGGCTCGACGAGGACTGGCTGGCGGACAGTCCGGCCCCGGCGGCAAGCGCGCTCTCGCCCCTGGCCCGTCGCTTCAGGGCCATTTATCTCAAACATTTCAAACCCCTCTACCTCATCTTCGACCAGTTCGAAGAGCTCTACATCCTGGGCTCCAAGACCGAGCAGCAGCAGTTTATCCATACCGTGCAGGAGATCCTGCGCGTGGAGCAGCCCGTGAAGATCATCCTCTCCATTCGCGAGGAATACCTCGGCCACCTGTATGAATTCGAGCGGCAGGTGCCCGAGCTGCTGCGCAAGAAACTGCGCGTGGAGCCCATGAACCTCGACAAGGTGAAGACCGTGATCCAGGGCGTGGGCAGCCTGCCGCAGAGCAACGTGCGCCTGCAAGGCGGCGAAGAGGAAGACATCGCCGTAGGCGTTTTCGAAAAAATACGCGGGGAGGAAAAGACCCTCCACATCCCGCTGCCCTACCTGCAGGTATTTCTCGACAAATACTACCTCCACACCACGGGCGACGAAGACCACCAGCAGGAAGCCATCCTGACCCTCGACACCCTGAACGCCATGGGCGACATCGGCGACGTGCTGCGCGACTTCCTCGACGAGCAGGTGCTCAGGATTGCGCAGGCGCTGCAGCAAAAGCCCGAAACGATCTGGCATATCCTCTCGCCTTTCGTCACCCTCGAAGGTACCAAGGAGCCCCTTTCGGCGGCGGCCCTGTACCGCAGCCTGCCCGACACCGATCCGGCCTTCGCCGACAGCGTGGTGCAGGAGTTGGTGACGCGGCGCATCCTGCGCTTCACCGAGCACGACCAGCTCTACGAGATCGCGCACGACTCGCTCGCCCGGCAGGTGCACGAAAAGCGCAGCGACGAAGAGATCGCCATCCTTGAGGTGAAGCGCCTCATCCGGAGCCAGGTGAGCCTCAACCCGGAGGCCCGCGCGTTTTTCACCGAAAAACAACTGCTCTTCATCGAGCCCTACCTCACCAAATTCCACCCCTCCGACGAGGAGCAGGATTGGATTGATAGGAGCTGGAAGGATGTGAAGGCGCAGCAGGAGGCAGAGGAGCGGAGGCAAAGGGAGGAGTTGGAACGGGTGCAAAGGCAGGCGGAGCAGGAGCGGAAGTTGAGGGAGAGGGCACAGGGGCGGACGCGGCTGGCGGCTGTCATATCACTCATCGCTTTGGTTCTGGCCCTGTTTGCCGGCTGGAGCTACCTCCAGGCCCAAAAAGCCCGGGAGCGCGCCGACCTCAGCGCAAAAGAGGCCTTAAAACAAAAAGCCGAAGCCGATGCCGCCAGGATCATCGCCGATAGCAACGCCACCGTTGCCTTGCAAAAAACCAAAGAAGCCGAAGACGCATTGACTCTTGCCGATAAAAACCTGCAAATAGCCAAGGCGGAAGAAGCAAGGGCCACGGCAGCGCTCGAGCAGGTGAAAAAAGAGAAGGCGGCGACGGAGGAACAGCGGAAGATTGCCCTCAGTAGTGCAGAGAGCGCCCGCCAAGCCAGAGAGCAAGCGGAGACAGACCGGGATAATGCCAGAAAAGCCCTGACTGAACTCGAAAAGAAGAACACGGAGGTCGTTCGCCTCACCCTTTCTAACGCTCGGGCTGACGTTTTGAATTTGTGCTATGAAGAGGCATTGATTAAAATCAAAGACGCCGCGGCCCTGGAAGTTTTAGGTAGGGAAGTAAGCCAGGCATGGTTGGAAATCGCCTTCTGGCATGGGGAAACCGGCGACAGCCTGCGCGCCTCGGCCTTGCTCGACTCCATTGACACCTTTGCTAGCCTGCGCACCTCTTCCGCTCCGAAGCTTCGCGATAGGATGAAGGCTGTTGATACTGAATATTTCGATTTCCTTTTCAATAAAAAGTACTATCCTGAAATGGTTTCTGTGGAGGGAGGAACTTTCGAGATGGGATGCGACCCAGGCGAGAATTGCGACAGGCTTCATTCCCGGATAGTGAGCAGCTTTCAGATGGCCAAACACGAGACCACCGTGTGGCAGTTTGCACTGTACTGTAATGCTACTGGGTTGGATATTAAAGAATTTCTTACTTCTACCTGGAGTGACCCGGGCGATAGCCCGGTAGTGAATGTCAGTTGGTTTGATGCTGTGGAGTATGTAAATTGGGTGAGCAAACAAAAAAGATTAAAGGAAGCTATCACAAAGGACGATTCGGGCAGATATAGCATAAACCTTCACTCTGGCTACCGTTTACCAACCGAAGCTGAATGGGAGTATGCAGCGAAGGGCGGTATCTATCGTTCTTCCTGGCTTTACAGCGGTGACGGCGATCTTGATTTGGTGGGCTGGTTTTATGGCAACAGTGGAAACCGCCCGCAGCCTGTTGGAAAGAAAAAGGAGAATGCCTTGGGCTTATACGACATGAGTGGTAATGTGTGGGAGTGGTGCTGGGATTGGTATGACAGTTATCCGAAGAGTTTGGAAAAGGACTATACGGGACCGGAGAACGGTTCGCGCCGCGTTGTGCGCGGCGGCAGTTGGGACAGCAAAGCTGAACGCTGCCGCGTTGCGTACCGCAGCACCGACTTCCCGGGCCCTCGTCTCCTCAATAGCGGCTTCCGCCTGGTGTTCGTCCCGTAGCTCGCAAGCAGAGTCGGATGACTGCCGCTGAACAGATGGTTGGCCCTGTCCCCGGACTTTCCCGGGGCGAATAGTAAGCAGAACACCCGGCGCTGGTAGGACGAGCGGGATAGCCGTTTCGAAGGCCCCGGGTGGGTTTTTTACTTCAATTATTTGCTCTCAAAATCCTCCCGTAACTCGCTGAGGGAGTATCAAGAATTATCTTCATTTACCAGAATCAGAGGACTTTTGGCGGCGATAGGGCCTGCGCTTAATCGTCTTGGCATCCTGGGCAATATCTTTTGAATCCCAGCCTTTTTCATTTGCGAATTGATCGGCCAGGGCCGTTACCCTTCGGAATTTGAAATCCAGCAAAATGCGCCGGAGTTCCGCCAGCTGCTCCTCGGTCAGGCCACCCGCGAAAAGCTGCAACAGTTCGAGCTGGGCGGGATTAAGCGGAAAAGGAACTTTCTGATTGCCTGGCATCATATTGCGGAATTTTATACGAATTTAAGGGATAAACGCCAGAAAGAAAACGGGGTTGAGACAAAGAAGGTTCCAACGCTGCTGGATTTTTCCGTGGGGAATAACATGCTGCGCACCCGGTACTTGTTTGGCGAACGGGATATTGCATTTTTACTATTACTTCTGTACCTTTGGACAAATTTCGTCCAAATGCCACTCATCCAAATCGGCCAGGAAATCCGCCAGCTCCGCGAAAACCGCGGGCTGCCCCTGCGCAAGGTAGCCGCCGCGCTCGACATCGACCAGTCCGTGCTCAGCAAGATCGAAAGGGGAGAGCGGCGGGCAACCAAAGAGCAGATACGGCACATCGCCCGCATCTTTGAGGCCGATGAAAGGGAACTGCTCCTCAGCTACCTCAGCGATCAGGTGCTCTACCAGCTCGAAGACGAAGAACTCGCCCTGGAAGCCCTCAAAGTGGCGGAAGAGAAGATGTTGTACCGGAAAAATGCGGGGAATGGACAGTAACTTTTTTCCCCAACCCCTTCCCGGCGAACTGCCCAGCCGCTTTGCCGACCGCGTGGGAAGGGAATACGCTTCCGTAGCGGGCGCTGGGCATAAGAAGGACAACGGACAGTTCTTCACCCCCGTTGAAATTGCCGGCTTTATGGCGGCTTCCTGCACCTTCAAAGGCAAGACACTGCGCCTGCTCGACCCGGGCTGCGGAACAGCCGTGCTTTCTTGCGCCCTGATCGAAAAGCTGGTGGAGCAAAACCCCGCTCTGTCCGGCATCGAACTGACAGCCTACGAAACCGACCCGCAACTGCTGCAACTGACCAGGCATTGCCTGGGGTACCTGAGCGGCTGGCTGAAGGAAAAAGAAGTGCAATTTTCCTACCGCCTTCACCAGGACGACTTCATCCTCCACAACGCCGGAAGCCTGAAGGATAGCGATCTGTTCTCCAGGCCGGTGGATCTGTTCGACGTCGTTATCTCCAACCCGCCGTATTTCAAACTCTCCATCGAGGATAAGCGGGCTATTGCCGGGAAGGTGGTGGTCAACGGCCATCCGAATATCTACGCCATTTTTATGGCGCTGGGCGCCAGGTTGCTCAAAGAAGGGGAGAGGTGGATCATATCCATCTGTTTGTTTCGCGCAAGGAAACCTTCGGCAGGGACCAGGTGCTGCAGGAAACGGTCATTCTCAAAGGAACGAGGAAAAACCGCATCGATCCGGAAAAACCCGTGCTCGTCACTTCCTCGGCAGGCTTGAAAGACCTGGCGTCGCCCGCGAAAAAGGTCTTCCCGAAAAGGGCGATCATCGACCTGGATACGGCGGAAAAGATCCTCTACCTGCCTACTACCGATGAAGAAGAGGCTATCCTGGGCATTTTCAGGGAATGGACGGGGCGCCTCCGCGATTACGGCATTCAAATCTCAACCGGACCGGTGGTGGCCTTCCGCGCGGTAAACTTTATCCGGGAGAGCGCTGAGAAGGGCTCTGCGCCGCTGTTCTGGCTGCACCATGTCAAGCAGATGGCGCTCGAATGGCCTCTGGAAAAACTCCAGAAAGGGCAATATATTACTGTCGAAACAGGCTCCAGGGCTCTGCTTCTTCCCAACAAGAACTACGTCCTGCTCAGGCGCTTCAGCAGCAAGGACGATAAGAACCGCCTGGTCGCCGCGCCCTATTTCAGTGATTTTTCGGAAGCTGAATTCATCGGGGTGGAGAACAAGTTGAACTATATCTACCGCCCAAAAGGGCATCTGGACAATACCGAGGTCATCGGCCTCTCCGCCCTGCTCAACAGCAGCCTGTTCGACGCGTTTTTCCGGATATTCAACGGCAACGTCAACGTCAGCGCCACGGAACTGCGCGAAATGCCGATGCCGCCACTGGAAACCATCCGGGAAATCGGCGAGGCAGTCATTTTGTCGAAAGATTTGTCGCCTGTTACAGTAAACAAGTTGGTAATGGAGTATTTTGATTCTTGTGAAAATCACTACCCAATCTGGAAGAAACAAAGGTTCGACCTCTCCGAGGTCGGTTATATAAAAACCCCTGAATGCTACCAACGTATCACCTCTCCGAGGTGAAGCCTGTAATGACCCCGGAGACCTGCCTGCAGACAGGGTGGGGTGGCACCTTCCAATCCCTCAAATCGGAAAATTATTATTCGGCCGATCCATAGAATCTTTTGAGAATCACTTCCAGATCTAAAGAGCGAAGCGGTATTCCTTTCCGGCCTTAGCCGGTTTGCCGTCAAGAAACCGGCTGGAATGAAGCCCCCTCCTATGTGCAATCTACTGAAGACCGGATTCAGGCTGGCTACTGTTTGAGCAAAACGGATCCAGGGCCTCCCCTCAACAGCCCGTGCGAGTTTAGCCAGCCCGGCGAAATGAAGGCCGGTTTTAGGCAAAGCGGCGAAAGCCTTGTTTTTTTGGTACTTTTTCAACAAGGAAAAAGTACACATTCAGCCCAGGCACAACATTGTGCCCTTACCCACAACCCCCGTTAAAGTATTTTTCCCACTTTAACATTTCACCACAAAACTTATCTCCGGCCCGTGCCGTTTAATTACCTGTTTAACTCGTCAATGGTAATAATGAACAAGCTCCTGACTGCCGCAAAGACCTGGTATAAAAGAAACCGCAAAGCAGCCATCACCGCATACCTGGTGTTCTTCGTCACCAAATGGGCGCTGACTTTCGTCTTCGGCGCACGACTGGTGGCGAACTTTAAGGAATGGTTTAATTAAAGAGATGAGAAGGTGAGGAGGTGAGAAGTGGAAGTTCTTCGCTGAAATATCGTAATTTCCAGCCATGGAAGACCACCCTTACCTCGGTTACCCCATTCGCGACATCCGGCTGGCTATTAAAGCCGCCAGGGAGTCCTACCCATTCGTCATGCGCCACCGCCTCTGGGTGGGCGTGCTTTCCTACGGCTGGTTCTCCAGATTTCTGCTCATCGTGGCCTTTTTTGTTGGCCTCAAATTCCTCGGCGTCATCCTCAGCTGGGCCGGGACGGTCAGGACCGACAGCCCCGTCTCCTACGGCGCCAGCGTGCTCGACCTCTACAGCAAATTATTTCAGGAAGGCTACCACCTCTTCGCCCTCGGCGGACTGAAATACGGCATCCTCGTCCTCGCCAACGTGCTGCTCTTCCACGTCGTGCGGCGCTCTATGGAAATCCTCAAGGGGGAAAAACAGGACGATTCGTTCAAGACTTTCACCAAAGGTCAGATCCGCTCCATTAAGGTGTCGCTCATGGCCTGGGCTATGGAGATCGGGGTGACCACCCTGGCATCCGCCGCCCTCGGCCTGATGCACTCCCAATGGCTGCAGTCGCCCCTCAACTGGTGCATCCAGTGCTTCTTCCTGGGCTACGTCGTCATGGATAGCTACTTCGAACATTTCGGCGTCACCATCAGACAAAGCGCCCTCCTGGCCCGGCAAACCGCCGGCGTCGCCCTGGTCGTAGGCGTCATCACCTACCTCCTGCTCGGCATCCCGGTCGCCGGCGCCATCATCGGCCCCTTTTTCGCCTGCATCGCCGCCACCCTGACCCTCTTCGAAATGGAAGCCAAAAACCTCCTCCCAATAACCAAAGGGGGGTGACAAATTACTTTATAAAGAAATTTCGTTTATCGTCGATCGTTTATCG
>JBAQQB010000105.1:0-25345 GCA_049306275.1 Saprospiraceae bacterium | reverse complement strand
GAAGGGCCGTCTCGCGAGACGGCCCTTCTTTTTTTACTGATTCCATTTTTGCAAATTAGGGCAATCTGCGAAGGCGGGGTCGATCTGTATGAACGTATCGTTGACCTTTTCCTTGATCCAGCCGGCCAGGAAGAGGCTCTTTTTCTCTTCGATGGCTGCGGCTTGTATCTTGGAGTAATCTTCCCGGAGATTGGCGCGGTGGGGGTTGGAGCGCGACATGAGTTTGACGACGCGGAATTGCGTTTCGCCGTTGGGCGCGCGGAAGGCGAAGGGTTTGGAGATGCTGCCCACCTGCTTCATGGTGTCGATGGCGAAGTAGATATCGGGTTCGAGGTCGGCAATTTCGAAGAAATTGTTGCCGGTGGCCGGGTTGATCATGCGGCCGTCGTTGTTGTAGCTCTGCACTTCTTTGTAGCCGTATTCTTTCACGGCTTGTGAAAAGGAGATCGAATCTGAAAGGACCAGGTTGCGCACTGTGTCGAGTTTGCGCTCGGCCAGTTCGAGGTCTTCCTCGGTGATCTCGGGGATGACGAGTATATGCCGGGTGTGGATGGTGTTGCCCCGCCGTCCGAGGAGTTGGATGATGTGGAAGCCGAACTCCGACTCTACGATAGGCGATATCTCATCGACTTCCAGGTTGTAGGCCGCCGCTTCGAATTCGGGCACAAACTTGCCGCGCCGCGTCCAGCCCAGGTCGCCGCCAATGCGGGCGGAGGCGAAGTCGTCGGAGTATTTCTGGGCCACTTTGGCAAAGTCTTCGCCTTGCACCATCACCATATCCCGCAGTTCTTCCAGCTTTTTGATGGCTTTTTCCCTTTCGGCCTCATTGACTTTGGGGCGATAAACGATCTCGGAGATCTCGACTTCGGAGTTGAAATAGGGAAGGCTGTCGGCCGGAATGCGGTCGAAGAAGGCTTTGACTTCGGAAGGGGTGACGGAGATCCCGGAGATGACCTGCCCGCGCATGCGCTCAGCGAGGAGCTGGTTGCGGAGGTCTTCCCGGAACTGGTCTTTGACCTGGTTGACGGACTGGCCGTAGTAGTCTTCGAACTGTTGGTAGTCGTTGTTCATATAGGCCAGGATCTGCTCGATACGGGCATCGAGCTGGGTTTCCACCTCGGCGTCGAGCACGGTGATACTGTCGAGTTTAGCCTGGTTGACGAGGAGCTTTTGGGCCATGACATTGTCGAGGATCAGGCAGGAAGCGTCGGGAGGCAGTACCCCCTTCTGGGCTTCGAGCAGGGCTTTCTGTTCTTCGACTTCGGAGAGCAGGATCAGTTCTCCGCCTACCGTGGCGATGACCTTGTCGATGGTTTTCTTTTGGGAAAAGGCGGGTTGGATGGCAAGCATCAGCAGCAAAGCGGCGGCGCTGATCCAACGGAAACGGGAAAACGGATTTGTCATAAGTGGTATATCTTCGAAATTAAAGTCTACATTTTTACCCGGAGGGGTTCGATCCTGGCAAAAAAATGTGTCCCGCGGGCTTAATTGCTGAAAATTTTGACCTGGTTGCGGCGCAGGGCGTCCTGGTAGATATTTTCCCGGGTGGTGTCGAGCAGCTTCATCTTTCGCTGGTGCAGGATGACCTTTTTCATCTGGTCGGCGACGTAGCCGATTGGCGCCAGTTCTTTTTCCCGCAGGATCTGGTTCAGTTGGAAAAAGTAGAGGAAGTTGTCGTCGCGTCTGGAAATCTTTTGCCCTGGTTTGAGGTTGCGCAGTTCGTTGGCGCCGCCAGGCCAGCGGTTGTCTATCTCTTTGACGCTGTACCATAGGCTGTCGTCAAGTTGCCTGGACAAGGCGTTTTCGTTGCTGTAGGCGAGCAGCAGCTGGAAGTCTTCGACTTTATCGCTTTTCCACCATTTTTCAAACTGGTTGATATCCGGGGCGCTGCGGGGCAGGATGACAAAGCGGCAGCGGACAATATCGCTTTCCAGGGGGAACTGTTCCTTGTTCAACTCGTAATATTCCTGCAGCTGTGCTTCGGTGACCAGCGAGTCGAGCAATTTGTCGACGAGTATTTTTTCGTAGTTGTTGCGGATGAGGGAAGCCCGGTAGTCGCGCACCAGTTTGTCGATATTGAGGTCTTTGGGCACGTTGCGCTCTGCCTCGTGCATCATGGCGGCCTCGCGTACCCATCGCTCCACATAGGCGTTGATGATCTGCGCGCTGTCTTCGGAGGAGGTTTCGGAGGGGATCATACCTTCGAGGTCAGACAGGTGCAGGGTCAGGTTGTGCACTCTGGCGAGGAGGCGGTTGCCCTCTTCCCCGCCGCCTCCGCCGGGGCGGCAGGAGAGGGCGAGGAACAGGATGAGCGGGCTTACCAGAAACAAGCGCTTCATAGGCTATTTACTTAATGAGGGAGCGGAATACCTCTTCGTTGACTTTGATGGGGTATTGCTGCCTCAGGTGGTTGACCCATTGTTTCTCCAGGAAATCCTGGTAGTCGGCGATGACATATCCGCGGGCTTCTTCCAGGGTTTTGTTGGCCGGAGGCAGGATTTCCTCGATTTTTACGAAGTTCTGGGTTTGATCACGTTCATTGACTTCGGGAGCGGCGATGGAGCCGGCCTGCCAGGCGATGTTTTCCACCAGTTTGCTGCGGCCCTTTTCCACGTTGCGCTCGCTGCGCACGAGAATCGGGTTGGCGGGGTCTGTGTTGAATTTTTTAAGCACCTCTTCGGAGCTGTTTTTGGCGGCGTACTTCTGCACCTTGTCGAGCAGGTCTTTGTCGAGGCTCTTGAGGGAATAGACGCTCAGCACGCCGCGCTCCTCCCACTTGTATTTGCCTTCGATGGTTTTGAAGAATTCCTCCAGCCCGGTGGAATCTTGTGCTGCTTTGTCCCAGACCACTATTTTGGTGGCTTCAAAAAGCAGGATGCCTTCTTCGTATTCGCGCATGAGCGCTTTGAATTCGGGGTATTTAACATCGAGCTGTTGTTCCTCGAATTTGAGGGTTTGTTCGTTGATGAAGTCCTTGTACAGGCTCATGACCGCTTCCTTGGGGGAATACTGGTTGGCCATGCGGATGCGCTTGCGGCTGGAGCGTTCGAGATAGTCCATGAAATCGCCCAGGGTTGCCTTGGATTTGGCCCCAAAGGAGAAGAGCAGGGTCTGGGGTAGCGGTTGGGGCGCTTTCCACTTGTAGCTGAGAATACTTTCGGTGAGGGTGTCGGTGAAGTTTTCCAGGGTGGTGTTGAATTCCTTGAAATCGTTTTCTTTTTTGACCTTTTCGATCATGGCCTGTTTGGCTTCTTCGAAGCGGTCGTCGTTTTTCACCTTGGTCATCAAACCTGCCTTGGCGGTGTTGTAAGCGCCGATGGGCCGCTTGCTGATGAGTTTGATGATGTGCCAGCCGGCGGTGGTTTCGAAGGGTTGGGAATAGCCGCCTTCTTTTTCGATCCCGAAGGCTGCGTCTTCAAAGGAGCGCTCGTAGCGGTTGATGCCGAACACCCCGATATAGCCGCCTTTGGTGGCCGACTGGCGGTCTTCCGAGAGGGTCTTCGCCAGTTCTTCGAAATTGGCGCCTGCTTGCAGGGCCTGGTAGATGCTGTCGATCCTGCCTTTGGCGTCTTTGAACTCGCCTGTTTGTATGGGTTTGCGGATCAGGATGTGGGCGCATTCCACTTCGCCTCGCGCGGCCCGGCGGTCGTGAACGACGAGGAGGTGGTAACCGGCCACTGTGCGCAGCGGGCCCACGATCTGGCCGGTCGGGGCGCTGTAGGCCGCTTTTTCCAGTTTGTACAAGCCCTTCGGGAAAATAGCGGTCACGTACCCGACATGGCCGTAATTGGATTTGGCGGACTTATCGTCGGAATACCTGACGGCGATGCTGTCGAAGGCCTCGCCCATCATCAGCATGCTCTTGGCCTCGGTGATCCGCTGGTAGGCCCTCATGGTATCCCTCCCGTCGCCGGGGATAGACACGAGGATATGACTGATGTTGACGTCTTGCTGGCTGTGTTTGTAGGCTTCTTCCACCAGGCGCTCGGTCACTTCCTTGTCGATGAGGTAGGAGTCGGCCAACTGGCGGCGGTAGCCTTCCAGCTCTTCCCTGAGGCTGGGAATGGTGTCGAGCTTCATGTCTTTAGCCTTCTGCACCTTGAGTTTGAAGCGCTGGTACAAGTCCAGGTATTCCTCAAGAGAGGCGCGGGAGAAAGTGGCGCGCGGGCCGTTGGTCTTGGTGTAGATATAGGTGAATTCCGAAACCGTGACAGGTACTCCGTTTACGGTAAAAAGAACGGGGTCTTTCTGGTTTTCTTTCTGCGCATTGGCCGACAGTGCCCAGGAAAGCAGCAGGGCCAGGACCAGGAATACTCGATTGCGAATCATCTCGGTAATTTTTTGACAAAATGGGTTTGGTAATACAGGGCGCAAAGTTAACAATTTTTCCGGCTCACTCCTGCCAATAAACGCGTTTGACGCGTTCCGACAGATTGGTCAGCACTTCATAGGGTATGGTTTGCAGGGCCTGGGCCAGTTCTTCCACGGGAAGGTCTTTTCCGAAAATGATCACCTCGTCGCCTTCCCTGACTTCCGGCGCCCCTGTCACGTCGAGCATGGCCATGTCCATGCAGATATTGCCGATGGTGGGTACGCGCCGCCCCCCGATGAGGGCCTGGAAGCGTCCGTTGCCTGCCAGGCGCAGCAAGCCGTCGGCGTAGCCGATACTGATGGTGGCGATGCGTTTGGGCGTTTCCACCACGCCCATTCTTCCGTAGCCCACGGTATCGCCCGGGCCGGCCTCCCGTATCTGGGAAACCGTGGCTTTGAGGGTGAGCACGGTGCGCAGTTTGCCCTTCAGTTCAGCGTTGCCTTCGATGCCGTAGAGCCCGATACCCAAACGCACCATGTCCATTTGGTATTGCGGGAACCTGATCGTGCCGCTGGAGTTGAGCAGGTGGCGCAGCGGCCTGTACCCCAGCCCTTCCGAAAGTATCTCGTACCCTCGCATGAACCGTTGCGCCTGCTGGTGGGTGAAGGCGTCGTGACCGGGGTTTTCGCTGGCGGCCAGGTGCGAGAGCACGCTGGCGACTTTCACCCTGGGTTGGCTCCGGAGTATTTCCAGCGCCGCGGGAAGTTCCTTTTCAACAAAGCCCAGCCTGTTCATGCCGGTCTCCAGTTTGAGGTGGATGGAGACCTCGGGTTTGATTTCGGGAATGGCTGCCAGCAGGCTCCGCAACAGCGACAGGTTGTAGATTTCCGGCTCCAGGCCGTAGCGGAAGAGCGCGTCGAAGCTGGCCTCCTCCGGGTTGAGCACCAGAATGGGCAGGTGTATGCCCGCTTTTCTCAATTCCACCCCTTCGTCGGCATAGGCCACGCCCAGGTAGTCGGCGTTCTGGAATTCCAACAGCCGCGCTACTTCTGCGGCGCCGCTGCCGTATGCGGAGGCTTTCACCATGACCAGCAGTTTTACGCCGGGCGACAATTGCCGCTGGAAGTAATGCAGGTTGTGGCGCAGGGCGTCGAGGTCGATCTCCAGCACGGTTTTGTGGGCTTTGTAGGAAAGCCGGTTGGCGATGCGCTCAAACTGAAAGGCCCTGGCGCCTTTGAGCAGGATAGTCTGGTTGCGGAATGGGTGTTGTTCGATGTGAACCAGGAACTGGCTGGTGTCGGTAAAAAAGTGCGCGGGCAGGCCGGGCGGCAGGAAGGGCCGGATATGTGCGATATCTTTCCCGATGCCGATGAACTCATCGACCTTTTTCCCGACGACCAGGTGGGCTACTTTTTTATACAAGGCGGCCGCCGGCTCGCCGCTCTGCAGGATGTCGGAGAGTATAAGCGTGCGGTGCGGGTGGGCGCTTTGCTGTTGCAGGAAATGCAGGGCGATGGTCAGCGAGGTGAGGTCGGAATTGTAGGCGTCGTTGATCAGCACGCAGTTGTTGATGCCGGCTTTGAGCTCCAGGCGCATGGCCACCGGCTCGAGCCTCGACAGCCGCCGGGCGGCTTCGGCCAGGGGGTAGCCCAGGACAAGCAGCGCCGAGAGGCAATGCATGGCGTTTTCTAAAGACGCTTCGTCGGAAAAGGGCGCCTCACAGGTGAAGGGTTCTTTGCGGTAGCTGCCCATCAGGTAAACGCCGTTTCTGGAGGGGCGTTTTTCCTGAATGACGATGTCGGCGTCCTGCCCGTTGTCCGACCAGGAAAAGAGCCGTTTGCCGGGGTAGACCTCGTGCAGCATGCGGTCTATGAGGCTGTGTTCCTTTCGGAAAATGACGGTGTGGGCGGAGGCGAACAGCCGGATTTTTTCCCTGAGCTTGACTTCTTTGGAGGGGAAGCCTTCGTTGTGGGCGTCGCCCAGGTTGGTCATGATGCCGATATCGGGCAGGATGACCCGGGCGATGTGCTCCATTTCGTCCATTTGGGAGATACCTGCTTCGAAGATGCCCAGTTCGTGTGCGGGCTGCATCTGCCAAACGGAGAGCGGGGCGCCGATCTGGGAGTTGTAGCTCCGGGGGCTGCGCACTACGTGAAAATCCTCCTGCACCAGCTGATAGAGCCACTCCTTGACGATGGTCTTGCCGTTGCTGCCGGTGACGCCGATGACGGGGAAGGAAAACTGTCTGCGGTGATGCGCCGCAAGCGTTTGGAGGGCCTGGACGGTATTCTCGACTTTGAGGAAATTGGCCTGGGGGTAGCGCCCGGTTTCTACCGCACGGGAGACGACGAAGTTGCGCACCCCGCCGGCATAGGCGTCGCGGATGAAGCGGTGGCCATCCTGGCGCGGGCCTATGAGGGCGAAAAAGAGGGATTGCCCCGGGAAGATGATCTGCCGGCTGTCGTACAGCAAATGCTCGACGATCTGCTCCTCCGGCTGGTCGTTGAGCCACTCGGCGCCGAGTATATGCTGGATGTGGGTGATGGGGTAGGGCATGATCAGATCAGGTCGAAACCAATGTCTTTCCTGAAATATTTCCCTTCAAAATCAATTATTTCTGCGTTTTTCAGCGATTGCGCGACGGCTTCCGGGATGCTGTCGCCGAAGGAGGTGACGGCGAGCACGCGGCCGCCGGAGGTGACGATTTTTCCTTCTTTTTCCGCGGCGCCGGCGTGGAAGACGGTACTGCCCCGCACCTTGTCAAGTCCGGAGATGGTTTTGCCGGTGGGGTAGCTGCCCGGGTAGCCGCCCGACACGAGGAAGACGGTGGTGGCGGTGCGAGGGTCGGTGTGCAACTGCATTTCCGCGAGCCTTCCTTCGGGCACGGCTTGGAGGAGTTCCAACAGATCGGATTGGATGCGAGGGAAGACGACCTCGGTTTCCGGGTCGCCCATGCGGCAGTTGTACTCGATGACATAGGGCTCGCCGGCTACGCTGATCAGTCCGAAGAAGATGAAGCCGTGGTAGGCGAAGCCGCGTGCCTGTATGCCGCGGATGGTGGGTTCGATGATGCGGGTGCGCACCTTTTCCATCATTTTTTCATCGGCGAAAGGCACGGGAGAGACGGCGCCCATGCCGCCGGTGTTGAGGCCGGTGTCGCCTTCCCCGATGCGCTTGTAGTCTTTGGCTTCGGGGAGGAGTTTCCACGATTTGCCGTCGGTGAGCGCGAAGACGGAGAATTCGATGCCGTCGAGAAATTGCTCGACGACCACTTTGGCGCTGGCTTCGCCGAATTTGCCGCCCAGCATGGCGCGCAGTTCGGCCTGGGCTTCTTCCAAGCTGTTCAGGATGAGCACGCCTTTGCCGGCAGCGAGGCCGTCGGCTTTCAGCACGTAGGGAGCGGGCTGGGTGGAGAGATAGGCAAGGCCCTCTTCGAGCTGGCCTGCGGAAAATTCGCGGTAGGCAGCGGTGGGGATGCCGTATTGCTCCATGAAAGCCTTAGCGAAAGCCTTGCTGCCTTCCAGCCGGGCGCCTTCCCGGGATGGGCCGATGACCGGCACGGAGCGGAGTTCGGGGTCGGAGGCGAAGAAGTCGAAAATGCCCTTGACCAGGGGCGCTTCGGGGCCAACCACGACGAACCGGACGTCGTTGCCGAGCACAAATTCTTTGAGGGCGGGGAAGTCTTCAGGAGAGACGGGCACGTTGGCGCCGCAGGAAGCGGTACCCGCGTTGCCGGGAGCTATGAAGAGCCGGGAACAGAGGGGGCTTTGGCTCAATTTTATCGCAAAGGCGTGCTCGCGGCCGCCGTTTCCCAGTAGTAAAACGTTCATCGGCTTTTTGCCCGCAAAGATAGGGGGGAAAGGCAAGATTCTGTGCGATCGTGGGTAAAACAGGCGAAAATTCGTACCTTCGTGGCCCTCAATCACATCGTATGATCCACCATATCAAAGGACTCATCACCTTCAAGACCCCGACGTACGTGGTGGTCGAGGCGGGCGGCATCGGGTACCAGGTTTTCATCAGCCTGAACACCTACGCGCGGATCGAGAGCCTGGAGCAGGTGAAACTCCTTACCCATTTTCACGTCAAAGAAGACGCGCAGACCCTTTTCGGCTTTGCCGACGAGCAGGAGCGGTCCTTGTTCGTGCACCTGATCTCGGTGTCGGGCATTGGTCCAACCACCGCCCAGTTGGTGCTTTCCGCCCTCAGCGCCGATGAGGTGCGCTCGGCGATCCTGTCGGAAGACGACGCCCAGTTCAACCGGGTGAAAGGCATCGGCCCCAAAACCGCCAAGCGGATCATCCTGGAACTGAAGGACAAGGTGAAAAAGGATGTGGGAGAAGATTGGGCTCCTATCCCATCGGCGGACAATACGATCAGGCAGGAAGCGTTATCTGCATTGTTGGCCCTCGGATTCTCCAAAATACCGGTGCAAAAGGCACTCAACCAGATTTTGAAGGAAAATCCCTCGGTCGGCAGCGTTGAAAAACTCATAAAAATGGCCCTGCAGCACCTGTCATGAAACACGCCTTTCAGACGGGAAATGGGAAAAATGGTATTTTTGTTAAAATTTTCTCCAACAACAAAAAGAAACAGCTGGGTGCGTTTGTCCCATAGATATTACCTGAATTCAATAATCCCTGGCATTTGCGACTCCTTCTGAATTTTATGAATAGAGAACATATACGTTTGTCTGGTTTGCTGGTTTTGCTGGGAATGATTGCCGTGCTGCAATCATTTGCCAGTTCCAACCTCGAAGACCCCTATACGCCCGAGATCATCTTCGGCGCCCAGGATACCATACCGCTGGAGGACCGCTACGACGATTTCCTCAACTCCTCCCGCAATCCCTTCGACCTGGAAGACCCCGATATCATCGAGCAAACGGTTGAATACGATCCCGCCACCGGCCTCTACCTCATCTCCGAGCGCATCGGCGACGACTTTTACCGCATGCCTACCTACATGACTTTCGATGAGTACATGGAATACCAGGCCAAGCGGCAGCAAAGCGAGTACTTTAAACAACTGCTGGGCGTCAGCGGCGCCGACCCCGGGGAGGGCAGGGCGGACCCCATCGCCAAAATCGATGTCAAAAACAGCCTGGTCGACCGCCTCTTCGGCGGCTCCGAAGTCGATATCCGGCCCCAGGGCTCTATCGACCTGACCTTTGGCGTCGACTTCCAGAACGTCGAAAACCCGGCCCTGCTGGAAAGACAGCGCCGGCAGGGGGGCTTCGACTTCGACATGGCCATCCAGACCGACGTGCAGGGCTCCATCGGGGAAAAGCTCAACCTGTCGTTCAACTATAACACACAGGCGACTTTCGACTTCGAAAACCCCATGAAGCTCGACTACAATACCGATAAATTCAGCGAAGACGAGATCATTAAAAAAATAGAGGCCGGCAACGTAAGCCTGCCCCTGCGCGGAACGCTCATTCAGGGCAATCAGAGCCTATTTGGTATCAAAACGGAACTGCAGTTCGGCCACCTTCGCCTCACCGGCCTCGTCGCCCAGCAAAACTCGGAGCGCGAGGAGATTACCCTGCAAGGCGGTAGCCAGCAGCAGGATTTCGAAGTGCGGGCCAACGAATACGACGAAAACCGCCACTTTTTCCTCTCCCACTACAATCGCGAAGTGTTCGAGGAAGCCCTGGAAAACCTCCCGCAGATCAAGACCCTTTTCCGCATCGAAAAAATACAGGTGTGGATCACCAATGACCGCCGCGAATTCAACAACGTGCGCGAGATCGTGGCCATCGCCGACCTGGGCGAGCCCAGCCGGGATAAGATGACGACCAGCAACGCGGCCATCCAGCCTCCCGTCACGCCGGTGTACCGCGACCTGGACGGCAAACACGGCCTGCCCGACAACGCTGCCAACCCGATCTACGGCCTCATCCAGGCCAACCCGCGCACGGCGCTGGTCGATAAGGTGGTTTCCGAGCTGCGCCAGCCGCCTTTCGCCTTCCAGCAGGCCCGCGACTACGAAAAAGTCACGGCCCGCCAGCTCGCGCCCACCGAATTCACTTACCACCCCGATCTCGGTATTCTTTCGGTCAACATCAACGTCAACCCCGACCAGGTGCTTGGCGTAGCCTACCAATATTCCTACAAAGACAGCACCTACCAGGTCGGCCAGTTTGCCGACGACGTGCCGCAGACGGGCGACTCCATCCAGGACCAGCAGATACTCTTCGTCAAAATGCTCAAGAGCACCACCCAGCGCGTCGACGTGCCGGCATGGGACCTGATGATGAAGAACGTCTATTCCATCGGCGCCTACAACGTCAACCAGGCCGATTTCAAACTCGACATCTTCTACGAGGAGCCCGCAGGCGGGGAGAAGCGCTTCCTGCCCGATACCGAAATCAAGGGCAAGCCCCTGCTTACCGTCTTCAACCTCGACAGACTCAATGTCCAGGGCGACCCACAGCCCACAGGGGACGGGGTCTTCGACTTCGTGCCGGGGGTGACCATCATACCCCAGAACGGGCGTATCATGTTCCCCGTACTGGAACCCTTCGGCGAGGCGCTGGCCAAGCAGATCACCAGCCCGATCGACAGCGCGCGCTACGTCTATCAGCAGCTCTACGACTCGACCAAGATACGCGCCATCGAATCGGCTTACCTCAACCGCTTCGTCATCAGGGGTAGTTATAAAACGACCGTCTCTTCCGAGATTTCGCTCGGCGCTTTCAACATCCCTCCCGGCTCCGTGCGGGTGACCGCGGGCGGGCAGTTGCTGGAGGAAGGACGCGACTACGAGATCGACTACAATATCGGACGGGTGCGCATCCTCAACGACGCCCTGCTCGCTTCCGGGGCGCCGATCCGGGTCTCATTCGAAGACAATACCCTGTTTGGTTTTCAGCGAAAGACCATGCTGGGCTTGAGGGCCGATTATACCCTGGGTAAAAACCTTACATTGGGCGGTACTTACCTGCGCCTTTTCGAGCGGCCCTTCACCCCGAAGGTCAACATCGGCGACGACCCCATCAACAATACCATTTACGGCCTCGATTTGAACTTCAGCAAGGAGGTCCCCTGGATCACCCGCCTCGTCGACGCGCTGCCGCTTATCCAGACCAAAGCGCCCTCCAACGTGTCGTTCATGGCCGAAGCCGCCTTCCTGCGCCCGGGACACGCCCGCGCCATCAACGAAGACAGCGATGAAGACAAAGGCGGCGTGGTGTACATCGACGACTTCGAAGGCTCAGTAGCCGCCATTCCGCTGCACCTCCAGCCCAACCTCTGGGTGATGGCCAGCGTGCCGGGAAACGATGAGCGCAACAGCAACCCCTTCTTTCCTGAGTGGCAGGAAGAAAACTCCATACTCTCCGGAGTCAACCGCGCCCACCTGACCTGGTACCGCATCGACGACGCCGTGCGCGGACAGGATGTGCAGAACCCCTATACCCGCCGCATCCAGACGAGGGAAGTGTTCCGCAACTTCAGCAACCCCAGCCTTAACCCCCTGCTCAACACCGTGCAAGGCCTCGACCTGACCTACTACCCCAGCCTGCGCGGTTCCTACAACTTCGACGTGCCCGGCGGTACGGCCTATTCCGCGGGCCTCAACGCCGACGGTACCCTCAAAGACCCCGGAAACCGCTGGGCCGGTATCATGCGGGCCATCAACACCAACGACTTCCAGGCCGCCAACGTCGAATTCATCGAGTTCTGGCTCCTCAGCCCCTTCCTCGACCCCGACGGCAGCGGCAACACCATCCCCAACCCGGAGCGGTATGAGGGCGATATCTACTTCAACCTCGGCAACGTATCGGAAGACATCCTCAAAGACTCCCGCAAGTTCTTCGAAAACGGCCTTCCCGACCCCACCGACGAAAACCCCGACCAGCTCGTCATCCAGACCCAGTGGGGCCGCATTCCCATCACCCCGCAGATCACCACCGCCTTCGACGCCGACCCCGCGCGCCGCGCCGCCCAGGACGTGGGCCTCGACGGCCTGAACGATGCCGAGGAACAGGCGTTTTTCGCCGATTACCTCCAGCAAATCGAGCAGGGTGTGCTGCCCGGACCCGTCCGCGACTCTATGCTCGCCGACCCTTCTTTCGATAACTACATCTACTATAACGACCGCAACGCCTTCGGCACCGTGCAGGACGAGCCCGACGTACTCAAGCGCTATTTGCGCTACAACAATACCCAGGGCAATACCCCCTCCGCCACCGAAGAAAACCAGGGCAACACCGTGACCTTCGGCCGGACCACCCCGGATATGGAGGACATCAACAACGACCTGACCCTCAACGAAACAGAATCGTACTTCCAGTACCGCGTGCCCATCAAGTGGGACGGCAACCGCGGTATAGACATGCGCAACGAGTTCGTCACCGACTCCGTGATGGACCCCGAGCAGAAGCGCATCTGGTACCGCTTCAAGGTGCCGCTCGAACTGCCCGCCGACAACCCCAACTTCCGGCGCGTAGGCGGCATCCAGGACTTCCGTTCCATCCGCTTCATCCGGATGTACCTCAGGGGCTTTGAAAGCCAGGTAACCCTGCGCTTCGCCCGACTCGACCTGGTGCGCAACCAGTGGCGCCGCTACATCCTGCCCGACGGCCCCACCAGCCTGCAGGGACCCCAGGAAGAAGGCGACGCCCTGTTCGACGTCAACGACGTCAACATCGAAGAAAATACCAGCCGCAGGCCCTTTGGCTATATCCTTCCCCCCGGCATCATCCGGGAGCGGGCCATCGGCGTCAACCAGAACGCACAGCAGAACGAAGCCGCCCTCTCGCTCAACGTCTGCAACCTGCGCGACGGCCAGGAGAAATCGATCTACAAACTCACCGACCTCGACCTGCGCCTTTATAAAGGCCTCAAGATGTTTATGCACGCCGAGCGCAAACCCGACGATCCCCTCCTCAAGGACGGCGACCTGACGGTCTTCATCCGCATAGGCTCCGACTTCTCGCGCAACTACTACGAATACGAACTCCCCGTCGTGCTCTCCGAAGGAGACGTACCCTACAACTCCCCGGCCTATCCCCGCGTCATCTGGCCGGAGGCCAACGACTTCGATATCGATTTCCAGATTTTCAAAGACCTGAAACTGCTGCGCAACAACGCCGGCGTGGACGTTACTGCCTTGTATCCGCTGGACGGGTTCCCCGACCCCGCGAAAATCGGCGCAAAAATTCGCATCAAAGGCAATCCCAACCTTGGCGACGTAAAGGGGGTGATGATCGGTATCCGCAACCCGGCTAATGACAACCAGCCGCACTGCGCAGAGATATGGGTCAACGAATTGCGCGTGTTCGGCCTTGATCAAAGAGGTGGGGCCGCAGCCCTGTCGCGCCTCGACGTGCAGCTGGCCGACCTGGGTAACCTCAGCGTGGCGGGCAGCTTCAGCTCCATCGGCTTTGGCGCGCTCGACCAGCAATTGCAGGAACGCAGCCGCGAAAATATCTATACCTACGACGTGTCGACCAACCTCGAACTCGGCAAGTTCCTGCCCCAAAACTGGGGCATACGACTCCCTTTCTACGCACAGGTATCCCAAACCATCAGCTCGCCCCAGTTCGACCCCTACGACCTCGACATTACACTGGATGAAAAACTGGAAGCGGCGCCCATCAACGAACGCGACTCCATCCGCAACCTGGCGCAGGACGTCCTGTCGATCAAGAGTATCAACTTCACCAACGTCAAGAAGGAGCGGACGAATAAAGACGCCGTGCCCATGCCATGGGATATCTCCAACTTCAGCGTCTCCTATGCCCGCTCCGTCACCGACCGGCGCGATCCCATCATCGAGAACGACCGGCTTCGCAGGCAGCAGGGCGCCCTCGACTATGCCTTCTCGCGAAAGGTGACCTACATCACTCCATTAAAGAGCATCATCAAGAAAGATATCAAGGCCCTGCAGTTGCTCACAGAGTTCAACTTCAACCCCCTGCCCAACTCCTTCTCCTTCAGCACCATGATGGACAGGCAGTTCAACGAAACCCGTTACCGCTTCACCCTCGAACCGTACGACAGATACTTCAACAAGCGCTGGACCTGGGACCGCTCCTACAACCTGCAATGGGACCTCACCAAGTCGCTCAAGTTCAACTTCAACGCAGTCAACCTCGCTGTCATCGATGAGGAAGAAGCATTTGTCACAGGGCCGATTAACACACCGGCTGAGCGGGAATATATCTGGGGCCAGATCCAGAACTTCGGCCGGCCCAAGAACTACACCCACGACTTCAGCCTCAACTACACCCTGCCCTTCAAACTGGTCCCCTTACTCGATTGGGTGAATGTCAGGGCTACCTACTCTGCCAGGTACAGCTGGAATGCTGCGGCGCTCAACACCGCCAGCTTGGGCAACGTCATACAAAACACCCAGGCTCGCACGGCCAACGCCGACCTCGATTTTGAGAAACTCTACAACAAGTGGGATTTCCTCAAGCAGGTCAATACCAAAACGCGGCCGGGCGCCAGTGGCGGCCGGGGTGGCGCAGAGCCTCCCGGCAGGGGCGGCCGCAATGAGCAGCCAGGCGGCGGCGGAAAAGGCAAAGGCAGCGATAGCGGTGGCGGCACAGGTGGCGATGTGTCCGGCAAGCAGCCGGCGGGCAAAGACCAGGGCCCCGGCGGCGGTCTGCCCGGCAGGGACCTGCGGGAAAGAGGCAGGGCCAACCAGGCTGGCGCCGAAGGCGAGCCTGGTGGCGCAGAAGGCCAGGCCGGCGCCGGAAGGGAAAAGAAGAAAAAAGACGGCGTCAGTCCGGCGGTGAAAGCCATCGTCAGGCCCTTCCTGCTGGTGCGCAAGGCCCGCCTTTCCTATTCGGAAAACTTCGGCACCGTTGTGCCCGGCTTCAAGCCGGAATCGCAATTCCTCGGCCTGGCTAACGGCTTCACCGCACCGGGCTGGGATTTCGTGGCGGGCGGGCAACCCAACTTCCGGCAGCAGGACTACTATGGCCCCAACGACTGGCTCTACAACAACTGGAGTTGGATATCAGAAGACCAGCTGCTCAACCAGCCCGTCACACAAGACTACAGCCAGGTCATCGACGGCCAGCTCACCATCGAGCCTTTCACCGATTTCCGCATCGACATCACGGCCAACCGCAACTACTCCAATTTCCACTCCGAGTATTTCCGCCGCGATACCATCCTGGGCAGCGACCCCTCACAGGCGGAGTACGAGCACCTCATCCCCAAGGACGTGGGGTCGTTTACCATTTCCTATTTTTCTATGGGAACGCTTTTCCGCGATGAAGTGTCCGACCTGGTGGCCTTGTTCAATACCTTCGAAGATAACCGCCTCGTGGTGGCCAACCGCCTGGGGCAGGGCATCCACGTCGACGACTTCCAGGGCGACACCCTGGGCTATCCCTATGGCTATGGCCGCGCCCAGCAGAGCGTGCTCATTCCCGCTTTCCTGGCAGCTTATGCGGGGCAGGACCCCAATGAGGTGCCCGTGAATGCAGACTATACGAACGTGTTGAGAAAAATGCTGCCCAGCCTCAACTGGAACCTGACCTACAACGGCTTGTCGAAGCTGCCCCTGTTCAAGGAGTTCCTGTCCAACTTCACCCTGCGGCACGGCTACAAGTCGACCCTCACGGTCAATTCCTTCCAGACCGACCTGCTCTATTCCCAGCAGAACCCGGGTAAACTCAACCCAGAGACGGGCGACTTTTTCTCCCGCTTCGAGATCCCGGCCATCGTCATCACCGAGCAGTTGTCGCCCCTCATCGGTATCGACCTGCGCACCCAGAACAACATCTCCCTGCGCCTCGACTTCAAAAAGTCGCGCAACCTGCAGATGAGCTTCCTAGATAATGGCTTGAACGAGACCAAAACCTCCGAATACGTCATCGGTTTCGGCTACCGGATGCAGGGCGTGCAGATCGGCTTCCTGAAAAAATTGCAGACCCCCGAAGCGGAGAAATCTCTCGCGCCCGGCAGCGGCGGCCGCAGCTCCCAGCAGCGCGGCGGCGCCAGCCCGAGAAACAATGGCGACATGGACATCAGCTTCGACTTCTCCCTGCGCGACGACGTGACGACCCGCTACCTGCTCGACCAGCCCATCAACGAGCCTACGCGCGGTACCCGGGCCATCTCGATCTCGCCTGCCGCCGAATACCAGGTCAACAAGCAGCTGGCACTGCGCCTGTTCATGGACTACCGCCGCACCGTGCCCAAGATCTCACAGTCTTTCCCGATCACTAATACTTCGGCGGGGATTGTGGTGCGGTTTACTTTGAACTAAAGTGCATGTAGATGAGGAGATGAGAAGGTGAGGAGTGGATTCCACTTCTCACCTTCTCATCTCCTCATCTCGTTAAAAAGCTGTTAAACCCCAAATTCCCCTCCCTCATTTTAGTTAAATTTGGCTTTCAGGCGTTAAATAGAGGAAGTTTTCCGGCAGCTTATGATGAACAAGAAAGCCATTTGGATCATAATCGGGTTGATGAGCGCGGCCATGCTCGGCCTTTGCTGGCTCCAGGTCAAGTGGATCGGCTCCGCTATCGGGCTGAACCAGGAGCAGTTTGACAAGAACGTCTTCGCCGCCCTGAGCAAGGTTTCCGAGCGCCTGGAATACGACGAGCAGTTGGAGTTCTACAATTTCGTCAACAACGGCTATGTGCGCTCCTACATGGAGAACGAGCTGATGGAGAGCATCCGCGAGGGCGAGGTGACCGTCTCCCTTTCCATCGAAGACAAGGCCTACAGCGACGTCAAGCTGTCGAAGCAGGACCTGATGGCCATCCTGGTGGCCGACCCCGTTTGCAACTGCGACAAATGCACCGCCGAACGGGTGGGCAAATTCTCCCAGATGATGCGGTATTACGAAGGCCTTGACTATACCTCGCTGGAAGACCGCATCAACCTGGAGCACCTCAACGGGTATATCGCGCAGGAACTGAAAAACCTCGGCATCGAGACCGAATACAGATACGGGGTTTTCTCCCGCAGCAAAAAGAGTTTCGTCATCAGCAACAACCACTTTCTGGTCACCGACGACCAGCCGCTGGTCACCCAGGAAGGGTACAAGGACCTGTATACGTCCAAGTACCGGGTTTCGCTCTTTCAGCCTCAGAACGGCCGTGCGCCCGGCTTGCTGATGGTGTTTTTCCCTTCCAGGGCGAGTTTCGTCTGGGCGGGCGTGTGGAAGAGCCTCGCCGCCGCTATCTTCTTCACGGCCTTGATCCTCTTCTGCTTCGCCTATACCGTATCGGTGATCTTCCGGCAGAAAAAATTGTCGGAGATGAAGACCGATTTCATCAACAACATGACCCACGAGTTCAAGACCCCGATCGCGACCATCTCACTGGCCGCCGATTCGATCGCCAGCCCGATGATCTCCGGCGACCCGAAGAAGATCATGCGCTTTGCGGGTATCATCAAGGAGGAGAACAAGCGCATGAACAGTCAGGTGGAGAAGGTGCTTCAGATGGCATTGATCGATAAAAGAGACTTCAACCTCAAGCTCACCGAGGTCAACCTGCACGACGTCATCAACCGCGCGGTGGAGAATATCCTCTTGCAGGTGGACAAGCGCGGCGGCACGGCCAAGGCGATCCTCAAAGCGGAACAACCGGTGGTGGAGGGAGATTTTACGCATATCTCCAACATTATGAACAACCTGTTGGACAACGCCAACAAGTATTCTCCCGAAACGCCGGAAATTTTCGTCTTCACGCGCAACGTTCCCAACGGGGTGGAGGTCGTTGTCCAGGATAAGGGCATAGGCCTGAGCAAGGAGGCGCGGAAGCATATTTTTGACAAATTCTACAGGGTTTCCACCGGCAACCTGCACGATGTGAAGGGCTTCGGGTTGGGGCTGAGCTACGTCAAAGCCCTGATGACGGCCCACAAGGGGCAGGTCGACGTGAAGAGCGAGTTGGGGAAAGGCAGCAGTTTTATTCTTTTTTTCCCCTTTGTCGTGGAAGCGAAGCATTCAAGCGCCGCTTTGGCATAATTAGTTTGCCCCTGTTTGCGTTTTAACATTTTAAGAACCGAGAAAATCCGACCAGACTATGGCTGCGATGTCCAATAACAAGATCCTGTTAGTTGAAGACGATCAGAATTTCGGGGATGTGCTGCGATCCTACCTCGAGATGCACGACTATGATGTAACGCTGGCTACCGATGGGGTAATGGGTTTTGAAGCCTACAAGAAAGAGGACTTCGACCTGTGCATCTTCGACGTGATGATGCCTAAAAAAGACGGCTTTACGCTCGCCAGGGAGATCCGCGAGCGCGACGCGGAGATGCCCATTATTTTCCTGACGGCCAAGACCCTGAAAGACGACGTGTTACAGGGCTTCAAGATCGGCGCCGACGACTACATCACCAAGCCTTTCAACTCTGAGGAGTTGTTGTACCGCATCCAGGCCATCCTCAAGCGCAGCAAAGGCGCCAAAGGCATGGACGCGGACGAGGACGTGCGCGAGTTTTTCATCGGTAAGTTCCACTTCAACTACCCCCTGCGCATCCTGACCTACAACCCCGGCGAGCCGGATGAGACGAAGGAGAAGCTCTCTCCCAAGGAAGCGCAGTTGCTCAAGATGTTTGCCCTATCCAAAAACGATGTGCTGCCCCGCTCGGAGGCCCTGACCAAGATATGGGGGGAGGACAACTACTTCACGGCCCGTTCGATGGATGTGTTTGTGACCAAGTTGCGCAAATACCTCAAGAAGGACGACAACATCGAGATCGTCAACATCCATGGCAACGGTTTTCAGTTGCTGATCAGGGAGACGGCGGCGGATTAAAAGGAAAGGGGGGATTGCGGCGCAGCCGCAATCCCCCCTTTTTTTTTATCAGTCTGCGGTCAGAATTTCCGCTTCGCTGTCTTCTGTGGCTTCGCCTTTGGAGGGCGTCGTTTCGAGGTCGGCCGGATCGGCTTTTTCGCCGGGGGGCGGGCCGTAGGGGCGCGGGCCGATGAGGCGTTCGAGGTCTGACTTCAGCAGCACTTCTTTTTCCAGCAGTTGGTGGGCGATGATCTCCAGTTCCTTGCGCTTATCTTTAAGTAGTTCCTTGGCGCGGTCGTACTGCTTGTCGACCAGATTGCGCACTTCGGTATCGATCATGCTGGCCGTTTCTTCGGAGTAGGGGCGGTTGAAGCTCTCGTTTTGGAGGCCGTAGAAGGAAACTTGTCCCACCTTTTCGTTCATCCCGAAGATGCTGACCATGCTATAGGCCATTTTGGTGACCTGGTCGAGGTCGTTTTGCGCGCCGGTAGAGATTTTGCCGAATACGATGGATTCAGCAGCCCTTCCGCCGAAGGTCATGCACATGCGGTCGAGCAGTGCCTCGGTGCGGGTGATGTATTCGTCTTTGGGCAGGTACTGCGCATAGCCCAGGGTGCCGATGCCACGTGGCACGATAGTCACCTTGACCAGGGGGGAGGCGTGTTCGAGGTACCAACCGCAGATGGCGTGGCCGGCCTCGTGGTAGGCGATGATCTGTTTTTCCTCGGGAGAGATGAGCATGTTCTTCTTCTCCAGGCCGCCGATCACGCGGTCGAGGGCGTGGTTGAAGTCGTCCATATCGACGGCTTTCTTGTTGCGGCGGGCGGCGACCAGGGCCGCTTCGTTGCAGACGTTGGCGATCTCGGCGCCGGCGAAGCCCGGGGTCATTTCAGACAGGGTATAAGCGTCGACGTCGGTAGAGAGTTTGATATTTTTCAGGTGGACCTTGAAGATGGCTTCGCGGCCTTTGAGGTCGGGGCGGTCGATGCCGATCTGGCGGTCGAAGCGGCCGGGGCGCATCAGGGCGGAGTCGAGCACATCGGGCCGGTTGGTAGCGGCCATGAGGATGACGCCCTTGTCGGTGGGGAAGCCGTCCATTTCCACGAGCAGCTGGTTGAGCGTGTTTTCGCGCTCGTCGTTGCCGCCCTGGAAGGCGCCTTTCCCGCGGGCGCGCCCGATGGCGTCGATTTCGTCGATAAAGACGATACAGGGCGCTTTTTCGCGGGCCTGGCGGAAGAGGTCGCGTACGCGCGAGGCGCCCACGCCTACGAACATTTCGACGAAGTCGGAGCCGGAGATGGAGAAGAAGGGCACGCCTGCTTCTCCGGCCACGGCTTTGGCCAGCAGGGTTTTGCCGGTGCCGGGAGGGCCGACCAGCAGCACGCCTTTGGGTATCTTGCCGCCCAGGGCGGTGTATTTCTTGGGATTTTTCAGGAAGTCGACTACTTCAACCACCTCCTCTTTCGCTTCATCCAGACCGGCGACATCGGCGAAAGTGATGTCGACCTTGGAGTTCTGGTCGAAGAGGGTAGCTTTTGACTTTCCGATGTTGAAGATTTGCCCGCCGGGACCGCCCCCGCCGCCGCCTACCCTGCGCATGATGAAGAGCCAGATAGCGACGATGATAGCTACGGGCAGCACCCAGCTGAGGATGGGCGCCAGCCAGTTGGTGCGGTCGATGTACTCGGGATGAATTTGCTTGTCGGGCGCCAGGTTGGCGTTGAGGCGCTCGAGGTCTTTGGCGAAGATCTCGGCAGGGCCGATGTTAAAAATGTAGTGTGGCCGGTTGTTCAGGTTGCTCTTGGAAGCGTCCTGATACTCGGTTTTTTCAAGGCTGCCCTCTTTGAGGTAAACATGGCCGAATTTGGCATTGATGACTTCCAGACGTTGGACATCGCCAGCCCTGGCCATTTCCGCGAAGCGGGAGAAGTTGATCGGGTCGCTGCTGGCGCTGGAGATTTGATAGAAATTCAGCGCCAGCAGGAACAGGGCGATGACACCGTAAATCCAGTAGGAGCTGATGCGGGGGCCTGAGGGTTTATTGTCGGGCTTTTTGTTTTCTTCCATTCGTTAAATCAATTGTCAAGTTATTAACCGCAAAGCGGGGGCACGTTCCTCTGCCTTATCGGGAATACAACGGCTGAGGAGACGAAACGTTAAAGTTAATCGACGAAAATTTTCCGGAAAGCTACAAACTTTCTATTTCGGAGAAAGAAGCGTCGCTCCAAAGTCCTTCCAACTGGTAGAACTGCCGCGTCTCCGGATAGAAGACATGGACCACCACGTCGAAGTAGTCCAGGCAGATCCAGTGGGCGCTTTGCTGGCCTTCTACATGGAGCGGCAGGTTGCCGGCTTCATCTTTCAGCCGTTTGTAAATATTGTCGGCGATACCTTTGACCTGGGTGGTGGAAGAACCTTCGCAGATGATAAAGAAGTCGGTTGGTGCATCATAGAGGCGGCGCATGTCGAGCTTGACGATATTTTTGCCCTTGATGTCCTGAATGCTGTCGATGATCAGGTTGTTCAGTTCTTCGGTGGACTGGCGTTTGCGGATACGCGTTTCCGTGCTCAAATTTAAGTGTTTTTGATTTTTGCGGATAAGTTTACTTTTGGTGAATCGACAACTAAAATAACCCCAAGTTGTGATAAATTCACAAAACCTTTTGAAAAGACATTTTGGGGCCGCGCCGCGGCCCCAAAATGTCTTTTCAGAATAGATTAGTTACATTCATCGCAACATGAGCTAAAATTATCAAAATCCTCCTAATTGAACAATTTAAACGCCAACTTTATCGGAAAGGTTCTCCTCCGCTACAAAGAGTTGGAATCGACCCAGGAATACGCGCAGGAACTCCTGTCGGGCTTCAGTCCGGATGAGGGGACGGTAGTGGCGGCGGCCTGGCAAAGCAAAGGCCGGGGGATGATGCAGAACCGCTGGGAGAGCGAGCCGGGGCAGAATCTCCTGTTCAGCCTCATTCTCTACCCCGTTTTCCTGCCTGTTGGCCGCTCCTTCCTGCTCAGCCAGGCCATGGCCCTGGGGGTGCGCGACTGGGTGGGCGGCTACCTCAGCAGCGCTACGGTCAAGTGGCCCAACGACGTGTATTGCGGCGATAAGAAACTGGCGGGCATCCTGATACAGAATGCGCTTTCGGGGGCAACTATCCAGCACTCGGTAGTGGGCATCGGGCTCAACGTCAACCAGACGGTTTTCCCGGAGCACGTGCCGAACCCCGGTTCGATGAAAGGGGAAAGCGGCGCCAGCTTCGACCTCGGCCGCTCGCTGGAGGAATTGCTCGGCAGCCTGGACCGGCGGTATCTGCAACTGAAAGAGGGCGACTGGGCGGGTCTCGAAACCGCTTACCTCCAGCATCTCTACGGCCTGGGCCAGCCGCGAACCTTTGCCCGCCGCGACGGTTCCACCTTTCAGGGCCGCATCGCCGGGGTGGCGGAAAATGGGTTCCTGCTCATAGATACGGGGGAGGGACAGGAAGCGTTTGAGGTGAAGGAGGTACAGTTCAAGTAAATTAATTCTATAGTTTGTTGGTTTCGTTTATCGTTGAGCGTTTATCGTTTACGTAAACGCTCAACGATAAACGATAAACGAAAATTAATGAAAATTCACCTATTGACTATCGGCGACGAGATACTGATCGGGCAGATCGCCGACACCAACTCGGCCTGGATGGCGCGCGAACTAAACGGCATCGGCGCCCAAGTGACGGGGAAAGAAACCGTTGGCGACGAGCTGGAGGATATCCAGGGGGCGCTGCGGCGGGGCCTGGAGCGGGCCGACGCGGTGCTGGTGACCGGCGGCCTGGGGCCAACCAAAGATGACGTCACCAAGAAAGCGCTGGCGGAATATTTCGGCGTGGGCTTCGTCTTTTCGCAGGAAACCTTCAACCACATCGACCGCTTCCTGACCCGCCTGGGGCGGGTGACCAACGAGATGCACCGCGCGCAGTGCCTCATGCCCCAAAACGCGCTGTTGCTCCACAACCGCATGGGCACGGCGCCCGGCATGTGGTTCGACGAAAAGGGCAAGGTCGTGGTGTCGATGCCGGGCGTTCCCTTCGAGATGGAATACCTCATGCAGGCTGAGGTGCTACCCCGCTTGCGGAAGCGCTTCGGCGCCTCGCCCATCATCCACCACACCCTCCTCACCGCCGGGGAGGGGGAGTCGCGCATCGCCGAGCGCCTGCGCGAGCTGGAAGACAGGCTGCCAAAAGAAGTCAAACTGGCCTACCTGCCCAGCCTGGGGCAGGTGCGCCTCCGCCTCACCGCCCGGGGCGATGACGAAACCAGGTTGCGGGGACTGCTCGAACAGGAGGCCAAAAAGATTGAAGAAGCCCTCGGCAATTGGATTTTCGGGAAATGGGAAGAAAGCCTGGAAGGGGTAGTAGGGGATATGCTCAAAGCCCGCGGCCTGATGATCAGCACCGCAGAGAGCTGCACGGGCGGCTATCTGGCCCACCGCATCACCTCCGTGCCAGGCTCCTCGAACTGGTACAAAGGCAGCGTGATCGCTTATTCCAATGAGCTGAAAATGAAGCTGCTGGGAGTCAATGCGGAAACCCTGGAAACATACGGCGCCGTCAGCGAAGAGACGGTGGTGGAAATGGTGCGGGGCGCTCTGGATCGCCTGGAAACGGACATCGCCGTGGCCGTTTCCGGCATCGCCGGCCCCGACGGCGGGACGCCCGAAAAGCCTGTGGGTACGATATGGATCGCGGTCGGAAACCAGGAGGTCATCCGCACCCACCGCCTGCAATTGTGGAAGGACCGCCTGAAGAATATACAGTTCACCTCGGTGTTTGCGTTGGTGCTGGTGCGAAAGTTCCTCTTGGGAGAATGGGTTTAAAGGGCAAATTTGCGTACCTTCGCGGTGTCGCACTCACCCCCGGCCCCTCTCTCCCGAGAGAGGGGAGCTTGTTGGGCGGACCAACTAAATTTATTTATTCCTTCATAATTTTATTTTCTCTATGGCTCAGGTTGATCTGATCATGCCTAAAATGGGCGAAAGTATAATGGAAGCCACTATTCTGCGCTGGGTGAAACAGGTGGGAGATACAGTGGAAGCCGACGAAACAGTGCTCGAAATCGCTACGGATAAAGTGGACTCCGAGGTGCCCTCCCCGATCAGCGGCACCATCGTGCAACTCCTGTACAAGGAAAACGACGTTGTGGAAGTGGGCAAGCCGATCGCCATCATCGCCACGGAAGGCGAGGCTGTTGTTACTGCTCCCGCACCCGCAGCCGTTGAGGCGCCTTCCGGCAACGGCAACGGACAGCCCAAGGTCGCAGCCGTGCAGGCAGAACCGGCCGGCGAAATACCCAAATCATCGGGCTCGAGGTTCTACTCGCCGCTGGTGCGCACCATCGCCCAAAAGGAGAATATCAGCCTGCCCGAACTCGAGCGTATCGAGGGCTCGGGCGCCCAGGGCCGCGTGACGAAAAAAGATATCCTCTCCTACGTAGAAAACCGCACCGCACCCGCGCCTTCGGCGCCCTCCGTGCAGAAGCCCGCGGCGCCGGCTTCGCAACCGGCTTCCGCGCCCCCTGTTTCAGCCCCGGCCGTCAGCGTGAGCGGGGACGTGGAGATTATCGAGATGGACCGCATGCGCAAGATGATCGCCGACCACATGGTCATGTCCAAGCGCACCTCGCCCCACGTCACCTCGTTTGTGGAAGTAGACGTCACCCCCATCGTCGAGTGGCGCAACAAGGTCAAGAAGACCTTCATGGAGCGCTATGGGGAGAATATCACCTTCACGCCCATCTTCATCGAGGCCGTCGTGAAGGCCATCCACGACTACCCGCTGATCAACGCATCGGTGGATGGCGACCGCATTATTCGCAAAAAAGACATCAACATAGGTATGGCGGCGGCGCTGCCCAGCGGCAACCTGATCGTGCCTGTTATCAAAAGCGCCGACATGCTTAGCCTGGTGGGCCTGACCAAGTCCGTCAACGACCTGGCCAACCGCGCACGCATGAACCAGCTCAAACCCGACGAGATCCAGGGCGGCACTTTCACCCTGACCAACGTGGGCAGCTTTGGCAACGTCATGGGCACGCCGATCATCAACCAGCCGCAGGTAGCCATCCTGGCCACGGGCGCCATCCGGAAAAAACCGGCCGTGATAGAGACCGAATACGGAGACCTCATCGCCGTGCGCCACATGATGTTCCTGTCGCTGTCGTACGACCACCGCGTGGTCGACGGCGCCCTGGGCGGCTCCTTCCTGCGAAAGGTCGGCGATTATCTGGAGGCCTTTGATGTCAAGCGCAGCCTGTAACAGGTTAAACGTTTA
>JBAQQB010000104.1:0-7416 GCA_049306275.1 Saprospiraceae bacterium | reverse complement strand
CCGCAGACTTCAGAACTCCGCGGTTTTGATGTATGTGGATATCAATTTCGATACTTCATCGGAGGTTCACTTGCGTTCAGCTCCTTTACACTTACCTGAGCGCCTCTTGCGGCACCCTTTTCCTTTTTCCGTTCAATACGCTACCCTCACGGCCAGCGCACCGAAAGGTGGTTTGCAGGCGGCCCCTGCCGGCAGCCTGCGGAGGGCCTGCCTCCATCTCCATGACAGCTTGGCTGTTTTATTGGCCGTCAGGACACACTTAGAATGAGGATTTGATAAATTCGATGTCTACCAGCGGCATAAAATAGTTGGCGTGGCAGGTGAGCACGTCGCCCGATATGAAAAAATCGATGCCCTGAAAACTCACCTGTTCCAGCGAGGGGTTGAGGGCAAGTTCGAAGTAGTTGTGCTGGTTGCCGGCGTCCTTGACCAGGGTGGCGATATCGGGGAAGAGGGCGTGCTGTACGTAGATCTTATCACAGTGCGGGGCGTCGACGTGGATTTCTCCGTTGCTGCCGGTGTAGTCTTCGTATTTATCTTCTCCGACAAAAAAGATGCATTTGACGTTGTTGACCAGGAGGCGGTTGGGGTCTTTCACGATGATGTGGTAGCCCCTCCCCTGCCTGCCCTGCCGCAGGATGGTAAAATCCTTGCCGGGCTCTTTGCGGCTGTTGAGTTTGAGCACATTGTCCTCCACCAGGAAAGTGCCGGAGGCGAAGCGGTCTACGGCGCCGTAGGAGTAAAAAAAATCAAAAGCGCCATCGTCGAAAAAGCGGAAACCGGCCACCATTTCGTGCCTTCTGAAGAAGTATTCGCCACTCACCGGGGGAGTATTCATAATATTCCGTTTAATGGGCTATCCTGTCTTAACAAATATAAGGGATTTGGAATGGGAAGAACCGGCAAGGATGAAAATCATTAATTTTTTTCCAAATATCATTGCCTTTTCATGAAAACCGGCTCATTTTTGGGGGACGCCTGAATCCCTGAAAACCGGTTAATACATGAAAACGCTCTTTTGCTCCTTCTTTTTCCTGATCGCAGTTCAATTTTCCTATGCGCAGGCCAGCCAGATCGGGAGCTGGACTTTCGCGGGCATCGTCAACGGCTTCAACGGCAGCCCCCTGGAAGACAAGTACATCGTCTCAGAACCCAACATCGAACGCCTCGACCCTTTGGTGGGCGGCGAGTTGTGGTTTGACCTCACGCCCAGGGCCCATCCGGGCTGCGTGCAATCGTTCAAGGTGAGCTGGGCCTTCAACGGGCCTGTCACCACCTTGGTCGAGGGACAGACGGTGAGCGTACAGGTGAGCAACCTGCCCATCAACGACCGCGGCGGCATCGGGCTTAAGGACTGTTTTTCCCTTTATCAACAACGATTATACGACGACAGCCAGGTCACCATCACCTTTAAGGGGGGGGCGCAGAACCCCATTCACAGCAGGGCCGACTACAATAAATACTGGGGCCCTAAATCACCCTACCTGTTTTCGACCAATCCGCCGCAGGGCGTAATCGTAGCGCCGGTGGGGCCTAGCATTGCGGCCTTCGTGGGTTCGGCCGCCGCCAGCATGCAGGTCAAGGACGGCATCAAACAAGTCGGGGAGATGGACGCGCCCTTCGGGAGTTTCTGCCTGGAGATCTCCAAGCCCGGGGTGTTCAGGTATTTTGTCACCTACCTCTACAACGGGCAGGCGGGTCCGCCGCCGGTCGTCGCTGCGCCGCCGGTCAGGCCCCTGGCCATGCCCACGCTGCAGGTAAACGCCGAAGCGCCCATGGTGCAGCACAATGTGAGACTTGAAGACGGCAGCAGCGGCATGCAGATCAGCGTGCCCGGGGGTATTTTGAATGCCGAGGGCAAGGCCCTTCAGGTCGTGGTGCGCTTTAGCGACGACGCCGGGCGCGACCTGCGCGCAGGCGCCGGCGAGGCCTACTACCGCGACGCCGACGGCTATGTGGCCGCCAGCGCCCAGCCGGTGCGCATCCCTGGCGAGGAGTATTCCTTTCAGGATTTCGTGGTAGAGCTCCCCTACTCCGCGCTGAACCTGCCGCGCACGGGCTTTCAGACCTACCGGCTGTTCGCCTATGCCGAAGTATTCCTCGACGGCGAGAGCGTGGCTTTTTCGCCGAAGACCATGGTGATGGTGGTTTGGTAGAACCAAAACTGCTGCGTATGAAACCCTTTTTCACCACCCTGTTGATCCTGGCCGCACTGGCGGGTTCCTATGCCCAGGTATCCTACGAAGGTTCCGGGCTCCTGCTCACGAACTATGAATCGAGCGAGTATCCCCTCGTCATGGCCCTCGTGATCAATTCCCCGGCTGCGCGCACCAACCTGCGGCCCAAAGAAACCATCTACGCCATTAACGGAAAAAGCGCCGCCGGTCTCAGCGCAAAGGAAGCGGAGGCGCTGATCAACGGTCCGGCGGGCAAAAAAACCGTGCTGACCGTAGGTGAAACGCGCCGGGAAGTGACTATTGCCAACGCCGAAATCAGGGGTTACTGCCTGGAAGGCGATTGCGAGAACGGCGCCGGGGTGTATGCCGAGATCGACGGAAGCCGCTACGAGGGGCAGTTCGTCAACGGCCGTTTCGAGGGCGAGGGGAAGGTCTTTTTCGGAGAAGAGCTGGACTACGCCGGGCAGTTTCGCAATGGTTTGCGGCACGGGAGGGGGAAAATCCAGGCCAACGGCCACACTTATGAAGGCGAATGGGTCGACGGCAGGGCGGAGGGCGAATTTACCATAGCATTTGCCAACGGCAACCGCTACCAGGGGCAGTTCAGCAACGGCATGCCCAACGGATACGGCGTGATGGCCTACCCCAACGGGCAGCGCTACGAAGGCCAGTGGCGGGACGGCGCCAGGACGGAGGGCAGGTACTTCTGGTCGGACGCTGAATACTACGAAGGCCCCTTCGACGCCAGCGGGCGGACGGGCTTTGGGAAATATTACTACCCCAACGGCATCCGGTATGAGGGGATGTGGCAGTCGGGAGAGATGAGCGGGCCGGGCAAGCTGGTGTTTCCGGATGGGGCGGTGTTTGAGGGGGAGTTTTCGGGAGAACGGGCCAGTGGGGTGCTGCGGTTTTTTGAGAAAGATGCTGATATCCCTATGGAAAATGCGGGGATTGGAGAGATTTTGGGGAGGTGGGGGGAAGGTGGGTAGGGGTTGGAGAAAGTCACGCTTCCTCCGCCTCCAACAGCGCTTTCAAAGACGCCATCGACTGGAGCATCTCGCGTTTGCGAAAATGCCGGATGTGCCGCCAGGCCATCCCAACGGGAACCGCCACAATCAGCAGGGTCAAAATAAGGAGCACAAACTCCCAGAGCGACAGAAACAATGCCTGTCCGTCGCGGGGCACGGCAACCTTGTTCCAATTCAACATGATCAATGCCACCACGAGCAGCAGCAAGAGCGCGCCTGCAAATTTGGCCTGAAACTCCTGGGTGTACGACACGCTGACCCTGGCATGCACCCGGGAGCCTTCGCCTTCCCGCCGCACATAACCGCTTACGAGGGGATGGTTATCCGCTGCTCCTAGCCGGCAATGCAGGGTAAACAGGTTGTGTTTCACTTCACCGTAAAAAGAGCCGGGTTGCTCGCTATGGGCAGATAGTCTGAGCCTTCGCAGGACCTCATCAGGCGGAAGACGGGTGAAGAAATGAAAGCTGTCGGCGGTTTTCATGCAGGTTATCGAGGGTTTATCAATGCAATATACGATCTGATATTCCTAAGCGGAGGGGGGATGGGACAGAGATGCAAAGGAATGTTTTGCTGGAAAAGGATGTTAGTAAGAGTTGGAGCCAGATTGATTCCAAACCGCCTTCAATCCAAAAATTTCAACATGATGAATAACCCCGTAAAGACCTTCATCCAAAGGTTGCCCGCCTTCGAGTACGTATTTGACGGCGATCCGCGCTGGGAACTCGTTTTCAGTAATGGCAAGCGCAAGTGGTTTTACCTGACCGTTTCTTACTACCAGGGTATCTACTACATAACTGAACATATCGGCGGACATGCCTCCATCCAGGTTGACGAGCGTGGCGAAATGGTGGATGGAACAAATTGGCCGGCGATATTTTCCCTCGCATTGGCGCATCTGGGCCGGGTGGAGAAAGACTGGGCCGGCGAATACCGCCAACTGGCAGCAAAATTTCCCTACAAGTACCGCCAGGGCGTGATTCACAGCAAATTGGCGAGGCATTATTGCCCGGACATCCGCCGGATTGACGAGGAACTCGGCGGCGAAAACCTGCGGAAATTCGTGTCCATGGTCGAAAACAGAGAGATCAACCCCTTCCGCGACGGCAGGGTCAAGGACCTGACGGCGGCCAGGTATTTTGAGTACTGCAAGGTGGCCTACCTGAACAGCCATCTGGATTTGGACGAGAAAACCAGGCAGCTCTCCGGCATCGAACTGTACAAACTATACGCCGACGGCCGGCACGAAGGGCTGACGGAAATTGACCAGGACTCGGTTTCCGAATTCAGGGACTGGATGGAAGGAACGCACCCGAAAAGGCGCCCGGGAGGGCATCCCTGGGAAATATTGCGCGGCGGTAACACCACCCATATCTCGCTATACGTCTCCAAAGACCGCTTCGGGCAGGAGAATCAGTACGAGATCAGGCTGCAGGGCAATTCGATTGTCAGGATTGCGGAAACCCTGAAAATCTACCTCGGCCTGATGGACAAGCAACTCACCGTAGCCATTGACGATCCCGAAAGGATCAGGAAACGGCTGCTCGGGCAGGACAGCATCGGCATCGTTCCGGAATATTTGAGCCTTCACCGGGCCCAGAATTTGTTCGACGGCGAGGTGGAGGATGTCATGCACTTGTACGCCTTCGGAAAAGCGCAACGGGAGATATGCAGGTTGGCTGCGTGGGAGGAGGTGGTTTGTTTGAGGCCGGGGCGATCAACAATAACCCCGTAAATGAGACGAAAAATGGTAAAAATTACCCCGTATTTGTGAATTTTTTTATCTAAATTTACCCCGTAAATGGAATTTAAATGACAGGCTTCGTTCGGAAATTATGGCAAGACCTTGTGGCATGGCGGCAAAGCCCCCATCGCAAACCGCTGGTAATCAGAGGCGCCAGACAGGTAGGAAAAACCACGCTGGTGAGACAGTTCGGCGCCATGTTTCCACATTATATCGAGCTGAACCTGGAAAAGAAGGAATACCGCCGGATTTTTGAAAAATCGGATCGATTGCAGGACATTCTGAATGCCATATACCTGCAAACCAACACCCCGAAAACCGGGCGGGAAACGCTCCTGTTTCTCGACGAAATACAGGAGGCGCCCGAAGCCATCAGGCAATTGCGCTATTTTTACGAAGAGGCCCCTGAACTGCACGTCATCGCGGCTGGATCGCTTCTGGAGTTTGCGCTAGGGGAGGTGGTTTCGTTTCCCGTAGGGCGGGTAGAGCAATGGGTGTTGCATCCTCTCGACTTTGAAGAATTCCTGACAGCCCGAGGCATGCAAAATGCTGTGGAGGCCCTGAATCAGATACCCGTTCCGGATTACGCGCACGAGACCCTGCTGCGGCACTTTCACGAATTTGCCGTCATCGGCGGCATGCCCGAAGTAGTGAAGCGCTTCATAGCCGATCAAAGCATGGCCAACCTCCCCGATGTGTTCGGGGATTTGTGGCAAGCCTGGCTCGACGATGTGGAAAAATATGTCGAAAACGCTAAGGAAAGGAATGTAATCCGGTACGTCATGCAAGCTGCCGCCGGCGAAAAAGACCGGATCAGCTTCGCCGGATTCGCTTCTTCCAGCTACGGCGAAAGAGAAGTACGGGAGGCATTCCGCACACTTGACATGGCCCGCATCATCCAGACCATTTATCCCACTACCAGCCTCCAGCCGCCGCCGGCAGCCAACCTGAAAAGAAAGCCCCGCCTCCAGTTTTTGGACACCGGGTTGCTGAATTACCTCCTCGGCATACAGGCGGATATGATCGGTATAGACGACCTCAACGCGTTTCATTCCGGGAAAATCATCCAGCATTTAGCCACACAGGAAGCCATGGCCCAATACAAATCGCCACTCTACAAGCCCATGTTCTGGGTGCGCGAAAACGCCAATAGTAACGCAGAGGTGGACCTGGTTTTGCCAATGGGCAAATACCTCATACCTGTAGAGGTCAAATCGGGCAAGCAGGGCCGCCTGCGTTCCCTCCATGAGTTCATGGACCGCGCCGGTCACCCCTTCGCCATCCGCCTGCTGGCCAACCGTTTTTCCGTGGAGGAGGCCAAAACGCCGGGCGGTACGCCGTACTATTTGATGAACCTGCCTTATTATTTGGCGGCTAAATTGAAGGAGTATGGGGAGTGGATGGCGGGGGAGTATGGGGATAAGCCAAACTGACAAGGCGCCGGATGGCTTTTTCATTGCCCGCCCTGTTTCGATTATACGTCAATACACAAACACACGAAAAGCCTTTCCAAGCCGGAACCTTGCATAGGCCCGGTGTGCACATGTCTCCATAAACTGCAGCGTCTTACCCCATTCTTCCATAAGGAATTTACCCTCTGAGCCGAGGATCACCACAGTAGTGTTAATCCTGACTCTTTTACCTTCAACCGTAAAAGAATCGGTGCAGGCATAGTCATCAGGTATAAAATCGTACAAGCCTGCCTCTTTCGCCTTTTCGAGCCAATCCGGATTCCCTGCGTACTCCTGGATAAAATCAAGGGAGTTTTTTAGCCATCCTTTATCGGATTGGCCATGATAATCTTTATAAACCTGCCTGACAAAAGCTGGCAATTCTTCCCGAACAATATCGGATTTGAGCGAGAAATGAATCATTCCGTCCGACTCGATTATGTCGTAGATGTCAGCAGGGTAATAGTCTTCGACTTCCTTGAGTAGCGTATCGGCCGGGATGCCGTCCGGTAAGTTGGTTTTGGCTTTAGCTATAAAGCCGATGTGGAGAAATGTGCCCATGATACAGGTTGCTAATTAATTCGCTTTCAACTTCTTGTGAAGCAGCCACAACACAGCATTACAGTATGGCTTGAACCTCATATTTTCATCCTTTGAACTGAACTCCTGGATCTTTTTTCTTACAAAGGCTGTATTGAATTTATGTTTTTTCATAGCGAGCACCGCCCCATGGATTGCTTCTTTTCGATTTGATACCAGGACGCTATTATTGAGGTTCAGCACATCTTCAATATCTCTTTGATAAACTGGTGGGTATAGTAATTTTCCATTAGAAGAATATCCAATGATTACTTCACAATTATTCTTTGGATCAGCTGGATGGATCGTTAACCTGTAACTCCGAAAATTTTAGGGAATAGGCGGTACCAAAGCCTCAAAATTGGTAAAAAGTTCTTTAAAATCAATGGTTTGTCGATGATTTTTGCCTACTTTTGTTATTCCGTAAATTAGGGAATATG
>JBAQQB010000103.1:0-29065 GCA_049306275.1 Saprospiraceae bacterium | reverse complement strand
TATAAAGAAAATTAATTTACACTACATTAAGTTGCACAAACTGCAACTTGCACCTAAATCAAGTTGGGAAATTAGAGAAAAATTTGAAAAAGGAATACTTTTAAACCCGTCAACCAAAAACCAGCAGGTATGATCATCCGCCGATTCCTTCTTGCCCTCCTGACAGCTACTTGCTTCCTTTCCTTGCCGCACGCTCAAACCAGCCTCTCCCCCGGCTATGTGACCTTTGGCCTCAACGGAGGGCTTTCCTACCAGACCAGCGACGTGAAAGCCCGGCTCAACGGATTCGGCGCCGGCGCCACCCTGGCAAAAAACCTCTACTACCACCCGGCCTCCCCCTTTACCTTCGATGTGCGGGGGCGCTTTCTCTACGCACGGCAGTATGGCCTCGACGGCGCCAGATCCTTTGACATCGCCAACAACATCGCCCTCAACGGGCAACTGGACCTCGATTACCTGAATTATCCCGCGCAGTTGGGCGTCTCCGAAGGCTTCGTTTTCCACAACCACCGCACCAGCGTCGGCGAACTGGCCGCCGAAGCCGTCCTTTCCTGGCATACCAACCGAATGGGGCCAGGCCTGTTCTTCTCCCTCTACGGCGGCGCCGGGTTTTACTATTACCTGACCCGCATCGACCAGGCCGATACATTTGGCGAAGCCTACTACGAAGCCTACGCCGGCCTTGACGGCCGCACCGGCCAAAACCGCAGGGCCCTGCGCAACGACATCCTCGACGGCACATTTGAAACAGTCGCCGACAACCTCAACCGCACAGGCACGATGAACCTGGCCCCCTCCCTGGGATTGGAAGCAGGCCTCCAACTCACGCCGCGCTTCGCCCTGCTCATCGGCCACCGCATCACCTTCTCCGGCGACAACCTGCTCGACGGGCACCAATGGGAAGACGCCCGCGGCGACTGGTACCACTACACCAGCCTGGGCCTTGCCTGGACCCTCAGCGCCGGCAGGGAAAATACCCGGGCAAGGGCGCCCCAAATTTCCATTATTTACCCAAAACCACTGCCCCACACCACAGCCAACTCCAACGGACTGGTCAAAGCACGGGTTACGGGCGTGGACAACTCGTCCAATATCGCCTGCACCGTCAACGGGCAACACATGCCTTTCGATTTTTACAACGGCGACCTCACGATCTCCTTCCCCCTCGTGCCGGGGCAAAACACCGTGCAGATCAGGGCCTTCAACGACATTGGCCGCGATATCGAATCCGCCCTGATCATCTTCCGCCCCACCGGTGGCGGTACCGGCGTCACGCCGCCCGCGCCGCCGCAGCAACCCCCGGCGCCGCCAAGGCCTTTGCCGCAACCGCCTCCCCCGGCAGGCAAAAAGCCCAATGTCGATTTTATGGATCCCTCCACCAGCCCATTTTACACCCAATCGGCCAGCGTGCAGATCAGGGTAAGGGTGGAAGAAGTGAGCGACAAGAACAGCATCCGCATGGAGGTGAACGGGCAAAACCGCTCCGACTTCTATTTCAACCCCTCCAAAGAAGAAGTGACCGCCACCCTTTCCGTGCAGACCGGCAATACGGAAATCAAGGTGCGGGCATCGAATTCGTACGGTACAGACGAAGACAAACTCACCGTCGTGCGCACCGAGGCGCAACAGCCTCCTGTGGTGACCATCAATCAGCCCTCCACAGCGGAGTCGGAGACCCAAAAGCCTACGGCTTCCATCCGCGCCACGTTGGAAAACGTGAGGAATTCATCCGAGATCACCTACACTGTCAACGGCCAGCGGGTCAGCGGCTTTGAGTTCAACGCATCCACCGGCGTCCTGACGCACCTGGCATCGCTGAAAGAGGGTCCCAACAACATTGCCATCAAGGCCGTCACCTCCGCAGGCAGCGACCAGGCTTCGGTGAAAATTACCTATGAAAAACCGGCGCCGCCGCCTCCCCCGCCGCCGCCTCCTCCGCCTGCGCTTCCGAAGCCCGTGATCACATTCTCGGTTCCGGCCCAGCCGGGCGCCGTCGCCATCCGCACACCCTACGTGGTGAAAGCGAGCATCCTTCATATCAAAGGAGCGGCCGGCCTTACATTCCTGGTCAACGGTAAAGCGACCAAGGCCTTCCAATTCGACAAAGGCCAGTTCAGCGCAAACATCAACCTGAACGAGGGACGCAACGACATCGAGATCAAGGCCAAAAATCAGGCGGGTGAGACCATCGCGCAAACCCACGTAACCCTGCGCAAAACCAAGCCCCAGGACCCGCGGGGCAACAAGCCCGAGGTGACCATCACCCTGGTGACGCAGCCGGCCAGTAATCCGTTCAACCCCAACCTGGCCACCAGCACCCTGGAAGCCACGATCAAAAACGTGCCTTCCAAACAACAGATCGCGTTCACCATCAACGACCAGGCCGTGACCGACTTTGAGTTCGACCCCGAAACAGGAGCCTTCAAGGCCGTGCTGCGGCTGGAGCGCGGAAGCAACCAAGTCGTGCTCAAAGCCACCACCAGGGCAGGTACGGACCAGGACGAACGGACGATTGATTTCTAGGCCGTCCACTATTTGCCCGGTTTTTGCGTTGAAGAGGGGTTGGTGATCTATGAGAAAAGCTTTAATTCTTCTTGCAGGACTTCTTTTCCAGGCAGCCTTTTTACAAGCCCAGCCTGCCAGCCTTTCCAATTTGCGCACGGCGCAGGTTGAGGTGCGCTACACCTTCCAGGCCCTCGACAGCCTTCCTGTCCTGCCCTCCAGTGTGCAGGCGGTGTATGCCGATTCGATCGTTCTTGCTACTTCCTGTTATGAAATCCGCGACCGGTCAATCCGGTTTCAACCTTCCTGCCCCGCACCTGAGGGGAGCATGGTCGCGGTGCGCTACCGGGTGCTGCCCTGGGATCTCTCCGCCCCCCTGAGCCGGCTGGCGCAGGGGCAGGTTTCGGAAGACCGGCCCGGAGAGCTGCCCCTGCTGGAGTACAACCCCTATGCCGAAACGGGCAGCCTGCTGCCCTCCTACCAGGGGCTCGATTACAACGGCAGCTTTGCCCGGGGCATCTCTTTCGGCAACCGCCAAAACCTGGTGCTCAACTCGCGCTTCAACCTCCAGATGGGCGGCGTTATCGGCGACGGCATTGAGGTGCAGGCGGCGCTGAGCGACGAGAACATTCCCATCCAACCCGAGGGCAACACGCAGCAGCTCAGCGAGATCGACCGGGTGTATATCCAGTTGAAAAAAGGCAATACCTTCCTCACTGCCGGCGACTACGAGTTGCAGCGGCCAGCCGGTTATTTCATGAACTACCTCAAAAAGCTCCAGGGCGCCACCTTCGACAACCGCAGCGCGCTGTGGGGCGGCAAGGCCGAGATCAGCTCCCGGGCCAGCATAGCCGTGGCGCGGGGCAAATTCGCCCGCAACATCATCCAGGGGCAGGAGGGCAACCAGGGCCCCTACAGGCTTCAGGGCGCCAACGCCGAGCGTTTCATCATCGTGCTGGCGGGCACCGAAAAGGTGTTCATCGATGGCGTGCTCATGCGGCGGGGCCTCGACGCCGACTACGTCGTCGACTACAACCGGGGCGATATCACCTTCACCAACCGGCGCATGATCACCAAAGACATCCGGATCATCGTCGAATTCGAGTACAACGACCAGCGCTATTCCCGCTCCCTCTACGCCCTCCACACCGGCATCACCTCGGAGCGCTGGGAAGGCTACGTCAACTTCTACTCCGAGCAGGACGGCCGCCGCGCCATCGGCGAGGATGTGCTCACACCGGAACAGATCGGCATCCTGCGCGAAGCGGGCGACGATCCGCTCAAGGCCGTCGTGTCGGGCATCGACACGATTGGGACTAACCCCGACCCCATTACCTACCGCCTGGCCGATACGCTGGTGAACGGCGTGCTGTATCCGGGCATCCTGGTCTTTCACCCGCCGGCCGGCGACGAGATACCCCTCTACATCGCCCGTTTCTCCGACGCGGGACAGGGCAACGGCAATTACATCCGCCTCAACTCCAACGCCAACGGCTTCGTGTATGCCTGGGTAGCCCCCGACCCCGTGCTGGGTCCGCAGGGGCGCTACGAGCCCCAGGTGCGCCTCGTGCCGCCGCAGCAGTTGCGCATGCTATCAGCCGGCGGGGCATACAAGCTGTCGAAAGAGGGCCGCATCGAGTGGGAGGCCGCCGCCAGCTACCGCGACCTCAACCGCTTTTCCAGCCTCGACGAAGCCGACAACTGGGGCATCGCGGGCATGGCAGCCTACCGCGACCGCTACCGCCTCTCCTCCCGCTGGAACGCCCGGGTGGACGCCCAGTACGAATGGACCAATCCCTTTTTCCAGCCTCTCAACCCCTACCGCAGCCCGGAGTTCAGCCGCGACTGGAACCTGGCCAACACCTTGACCGGCATGCAGCATCTGGGCGCGGCGGGATTTCAGCTGGCAAACGATTCGCTGGGCGCCAGGGTAGAGTACCAACTCAGCGCTTTTGCACAAGAAGACACCTACCAGGGCTTCCGCCACAACGGCCGCCTGCGCTGGCAGCGCCCCAGTTGGGAAGCCGACATACAGGCCAATTACCTGGAAAGCCGGGGGCTGCTCGAAAGCACAGGATTCTTCCGTCCCCGTTTTCAAATGGAGAAGCGCTTCCCGGCCCTGAAAAACTGGGCCATCGGCGCGTACGGCGAACGGGAAAAAAACAGGCGGCAAAACGCTGGAACAGACACGCTTTCCACGTCCAGCTTTTACTACGACCTGGGCAGGGTCTACATCAAAAGCCCCGTTTCCGAAAAGGGTGAAACGGCGCTCACCTTCAGCCAGCGCAGCGATTTCGCGCCGTTGGGGCAGGATTTCATCCTCTCCAACCGGGCCCGCGAGATCAAATGGACGGGCGCCTGGCAGGCAGGGAAAAGCTCCCGCCTGGGCTGGGATCTCAACTACCGCAACCTGGAGGTCAGGGATTCTTCCATCATCACCGCGGAACCGGCCGAGACTTATCTGGGGCGGGTGGACTACGGGCTTCAACTGTTCAAAGGCGCCATCCGGTACAACACCAACTACCAGATCGGTTCGGGGCAGGAGCAGAAGCTGTTTTTCATCTTCCGCCCGGTGATTGACGGGGCGGGGCTGTATCAGCACATCGACTTCAACGGCGACGGGCAGGAGCAGATCGACGAGTTTGTCATTGCGCCCAATCCCGACGAGGGCACCCACGAGCGCATCGTGATCTATTCCAACGAGTTCATCCGCACCAACAACGTGTTGTTCAACCAGAGCCTTCGGCTGGAGCCCCGCGCGGTGTGGTTTTCAGAAACAGGGGGCAAAAAATTCATCTCGCGTTTCTCCACCAGCGCCGCCTGGCAGATCACGCGCAATGTGCGCGACCTGGAGGGCGTCTCCCCCTGGAATCCCTTCCAGCTCGACGTCACCGACACGGCGCTGGTTTCGACGCGCACGCTGTTGCAGAATACCATTTTCTTCAACCAGAACAGTCCGGTATACGACCTGCAGGCCAGCTGGACCGACCAGCAGAGCAAGATCATCCTGACTACGGGTCTCGAGGGCCGCCGCAACATAGAGCAGTCGTTGCGCGGCCGCCTGAACCTCGGCAAAACGGTCAGCCTCCAGGCATCCGTGGCCCAGGGCCGGCGGATCAGCGAGCGGGAGGCTTTTCCCGGCCAGAACTACGAGATCGTCTTTTTCAAAGCCGAGCCGCGGGTCACCTGGCTGCCCTCGCAGTCCTTCCGCTCGATCCTCGGCTACCGCTTCGAGCGCTCCGCCAACCGGATCGGCGCGCAGGAGAGGGGCATTTTCCACGATTTCAAACTGGAGGGGAACTACAACCAGAGCAGCAAGACCGCTCTGCGCCTCAACCTGAGCCTGGTGCTCGTAAAATTCGAAGGCGAAGCCAACAGCGCGGTGGGCTTCGCCTTCCTCAACGGCCTCCAAAACGGCCGCAACTACCTTTGGGGGCTGACACTCGACCGGCAGGTGGCCAAAAACATCCGCATGAGCGTCAGCTACGAGGGCCGCAAGACGGGGGAGGCACGGGTGGTGCATGTGGGGCGCGCGCAAATGGCAGCGACGTTTTGAGGTGAGGGGCCTCTCGCTCCGCTCAAGGGTGAGGGGCCCATCGCAAGCGATGGGGTGAGGAGCCCCACCAAAGGTGGGGGTGAATAATGAAACCTCACCCACCCGCCTGGCGGGTGGCCCCTCACCCCCAACGAAGTTGGGGCCCCTCACCCTTGAGCGGAGCGAGAGGCCCCTCACTTTTACAGCTTGAAATGGAAAGAATCGATCTTCGCTATAGGTTTCTTTTGATCTGCGTCATGTTTCACTACAAAATACAAGTCGTGCAGGGCGCCGTCGGCGGTGCGGGCGCTGCGGTCGAGGCGGAGGGTGAGGCTCGTTTTTGCCGAAGCCTGAGCGGGCAGGCCGGCGCTGCCGGCGAGTCGGCCTTCGGGGCTGCCGAGGTGCAGTTCGATGCGGCCGCCGCCAGCGGCTGATTCGAGGGCTATCTCGATGACATCAATGCCCTTCAGGTCGATTTGCTTGTAGACCAGGGCGCTGCCGTGGCTCACCTCGCAAGCGGAGCCGGCGACGCGGGCCTTGATCAGCTCGTCGGCTTTTTCGGCCTGCTGGAGCGGGTTCCTGAGCATCAGTGTCTGGCTGGCTGAGAGGGGCGGATGCTCTCCGAGACCTTTGTCCTTGTAGGAGGCGTGGAACAGGAAAGCTCCTGCTGCCTCGGGGTCTGGCGTTTGAAGGAGGAAGGTACCGACGAAGGGGCGCGGCCGTTGCATGGGGTCGGCGAGCGACATGATCCAGGCGACGATATCGGCTGCTTCTTTGCTGGAGATATCCGGGTGGCCGATCATGGGCGTATCGCCCCAATTGCCTGCGCCGCCGTTGATGATCTTGCCGGGCAATACCTTCAGCGCATTTTCCTTATCTGCTTTGTACCGCTCGGCGATCTCCAGATAGCTGGGGCCATTGATCTTCTTTTCGTAGGCGTGACAGGACAGGCAGTCGGCGCCGGCGGCCAGCGCCTTGCCTTTGGCGTAGGGCGACAGTAGTGCGGATGGTTTATAATTGGAACCTGGTTTACCGGAGGCCAGGTAATCCATGCTGATATCCACCATGTCGGGCGTGATGCGCATGTCGGAGACGGAGCCGTCTTCTTCGTCAGTTACATTTACGCGGTAGCGCAGTTGGTCGCCGGGTTTGAAGAAACTGCGGTTTTTGCCGCCGAAGTCCCAGCTCACGACTGGCGGGTGGTTGGCGCCTTCGGCCACTTCGGCCTCCTCGCCACCTGCTCCGCGCTTGTAATCGAGGCGGGTGATGCATGCGTCGGGGTTTGATGAATACCATTCAGTGCCGTATTCCAGGATCCAGATCGATCCATTTTTGTCGATCAGCATGTCCATGGGCCGGAAGAAGCGAATAGAAGGCGGGAGGGAGTGGATGCCTGCGTATTGATTGAGGGAGTCGAGTTCGACGGCCAGCACCCAGTTGCGCATCCATTCGTAGATGAACCAGGTACCGTTGAAGCGGTCGGGGAAGCGGGTTTCGGCGGGGTATTGGTCGGTCCAGTACACCGGGCCGCCCATGGCGCAGCGGGTGCCGTTGAACAGCTCGGGGAATTCGGGCGAGCTGGCGAAGGGATACCAGATCAGCGCGGGTTGGGGCGGGGGCAGGGCTTTTTCGCCGGTATTGTTGGGCGAGTCGTTGTAGGGTTTGTTCACGTCGAACCAGGGACCGGGTTTCTCATTGACCCAATCGTAATCGCGGTAGGGTTTATTGTCGCAAATGTAGTAAGGCCAGCCGAAGTAACCTGCTTTCGAAGCGATATTGAACTCATCATAACCTCTGGGGCCGAAGTTTTCATCGTCGACGGTGGCGTCGGGGCCGGGTTCGCCCCACAGGAGCAGGTCGCGGCGGTCGTCGATGTCGATGCGGAAGGGGTTGCGCACGCCCATGATGTAGATCTCGGGGCGGCCTTTGCCCGAGGCGATCGGTGCGTCGATTGACTGGCCGCTGGGCGGGAGTTCGGACAGGAATGCCTTGTCATCGGGTATTTCTTTGCCTTCTTTCATCCGCACCGGGCGGCCGGTGTACAGGTTGTCTGCCGGGCAGAGGTAGGAGCCGTCGGGCAGGGGCTTGATGCGTAGTATCTTGCCGCGAAGGTCCATGGAGTTGGCTGCCGAGCGCTGGGAGTCTTCATATTTTCTGCCTTTCACCTCGATGATGGAGGCGTAGCCGCCATTGGAGTGGTGGTCGGTGTTGTCGCCGGCGCCGAGGTAGAGGTAGCCGTGTTCGTCGAAGACGATGCTGCCGCCTGCATGATAGAGCGGCGACATTTCGCGGTCGGTTTTCACTTCGAAAAAGAGCTGTTTGGAATCCAGGTCGACCGTTTCGCCATCGAACTGGAAGCGGGCCAGGTGGAGGGAAGTTTCTTTTTTCCCTTCCGGCGAGTAGTAGAGGTAGAGCCAGCGGTTCTGTTCCCAGTTGGGGTCGAGTTGCATCCCGATGAGGCCTTCCTCGTTTTCCTGGAACACATCCAAATGTCCCACCACTTTGATCTGGTCGGTAGCGGGGTCGTATAGTTTGATATCGCCGCGGCGTTCGATGAGGAGGATACGGCCGTCGGGCAGCATGTCGAATTCCATGGGTTCATAGAGGCCGCAGGCGAAGGAGGATTTTACGAAACCGGTGGTGACGGGCTTTTCCGCGGGTTTGCGAACCGGCTTGAAAGTCAGGGGCGTTTGGTTTTTGCCTATGGCAAAGCGGATGCCCGCTTCGAGGTGTTGAAGGAATGCGGGGTTGGCGTAGGATTCGGTAGTATGTCCCAGGGTGGTGACGAAGGCGCGGCCGCCGTCGAAGTCCTGGTACCAGGAAACGGGGTGGGAGCCGCCCATGGTACCGCCCTCGTAGGTGGTTTCATCGACTTCGAGCACGGGGGTCACCCGGGCCGAGAGGTTGGCGATATTGAACCACTCGTCGGTATGCGTCCAGGTGGGCTCCATATGGCGTGTGGAAGCGTGGTCGGAGATGAGCACTTTCAGGGTTCCATCCGTCACTTCGGAGGTGCTTTCATAGCGGCCGCCGACGAGGCCGCCGTACCAGTCCCAGTTGTGTTCGGTATCGACGGCGGTATGGATGCCGACAAAACCGCCCCCGGCCTGGATGAATTGTTGGAAAAGAACTTCCTGGGTAGGATTCAGCACATCGCCCGCCGTATTGAGGAAAACGATGGCAGCGATGCGGGGCAGTCTTTTTTCGGTGAAATACTCCCAGGGGTCGTCGGCCACAATGGGGCGCCAACGGTTTTTCCTGCAAATTTCCTCCAGCGCTTCGATAGCGGCCGGGGTGCTTTCGTGGACGTAAAATTCGGATTTGGCGAGAATTAAGACTTGTGGGCTGTTGTCGAGAGAGGAGCAGCCGGAAAAGAAAAGGATAGCCAGGGCTGCCAGAGCCGGGGTGATAACATGTTGGAGTTTCATGGTATTAAATTTTAAGCAGTCTAAACGCCTTCGCTGCCCCTCCTCCTATTTTCACCTGGAGGAAGTATATGCCGGGCGCGAGGTAGGGCACGGGAATTCGCAGGGCGGTTGCGCCTTGCAGCGTCTCATTGCCCAAAAATACCTGCCTGCCCTGGACGTCGTAGAGCTGATAGACGACCGCCTCATTGACCACATCGGTGAAAGTCACATCTATGTGGCTGGTGAAGGGGCTGGGAAAGACCTTGTACACTTCCGTGCCCTCAAACCTTCGCCGCACCGAGATGGTGGGCGCGTCGAATTCATAGTAATAGGCAAAACCGGTATTTTCATTGATCACCTTGAGGCGGAAGAAGTAGAGGTTGAGCGGTGCGAACACGGTTTGTTCATACGTCTGCGGGGTCTGGGTGGTACCGCCGGTGGCGTTGATGGTTGCCACTTCCTCAAAGTCCCTGCCGTTGGAGGAGCTTTCCAGCACGAAGCGTTTGCAGAAATACTCCGGCAGGGTGCGCCAGGTCAGGGTGATTTCGGTTGATTCGGTGAAAGCGCCTTCCCAGTCGATCAGTTTGGTAGCGAGCTCGCCTTCGAAGCGGCTGACAACCACGTCGTCGATGGCCATGCCTGCGCTGGAGCCGAAGGCATTGGAGCGGCATACGAAGCGGAAAGCCACGTCGCTGTTGCCGGCCAGGCTGGTGATATCGAGATTGAACCTGGTCCAGAAGCCGACCCTTTTGGAGAAGAAGGCGGCATTGTTGGGGAAGGCGCAGGTGTTGAAGCCCTGGTTGACGGTGTTGTACCAGTCTTCGTCTTCTTCAGAGCCCAGCACGCGCCAGGACTGCCCCTTGTCAGTCGAATACTCTACGCGGAAGCCGTCGCGGCCGGCCTCGAAGTCCCATTTCCCCCAGAAACTGAATTCGTAGATACTGGGGGCGGAGAGGTCGAAGTTGGGCAGGTAGAGGATGGTGTGGGTATTGGGCTTCATGCTGCCGTTGAGTTCGACCACGAAGGCGTTGTCGCCCGAGTTCGTACCGTCTTTGAACAGGGTCGCCGACTGCCCCCTTTGGAAGGAGCTGCCCTTGATGGTGTGGACGCCGTATTGTTCGGTGTTGCTTTCAAAGCCGCCGCCGTATCCGGGTTTCCCTTGTTCGTAGGGCGTGGGCAGGTCGGGGAGTATCTTCACCGAGCCCTCTCTGGTCAGGTCGCCGTTGATGGTGAGGGAAACGGGGTATTCGCCGGTTTCGGAATAGGCATGCGTGACGTTTTCCTGGCTGGAAAGGGTACCGTCGCCCAGGTTCCAGGCATAGGAATCGGCGCCCAGGGAGCCGCTGCCGAGGAATCGCAGTTCGGAGTTGAGGTAATGGACGCGGCTGTAGTCCATGTAAGGCGTGGGGTTGGAGAAGACGTCGGTGGTGAACATGCCGCGGGCATGGGTGGAGGCGAGCACGAGTTTGTCGGACTGCCGTACTTCCAGCATATCGGTGCGCACCAGGGGGATGCCGATACCGGGCATGGGGGGTATCCAGACGGTCTGGTTGCCGTTGAGCATTTCGGTGGTCCACACCCCGGCTTCGGTGGCGATCATGGCCTGGGTGGCGTCGTTGGGGTTGAAGATACCCCAGCGCACCGGCATGTCGGGCAGGTTGTCGGACACGGCGCTTCCTTCCACGCCCTGCCAGGTTTGGCCGCCGTCTTTCGATTCGAAGATGTTGTTGGGCAAGCCGTAGTTAGACAGGGTGACCAGCATATGGTCGGGGTTGCCGTTTTCGATATCGAGGCTGGCGATGTAGCCATTAAAGGAACCGATGGCTTCGCCCGTCAGTGAGGTTCCCGAATCGGCATTGTCAACGCGGATGACCTGGGAGGGGTTGCTGGTGCAGATATAGATCCTGCCCGGCACGTTATCATCGACCCGGATATGGCTGACGTCGTTGATGGTAAAATTATTGACGTCGACCAGTTCCCAGAAGTAGTCGTTGATCTGCCAGCGGTAGAAATCGCCGTCGTTGGTCTGGGAGTAGAGGATATTTTTATCGCTGTCGTAATCGGAAGGCGTGTAGAAGCCGCCGTTGCCACCGAGCCCGCCGTTGAAGTCGAGGCCTCCATTCAGGGAGTAGCCCCAGTTGGCGTACTGGGAGGATACCATCATGAGGTGGGGCTCGTTCTGGTCGACGTGGCACATGAAGCCGTCGCCGCCCCAGACGTTGCGGGCCGGGGCAATTTCCGTGCCGTTGAGCAGGTGGGAGCCGTTGTCCTGCGTGCCGCCGAGGAAGATATTGGAGAAAGAGTCGGGGTGCATGGCGCAGGCATAGTACTGGGTGACGTTGTAGCCCAGGTTTTTATCCTCATTCCGGAGCACTGAGCCATCATTATTGAGGATGATGCGGTAGATGCCACCGTCGTTGCCGAAGTAGATTTTATTAGGGTCTTGTTCGTCGAAGACGGTGATGTGCTGGTCTACGTGGATACCCTGTCCGAAGCCAATCCAGGACAAAGCGCCGTCTACCGACCTGCGGATGGGCACGCCGCCGGCGATGACGTGGGTACAGCTGGAGGGATCGACGGCGATTTCGAGGTCGTACCAGGCCTGGCCATTGGTGAATTCGCTGCCGTTGCCGTTTTCCGGTCTGGCGCCGATGGCCCAGGTCTGGCCGCCGTTGGTGGTGTAGTAGACCGGCGAAGCGCCGCCGCCGTCGGAGCCGATGCAATAGATCACATTGGGGTCGGCCTGGCAGACGGAGAATTCGAGCCGTTGCAAGTCATTGGGAACGGGCGATTTGGTGATTTCCGTCCATTCATTGGGGTTCCCTGTAGCCGATTTGAAGAGGTTGGTGGTATTGGAAGCGTAGAGATTGCCATCGGAAGCGTAGACCAGGTCGAACATTTCGTCATTGGTACCAAAGCCGTTGCCCAGCACTTTCTGCCAGTTGGCGCCGCCGTCGGCCGAGCGGTAAAGGCCGCGGTTGGTGGCCACGTAGACATGGCTCTGGGGCGTGACGATCATTTCGCGGGTATAGCGGAAGTTGACGTTGAGGGTAGAGGGCAGCAACTGCCAGGAATCGCCGCCATTGGTAGATTTGAAAAGTCCGAGGCCTGCCACGGCGTCCCAGTTGGGATAGCCTTCCCCTGTGCCGAGGTACATGATCTGCGGGTTGTTGGGGTCTTGGGCCATGCCTGCGATGGCCATATTTTCCTTGTAGTCGTTGACCTTTTGCCATTGCGGGTCGGCCGCGTCGATATCGGTGGTCTTCCAGAGTCCGCCCGCTACGCCGCCGGCCCAGACCGTCCTGCGGGTAGGATCATTGAGGTCGATGTGGATGACGCGGGTACGGCCGCCGATGTTGTTGGGGCCGCGTTCGCGCCATTTGGGGCTGGAAATGTCGCCGCGATTGGAATGACCTGCCATGAGGGCTTGTTTTTGGCGGGTCTTTTCCAGCGCCAGCAGCAAGCGCTCCGTGGGCGGGTAGCCGAGTGCCGGGTCTTTGGTGCGTTCAAATTCCCATTCGAAGGCGTCTTTGATACTTTGCAGCTTTTTATCGCCCTTCCGCATCTCCTGGGGAACGGGAGAGCAAGTGGAAAAAAGGAAACCCAGGGCGAGCAGGAAAAGAATCGGTTTAGTTTTCATCCGTAGCAATGGTTAAAAAATCTTGAAAGACAAAGTTGCAAAAAATCCAGGCTCCGGCCCCCTCCAAAAAGATATGCTTGCCGACAAATTGCCGCATTTTGACTAATCCATGGCAGTCTTTCAATAATTTTGGCGCCCCGGCAACAAACCACCGTTTCGTTTGGTTTGTCTAATGGATTGTAAAAACATTTCACTTATGAGGCTTTTATTTGTACTTTTTGCTAACCTCCTGATCCTCCAACTTTCTCAAGCTCAATCGTTCTGGACCGACGTCAACCCTGACGCGCTGGCTATTCCGGAATCGTCGAAGCTGGAGGTCTACCCCACCCAATACCGCACTTTGTCGCTCGACCTGGGTTCACTACAACATTACCTCAGCCAAGCGCCGATGGAGTTCACGGCTGCGGCCAGACAGCAAGTTCTTGAGATCGAACTGCCCTTCCCCGACGGCCGGATGGAGCGCTTCCTGGTGGTGGAATCCCCGGTAATGAAGCCGGGCCTGGCTGCCAGGTATCCGATGATCAAAACTTATTCAGCTACAAGCCTGGACGGCAAGCCTTACAGTGCACGTTTCGACTACACGCCCCAAGGCTTCCATGCCATCATACGTACCGATGAAGGCGCCATCTACATCGATCCTTTTGCGGAAGGGCAGAATCAATACCACATGTCTTATTTCACCCGCGACTACGACCTGGAAAGTCTCGACATGCAGCTGCCGGGTTGTGGCTGGGAGCCCACTGAAGAGGAGATATTAACCGAACCGAAAGAGCTGGAAGCCGGACTCAGAGGTCCCGAATCGTTTGACCAGGCGCCAGTGGAGTTGAGAATTTACGACATGGCCCTGGCCTGCACGGGCGAATACGGACAAGCGCGCGGCGGCACCGTGGAAGCGGTGATGGGCACTTTCAACACAGCCCTCAACCGCGTCAACGAAATCGTGACGCCGGAGGCGGGCTTCAAGTTTGAACTGATTGAGAACAACGACCTGCTGGTCTTCCTCAACCCTGCCACCGACCCCTATGTCAATGCCAATGTTGGAGGCGAGTTGCTGGACCAGAACACCTCGGCCATTAACAGCATCATCAACGTCAACACCTATGATATCGGCCACGTCTTTACGCTGGGTTGCGTAGACGTCGGAGGCGTCGCGGGCGGTACGGTCTGTTCCCAAAACAAGGCCCGCGGCGTGACTTGCCACGGTTCGTCCAACGTGGTGGCCATTGCGGAGCGCATCATGGCCCACGAGTTGGCTCACCAGTTTTCCGCCAGCCATACCTGGAGCAATTGCCCTGGTATTCTGGGACAGTTGGCCACCGACTCTGCCTATGAGCCGGGCAGCGGCAGCACGATCATGTCGTATGCCGGGGCCTGTGGCGACCAAAACGTGCAGTTTGGAGAAGACTCCTACTACCACGTACGGTCCCTGGTCCAAATGCGCAATTACATCACCGTGGGCCTGGGCAGCGAATGTGCTGATGTGGTGCCCACCGGCAACCACTATCCCGAGATCATCTGGCCGTACGAAGACGGCTTTTTCATCCCCATCAGCACGCCTTTCGAGCTCAATGCCACAGCCACCGATGCCGACGGAGACCCCCTGACCTATTGCTGGGAGCAATACGACCTGGGGCCGCTCACCGACATGGGCAGCCCGATTGGCGATTCGCCGCTCTTCCGGTCTTTCCTCCCCACGGCGGGTTCCAACCGCATCTTCCCGCGTCTGCCCGCTATCCTGGGCAATTTTTCGGAAAATGTGGAGGTGCTGCCCACCTATTCCCGCAACCTCACCTTCCGCCTGACGGTCCGCGACAACTTCCCCGGCGGTGGAGGTTCGGTCTGGCAGCAAGTCAAGTTCCGCTCCACCGACCAGGCGGGACCCTTCCTTGTTACCTATCCCAACGCACCGGCCGACCAACTGACAGGCGGAACCTTTGCGACCATCACCTGGGATGTTGCCAACACCAATAAGGCGCCGGTCAACTGCCAAAGCATCAATATCAAACTTTCCCTTAACGGGGGGGCTGCCTTTCCTTACACATTGGCCTCCGCTGTCCCCAACACGGGCAGCGCCGTAGTCGCCATCCCCGATATTACGGCCACCAATGCCCGTGTACGCATAGAAGCGGCAGACAATGTCTTTTTCGACCTTTCAAATGCCAATTTCAAGATCGTGGCGCCCACAGAACCGGGCTTCACCTTCCAGGTTACCTCGCCGGTCATCCAGACAGTGTGTATCCCAGGAGAGCTTGAGATAGGTTTTAACAGTACCTCCGTACTGGGGTACGACAGCCTGCTGACCCTCGATCTGATCAGCGGCTTGCCGGCAGATGCTACGGCCTCGTTTACAGCCCAGCAGATTTTGCCCGGCGAGCAAAGCTCCCTGATATTGGATTTCAACAACCTGTCCAACAACCAGTCGCTCGAGCTGATGGTAAGGGTCGTATCAACGGGAGGCGACACCCTGTATTTCCCGCTCTTCCTCGACCTGGTCTACAGCAATTTTGAAGCCCTGGCCATGGATTCTCCGGCCAACGGCGCTACCAACCTCGACATCAACGAAGGCGCCTTCTCCTGGACTGAATTGGCGCATGCAGACACTTACGACTTTCAGCTCGCCACCAACCCCGACTTTTCTGAATCCTCTATGGTGCAGGAGAAATATGGCCTGACCAACACCGACTATATCCTGAATACGGTCCTGGAAAAAAATACGCTCTACTTCTGGCGTGTCCGTGCTATCAACCAGTGTGGGGCATCGGAATTCCTTCCGCCTCACGCTTTCCACACCGTGGTGCTGGCATGCGACAAATACCTGAGCAACGACGTGCCGCTGGGCATACCAAGCGTCGGCACACCTACCAGGGTTTCTGAATTGACCCTGCTGCAGGATGGTATCATCAACGATCTCAATGTGGTAGATGTCGTTGGCTATCACGAGGGCCTCCAACAGCTGAGCGTTTCGCTTGAGGGTCCTGACGGCACGACGGTCAAACTCTTTGGCGGGACCTGCGGCAGCATCGCTCAATTCAACCTCGACCTCGACGACGAATCGCCCTTCAACCCGCCCTGTCCGCCCATCTCCGGCCAGGCCTATAAACCGTCGGAATCGCTCAGCGTATTCGACGGCAAGAGCACGGCAGGCGCGTGGAAACTGATCGCGAAAGTAACCGACGAATTCGGCAACGGCGGTCTGATCAGCTCCTGGGGACTTGAATTTTGCGCCAGCTTTACGCCCAAAAACCCCTATCTGGTCAACAACAACGCCCTGCTTCTTCCTCCCGCAGCCACGAAGCTGGTGCTCAACTCCGACCTGCTGGTGGAAGATGAAGACAATACGGCTGAAGAGCTGACCTACACCCTCGTCAGCGCGCCCAGGCACGGCACGCTGGTCTGGTACGACAATGAACTGGCCGCAGGCGGAACATTCCGCCAGATATCCGTCAACGCCGGCAACGTTTGGTACGTGCACGCGGGCGACGGCTCCACGGAAGATTCCTTCTCCTTTGTCGTGCAGGATGGCACCGGCGGCTGGCTGGGCATCACCACCTTCAACATCGTGGTCGACCCCAATGCGCCTATCGCCACCAAAGAACTGCCCGAGGCACAGCCCGTGCGCCTCTTCCCCAACCCCACAACAGGGCAGGTGCGCTTCGAGCTGCCCGGGGCCGAGGGCGGAAATATGCAACTCCAGGTCGTCAACGCCCAGGGCCAGGTCGTCATCCGGCAAGAGATTGGCGCCGGAGCGGGCGAGATCGATCTCAGCCCCTTCGCCCAAGGTATCTATTGGGTACAAATGGTAACGGAAAAGACCAGGTATTCCGGGAAGGTGGTCAAGAATTAAAATAAAAAAGGGGATCGCGATTCGCGATCCCCTTTTGATTTAAAGTGCCCAGGACTGGACTCGAACCAGCACAGCCTTGCGGCCACTAGCTCCTGAAACTAGCGCGTCTACCAATTTCGCCACCTGGGCAGCTAGTTTCGCTTTTTTGCCAAAGCGGATGCAAAGATAAAAGTTCCCAAGAAGTGTGCAAATGTTTTTTTGAAAAAAATCACTCTTCACTCTTCACTCTTCACTCTTCACCCTTCACCAATAATTCCTACCTTTGCCCCAACAATCTCAAAAGGCGAGCCTGCACCATATGATTAAAGTCGGCATCTTCTTCGGGGGGCCATCGCGGGAAAGAGAGATATCCTTTGCCGGGGGCCGCACCGTCTACGACAACCTCGATAAATCCCTCTTTCAGCCCATACCCATCTTCGTGGACAGCCGCAGGCAGTTCATCCTGCTGGAGTGGCCGTTTTTGTACAAGGGTACCATCCGCGACTTCTACCCGCCGGTAGATATGCTGCCCCCTTCTCCCCATGGATTTCAAATCTACCTGGAGAGCCTGGGCGAGCTGCCCGCAGCGGAATACGACCGCCTGATCGCCAAGGTAGGCCGCAGGATCGCCCTTGACGAGCTCAGGAACCTGATCGACGTGGCATTTCTCGCCCTGCACGGCGAGTTCGGCGAAGACGGCCAGCTGCAAGGCCTGCTGGAAAGCCTCGAAATCCCCTACACCGGCAGCGGCATCCGCGCCTGTTCGATCGGCATCGACAAGGCCTTTCAGAAAAAGATCATGGAAGCGGGCGGATTTGCCTGCCCCGAAGTGGTCGTGCTGAGCCGGCAGGAATGGCTGCGGGCAGACACCGCAAAGCTATACGACGAGCTCTCCGGCCGGATCGGCTTCCCCATGGTCATCCGCCCGGCCAACCAGGGCTCCTCGATCGGGGTGTCCATCCTGGCGGAAACCAAAGGCCTGGAAGGCTTCCGCAAGGCCGTCAACCGCGCGCTGTTTCGCGAGGAAGTGACGGCGGAGGGCTGGAGGAGTATGAGCGGCACAGCGCAAGCCGGCTACGTGCGCGAGCTGACAGACATCCGCGACGGGCTGGGCTTTCCCATCCAGGCGGGCGAGCTGACGTTTTACCACCCCGAGCACCTGCTCAGCTGGCTGCGGGAGCAATTCAGCAAAGCTGAAACTTCCTCCCTCATTCTCGAAAGCCACCTGAGCGAGCAGGAAGTAATCGTAGAATCGTTCATCCGGGGCAAGGAGTTTTCCTGCATCGTGATCCGGACGGAAGACGGGCGGGCCGTGGCCCTGCCGCCTACAGAGATCATCAAGGGCGGCGAATTGTTCGACTACCGCTCGAAATACCTGCCGGGGCTTTCGCGCAAACAGACCCCTATCCAGCTGCCCGACGAGCAGATCGAGGCCATACGCAGGGAGTGCGAACGGCTGTTTTTCTACCTCGGTTTCCAGACCTACGCCCGCATCGACGGGTTCATCACGCCGGAAGGAAGCATCTTCCTCAACGACCCGAACACCACTTCAGGCATGCTGCCGTCTTCTTTCTTTTTCCACCAGGCGGCGGAGATCGGCCTCTCCCCTTCGCAGTTCCTGACCTACATCCTGCGCATCTCCGTGCAGGAACGCATCTGGCAGGCGAAAGAACGCCCGCCCTATGCAGGACTGCTGGCAAAGTTCGACGCCGCCCTCGACAAACTGAAGATAGAAGCCCGCAGCAGGCAGCGCATCGCCGTCATCCTCGGCGGTTACTCCTACGAGCGCCACATCTCGGTGGAGAGCGGCCGCAACATTTTCGAAAAACTGTCGAGCTCCGACAAATACGAGCCCATTCCGGTCTTCCTGTCGGGGAGTCCGGCGGGGCATTCCCTTTTCCAGATACCCATCAACCTGCTGCTCAAGGACAATGCCGACGACATTCGCGACAAGATCGCGCATTTCAGGCGGCATCCCGTAATTGAGGAGATCAAGCAGGAGTGTGCGGACCTTACGGCGAAATATGCCTCTTCCTCCATGGTGTTCGAGCCCCGGGAGCTGAGCTACGAAGAGCTGGCCAGGCTGGCCGGCGGCGTGTTCATCGCCCTGCACGGGCGCCCGGGCGAGGACGGAGAGGTGCAGCGCCGCCTTGAAGCGGTGGGCTTGCCCTACAACGGTTCGGGACCGCAGTCTTCGAACATCACCATCAACAAATACGAGACGCTGCAGCTACTGAAGAAAAACGGCTTCACCGTGACGGAGCAGCTGCTCGTTGGCAAGGACGAATGGCAGGGCGAGCCGGAACATCTTTTCCCGAAAATTGAAAATACCTTCCAATACCCCTTGATCGCCAAGCCAGTTGACGACGGGTGCAGTTCGGCAGTGAAAGTGATAAAAACGCGGGAGCAACTGGAGGCCTACTTCGGACTGTTGTTCCGCGAGGAGGGACAGGAGCGCCCTGAACTGCGGCAGGCGCTGCAGCTCGACCCCAAGGAAGAGTTTCCGGTCAAGGAGCAGGCGCTGCTGGAAACACTCGTGACGAAAAACGGCGCAGTCCATTTCCTCGAAATAACCGGCGGCCTGCTCACGCATTACGACGAGGCAGGGCAGATCAGTTACGAAGTGTTCGAACCCTCAGAGGCCCTTGCCAGCGGTGAGGTGTTGTCGCTGGAAGAGAAGTTCCTCGCCGGCGAAGGGCAGAACATAACCCCGGCCCGATTTTCGCCCGAAGCGTCCAAATATGCGTATATTGCGGCCCAGGTCAAGCGCGACCTGGAAAGAGCAGCGAGGGTGCTCGGGGTGAAAGGCTACGCCCGCATCGACGCATTCGTGCGCATTTTCCCCGACGACAGGGCGGAGACCATCATTATCGAAGTCAACTCCTTGCCCGGCATGACGCCGGCCACTTGTATTTACCATCAGGCGGCCATCAACGGGTACAAACCATATGATTTTATTGATCAAATCCTAGAATTCGGCTTCCATGACAGAAAGGCTGATACAATGGTGGAATGAGGAAGCGCTGCCCCGCCTGCGCACCGGGTGGCTGGAGTTTCGCTTGTTCGTCACGAGCGTCTTCTTCCTGCGCAATTTCTCCACGATGCTCGGCGCCTCCCTGCTAGCCATCGGGCTCATTTTCCTGATGATGAAGTGCTATACCAAGCACGGGCAGTCTGTTCAGGTGCAGGACTATACCAACATGGCGCTCAAGGATGCCGTCTCCAAGGCCAGAAGCCGCAGTTTCCGCGTGCAGGTGGTCGACTCGGTCTGGCAGGAGGGCGTGGAGCCCAATATCGTGGTGGAGCAAAACCCGCAGCCTTTTTCGCGGGTCAAGCAGAAGCGCACGATCTACCTGACCATCACGAAAGCAACCGCCGAAGAGATTTTGCTGCCCTCGCTGGTCGGCAATTACGACTATTTCCAATACCAGAAAAAACTGGCCAACAAGGGCGTCACCGCAGCGATCAGGGAGCGTGTTTTCGATAATAAACAGGCGGAAAACACCATTCTCTACTGCTACTACAAGGGCGACAAGATCACCGAAACCGACCTGAAGAACGGCGTCCGCATCCCCAAAGGCTCAACCCTGGAGTTCGTCATCACCGAACGGGGCGGCGGCACGGTGGAGGTGCCCGACTTCACCTGCAAACCCCTGGCGCAGGTGGAATTTCTCATCTCCTCCCTCCAGCTCAACATCGGCAACATCAAGCCCGATGTGACGGTGGTGGACCAGGCCAGCGCCTACGTGTACAACCAGAATCCCGAGCCGGGGCAGATGATGCGGGTCGGCGAACAGGTCGACCTGTATATTACTCAGGATGTGCCGCTGGGTTGCCCGGAGGGGGAGTGATTGTGGGCAACAAAGATTGAGAGGATTCGTTTATCGTTTATCGTCGAGCGTTTACGTAAACGATAAACGATCGACGATAAACGATCACCGAAGCATCCTTTTGAATAAACTACATTTTCCAGATGCGTTTTATACCCATTGCAGGCTTGCTGGCCTTGCTGTTCAGTTTCCAGGGCGCCTATGCCCAGCTCCAGATCATGCCCAACACCGACAATGCGGCGGTGAGGAGGGCGGCGCAGGAGGAGAAAAATGCCCTTGACATCCCGGAGGAAGCATTTTTGGACCCTGGTGGGGGACGAAATACCGACGACTGTCCGCCCGAGATGTTCGGCACCTTCTTCGTATTCAAGGGCGACACCCTGAAAATCACCGTCGATACCATAGCACTGGGAGGCGGACCCAACGCCACCCTGGCGCTCAACCCCTGCGAGCCGGCCGATTATGGAACCGTAGCGCTGGAGGGCGACTTGCTGATCTACGCTGCCTTCCCCGGTGTTGACGGCGCTATCGACACCGTGTGCGTCGATTTCTGCAAAAACGGCGGCACGGATTGCCAGACCTTCAAGTATCCCATCATCGTCAAGCGCAAGGGGCAGGTGATCAATGAGGCGCCCGTGACGCTGGCGGCCGAGGAATTTCTCCCCGAATACTGCATTGACGACACCGTACTGCCCGGGCAACTCATTTGCAACTACTTCGACGACTGCGCCGACAGCTACGACGGCGAAGGGCAGCAGATCTACTACTGGACCCAATACTCACAGCCGGCCAACTGCTTCCGCTACAAGGCCTCCCGCTTCGCTGGCACGGACCTGGTCTGTGTGGTGCTCTGCGACGAGTTCACCGTATGCGATACCTTCCGGGTGCCTTTCGTCATTCAGAGCGACACGCTGGCGCTGCCTTTTTTCGACGATTTCTCCTACCAGGGCCCCTACCCTTCTTCCCAATACTGGCTCGACCGGAACGGCTTCGTCAACACCACTATGGCGCCCAACGCACCGTCGGTAGGGCTCGCGACGCTCGACGGCATCGACCGCAGCGGTTCGCCCTACTTCAACGTGGGCAGCGCCGACGAGCTGACTTCGAAATACATCGACCTGAGCAACCCCAGCGGCTTTGTGTACCTCAAGTTCTACATCAGCCCGAAGGGCTACGGCCTGTATCCCAACGAGCCCGACTCGCTTATCGTGGAGTTCCGCAAGCCCAACGGGCAGTGGGAGCAGGTAGCCACCTACCAAGGCCTGACTGACGACATTCCGATCGATTCGGTGCCGCCTTTTGAGTTCAAGACCATACAGATCACCGACGACGATTACTACTACAAGGGCTTTCAATTCCGCTTCCGCAACTTTGTGTCGCCGGGCGGCATTTACGACCTGTGGCACCTCGACTACGTCTTCCTCGACGACCAGGAAGGGCCGGGCGATACCTTCGACGATATCGCATTCGTACAACGGCCGCCTTCCCTGTTGAAAAACTACAGCAGCATGCCCTGGCGGCATTTCGAGGATTTTGTCGATGAAGAATTCAACACGGAGCCACTGGTGTCCCAATTCTTCAACCATTTCTCCGAAACCATCACCATCGCCGACTCGGAAATCCTGCTGCGCGAGACGATCACCGGCATGGCGTTCCCGGGCAGCGACAACGTGGTCGACGGCCCCGACGCCAACATACCGCCCAAGACGCCGGCCACGCGCACCAAGGCCCTTTCGCCCGCCACTATCAGCGGTTATAAGGCCCTGCTGCAAAACGGCTTCTCCGGCGCAGAGGAAGTAGACCTCGAACTGGAGTACCGCCTGACGGTCAACTCGCAGCAGACGCGGTTCTTCCGCAACGACACGGTGCGCAACCACAATCGATTTGCCGATTTCTTCGCCTACGACGACGGCTCGGCCGAAAGTTTCATCTTCCTGGAAAACCCGCAGGCGGTGAGTCCCACCCTGGCGGTGAAATTCCACACCAATGTGGAAGACACGCTTCGCGGTGTGCAGTTCCACTTCCCGCACGTCAACGGCGACGCGGAGAACCAGTTGTTCAATCTCAAGGTCTGGATCGGCGACCTCAACAGCGACCCCGTGTACGAGTACATTTTCAAGAAGCCCCTCTACGCCGACAGCAAGTTCGACTCCTTGCAGGGCTTCACCACCTACCGCCTCGACAACATCCTCAATGAACTCACGCCCGTGGCCCTGCCGGCGGGAACCGACTTCTACATCGGCTTCCAGCAGGTAACCATCATCAATAAGGGCATACCCATCGGCTTCGACCTGGGCAACAATGTCAACCAAAACCTCTTTTACAACCTGGGTACAGGCTGGCAGACCTTTCCCTCCAGCTTCCGCGGCGCGCCGATGATCCGGGCCCTGGTAGGATCGGAAACGCCGATCGACACCAAGACGGAAGAGACAGTGGTTGAGACAACGAATTTCAGGCTCTACCCCAACCCCAGTTCCGGATTGGTCAACGTGGATTGGGAAGGCGGCGATGCCGAATTCTTCCTGTTCAACGCCATGGGGCAGCAGGTTGCAGGAGGGATGCTGAGGCCTCAGCTCGATTTCAGCGGGCTGCCGGGTGGATTGTATTTGTTGAATGTCAGGACTGCGGAAGGCAGGGGGTGGACGGGCAAGGTCATGCTCACCCAATAAAAAAATCCGCGTTGCGCAGCATCCGCGTCATCCGCGTACCATTCATTCAGGCACGCGGATGACGCGGGTGCGATGCAACGCGGATTTTTTTTAGTAATTTTTTATCTCTTCGTCTGCACGTAGGCTTCCACGCCTTTTTCGGTCAGGCGGTTCACCAGGGCGGAGGCTTCTGATTTGCTTTCAAAGCGATCTACGAGCACGGTGGCGTATTTCCCTTTGTTAAACAAAGCGACCTTTGCGTTGGAGAAACCCATTTTCTCCAGCCGCCTGGCGTGGGCCTCGGCGTTCGACATAACGGTGAAGGCGCCTGCCAGCACCAGGTAATTGCCGCCAGGGCTGCTCATCTCGTCGATATTTTCCAGCGGTTTCGACTCGGCCTGCGCCGGTGCGGGCTTCGAGGCCGCAGGCGCGGAAGGCTTTGTAGCCGGCGGCGGCGTGGTCGTAGCCGGTTTGTTCGTCGTGGCGGGAGGCGTCGTCGTGGCCGACGGCTTGGTCGTCGTGCTGGCAGGGGCCGCTTCTTCGGTGGTATCCGAAAGGAAGTCGAATTCTGAAGCGGTGGTATCGCTGTAATAGGGGTCGTCTGAATAATCATCGCCCGTCGTGCCGTCGTCTTCGTAGAGGGACTCGGTGTTCTGGGCCTCCGGCAAAGCGTCCTTGCTCTTGAAGAGGTCGGTGGTGCGATACAGCAGAAAAACGATCGCGGCTACGCAGATGACCACTACGGCGATGGTGAAGATGTCGAGTCTGGACATGTGATTATCTTTTGTTTGAGAACAAAAATAACAAGAAAATAGGCGGCTTTTAAGAAAAAAGCGAAGGGACCGCCTCCTGAGCGTCAAATTTGAGCTCGTAGACCGCGCCGTGGAGGACGAAATGGATGAAAATTCGCCAGTTTCCCTTGCCCATGGTCTGCTCCAGGGCTTGCTTGGACAGGAAGGCCCAGTCGGAGAGTTCCTGGGCCTTGCGCTGGGCGTTTTTCGCCTCGCCTGAATAGCCGCTGTGCTGCACCAGGACCCAGCCATCGGGGGTTTTCCAGATGAGGTCGGCGACGGTCTGGAAGAGCCTGTCTTTCCAGAAATAGCGCAATGGTTGCTTCCTTCCGGCCCATTCGGGTTTTCCGCAGTTGCGTTCGAGTTGCTGAAAAAAGTCGCCGGATTGCGCGATCAGTTGTTCCGGCTGGAGGTATTCCTGCTGGCCGAAGCGCCGGATCAGATCTTCGGCCATCGTGTTTCTCAACTCAGGTGCAATGGCTGGTTGGTCGGCGGCGAGGAAGGCTTTGAAAGCTTTGGCGACCTGGTAGGCGTCGGCGCCGGGGTCGAAGCCGAGCGGGGCTGACAGAGAAAAGGCCTGGCGAGACTGGGCCTGTGGCGCCCCCGGGAGGTTTTCCTTGTATAAGTCGATGAGCAAGGGCTGGTGGACCGTGCGGCCTGCGCGGGGCGCCAGGTAGCTCAGTTCCGGCGCCGGCGCCTCCCTGACGGTGAATACCACGGGGAAGTTAAAGTGCTCTGCATGCAAGTCGATGGGATTGCCGTTCCAGTCCCAGGGGCTCTCGGGGATATGCGGATCGAGGGTAGGAAGGTCTTCGTTGCCCTCGTGCCACACCCGGTTGAGCCATTTGGTGGCTTTGGAGGCGGTGGGAAATACGAGGTAGTCGCGCGCGCGGGTGAGGCCTACGTAGAGCAGGCGCGCCTCCTCCTCACGGGCGTCGCGGCGGGCATCGGCCCGCTCCCGGCTCTCTTCGAGCCGCTGGTCGAGCCGGGTATTTTTGATCTGGTCGCTGTAGGGGTTGACCCAGTAGCGCAGCCAGCGATGGGCGAGCACGTTGTCGAGGTCGACCTCCTCCTGCTCTTGCACGACCTTGAGGTCCCAGACGTCGCCCTGAAGGTTTTTCTCGAGGCTGCCGCAGACGACGATGGGGTATTCCAGCCCTTTGCTGCGGTGGTAGGTGATCACGCGCACCGCATCGGGCGACTCGCCGAAGGCCTGGAGGTCGGATTCGGAGCTTTCCAGTCCGCCGAGCCAGAGCAGGAAGCCGCCGAGGGAGGCCGCGGCGTGGAGGCGGTTGCAGCCCTCCTCGTATTGCAGGGCCAGTTTCTGGAGGACTTCAACGTTGGCCAGGCGCTGCTCCGGGCTGCCCCAGGAGGCGATGATGCGGCGCAGGTCGAGTTCTTCGAGCACCAGCATCATGGTTTCCTCGCTCGACAGTTCCGCCGCCCGGTCACGCAGTTCGTTGAGCCTGCGGATGTAGAACTGGTCGTTGGCCCAGCGGTAGTCGGCGCGGGTGGATTCGTGCTGTTCCAGGAAGGTGAGGCGGTCTTCGATGATCTCTTCGATGGGCAGGCGTTCGGCCAAAAGGAGTATTTCGGCGACGGAAAGGGAGTCGTAGCGATTGAGCAGGTATTTGAGACAGGCCAGCAACAGCTTGGCCTCGGCGGTCTGCAGAAGCCCTGCGCGGGAGAGGGCGGCTTTAAGCCCGGCGCGGTGCAGGGCTTCGGCCACGACCATGCAGTCTTTGTTGGTGCGGCAGAGCACGGCCACATCCCCGGCCCGGGCCTTGCGGTAAGTTTTTTCTCCCTTGGGCAATATTTGCACGCCGCGTTCGAGGGTTTGGAAAATGGCGTGGGCGATAGCGTTTTCCATCCAGGGCTGGCCGGGTTGCCTTTTGTCTTCTCCATCCCATTCGAAATGCCAGTGCCAGATGGCGGGCAGCAGGCCGGCGGGCTCTTCGCTTTTGAGGCGGCGGGGTTGCAGCACGATCTGCTCGGGCGGCATGGAGAAAGCCCGTGTGAAGAGGGCGTTGTTGAGAAAGACAATATCCTCGCGCGAGCGCCAGGAGAATTCGAGGATATTTTCCTTTTGGATGCCCCCGGTTTTTTCGATGATGGCCTGCATGAGCCGGGGTTCGGCGCCGCGGAAGCCGTAGATCGACTGCTTGGGGTCGCCCACCCAGATCGACTGGCCGGCGAGGCGGGAGAGTTTGAGGAAAATTTCGAGCTGGATGGGGCTGGTGTCCTGAAATTCGTCGACCAGCAGCAGTTCTATTTCCGATTGCAGCACCTGCCGCACGTCGGAGTGGTCGAGCAGGCGGTTGACCTGCACTTCCATATCGGTATAGTCGATGAGGCCACGCGATTTCTTGTATTGGTCGTATTCCTCCAAAGCCAGGGCCGCCACCTCGAACACGCCTTCGATGAAAGAGCTGATATCCTGTTGGAAGCCGGCGTGCTGGTCGTGGGAGGCGGCATATCCGGTCAGTTCCGCCACGTCTTCGCGGCTTCTGGCGCCGGGCGCCAGCTTGGAGATTTTGACCCACTGGTGCCAGAAGAGCTGTCCGCGGCGCTGCAGTTCGAGCAGCAGTTCGCGGAGCGTATTGCGAGCGCTGGCTGTCGTTTTGGTGGTGTCGCCGTTGCCGCCCAGGGTATCGATGGTTTCGGTGAGCAGGCGTTCGAGGCGATCGTTCCACTCTTGTGGTGAGCGTTGCAGGGGTTCGCCGAGAAATGCCCGGAAGGACTCTACGGATCGCTGCCTGGAAACCGCCAATTGGCCGGGACCGAAGCCATTGGCCCGGGTCACTTCGACGAGGTTTTTGATGGCGCGGCGCCAGTCGTAGCGTTCTTTTTTGTGGAGCCCGAGGCGGTCGCAGAGGTCTTCCATCTGGTCGACGCGCTCCTGGGTGAGGACGGTGGTGAGCGACTGGTTAAAAAAGAGCTGCTGGTCTTCGTCGGCGATGATGTCGACCTGCGGCGATACGCCCGCTTCGTAAGCGAAGCGCTGCAGCAGTTTTACGCCCAGGCTGTGCACGGTGCCGATCAGGGCGTTGGCCAGCCTGTCGGCTTGTTCAGGGAAGCCCTCTTCCAGCAGCCTTACCCGCACTCGTTCCTGCAGCTCCGCCGCCGCCTTGTTGGTGAAGGTGGTAGCGATGATGCCCTCCGGTCGCACGCCTCCGGCTACCAGGTTCACCATTTCGGTGGTCAGGCGGTAGGTTTTGCCGCTTCCGGCGCCGGCGGAGATGATTTTGAAGGACATGTGCTGCGTTTATCGTTGAGCGTTTATCGTTTACGTAAACGATAAACGCTCAACGATAAACGAATAAAAATAACTTCCTCACTAAAAAATATTCTTCCACATCATACTCTCCACCGGGCGGTCGGTCCGTTGGTTGTATTTGGCGTCTCCTTTCTTGTTGTAATACTTCTGGATATCTCCTTCCACCAGGAAATAGATGAGTTGGCCGATGGGCATGCCGGCGTAGATGCGCACGGGCTGGGTGCAAGAGATCTCAAGGGTCCAGGTGTTGCAAAAGCCTACGTCGCCTTTACCGGCGGTGGCGTGGATGTCGATGCCGAGGCGGCCGACACTTGATTTGCCTTCGAGGAAGGGCACGGAGTTGTGGGTTTCGGTGTATTCTTCGGTGACACCCAGGTAGAGGATGCCGGGTTCGAGCACGAAGCCTTCTTCGGGTATTTCGAACACGGTGATCTCGTTGTGTTTGCGGGCGTCGAGCACGCGGTCTTTGTAGGTGGCGAGGTATTTGCCCAGGTGCACGTCGTAGGAGTTGGTGCCCAGGCATTCGGGGCGGTAGGGTTCGATGACGATCTCGCCCTTTTCGATGGCTTCGCGTATTTTGGTATCCGAGAGGATCATTGGTATGAATTATGAGTGCCCAAGATACCCATTTTTCTATTCCTCCCAAACGATGAGGCTGCGGTCGTCGCCGGCGGAGAGGAGGGCCTTGTGCCAGGAGGTCCAGAGCATGGCGTTGACGGAGCGCAGGTGGCCCTGGTCGCGCACGGTTTCGAGCACTTTGAGGAGTTGCAGGCTTTCGGCATCCCAGATCTTGATGGTCTTGTCGCGGCTGCCGGTGGCGAACATTGCGCCATCGGGGTGGAAGGCGATGGCGTTGATGGTATACCAATGGGCGGCCTGGGAGGAAAGCAGGCGCGGTTCACCGCCGAGCGACCAGGCATTGAGGTGAGCGTCGCGGCTGCCGCTGAGCAGGTAGCGACCATCGGGCGCGTAGCGCAGGCAGAAGACCGAATTGCCATGCGCCGGGTCGATGCGATGGCGGATGTCGAGCGTATCGCGGTCGAGCAGGTAGATGCGGTTGTCGCTGCCGCCCACGGCGATCTCGTTGCGTGAAGGGCAGAAATCGAGGCAGCGGAGGCCCTGGTTGCTCAGGTGCAGGCTCTCCAGGCTGCGGGCTTCGTCGGCCGACCAGCGGGTCAGGCGGCCATCGGCGCCGGCGGTGAAAACATCCTCCCCGATGGGCAAAATGCCGAAAACGCCTTTTTTGTGGTGGGCGATGTTGCGGCTCGCCGCCGGGTCTTCCAGGTTCACCCAATGGATGCCGCCTTCCATATTGCCCACCACCAGCCGTTTGGGGTTGTGGAGAATGGCCAGGGAAAATATCTGGGTACCGACTTTCGCGATTACGCGGCCCAGCTCGGGGTTTTCGAGATCCCACTCCACCACGTACCCATCGCCTGCGGCCGAGAGCGCCTTGCCGGGGTCAAACCCGTTGCACAGGGCGAAGACGGAGGCCTCGTGGCCGGTGAGTTGGTGGCGTTTTTTGAAAGAAAGCACAGCGGTTTGTTTCGTTTATCGTTGAGCGTTTATCGTTTACGTAAACGATAAACGCTCAACGATAAAAGATTAATAG
>JBAQQB010000102.1:0-41672 GCA_049306275.1 Saprospiraceae bacterium | reverse complement strand
CGTAATGCATTACCTTTTGGCGCCTCAGATTGCTGATTCACCAACCATTTTTTACATCTTTGCAGAACATCTTTACAGAAGGGTTTTCTGCAAATGTCCTAAGGACTTCAGAAAGCCCTTATTTTTTCTGCCTTCCTTTCCAAATTTTCAATGAACTTTTTGCCTGTCTAAAAGTGTACGGCATTCAATTCACTTTTTCACTTTTTCACTTTTTCACCATGGAAGAGCGCATTTCCGTTTTCGATATCTTCAAAATCGGCGTGGGGCCTTCCAGTTCACATACACTGGGACCCTGGAAAGCGGCTTTGAAATTCCTGGAGTCGCTGCAGGCGCAGGATTCCCTGGAAAGAATCTCGGCGGTGGAGGTGCACTTGTTTGGCTCTCTGGCCAAGACAGGCATCGGACACGGCACGGACGTGGCGGTGCAATTGGGCCTCTGCGGCGAACTGCCCGAAACCTTTGCCGTGGAAACCCTCGACAACCGCGTCAAAGCCATCGCTCAGGAGAAGATACTTCCACTAGGCGGCGCTGTCCAATTGCCTTTCGACCCGCTCAAGGACATTCATTTTCATTTTCTCGAAAGCCTTCCCTACCACCCCAACGGCATGACCTTCCGGGCGCAGTGGGACGATGGGCGGCAGGATATTCGTACCTTTTATTCCATCGGCGGCGGCTTTATCGTCGAAGAAGGGGAGGAATCCTCGTCTTCGCAAGCTCCTGTGAAACTCCCATACCCTATCGATGCGGCAGCCGACCTTGGCAGGTACTGCCAGGAGGTTGGCCTGCGCACTTCTCAGCTGGTCTGGGAAAATGAGAAAGCCTGGCGCTCGGAAGAAGAGATCAGGTCAGGCCTCTTGCGCATCTGGGAAGTCATGCGCGAGTGCATCTACCGTGGCGTGCATACCGACGGTATCCTGCCCGGCGGACTCAACGTGGTGCGCCGCGCGGCAAAGATGAACAAGAACCTGATTGGAGCTGGACATTATAGCGACTACAATTCCTGGCTCAAGACCCTTCGCGCCACCAGCTTCGACTTCAGCAGCGTGCTCAACTGGGTGAGCTGCTTCGCCCTGGCTGTCAACGAAGAAAACGCGGCCTTCGGCCGGGTCGTCACCGCCCCCACCAACGGCGCAGCGGGGGTCATCCCGGCGGTGCTGCAATACTACGTGGCGTTTTGCAACGGAAACGACCCTGACAAGATCATCCAGTTTCTGCTTACGGCCGGTGAGCTGGGCAGCATTTTCAAAAAAGGCGCCACTATTTCCGCCGCCATGGGCGGATGCCAGGCAGAGATCGGCGTGTCGTCGGCCATGGCGGCCGGCGCGCTGACCGAGTGCCTCGGCGGCAGCGTTGCCCAGGTCATGATGGCCGCAGAGATCGCCATGGAGCACCACTTGGGCATGACCTGCGACCCCGTGGGCGGACTGGTGCAGGTACCCTGCATCGAGCGCAATACCATGGGTGCGATCAAGGCTATCACGGCAGCGCAGCTGGCGCTCAACAGCTCGCCCGAGCACGCCAAGGTGCCGCTCGACGCGGTGATCAAAACCATGTGGGAAACGGCGCTGGATATGAATTCCAAATACAAGGAAACGGCCGATGGCGGACTGGCCGTTCACATCTCTGTAGGCCTGCCGGAGTGCTAGGCGGCGTTAAATTCCTTTTTCGCCAATTCCAGATTTTCCTGGTGGTATTTTCGAAGCAGGCCGGGGAACGGATACCGGCTCAGCAGTTCTTCCTCATCGATGGCGTTGCCGTTTTGCACGGCGCGCACCACCCGGCGCAGGTATTGCTCCGACTCTTCGATCCTGGCCTGAATTTCCGGTTTGCCCGTCGTCACATCCCCGTGCCCCGGCGCCAGCATCCGGATAGCATGGCGCTGGAGGATTTGCGAAGCGTGTGAAAGCGTGTGGAGGTATTCTTTGAAACTGTGGTACACAAAGGGAAACTCGATATTGCTCAGGTAATCGCCCGCCAGCCAGACGCCGTAGGGCTCAACGATGGTGAACAGACCGTCGGGCGTATGTCCAGGGGCCTGGTAAAAGACCAGCCTCGTATCGCCTACTTCCAGGACCTGTCCGTCCGCCTCGACCACGATGTTGATTTGGGGATACTCAATGGGGTAAGGGCGCAAGATGTAGTATTCATCGTCGAATTTGCGGATATCATTCAGGCTTTTTTCCGGATCGGGGTTGTCGCGAAAGGCTTTTGACGCGATCGTGATCGCCCCCTCAAAAGCCCGGTAGCCCAGGATGTGATCCCAGTCGGAATGGGTGAAGAGCAGGTAAACAGGCCTGTCGCCACGGATATGTTTGACATGGCGCTGTATCGCCTCAATCTCGCGGGGCAGGCAGTTGGGGTCTGTGACGAGCACCAGTTCCGGCGTCTCCACCACGGTGGAGGTGGTGCGAAAAAGAGCGCTTTCGAAGACGGTCAATTGAGGGTGTTGGAAGGAAATGTGCATAAGTTGCTGTTACCTTTGCAAGATAAACGCTTTTCACATTTTAAAAAATACAAGCATGGGCGCCTCATTCGACCCCGTCGTATTGTTCTTCCTGTTAGGCTTCATCGGAGCCGTAGCCCGTTCCAACCTGAAAATCCCCACTTCCATCTACGTGGTGTTGAGCGCCTACCTGCTGCTGGCCATCGGCATCAAGGGAGGAATTGAGCTCTACAAAAGCCATTTTGGGGAGATCATCCTGCCCGCGCTCGTGACCATCGTGCTGGGCGTGGGCATCACGCTGTTGGCATACGCATTGCTGCGCTGGGTGTTCCGCTTCGACCTGCCCAACGCCATCGCCCTGGCCATGCATTATGGCTCGGTGAGCGCGGTGACCTACGCCGTAGTCATCAACTACCTGATCCAGACCAAGACGGAGCATGAGCAATACGTCACCGTGCTGCTCATCCTGTTGGAGATACCGGCCATCGTCACCGGTTCTGTGATGGCCAACATGTTGCTGCCCAAAGTGGAAAAGGCGCAGGAAAAGAAAACCAGCCTGCGGGAAATGCTTGCGGAAATCCTTTTCGGGAAAAGTATCCTCTTGCTGGTGGGCGGTTTGGTGATCGGCTACTACACCATGTCGTCGCACAACACAGTGTTGCATAAATTCTACATCGACCTGTTCCAGGGTTTCCTGGCGATCTTCCTGCTCGACATGGGTTTTGTGACGGGCAAGCAGTGGAAGTCTTTGAAAAATGTGGGCTTCAAATTGGCCCTCTTCGCAATCGGCATGCCCCTGCTTTCTGCCGTGTTGGGCATCCTGGCGGGTAAAATGGCGGGACTGAGCCCCGGCGGGGCAGTGGTGTTGGGTACCATGGCAGCCAGCGCCTCGTACATCGCGGCGCCGACGGCCGCAAAAATGGTGCTGCCCCAGGCCAATCCGACCTATTACATGACGGCGGCCCTGGGCATCACCTTCCCCTTCAACGTCGTGGTAGGGGTTCCGCTGTATTATCAGCTGACGATGTGGTTGTATGGGTAGGAGTTTTGTTTCCATTTAGCATACTCCGCCGCCTTCGGCGGCGAAGGTATTTTTGAATCGGCATTTATTTGAGCGCCAAAGGCGCTCAAATAAATGCCGATTCAAAAAATATTTATTGCGGCGCAGCCGCAATACTCTTGCTGAATAGTTACCCCGGAGCAATGGTTAATTGCTCCTGATCCCCAGGCTGTCGCCCGCTATGTCTTCCCATTTGTAAAAATGGAAGGTCTTGTTGTTGGACATGGCGACGAACAGGCCTTTGGAGAAGGCGGCATTGAGCGGCAGGGAGGTGACATCCGAACCATCGCTGCCTTCCGTTGACCCGTAGAAGGTTCCTACATGCCGGTGGTCGTGCGGATTGCCGTTTTTCCCTTCGCGGGTAAAGATCTGGAAACAGTCGGCCTGCTGGTCGGAGACCAGGATGTAGCCGGTAGTATCGGTGAGCTGGTAGATGGAGATACCTTCGTGGTCTTCCGTAAATCCTTCCGTGCCGAAAAGCGCCAGTTCCGCATTCCCCTTGTCGGGATCGGCGTAGTACTTGCGAATGCCCACCATTTCATCCGAGTAATAGACAAAGCCCAGGGCGTCGTCGACGGCGATGGCTTCGATTTCCTGTTTTCCGCTGTAGGCGCCGAATTTGCGCACCAGCGTGGCTTTGACGGTTCCATTGCCGGCGTCTTCGAGGAGGTACTGCCAGAGGTAGGTTCCATCGGTGGGACCGTTTTTGCGTCCGACAACGGCGAAAATGGCCCCGTCTGTGGGTCTTTTGTATAGTGCGATGCCCATCAAGGCCCGGAATTCCGGGCCTTCTTCCCCCGCGAACATCTCCAGCCCGCCCCCGTCGATGGGCGTCAGGTCGGGGAGGCGGAAGATGCGGAGGCGGGAGTTGAGGCGCTCGGTAGCCACGGCGATGTCGATGGCTTGTCCGGAGAGTTGGAAGCCGTATTCAATATCGACGTTGTTGGGTCTTTCGAGCGGAGCGGTCCTGGTCACGATCTTTCCATCGAGATCATAGGCATAAATGGCGCCACCTGCTTCCTTATCGGTGCCGATCACCAGGCTTTTGGCCGGGTTCTGTGGGTTGATCCAGATAGCGGGATCGTCGGTGTCGTGTTCGGTGGGCTGGGTGATGACGGCAGGCGCTACCCTGACCACGCCTTCAGGCGTTTTGGGGCCGGTATTACAAGCTGCAAGCACGAAAAGTGCTAGCGGGAGGGGTGTTATTTTTTTCATATCAATAAAATAAGAGTGGGCGGGCGTAGCCCGCCCTTCATGCTCACTTTTTAAACAAATCGAATTTCAGTCCCACATTAAAGCGGGCGTTGTAGTACTCCATCTGCTGGGTGCGTTCGCGGATACCCTGGTAGTAGCGCAGCGGCTGGTTGGTCAGGTTGTTGGCTTCTGCGAAGATGCGCAGGCTGGGGGTGATGGCGTAGGAGCCGTTGGCGTCGACGAACAGCTGGCGGTCGTAATAGCGGTCGGTGAAGTCGCCGCCGCCCACTTCGTCGATATACTCATGGGCGTAGTTGAGGGAGGCGCGGAGCACGAGGCGCTTGGTTTCGAAGGAGAGGGATGCGTTGACGAGGTGGGGCGCGGCGCCGGGCAGCGAGAGGCCTTCTCTTTCTTCACCGTCGGCGTTGCGGATGCCTTCGGCGGTGGAGCCCGTGTAGGTGTAGTTCAGGTAGACGCCCAGGCCTTTCCAGATGCCGGGCAGGAAGTCGAGCTGGCGTTGCAGGGCAAACTCGAAGCCGTAGACATTGGCCGATCCGCCGTTGAGAGGCTGGAAGAAGGTCCATTCATCGCCGCCGGTGATGTCGGAGACGTAGCTGTCGTCTACGAAGGTGTAGATAAAGTCGTTGACGCGCTTGTAGAAAACGCCACCGGAGAGCAGACCGATGGATTTGAAGTAGTTCTCGGCCATGAGGTCGACGTTCATGGAGCGGGTGGGGTTGAGGCCGGCATTGCCTGCTGCGATCTCTTCATCTTCTGCGATGATGTTCTGGAAGGGCACGAGGTCGAAGTAGTTGGGGCGGGCAAGGGAGTTGGTCCAGGCGGCGCGCAGCACGAAGTTGTCGGAGGGGTTGAACTTGAGGTGCAGGCCGGGCAGGATGTTGGTGTAGGTCTTTTCGGCGGTTACCTCCTGCAGCAATTCCTCTTCGTCGAGCACCTGATTGCCGGTGTAGGAGATGCTGGTGTTTTCTACGCGCAAGCCTGCCAGGGCGGTGAGCTTGTTGCTCAGGTTCTGGCTCCACATGGCATAACCGGCCGTGACGGTTTCGTTGGCCGTGTAGTTGATGGGGAGGAATTCGCCGGGTACCGATTCACCTTCAAATTTGGTTGCATCGCCCAGATCGAGGTTGCCCAGGAAATCTGCTGTGGGGAAAATACCCGCCTGGTACTGGCTTCCTGCGAGGTAGCCGGGGTCGGAGAGATCGCGGGTTTCAACCAGATCGAGGGTTTCCATTTCATCGCCCAGGGGGCTGTATTCGAAGAAGTCGTTGTCGCGCTCCTTGTCTTTTGCCTTGATGCGTCCGCCAATTTTGATGAAGCCCGCATTGCTGCTCAGGTTGGTAGGGATGCTGAGGTCGGCGCGGAAGTTGAGGTCGGTTTCAATGGTGTAGCCGTTTTCTTCGGTCAGCTCGTCGAATTCGAAGTTGGCGGGGTCGATGTCACCTGCTTTTACGGGGGTGACGAGGGGGAACCCGGGGTCGCTGACGTTCATGTTCAGGCCGAAAGCATCGCCGATTTCGTAGTTGAGGTAGCGCTCGTTGAGGCGGGTTTCGGAGGCGGTTGCGTAGGAACCTTGCCAGTCGAGGCGCACTTTTCCGAAGAGGTGGTCGCCGCGCAGGGAGTAGTTTTGGGTGCGCTGGTCTTCCAGGCGGGCGCTTTTCACCCGGTCGTTGTTGATGCCGCCTTTGTTCTGCCTGCGGGTCTCACCCTGCCAGCCGATGATGTTTTCCGTGCCGTCTTCAAAAATGGGCTCGATGTCCTGGTAGGTCAGGCGGTATCGGTTTTCCCAGTCGTCGCGCCAGTTGTACATGCTCTGGAGGTAGAGGGTGTGGTTGTCGTTCAGTTTGAAATCGAGGCTGGCGGCCAGGCTGCGGCGCAGGCGGCGTACCTGGTATTCGCGGATGTCGATCTCTTCCATGAAGGGATCGATTTCGATGTCTTCACCGCTTACCGGGCTTTCCGCTTCGTTGGCCCAGACTCCCTCCACGTTGTCGGAGCCGAATACGTGGTCGTTGATGGAGCCGTTGATCAGCAATCCGATGCGGTCGTTGGCGAAGCGGTTGGACAGCACTAGGGCGCCCGTCCAGATGGGTTGTTGAGAGAGCAGGTTGAGGCCGGAGGCGGCGGTGCCGGAGACGCGCAGACCGCTGGAAGCGGAGCGGGTCACGAGGTTGACGGCGCCGCCCAGGGCGTCGGCTTCCATGTCAGGGGTAAGGGCTTTGTTGACCTCTACGGTCTGGATCATGTCGGAGGGGATGAGGTCGAGTTGCACGTTGCGGTTGTCGCCCTCTGCGGAGGGGATGCGTTCGCCATTAACGCGCACGGCGTTGAGCTGAGGTGCGAAGCCGCGCACGATGATATTGCGAGCTTCGCCCTGGTCGCCCTGCATGGTGATGCCGGGGATGCGCTTCATCGCGTCGCCCATGTTGGCGTCGGGGAAGCGGCCGATCTGGTCGGCCGCGACGATGTTGGTGATGTTGATGTTGTTCTTCTGCTGGTTGAGCGCCTTGGCCTGCCCTTTCAGGCGGTCGCCCAGGATGAGCACTTCTGTGCCGATGGTCACGCCGGGCTCTAGGGAGAGGTCCAGAATCGCGGTTTGGCCCGCACTAACCATTACTTTTTGTTCAACGGGCTCATAGCCGATGAAGCTGATCTGCACTTCCTGTTCGCCGGCCGGCACGTTCAGGAGTGTAAAATTGCCGTTAACGTCAGTGGCTGTAGCAACCGTCAGGTCTTTCAAAAATACGTTGGCGCCGGGCAGGCCCAAGCCAATTTCATCCGTAATTTTTCCCCTGACGATGCCCGTCTGGGCGAGCAGAGGTAGCGAAAATAAAAGGAATAAGGGTAAAAGCAGGTTTTTCATTTTTTTCGAATTTTAATATCGAAAAGTATGAAGAACCTGCTCTGTTCCAGTTGATTGGATGGTTATCGAATGGTGAAGTTTCGGTGAACAAAGGTTTAAGAATGTTAACTTACCGGTTAACCAACTCCTCCTCCATCTCCTTGGCCTTCGGAAACAGCACATTGTTTTCCAGGTGCACATGCCGGTGCAGGTCGCGCTCGAATTCGTCGAGTTTGGCGAATGCTACCCGGTAGGTCGTGCAGGCGTCGGCCGGCGGGGTGTACTGGCCGGTGAGGTCGGCGATGCGGAACATATGGTTGCCCGCAAACTCGTGCTCCTGCTCCATGACGCTGATGGGGTTTTGCACCGTGCCAAATTGCGGCAAGCTGAAGGCGCCGCCTGAGCGCTTGTTGGCTGCCATGTCGCGCACGTAGGGGAAAAGAATGCCCTCTTCTTTCTTCATGTGCATGATCAGTTCATTCGCCACCTCCCTGAACAGGCGGTTGACTTCCAGCAGCTCGGGGTGCCGTTCTCCGTGCACCCGCGCCACCTTGTCGAGAAACTGGATCAGCACCGGGATGCTGTCGGCTACGTAGCGGTGGTGGGTCTTTTCGATATAGTCGCACAGCAGGTCGAGCGGCCAGACCTGGAAGTCAATCTGCTCGCCTCCCTCGCGCTGCATGGCGTTTTCCAATTCGCGCACAAGGTTGGCCATGTCCACGTTTTTCTTCTCGCAGGCCTTCGCGATCGGCGTGCGGCCCTGGCAGCAAAAATCGATGCGGTATTTTTCAAATATTTCCGCCGTGCGGTAGTCGGTGGCGACGATCTCGCCTACAGTCGTTTGGTCGGTTATGACATTCATCGCTAATAATTTTTCCGGTTTATGATGCCACAAAGATAGGGATTATTTCAGATAAAAAGAGTTTTTTATCTTTTATTAATGTAAAAATTGTGCCATTTTAAGTTTGGATCCTTAGCGGCATGCCGAATAAATTCGGCGAACCAGGCGCCAAATAAATTTAGCGCCCCCAAACTTATTCCGGAAAGCGGATGCCGTTGAGGAACATATTGGCCCCGTTGACATTGATCTCTTCGAAAGAGCCGATGAGGAGTACGGCGAGGTGTTTTTGGCTCACCCAGCCCTTGATCTGCCAGTTGTAGCCCTCGGAATCCATCCAGAAATCGAGCAGGCCGGAGACGCCGGGGTAGTCCTCCAGGGTGTGGCCCCGGCCATAGCCTGCCGATTCCGCGATGTCGAGTTGAGACTGCAGGTAGTCGAGGTAGGATTCCAGCAGCGCGACCTGCATCTCCGCGTCCTCTTCCAGCGGCTCGGCAAATTCGACGAGGATGACGCCGAAATTGAGGTCTCCGCTCGTCACATCGCCCGACCAGACCTTGGAGTTGTCTTCGGAATAGCTGAGTTCCAGGTTGTCGGTATACGCGGGCAGGTAGGCTTCGAAGCCCGATTCGGCGAGGGCAAATTTGGTCAGGCGGGGGAATTCCTGGGCTTGGGTGGAGAGGGAAAAGGCGAGAAGCAGGGAAAGGAAGGCCGGTTTTCTCATGGGGTGAATTTTTTCCAAAAGTGCGGGAAAAGTGCATGCGGCGCACCCTTTTTCCGGATAATTATTTTTCCTTGATCAAAGCCTTTGTAAACAGAATGACGGGGTCTGTACCGTTGATAATATCTTCCGCTGTTTCTGCAACGAGGTGATCCGGAGTGATGCCTTTGTCTTCTTTTTCCGTGGAAAAGGTTCCGATGATGGGGATATCAATTTCGATTTTGGAGTTGGGCAGGCGGAGGAAGAACATGGCGCCCCCGTTCAGGCCCTTTTGGCTACCGCCGGTGGGTTCGCCGACGAGGGTGGCAATGCGGTTTGCCCTGGCCAGTTCTGCGAAATAGAAGGTAGCCGAGCTGTTGGCTGCGTTGACCAGCAGGAAAACGTCACCCTTGAAAGCGTTTTTTGCGGGCTTGACGATGAGGTCTTCTTGCTGCCGGAAGGCATAAAAACCATCTTCTGCCGCTGCAACTTTTTCTCCCAGGTCGTAATAAGAGGCATCCCAGGTAAAAAGGTAGTCTTTCAGATCGGTGGGAACCGCACGGTACCTGACCAGGTCTTCCCGGCTGACGGGACTGATGGGCTGCTTCGCCAGGTATTGCCCCAGCAACAGCAGTACTTCGTCCTGCCCCCCTTCGTTCCAGCGGATGTCGAGCACCAGGTTGGGTGATTTTTTTCTGTTGATCTCGTCGAACGCCTTTTTCAAAAAGTCGCTCCACTCAAAGCTCAGCTGGAACACGTCGAAGGTGCCGAGTTGAAGGTATGCTGTGTTGTCTTCCCAAAACTCCAGTTTCCACAACTCATCTGCCTTTACTGGGTAGCCGGGGTTGTTTTTTTTCAATCGTTCCGCCTTTTCGGCCCTGCTGAGTGGCTCAACCTCCAGGCTGGTGGTTTTGTCCGCTTTCGGGTCCGCGATTTCGAGAAGGTATTTGCCATTTTGAGGGGGGTACAAGAGGGGGAAGTAGGCGTCGAACATTTCAAAACTGCCTGATCCGAAGGTGTTCAGGTCGGCATAACGCTTAGTATCATTGCTTCCATCGGCCTTTACAAGCCTGGAAAGTCCGTCGAATATCCTGTTCACTGGTATACCGTTGATAGCGGTTACCTCCGTCCCCCTATCCAGCTGTGTCTGGCCGGAGGCATTGGCGGTGACGATCATCCTCTTTTCAACGACGCGGAATGCGAAGGGGAGCTTGTCGGCCTGGTTCAGCACTACTTGCTGTATGAATCCCTGCTGGTTGAAAAAATTGGGATAGGTATGGCCGCAGCGAATGGAGGCGGTCAGGCGGGTCATTTCCAGAAAGGCTTCCCGGTAAGACATGGGCTGTGAAAAGACCTGCCGGAAATGACGAAAGATTGAGTCTGTTTGCTCCGGCGTGTTGTAGCGGTACAAACCGGGGTGGATGGACAGCAGCGCTTTTTCCAGGATGTTGATGTCGGCCAGCAACTGCTGGCTGCTCAACGGAGGCAGCGCAGAAAGATCGGCCGCTGAACGTTGGTTCCATTGGTTTTCAACGGCTTGGCTTTTCTTCAGAACGAGTATCCTGTTCTCGCCTTCGAGTTCGTAGACGATCTTTTTTTCTCCGTAAACAAATTTGTATTCAAGTAGGGCCGCGTCGGCGGCGTCAAACGCGATTTTACCTTCATAGATTCCGTCCTTATCCGGATCTTCCAGCAGGTAGGTTTTTTCCCAACTCAGCGGCGGAATGCTCCCCCTGATGCCGAATTGTACTGGCTTTGGCACATTGCTCGCATCGGCCTGGAAGTGTATTTCAATGGAAGTTTGTGCGGCGCAAACCTGCATGGCAAGGAAAAGCGCGGCGGGCAGGATCGGGATTTTTTTCATAGGTAATGGGGAAAGTGTTAAGGGCTAAATGAAAGTTGCAGAACTGCGTTCAAATGGAAATCAAAACATCATGCTCATGAAAAGGTTCCCCATCTCCCTGCCCCTGCTCCTGTTCTCCTCTTTCCTCTTCTCCCAAAACACCCCCGAAAAATGGGTGCACGGCTACCTGGATTTTGGCTATGAAAGGCAGATTTGGCTGGATATCCCCAACCAGGTTGTCAAATCCAGAAATGAATGGAGTTTTCCAGGTTTTGCGCTGGGGCTGTTTGAGTCCAGAAAAACCGGAATGTACCGGGAAATTTCCCTCGCCAGGTTGCAATTCAAAGTGGAAGACCATGAGGATTTGGTTCTTGATCTTGAGGAACCCATCGGAGGCGAAAGGGTAACCCGGATCAGAGGAGGCCTTCTTTTGGAGACCGGATTTATGCCTGCCCGGTGGCTCGGCGGTTTTTTCCGGCCGGGAATAGGCATCGGGGCCTCGCCCGAGATCGGTTATTTCCGTTATTCGCCCAAGACTTCGGTTAATTTCCCCTATCGCGAATGGTCGGCGAGGCTGGGCCTGAACCTTATCCCCCGCCTCCACTTCCGCCTCAGCCAGCGCCTGGCCCTGACGGCGGTAGTGCCGCTACAGTTCGGCTCCGCCGAATGGAGCATTGAAGAAGTGGAAAACCCCGCCCTCCCCAAACCCCAACACACCACCAACCGGCTGAGCTTCGACCTGGGCCTCGCCTTCACCCAGGCCCGCCTCGGCCTCGCCCTGAAAATCTAATCACCCATTCTCACCCTCCACTCCGCCGGAAAATAATTATTCACCCGGTTGGGCAGCAGCTTGGCCCAGCCCAGCCCCAGCCCCTCGAAGCGCATCAGGCGCCAGCCCTGTCCGCTGATGCCTTCGAGGGGCTCCTTGCGCAGGAAGCGCAGGGCCTGGGCATGGTCCAGCTCTACGGAGGGCGTTTCCGGGTGCAGCCAGGCGCTCAGGGCCAGCTCGGGGGCGGGAACGAGGTCCTTGCCTTTCATCTGGCCGAAGGCCTGACCGGGCAGCAGGCGGTAGAGGTGGCCGCTCAGGAATTGGGCTTCTTCCGCCAGCGCGGCGGGCAGGAAGCGCATCTCCCCTTGCTGGTTTTGGAGAAAGACGGCTTCTTTTTCAGGATGAATCCAGCCCTTTGGCGCGGTGGCTGCCGACCACTTTTTGTTGGGCTTGGGCTTAGGGAGTGTGGCCTGTTGGGCTTCACCGGGCTTTTGAAAACAGGCCAGGAAAAATCCTTCGCCTTTCACCCGGTGGGGGTAGCACTGGTAGCCTGCGCCGGTGCTCACAATACCCCATTCGGTTGGTAGCGACAGGGAGCGCAGCTCCAGACCGAATTCTTGGGCCAGCCAGCGGGCATTTTCAGCGTCTTCCTGCTCGTTGTAGGTGCAGGTGCTGTACAGCAGGATGCCGCCGGGCCTGAGCAGCGGGGCCGCATCGGCCAGGATGCGCTTTTGGCGGCCGCAGCAGAGGGCCACGTTTTGGGGCGACCATTCCGCCACAGCATCGGGGTCTTTTCTGAATAGCCCTTCGCCCGAGCAGGGCGCGTCGGCCAGCACCAGGTCGAAATAGCCGGCAAGGGGTCCGAAGTCGCGGCTGTCGTGGTTGCAGGCCCAGACATTGGGCAGCCCCCATTTGGCGATGTTGTGGCGCAGCGGCAGGGTGCGGCTCTGTATTACTTCATTGGCGATCAGCAGGCTGTGTCCGGAGAGGAGAGAGGCCAGCAGGGTGGTCTTGCCGCCCGGCGCGGCGCAGAGGTCGAGCGCCCGCAGCGGGCGGCTCGTGTCAACCAACTGCCTCACCGCTTCGGCGATCAGCATGGAGGAGGCTTCCTGCACGTAGTAGGCGCCGGCCTGGAAGAGCGGGTCGAGGGTGAAGACCGGCCTTTCGGGCAGGTAGCGGCCCCAGGGGCACCAGGGCACCTGCTCCGTGGCTTCCTGTTCCCACCGCGACGGCTTGTCCGGGTTGAGTCGTATGCTGACGGGCACGGCTTGCTCCAGGGCTTCGAGGAAGGCGGGGAGCTCGGGGCCGAGGAGGGATTGCATTTGGGAGGTGAAGGCGGGAGGAAGATTCACGGGAAGGACTATTAAATGCAAAGATCGAGTGGTAAGTCGGAAATGTCTTTCAACCGTTTCCCGTTGATCATGATATCCAGAAGGTTTTGCGCTTCTTCGTTGCCAATCTCCTTGACCGAATCGATCAATTCGTTCAGCGCGAAATGGTAGACACAGTCGATATCGCCGGTGCCGAGCGCAAGGGAGGAGATGCGGCTGGGTGTGGGTTCTGCGGTGATGACGACGATATGGGGTGTTCTTCCTTTCCGGTTCCTGATCAGGTTCAGGGCTTCCGAGCGGGAGTTTTGGGCTCGGTCGCTCCTGATTGTCCATTTACAGGAAATACTGGCGTGTAAAATTGGCAGTTCATTTATGCTTTTCCTCAACGCGGAACGGATAGGAAGGCTTTCATCAAAAACCGGATGAGGGGCATTGATAAAATCGTCCTCTTCCGGTTGCCGGGCGATGATAATGTCGGGTGCGATGGTATAGTCGTTGCCAAGCACCGCTGCGATGGAGGGGTTGCTTTTAGCTAGTGCGTCGAGTTCTACCAGATGGGCATATTGTTCATAAAATGAGATAGCCAGACCCTTTCTGGAGCTGATCTTCGAAATATCCCATTTTCCGGGCCGGAGTTTTTCGAAATGGGGAAAGGTGTGTTGGATAAACTGAAGACAGGCGTCTTCAAAGAGGGAACCCGCTTGCTGGCCCGCCAATTTGGGTGAGGTTTTCGGGACGCCCAGTTTTGAAAGTATGCTGGAAGAAACTTTCTTGCTGAATTCCTGGCTTGAATCTGCGATGCTGGGCACGCCTGCCTGGTCAATGGTCAGGCAGTTGTCGAGCAGGAATTGGATAAAGTCCTTGCGGGCTTGGGTCAGAATGGCGCTCATGATTGCTTTTTTGCTTCTTCGATGGCTGCGATTATTTGTCCGGTGCAACTGGCGAGGTTGTTTTTCACTTCTTTCGACCAGTATCGAAGCACTTTCCAGCCTTTTTGTTCAAGGTGGTATTTCACTTCCGCATCCCTTGCCATATTGCGTTCAATTTTCGGAATCCAGTATTCGCGGTTGGAAGAGATGGTTTCCTTTTTTTTGTCCCAGTCCTTGCCGTGCCAGAATTCTCCATCAATAAATACGGCTACTTTATATTTGGGAAAGGCAATATCTGGTTTTCCAACGACGGTGGAGAGGTTTTTCCGGTATCGGTAGCCCTGGCGCCACAGGTTTTTGGCAAGCAAAATCTCAGGAAGAGTGCCCTTGCTCTTGTTGGCTTGCATATTGCGTTTGCGCTGTTCCGGGTTTAGTACGTCCATGATCCGTACTTTTTACAATAAGTTTCTCATTAATATTTTTCGCGGCCGCAGGCCGCGAAAAATATTAATAAAACATGGTGGGCGGGCAGCGCCCGCCTACCATGTTTTATTGAGTCTATATTTGTCATCATGTGATCAGGCATTACAATGCTTGTTCCTGGGGGAAAAGTTCAGGGGCCTGGACTGCATGCGGGTGTTTCTTTTCTTTTTGAAGCGCCAGAATAATATTTTCTCCGATAGCTTTGGCGACGGGAGGGGGGAAGGCGTTGCCAATTTGCCGGTATGCCTGGGTTTTCTTTCCCTGGAAGTTCCAATCTTTGGGAAAGCCTTGTATCAGCGACACCATTTTTAAGGTCAGTCTGGGCGTGCCCTGGAAATCGGGGTCTGGCGGAGCGTCTGCGATTCCTCTCCCATCGACCCCCAATTTCTTCCAGGATTCTCTGGCCCGGGTGGGGCCCAGATCGGCCCCGCCATGTTTTTTGGAACCTCCAACCAGGGTTGGGGCAATAGAACTGGCTGTCTGACGCCATTCATCGGCCAGTTTCCAACCGTTTGAGGCCATTTCCTTGTAAAGAATTTGCCCCACCGGTTTAGGCGCCATCTTTTTGGCTTCCGGCCATTTAAAATATTCGAAATAGTCGCCTTTGAAGGCAACGAGGATCGCTCTCGGCCTGAGCTGGGGAACGCCATAATCAGAGGCGTTGACCAGTCTCCATTCGCTTTTGTATCCCAGTTCCAGCAGCCTTTTTTGGATCTGCTTTCTGTAAGATTCAAACTTTTTGGATAAAAGTCCTTTCACGTTTTCGAGCATTACGGCTTTGGGCTGGCATTCCTCAATAAGCCTCAGCGCTTCCGGGAATAAATCCCGTTCGTCGTCGTGCCCTAATTGTTTTCCCGCAACAGAGAAAGGTGGGCAGGGCACCCCGCCGGCTAAAAGATCAACGCCCTTATATTGCTTAGCTGAAAATTCCTTTACGTCTTTTTCAAAAACTTCCCACTCAGGCCTGTTTTTCCGAAGCGTGCTGCAGGCGTCTTTATCGATTTCAACCAACGCATAATGCTCAAAACCGGCCATTTCGAGACCCAATGCTTGTCCACCGGCTCCTGCGCAGATTTCAATCGAAGAAAAAACAGGCATAATTCAAAACATTTTGTTATTTTAAACGAGCAATAATAACACAATTTAATTTAAAAATCAATGATTTCCCGGAATTTTCTACAAAGTTTTCAAATATTCGATGACCGCCTTCCTTTCCTCCTCCGTCAACCCATCTCCAAACGTATGCCCCTGATTCCCATACCCCGGCTTGCGGGTGTCGTAAGCGTTTTTTTTCTTTTGGGGAATGGCGTATTTCCAGCCCAGTCTCTCGTAGTCGTACCCGCCGGTGCGCTGCCAGAGCGCCGGACGCGAAGGGCTGTTCAGCAACTCCCCGATGGTGGGCACGGAGCCGTTATGCAGGTAGGGCGCCGTGGCCCAGATGCCGTCGAGGGGCGGGGCCACGTAGCCCTCTTTTGGCTCCAGCCGCGAGGCCGGCGCGGAATTGGCGAACCAGCTCTCGTTATACCAGCCGGCCAGTCCCGACACGGTGGTGAAGTAGCGGGCGTAGTAGGGGTCGGTGCCTGCCACTTCGAGCGACACCAGTTTGTTGGGGTACTGCTCATTGTCGCCATATGTGCCGTGGCAGCCACTGCAATGCTCTTCGAATAGGGCCTGGCCCGCCGCTACGAGATGCGGATCGATAGGGCCGGGGTAGGGGGGAGGCTCCAGTTGCCTGGCCCAGGCCACCACATCGATGAAATGCTGATGCACCTTCCGGGCGTAGGCGCTGTCGGGAATGCCCAGCACGGAAGCCTGCATGAGCAGCTTGGCGAAGTCGCCGCGCCCCATACCGTTATAATATATGGCGTGTTTTTTATCCAGGTTCCACAGCGGCGGCACGTCGGAGGCCAGGGTGTAGGGGATGGTGGGGAAGTTCTTCTTTTTTCGGTAACTCAGATCGGCCGGGTCGCGATAGGCCGCGCAGGCCTCTTCGAGGCGGAAGGCGGGATTGACGCCCGGGTTTTGCGTGATGATGTTGGGGGCGATGGCTTTGTAGAAGCGGCCGAACACGTCAAAGGCTTTGTACTCAGGAGAGCCTTTTTTGTATTTTGACCGGATGAGCACATTCGACAGCGTGGCCTCGGGTTTGATGCTTTTGCGAAAATCGCTGTCTGCGTTGCCCAGCCCGACGATCAGCGAGCCTTCCAGCATGGATGCGTGACAGGTCAGACAGTTGCCGGCCACTACTTCCACCCCGTTCCAGGCGGGGAAGGCGGTGAAAGGGTAGCTCAGCAGCCCGCTGTTGCCGTCCCGGTTAAGTACGGTATCCCTGGCGCCGCTGAGTCTTTTTTCGAGAAATGAAAAAGGAATGCCCGTACCTATGTAGTCGCCGTAAATGAGGTATTCGTAGCCCCTCTCCGGGTCGCCCGTCCAATTTTGCGGGTATTCGGGCAGGGTTTGGACCTTCCAGCCTGGTTCGCCGCCGGGTTCCGACAGCTCGCGCAGGCCGTTGCAGGCGGTGAGGGCCAGGGTAGTGGTTAGAATGAAGATCAGGACTTTTTGAGGTGTCATTTTACCGTATTTCGGCTCCGTAGCGAGGATTTTCAAAATCCTCGCTACGGAGCCGATGAACATGATTATTTTAAATTATTTTACCAACACCAGCTGTCGTGCCGCCACTTGTCCTTCCCAAACCGCCTGCACGACGTAAAAACCGGCAGGCAAACCGCTCAATTCATTTCCCAGCGGAATATGTTGCCTTCCTTCAGGCATATTGTCCATATGTGCCTGGCGCAAAACCTGTCCGCTCGCATTAGCCAGCGCCCAGCGCACCTCGCCCGCGGCGGGGAGGTCGAGCTGGAGGGCGCTCTCATGGCCTAAACCCAAAATACGTGCAGAAAACCTGGATGCGAGAGGCATTTCAGCAACAGAAGTGCTGATGTTCCACCCGATATCCCGCAGCACGCCCAGGGTGATGGGGCCGGGGTGATGCTCCACTTCTCCTTTATTGATATACGGCGTCATCAGGCTGTTGCCGCCGGCGTTGGGGAAACTGCCTTCATCCAAATGGGAAATGCTGGTGCCGAAGGCAAAAACCGGCGGGGCGAAAATCTTCACATCCTGCCCATCGTTGGCGATGATGCTTTCTTCTCCGGAAAAGAACACATTGTTGCCCGTAAAGGTGGCGTGTAGCATAGGAGATGGGTTGGGAAACAGCGTGGTGTCTGTCAACACCTGCTCGCCACCGTTGACCAGCAGCCGGTCGTACGCTCCGGGGGTGCCGTCCATAGTCGGGATGGGAAAAGTTGGCACGAAGGGCTCGAATTGGGAAAAGTCGATCAGGCCAAAGGAGCCCTCACCGCCGTAACTGTCGCTCAGCGACACAAAGCCCAGCCCGTGGCCGATCTCGTGCAGCAGTACCGACACGAAGTCAAACTGTTGCGAGCCCGGATTGCCGTCGGTTCCAAAATACCAGTTCACGTCAGCGGCCATGACGATGTCCATGTCCGACTCGCCGGGGTTGAGCTCCATGCCTGTCAAGGCGTTGGCCAGGCAGGAGGGGTACCAGGTGTCAGCCAGCGGCGCTCCCGCAAAATTCCTCCTTCCGTTGGGAAGAGTGAAGCCCAAAAACGCCCCGCTCACCGGAAACAGCAGCACATTGACCTTGATCTGCACCGGCGAGTTCAGGTGCTGCTCCCAGATAGCAGCGGTGTGCTCCATCGCCGCCAGTACCTGCGGCTCCATCGAAGGCGTAAAAATCTGAATATCGGCCTGAGCCTGAACCCTTGGCAAGAAAGTCAACACCAAAGCGAGGATGAAAAACCCTTTCATAAAACTGAAAATTAAAAACTCAAAATTGAAAACTCTCTAAAATCCTCTTCGCCACCCCCTCATCCTCCACCAACGGCGGGGCATGGTGTGGCTTGATGCGGGCGTCGATGATCAGCGGCCCTTCGCAGCCCCAGTGTTTGTGCTCCACGAAGCCCCTGACCCCGTGGATGTCGTGCGAGGGGTTGGCCCGGGTGAAGGTGACCCAGAGGAAGTTGTTAAGCGTCTGCGCCAGGAACCGGCTATCGTCGCACAGCACGATAAGCGGCACGGAATCCAGGTCAAAGCGATCGAGGTGGGCGGCCAGTTTTTGGGCTTCCTGTTCGCTCTGAAACGACGGCCCTTTGACCGCCAACACGCCCGGCATGACAAAGCAGGGCTCCGAAAATCCTTCAGGCAGGCTGAAATTTTCCGGCAGCCTGTCTGAAAGCTCGCGCAGCGGCGCGCCACAGCAGGCCACCACCACCTTGGAGCCGGCGTTCCAGCCCGAACCGGAATAATCGAGGGTGTCGATGGTCGTCTTTGTCTGGAAATGCAGGTCGCGCCGCCAGTCTACCCGCCGCAGCACGTGCTGGAAGTAGTGCTCCATGTCGTGGGTGTGCAGGTTGGGATCGTCGCCCTCGGCCGCGATGAAGAGGAACTTGGCCAGGGAGGTCTGCCCCTTGCCCAGCAGGTGGTTGGCCTGGGTGAGGATCTCCTCCGGCTTGCGCTCGCGGAAGGGCATGTAGCGCTCGCTACCGATGGCCAGCAGCAGGGGGTGCACCCCGGCCGCATCCACTGCGTTGATCTCTTTGATTCCGGGAAATTCGCCCGGCGTCAGCGGCTCCACGAGTTTGTGGATCAGGTAGCCGAAAGAGCTGTCTTCCTGCGGCGGACGCCCCACGACCGTGAAGTGCCAGATGGCGTCTTTCCGGTAGTACACTTTTTCCACCTCCATGACCGGAAAATCGTGGGTCAGACTGTAATAGCCAAGGTGGTCGCCGAAGGGCCCCTCCGGTTTGAGCCCTTTTTTGCGAATGATGCCGGTGATGACGAAATCGGCGTCGGCCGACAGCACATAGCCGTCTTTCCACAAATACCTGAACCGCCGCCCGCCGAGCAGCCCGGCGAAGGTGAGCTCCGAAAGCCCCTCCGGCAGCGGCATGATGGCGGCAAAGGCATGCGAGGGCGGTCCGCCGACAAAGATCGAGGCCCTGAACGGCTCGTCGCTGTTATTATAAGCGGTGTGGTGCACGCCGATGCCCCGGTGCAGCTGGTAGTGCAGGCCGATCTCCTTATTGGGCACGTATTCGTTGCCCGAGAGCTGGATGCGGTACATGCCCAGGTTGGATTGCATGATCTGTTTGGAGCCCGGCGGCAGGGTGAACACCTGCGGCAGCGTGATGAAGGCGCCGCCGTCCATGGGCCAGGACTTGATCTGCGGCAGCTGGTCGATGGTCGTTTCACCATATAATATAGGAGCGGCGCCCAGGCTTTTCATGGGCAGGGCGGAAAGGGCCGTAAACGGGGCGCCCAGGTAGCGCCCCGGCTTGCGCAGGAAATTGGCCGGGTTGGCCTTCAGTTCGATGACGCGCTTGACCTTTTCGGTGGTTTTTCGAAAAAGAAATTCCGTGCGCTCGATGGTGCCGTACAGGTTCGACACGGCGGGGAAGGGACTGCCTTTTACTTTTTCGAAGAAAATAGCAGGCCCGCCGGCATCGTAGACGCGCCGGTGTATGGCCGCCATCTCCAGATTGGGGTCGACCTCTTCCTTTATTCTCAATAGCTGGCCGTGGCGTTCCAGGTCCTCCACGCAGGCTTTTAAACTCGGATAACTCATATTGGAAAATGGGTTTCTTGGAAAACTAAAGAATCTGTCTTTATTTTTGTTCACATGAAACAGTACCACGATCTTCTTCGGCATATTCTCGAGCACGGCGCCGGCAAGGACGACCGCACCGGCACCGGCACCCTCAGCGTGTTCGGCTACCAGATGCGCTTCGACCTGCAAGAGGGCTTCCCGATGCTGACCACCAAAAAACTCCACCTCAAGTCCATCGTCTATGAACTGCTCTGGTTTCTCAATGGCGATACCAATGTACGGTATTTGCAGGAAAACGGGGTGCGTATTTGGAACGAATGGGCCGACGAGGAGGGCAATCTGGGCCCTATCTACGGCAAACAGTGGGTGGCCTGGGAGGGCAGGGACGGGCAGCCCATCAACCAGATCGCGCAGGCGGTGCAGCAGATCAAGAACAATCCCGACTCGCGCCGCATCATCGTCAACGCCTGGAACGTGGCCGACCTGCCGAAAATGCACCTGAGTCCCTGCCATGCCATGTTCCAGTTTTATGTGGCAAATGGCAAACTGTCCTGCCAGCTCTACCAGCGCTCGGCCGACGTTTTCCTCGGCGTGCCATTCAACATCGCCTCCTACGCTCTGCTCACCCTGATGATGGCGCAGGTCTGCGACCTCCAGCCCGGCGAGTTCGTACATACCTTCGGCGACGTGCACCTCTACAAAAACCACATCGAGCAGGCCAAGCTCCAACTGAGCCGCGATTTCCGCCCGCTGCCGCAAATGCGCCTCAACCCTGCCGTGAAAGATGTCTTCGCCTTCCAATTCGAAGACTTCGAGCTGACGGGCTACGATCCGCACCCGCATATTAAAGCGGAAGTGGCGGTGTGAGTTTAGTTTTCAGTGTTCAATTTTCAATTTTCAGTTAATCAACTGAACACTGAAAATTGAAAACTGAAAACTGTTATTTGTGTAGACTGAATCTAAATAACACGGCCATTCTAAAAATTTTGTTAAAAATTGAGGCCTACTTTTATCTTTGCGGTGACCGAAAAATGACATATCGGTACTATTGACGGAATTTGATTTCTAAATATGGGTATGATGGACATTAAGCGTTTTACAGCTTACCTGCTCTTTTTGTGCTTTTTCCTCGCAGCCGGCATCGCTTCGGCACAGGATGCAGCACCTGCAGCCGACCTCGCTGAAGGGGAGACCCTTTTCAAGAACAACTGCGCCGCTTGCCACAACAAGAACATGAAGGACAACCTGACCGGTCCTGCCTTGGGTGGTACGGAAGAGCGGTGGGCTGCCTATCCCCGCGAAGATCTCTACAAGTGGATCAACAACTCGCAGGCCATGATCAACGCTGGTCACCCTCGCGCGGTTGAGCTCTGGAACCAGTGGAAACCCACGGTGATGAGCAACTTCAACCTGTCGGACCAGCAGATCGAAAACATCCTGGCATACATCAACGACGTGTATACCCGGGTGCCGGTCACCGCTGTGGCGCCGGGTGCCGGTGCTGCCGGAGAGCCTCAGAAGCCCAACAACACGCTCCTCTTCCTGGGGCTGTTCGTCGTATTGGGCCTGGTCGCCCTGGTGCTGTCGCAGATCCTCAACAACCTCAACTACCTGGCCAAGGTAAAGGAGTCCGGCGTCGCGCCCCCGCGCAAGACCCTGGTTCAGACCCTGACCAGCAAGGGCGTGATCGCGTTTGTGGTCTTCGCTTTGGTTGTGCTGGGCGGCTATACCACCGTCAACAACGCCATCAACCTGGGCCGGCAGCAGGGGTATCAGCCTGAGCAGCCCATCAAATTCTCGCACGCCACCCATGCCGGCTTGCACAAGATCGATTGCCAGTATTGCCACGACGGCGCCCGCCGCAGCAAGCACTCGGTCATCCCCGCCGCCAATACCTGTATGAACTGCCACAAGGTCATCAAGGTGGGCACCACCTACGGCACAGCGGAAATCTCCAAGATCTACGCCTCCATCGGTTTCGACCCGAATACGGATAAATATATCGAGAACTACGAAGATCTTCCCCAGGACGAGATCGAGAAGATCTACAAGAAGTGGTTTACCGATAGCTATATCAAGGAGAAAAACACCCTGGATGCAGAAGGCGAAATGCTTGTTCAAGATCAGTGGGACGGCATCGTCAACTCCCTGACCAATCCTGACAAGAAAAAGATACAGGGCCCGATCGAGTGGATCCGCATCCACAACATGCCCGACCACGTTTACTTCAACCATGCCCAGCACGTCACGGTGGGCAAGCTCGAATGCCAGACCTGCCACGGTCCGGTGGAAGAGATGGAAGTGGTGCAGCAATACAGCCCGCTGTCGATGGGCTGGTGCGTCAACTGCCACCGCAAGACCGAGGTGCAGTTTGCCGGCAACGAATACTACAAGTCGTACGTGAACTACCACGAAGAAATGGCGGCCGGCAAGCGCGACAAGGTCACCGTCGAAGAGGTCGGCGGCCTCGAATGCCAGAAATGTCATTATTGATCAAAACGAAATTCCCTGGAGTCCGGCTGATAGCTGGATTTCCTGTATCTAAACATATGCTCATTCAAGATGAAGAATAAAAACGAAGTTTGGATTGGGGTCGAGCAACTCAACAACGACCCGGTTTTAAACGAGTTGAGCAACCAGGAATTCTCCGAACAACCGGATAGCCCGCCCATTACCGAGAAGTCGATGGAGTGGGGGGCCAGCCGCCGCGACTTCCTGAAATACCTCGGGTTCAGCCTCGGCGCCGCTACCCTGGCTGCCAGCTGCGACATTCCGGTGCGCCGCGCTATCCCGTATGTGATCAAACCCGACACCATCGTGCCGGGTGTGGCAACGTACTATGCTTCCAGCATTGTTCAGGGCGGCGACTACTGCGCTGTGCTGGTGAAGACCCGCGATGGCCGCCCCATCAAGATCGAGGGCAACAGCTTGTCGAAGGTGACCAAAGGCGCTACCAGCGCCCGCGCCCAGGCCAGCGTGCTGAGCCTCTACGACACCAACCGCTTCCCCTCTGCCGGAAGGATGACCGAAGGCAAGTTCAGCGTCATGTCGTGGGAGGACCTCGATAAAGAGGTGATGGGCAAACTCGACGCCAAAAACGAGATCCGCATCATCGCCAATACGCTGATGAGCCCCACGGGCATGCGGGCCATCCAGGAGTTTACGACAGGCTATCCCAATACCAAGGTGGTCATGTACGACCCCGTTTCCTCTTCCGCCCTCCTGGCAGCCAATGAGCAAACCCTCGGCGAAAGAGCTGTTCCGGATTACCATTTCGACAAAGCAGACGTCATCCTGAGCTTCGGCGCCGACTTCCTCGGCACCTGGATTTCCCCGGTTGAGTACGCCGCACAGTACGCCGCTAACCGCCGCGTAAACCCTGAGTCGCCCAAGATGTCGCGCCATATCCAGGTTGAGAGCCACATGTCGCTCACGGGCTCCAACGCCGACAACCGGGTGCTGATCCGTCCGTCTGAAATGGGCGCTGCGATCGCCACCCTGTACAACGAACTGGCAGCCCTCAACGGCCGTCCGGCCGTGCAGGCGCCGGCGCTCAACGACAAGGCCAAGGCCGCGTTGAAAAAGGCAGCTGCCGACCTCAACAATGCAAAAGGCAAGTCGCTGGTCGTTTCCGGTTCCAACAACACCGGCGAGCAGATACTGGTCAATGCCATCAACGACATGCTGGGCAGCTACGGCTCGACGATCGGCTTCACCAACGCCTCCATGCAGCGCAAAGGCAGCGACGCCGGCATCCAGAACCTGATCCGCGAAATGAGCGCGGGTACGGTGAGCGCAGTGTTTGTCATGGGAGGCGCCAACCCGGCTTTCGACCTTCCCAACGCTGAGACCTTCGCCGCGGCTTTCGCCAAAGTGCCGCTGAAAGTGTCGTTGGCCAACATTCCCGATGAAACTACCGCGCTCTGCAACTTCGTAGCGCCCGCCCACCACGGCCTCGAAAGCTGGAGTGACGCAGAGCCCAAGCGCGGCCACTACAGCCTGATCCAACCCACCATCGCTCCCCTGTTCAAGACCCGCCAGGCCGAAGAGAGCCTGCTGCGCTGGGCGGCGAGCCCCAGCCTCAACCTGGCTTCCGATCAGCCCTACTTCGACTACCTGCGCATGAACTGGGAACAGAGCTTCTTCCCCTCGCAATCGCGCTTCAATACCTTCCAGCTCTTCTGGGACAGCACCCTCCACGACGGCGTGTTCGAAGTGGCGCAGCCCGCCCGCAGCGTCGCCTTCTCCGGCGATGTAGCCGCAGCGGCGGCAAAAGTGACCAAGCCCGCTAACGGCGAGCTCGAGATCTCTTTCTTCGAAACGGTGAATGTAGGCGCGGGCCAATACGCCCACAACCCCTGGCTCCAGGAAATGCCCGATCCCGTGACCCGCACCGTTTGGGGCAATTACCTCGCCATCCCGATCATGTGGGACGGCGGCAACGAATGGAAGGCTTTCAAAAACCTCAATCCCGACGAGATCAAGGGTAAAGCCGACGTCGTGGAACTCACGGTCAAGGAATCGGCTCAGCGCGTGACCTGCGTCCGCCAGTTTGGCCTCCCTGAAGGCAACCTCGCCCTGGCCCTCGGCCACGGCCGCCAGGTCGTCGGACAGGCGGGCAAAAACGTCGGTATCAACGCTTACCCCTGGCTCACCATCGATGCGGATGGCAATACCCAATACTACGCCACCACCGTGAGCGTATCCGACAAGGTCGATGTTGAAAAAGGCTTTGCCTGTGTGCAGTACCACCACACCATGGGCGTAAAAGGCATTGACCCGAAGACCAATGAGGAGATCAACGTCGACGAGAAGACCGTCATGACGCTGGGAGCTGGTTTCCAGGGAGGTCTCACCGAGCGTTCGATCATCTACCAGGCCAACTTCAAGGAGGTGCCCGAACTGGTGGAGCACATAAAGGAAAAGCGGGCTACCGCCAAGCACCTGAATGACGAGACCTTGTATCCTTTCGAAGAATACAATGAACAATACTACAGCCAGGGCCACCACTGGGGCATGCACGTAGACCTCAACGCCTGCATCGGCTGCGGCGCCTGCCAGGTAGCCTGCGTGGCGGAGAACAACGTGCCGGTCGTAGGTAAGGAAGAAGTCGGACGCCACCACGAAATGACCTGGTTGCGCATCGACCGCTACTTCTTCGGCGACTATGAAAACCCCAACGTGGTGTACCAGCCGATGATGTGCCAGCACTGCGACAACGCGCCCTGCGAGAACGTCTGCCCGGTAGCCGCTACCAACCACAGCGCCGAAGGTCTTAACCAGATGACCTACAACCGCTGCATCGGTACGCGCTACTGCGCCAACAACTGCCCCTTCAAGGTGCGCCGCTTCAACTGGCTCGACTACACCACGGCTGACATCTTCCCGGCCAACGAATACGCCATCAACAATGAAGACCTGCATTTCTATGCCGACAACCTAACCCGCATGGTGCTCAACCCCGATGTGACGGTGCGTTCGCGCGGTGTGATCGAAAAATGCAGCTTCTGCGTACAGCGCCTCCAGGAAGGCAAGCTCACCGCCAAGAAGGAAGGCCGCAGCCTGCGCGACGCCGACGTCAAGACGGCTTGCCAGACCGCCTGCCCCACCGGCGCCATTACCTTCGGCGACCTGAACAACAAGCAGGGCGACCTGAACAAGGTGCTGAACAGCGAGCTCAACTACCGCGTGCTGGAAGAGACCAACGTACAGCCCTCGGTGCACTACTCGGCCAAGATCGTCAACCGTGACGAAGCCATCAGCTAAGAACGAAATCTCAAACATCAACAACTCAAATAATATACAATGAGTGCAGTTGTGTCCCCCATTCGGGAACCCTTAATTGAAGGTGGTAAAAACTACCACCAGATTACGGAAGACCTCTGCTCGCCCACGGAGCGGACTCCCAGCCTGGCCTGGGTCGTCGCCTTCATGGTCGCGGTCACGTTCCTCGCGGTCTATGTCTTCACCGTATTCTGGACGATCTGGATAGGCATCGGTTCCTGGAACCTGAACCGTACCATTGGCTGGGGTTGGGATATCACCAACTTCGTCTGGTGGATCGGTATTGGTCACGCAGGTACCCTTATCTCGGCCATCCTTTTGCTGTTCCGTCAGAAATGGCGGACAGGTGTGAACCGGGCGGCGGAAGCCATGACCATCTTCGCCGTGATGTGCGCGGGCCAGTTCCCGCTCATCCACATGGGGCGCCTATGGCTCGGTTTCTTCATCTTCCCGTATCCGAACACCCGCGGCCCGCTTTGGGTGAACTTCAACTCTCCGTTGTTGTGGGACGTGTTCGCTATCTCGACCTATCTAACTGTTTCGCTGCTCTTCTGGTACTCCGGTCTGGTGCCCGACCTGGCAACCATCCGCGACCGTTCCAAAGGCGTGCGTCGCAAGATGTACAATTTCTTCTCCTTTGGGTGGACGGGAAAGGCCAAACACTGGCAGCGCTTTGAGAGCCTTGCGCTGGTGCTCGCAGGCCTGTCGACTCCTCTGGTTCTTTCCGTGCACACCATCGTATCCTTCGACTTCGCCACTTCTGTAATTCCTGGCTGGCACACCACCATCTTCCCGCCTTATTTCGTTGCGGGCGCCGTGTTTTCCGGCTTCGCTATGGTACAAACCCTGATGGTGATCACGCGGAAAATCCTCAACCTGCAGGAATACATTACCATCGGCCATATTGAGAGCATGAACAAGGTAATCCTGGTGACGGGTACGATTGTAGGCGTCGCCTATCTTACCGAGTTGTTCATTGCCTGGTATTCCGGCTACATTTACGAGCAGTTCGCTTTCTACAACAGGGTCATGGGTCCCTACTACTGGTCTTACATCGGCATGATGGCCTGTAACGTGATCTCTCCGCAGATCTTCTGGTCGGCAAAGATGCGCCGGAGCGTATTCTGGACCTTCGTGATGTCGATTTTCGTCAACATCGGAATGTGGTTCGAGCGCTTCGTGATCATCGCAACCACGCTTGCACGCGACTTCCTGCCTTCGAGTTGGAGCTACTACGTGCCCTCCTGGGTGGAGATCGGTTTGTTTCTGGGTACTATCGGCCTGTTCTTTACGCTTTACCTCATCTTCGTGCGCGTGGCGCCGGTGATAGCAGTGGCGGAGATCAAGTCCATCCTGAAATCTTCGGGTGACCAGTACGCGGGCCAGCACAGCCACAAGCCGTCGGAACACGCAAAGTCGCACCATTAATTGATTGATTCAAAAAAGGAAAAAAGCTTTTAGCAATGGATAAAGCGCAAAAAGAGGTACTGTACGGCCTGTACGACGACGAAGAGCAGTTGCTGGACGCGGTGCACAAGGCCAGGCACGACCATCTGGACATCATGGACGTCTACACGCCTTTCCCTGTTCACGGGCTCGACCCGGCGCTGGGACTGGAAGAATCCCGCCTCCACATCGCGGGTTTCATCTACGGCGCCATCGGAACCTTATTTGCTTTCGGGTTCATGACCTGGGTCTTCACCCGCGATTGGCCGATTATATTTGGCGGTAAGCCCTATTGGTCGGTGCCTGCATTCATTCCGATCACCTTCGAGATGACTGTCCTTTTTTCAGCTATCGGCATGACTGTCACTTTCTTCACAGTTTGTGGTTTGTGGCCGGGCGTCAACAATCCGACGCTCGATGACCGGATTACGGACGACAAGTTCTGTATCGCTTTTGAAACCAACGGCCAATCGCAGGCCGAGATCAACCGCCTCAAGTCCTTCTTCCAGGAAACAGGCGCTTCGGAAGTCAACACCAAAGTGATTTAAATTTCATTCAATGGCAACGATGCGAAATACATTATTCGTCTTCATAGCAGTCAGCCTCATCCTGATCACGCTGTCCTGCCAGCAACCCGGCGGCAATACCACCGGTAGCGAGTACATGCCGGATATGGCCCATTCCATCGCCTATGAGGCCAACGTGCACGGTCCATACTACTGGAATACCTGGGATAGCGCCAGCGTCCTTTCCCGTAAAGATCTCCAGAACCCCAGGCAGCCGGTGCATGGCACAATTCCCCGCGGTTATGCCGGTTTCTTCTATGCAAACGGCCCGCAGGAACAGCAGGCTATCATGGCCCTGCTGACCGGCCAGGCGCCGGGCGCGATCTCCACGCCCGTCAATGGCCACGTGCCCTATTACTATGCAGACACGGAAGAAGAGCGGCTGCGCGCGATCGCCCAGATTATCGACAATCCCTTCCCTATCACGGCGGCGGGCATTGAGAAAGGCAAGGAGCTGTACACCATTTTCTGCGCTACCTGTCATGGCGACAAGGCCGACGGCGCAGGCTACCTGGTGCGCGATCCCAACCCGGCTACCGGCGATGCGGGTGGCTTATACCCGGCGGCGCCGGCCAACTTCCTGCTCGACGATCACGTGAATTCGTCGAACGGACGCTACTACCACGGTATCATGTACGGGAAAAACGCCATGGGCAGCTATGCCGACAAGCTCTCTTACGAAGAGCGCTGGCAGGTGATCCACTACATCCGCTCGCTGCAAGCGGCAAGCAAAGGTCTGGAATACAGTGAAACGGCCAATACCTTCAACCCGGCCTACGGCGTACCGGGCGCATCGCTGGCGCCTGCAACGCCCGTGCAGGAGGAAGCAGAAGCCTCCGCGCCGGAAGCACAGGGAGAACACCACAGCGACAGCGGCCACTAATTTTAAAAATCCGTTATCCGAACCATAAAACGGCGGAATACAATGAACCAATTTACTTTCGAGTCTAAGCAGAAAACTGTATTGTTCGGGTTTATGGGACTGGGCCTCGTCTGCCTCATCCTGGCCTTCTTCATGGATGACCAGCCCTACCATGCCCGTTTCTGGACGAACTTCCTCCACAATACCGTCTTTTTCACGGGGATCGCTTTTATCGCGCTTTTCATGTACACGGCTTTCATCACCGCATGGGCAGGCTGGTACACGCAGTTCAAGCGCGTCATCGAGTCCGTGACCCTCTTCCTGGTTCCCGGCCTTGTGCTGCTGCTGGTCATTATCGCGGGCCTCTGGCTCCACTGGCACGAGCTCTACCATTGGGCCGACGCGGGAGAAGTGGCCAAAGATCCCATCCTTGAGGGCAAATCCGGCTTTCTGAACAAGAACTGGTATACCCTGGGCACCATCGCCATCGTTGGTATCTGGATTTTCTTCGCCATGCGCATGCGCAGCCTGTCGCTCGCTGAAGACCAGAACGGAGGAGCAGATTTCGCACACCACCGCAAGATGCGCAAATACGCCGCCGCTTTCCTGCCCATCGCAGGTTTCTCCAGCGCGGCCCTGATCTGGCAGTGGATCATGTCGCTCGACGCACACTGGTACAGCACCCTTTACGCCTGGTACACCGGCGCCAGCTGGTTCGTATCGGCCACCGCAGTGCTGATCCTGATGCTCATCTACCTCAAATCGAAAGGCTACTACCAGAATGTGACGGAAGACCATCTTCACGACCTGGGCAAATACCTCTTCGCCATCAGCATTTTCTGGACCTACCTTTGGTTCTCCCAGTACATGCTCATCTGGTACTCCAACAACGGCGAAGAGACCGTTTACTTCAATACCCGCACCCATGAGTACCCCGTGATTTTCTACGGCAACCTCATCCTCAACTTTCTGGTGCCCTTCTTCATCCTGATGCGCAACGACACCAAGCGCAAGTACGGCACCCTGGTGCTGGTCAGCGTGGTGGTGCTTCTGGGCCACTGGCTCGACTTCTTCCAGATGATCAAGCCGGGCGCGCTGGAAACCGCATTGCACGCGGCTGCCGCTCACGGCGGCGAGCACGCTGCTGAGGGGCATGGCGGGCATGGCGGGTTTGCGGCAGGGTTCACGATCCCCGGTCTGCTGGAATTGGGCACGATGCTGGGCTTCGCCGCACTGTTCATCTACGTCGTGTTTTCCAACCTCACCAAGGCGCCGCTCGAGCCTGCCAATGATCCGTATATGGCGGAGAGCGTGCACCACCATGTGTGATTAATTTGGAATGAATCTAAATAATGGTCCCGGCTTAACCTTTTTCGGGAGATTAACGTTGGGTGAGTATTAATTTGTAAAAAAATAGCAGTAGATAAATGACAACTCTTTTGGCGATTGCTAGTATTCTGTTGATCATCGTGGTGATGGTCCAGGTCGGTAAGGTCACGGAATTGGCCAACAAGCTAAGGGGCGAGGAGGAAGCCGAACAGTTGAGCAACAAGCGCAGCGGTCAGGGATTCCTCATCTTCATGGTGGCTTTCCTGGTCTTCTGCGTTGGCTCGGCCATTTATTACAAGAACTGGATGCTGGGCTACGGGCCTCATGAAGCCGCTTCGGCGCATGGCGGCCGTCTCGACAGCCTTTTCAACGTCACCCTGTTCTTCACCGGCATCGTGTTTGTGATCACCCAGATCCTGCTGTTTTACTTTGCCTGGAAATACAGCGGTGTGAAGGGGCGCAAAGCATTGTTCATGCCCCACGACAACCGCCTGGAGATCGTCTGGACGGTAATCCCCGCCGTGGTCATGACCTTTCTGGTGATCAGCGGTCTGGACGCATGGAACGAGGTGATGGCCGATACCAAGGAAGGCGAAGAGTATATGGAGATCGAAGCCACCGGCTACCAGTTCGCCTGGCACATCCGCTACCCGGGTGAAGACGGCAAGCTTGGTGCCCGCGACTACAAGATGATCAATGCGCTCAACCCGATCGGTCAGGACTGGAACGACCAGAAGAACTGGGACGACCTGCACCCCTCCGAGATCGTGCTGCCGGTTGGCAAGCAGGTTCGCGTGCGCATCACCTCCCGCGACGTGCTGCACAACTTCTACCTGCCGCACTTCCGTCTGAAGATGGACGCGGTGCCGGGCATGCCCACCTATTTCGTCTTTACGCCCTCCAAGACTACGGAAGAGTACCGCCGGGAGTTGAGCAAATACAAGGAGTACCAGGCGCCTTCCGATCCTGCGGATCCCAACAGCGACCCGCTCTGGAAGGTCTTCAACTACGAACTGGCCTGTGCGGAGCTGTGCGGTTCCGGCCACTACAGTATGCGCCGGATCGTCAGGATCGTGTCGGAAGACGAGTACAAGACCTGGTTGGCGGAGCAAAAGCCTTACTACATGAACTCGGTTCGCAACACTGCCGAAGATCCGTTCAACGGGCAGTCGCTGCCGGGCGAGGTGAGTGAGGCGGCAACGCCGGCAGAACCCGCGGCTGTTGATACCACCACGGTTGCGCCGCAATAATTTTTCAAACGATCAGAAAAAAATAAAATCAACTGGCAAATGGCAACCAAAACCACTGCACCAGTCCAGCACGAAGAAGACCTGCTCATTGAGGAATACGGTTACGACGACCATTTCCATGAGCATCACGAGGGAGATAAGTACCAATCGAACTTTATCTCCACCTATATTTTCAGCATGGACCACAAGATGATCGCGCGGCAGTTCCTCATCACGGGGATGTTCTGGGCGGTGATCGGCGGTCTGATGTCGCTGGTGTTCCGCCTCCAGCTGGGCTTCCCTGAAGAAAGCCTGGCGTGGTTGAAGCCCTTCCTCGGCAAGTGGATCACCATCAACGCCGAAACGGGCCTGGGTACCCTGGCCCCCGAGTTTTACTACGCGCTGGTCACCATGCACGGCACGATCATCGTGTTCTTCGTGTTGACCGCGGGCTTGAGCGGCACCTTCTCCAACCTGCTCATTCCGTTGCAGGTGGGCGCGCGCGACATGGCTTCGCCCTTCCTTAACATGCTCTCCTACTGGTTCTTCTTTCTGGCAGGTGTGGTCATGTTCTTCTCCCTGTTCCTGAGCACCGGTCCGTTCTCCGGCGGCTGGACGGCCTACCCGCCGCTCAGCGCTCTGCCGCAGGCTTCTTCCGGCTCCGCAGGGGGTATGACGCTATGGCTGGTCTCGCTGACCTTCTTCGTGGTGTCGGTGCTCCTGGGTGGTATCAACTATATCACCACCGTGTTGAACCTTCGCACCAAAGGAATGAATATGTGGCGCCTGCCGCTGACGATCTGGTCCTTTTTCGTAACGGCCATCCTGGGTCTGCTTTCTTTCCCGGTATTGGTGTCGGGTTTTTTCCTGTTGATCTTTGACCGTACCCTGGGCACGAGCTTTTTCCTCAACGAAATATTCATCGGAGGCCAGGCGCTCGACCACGTGGGCGGTTCTCCCATCCTGTACCAGCACCTGTTCTGGTTCCTGGGCCACCCGGAGGTGTACATCATTATCCTGCCGGCGATGGGTATCGTTTCTGAAGTATTGTCGGTTCATTCCCGCAAGCCGATCTTCGGCTATAAGGCGATGGTGTACTCCATCCTCGCCATCGGCTTCCTGTCCTTCATCGTGTGGGCGCACCACATGTTCATGTCGGGCGTGAATCCCTTCATCTCCAACTTCTTCGTGATCTTCACGCTCATTATCGCCGTTCCTTCGGCGGTGAAAGTGTTCAACTGGATCACGACGATATACGGCGGTAACATCCGCTACAACGCGGCATCGCTTTTCGCGGTTGGCTTTGTCTCGATGTTCATCTCCGGCGGTCTGACCGGTATCTTCCTGGGCAACTCCGCCATTGACATCCAGATGCACGATACCTACTTCGTCGTGGCCCACTTCCACATCGTGATGGGCGTGGCGGCGTTCTTCGGCATGTTCGCCGGCGTTTACCACTGGTTCCCCAAAATGTTCGGCCGCTTTATGAACGAAACCCTGGGCAAGGTGCACTTCTGGGGCACGCTGATTGGGGCATACGCCATTTTCTGGCCGATGCACTACCTGGGCATGGCCGGCGTACCACGTCGTTACTACCGTTTCGACAACTTCGATACCTTCTCCCACTTCGCGGGTATGAACCAGTTCATCACCATCGCGGCGGTGCTCGTTTTTGCCGTACAGCTGGTGTTTATCATCAACTTCTTCTACAGCATCTGGAAGGGCAAGCGCATGACCGACCGCAACCCTTACGGCGCCAACACGCTGGAGTGGACTACGCCGATCGAGACGCCCCACGGCAACTGGCCTGGCAAGATCCCGACCGTACACCGCTGGGCTTACGACTATGGCAAGGACGGCAAAGAGAACATCTCCCAGATCGTTCCGCTGGCGGAAGGAGAATCGGAGGAGCATTGAGGAGTGAAAGAGTGAAAGGGTGAAAGGGTGAAAAAGGGTTAGAATAAACTCATAACCTTATAAACTTCTAAACTAATTAAAAAGTGTCGAGAACGAGGGTAGTGGCAGGTAGTGTTTCGTGGGTGGCGCAGAAGGTGACCGACTACAAGCAGCTGGTCAAGTTCAGGTTGACATTGACGGTGGTGTTTTCGGCGCTGATGGCTTTTTTCATCGCTTCCAAGGATGGAATAAGCCTGACTGCGACGCTGGTGCTGGCGATGGGAGGATTTCTCGTCACAGGAGCGGCCAACGCCCTGAATCAGGTGTTGGAGAAAGACTACGACCGGCTGATGAAACGCACGGCCGACCGTCCGCTGGCGGCGGGCAGGATGCCGGTTTCTGAGGCTGTGCTCGCTGCTGGCCTGATGGCCATGGCCGGCATCATGTTGCTGGCCCTGTTCAATGTGTGGGCTGCGTTCTTCGGGATGTTGTCGCTGGTGGCCTACGCTTTTCTGTACACCCCGCTCAAGCGCATCTCGACGATGGCGATTCCGGTAGGCGCCGTGCCTGGCGCATTGCCGATGCTCATCGGATGCGTTGCGGCGGAGGGCGGGCTGACGCCCCTGGCTATCGCCTTGTTCTCGTTCCAGTTCGCCTGGCAGTTCCCGCATTTCTGGTCGATCGGCTGGCTGGGCTACGACGATTACCGGAAGGCGGGTTACAAGATGCTGCCGGAGCGTGACGGAGAGCGCGACCCCAATGCGGGAATCTACTCGGCGCTGTATGCCCTGGCTTTGGTGCCGCTGGGTTTCAGCCTTTACTGGTTGGGCTTCGCGGGGCTGTGGTCGGCGATCTTCGTGGGCGTGTTGAGTCTCGGTTATGCCTGGCTTGGCCTGAACCTCTACCGGAAGCAGGACCGCAAGGCCGCGCTGAAGCTGATGTTCGGCTCTTTGCTCTATTTGCCCGTTGCGTTGGTGGTATTTTATCTGGACAAGGCAGTAATTTGATTTTTGAATATGAATATGGATATAGCAGTGACAAGTGAAACCAAGCCCGTCGGAAGGAACAAGATCCATCCGCACAAGTTTGCCTTGTGGGTGGCTTGCGCCAGCATTGTCATGCTCTTTACGGCGTTTACCAGCGCCTACATCGTGCGGCAGGCCGCGGGCAACTGGCTGGAATTCCGGCTTCCGAACCTGTTTTTCGTCAGCACGGGGGTGATCCTGCTGAGTAGCGCGACCCTGCAAACGTCGTATTGGGGCTTCAAAAAAGGCAGCAAGGGGCTCTATCAGGGCTTGCTCGCGCTGTCGTTTGCACTGGGGCTGGCATTTCTGGTCCTCCAGTACCAGGCCTGGCAATCGCTGGCAGGCATCGGCGTCATGCTCGATGGCAACCCTTCGGGTTCGTTCATCTACGTGATCTCAGGGGTGCATGCGGCCCATGTGCTGGGCGGCATCGCTGCGATCCTGATGGCTGTGCTGCACGCGTTTTCTTTGCCTTATAAGGCCACGCCCCGCCGCGTGTTGCGGTTCGAGCTGGTGCTGACCTACTGGCATTTCGTAGGATTTCTTTGGCTATATTTGCTCGGCTTTTTCGTCCTATCAGCTGGTTGACGGAAAAGCATTTTTATGAAATAAAATAATAGAACCAATAAACAAGTCACGAATGGCTACAGACACCGCACTCGAGCACCACGCAGACGCCCAGGACGGCAATCTTTGGGAAGGTGGTACAGCCCCTTTCAAGGCCAGCTACGGGAAGTTGATGATGTGGTACTTCCTGCTTTCAGACGCATTTACCTTTGCCGGATTCCTGATCTCCTATGGAGCGCTCCGGTTTAGCATGCCCTCCTGGCCGGTGCCTGATTTTGTATTCAAAACGGCCCCCTTCGGCGTGGAAGACGCCCCGCTGATCTTCGTTACCTTCATGACCTTCGTGCTGATCGTCAGTTCGGTGACCATGGTTCGCGCGGTACAGGAAGGCCACCGGGAAAACAAAAACGGAGTGGTATTCTGGTTGTTGATGACCATCCTCGGCGGCGCGACCTTCCTCGGTAGCCAGGCCTGGGAGTGGAATAACCTGATCGGCACGGAAGGTATGACCGTAACGCTCAACCCCTTCTCCAACCATAACGAAGCAGGTATCTACCTGACTGGCGACCAGTTGGAAGCGGCGGGCTTCAAAAAAGTGGAGCACGAGCATCACGGCGCAACCGCTACCTACTACCTGAAGCCCGGCGCGGCCGACGTTGAGGAAAACCGCTTCTTCGAGAAGAAGGACCACCACGGCCACAGCCTTGCCGGTAATACCTTTGTGCCCGGCAATCACTACCTGATCACTTACAACCACAACACCCATCTGTACGAGCGCGGCGCTTTCAAGAGCGACTTTGACGGGCAGGTCAAGGTCGAGGAATACGGCCCCAAGGCATTTGGCGCCCTGTTCTTCTTCATCACGGGCTTCCACGGTTTCCACGTGTTCTCCGGGGTAGTGTTCCTGATCATCATCGCCGTCAATGTGGCAAGCGGGCTGTATGTGCAGCGCCGCAACGGCTACGAAATGGTGGAAAAGATGGGCCTGTACTGGCACTTCGTCGACTTGGTATGGGTGTTCGTGTTCCTGGTATTCTACCTGCTCTAAGATTGAAATCCCTTTGTTAAATCCATAAATTTTCCTCTGACATGGGACATTTAGATTACGCTGAAGCCAAAAAAGTAGTGATGAAAGGCCTGCTGATCCTCGCGGTCGTCACGATCGCGGAGGTGGTAGTCGCCCTTTTGGGCAATGGCCACCTCATACACGGATTTTACATATCCAAGATCATTTTCTATCCGGTCATGATCGTACTCAGCTTGTACAAGGCTTACTTCATCGTGTATGAATTCATGCACATGCGCTACGAAGTCAAGGGCCTGGCCATGAGCGTGCTGCTCCCGACCCTGCTGCTTGTATGGGCAATCATCGCCTTCTTCCAGGAAGGTAGCTCCTGGGGTAGCCGCCGCGAATTGATCCAGCAGAAAAATCAGGAGACGATAGGGGAGAGCGCTCAGCCCGGAGACACCGGCATGCTCGACGAGCGAACCTATCCAATTCAATAAAAATGTAAAAAAAGAGGGCGGGTTTTTCTCGCCCTCTTTTTTTTGCAACCTTGCGCCTGAAATACTTGTTTGAAGGAAGGTTTATCACCAATCGCCATTACCATGGGAGAAGAAAAAAGACGCCTGAGCCTCGTACAGATAGCAGGTCTGCTGCTCTTTCTGGTCGTCCTGCCCGCAGGCTCCTGGTTCTATTTACAGAGCGGGTTCAACCACCGCAAGGAAGCCCTGGCAGAGTTGAAGGAATTGGGCAAAGTGGACGGTATTGATCTCACAGACCAATACGGCCTGCGTTTCACAACCGCTGACATGCAGCAACGCGTCGTCGTCGCCGGTTTTTTGCCTGCTGACGCTGCTTCGCAGGACAAATGGGCCCAGCGCCTCTCTACCCTCCATGAACAGTTCGACGACCGCGACGATATCTGCTTCCTGCTGCTGGCCGATTCGGCCAGCATGCCAGATCCGGCGGCCTTTCTGGAGCGCAATGCCCTGGCTGATTCCCTGCAGTGGAAGCTCCTGCGCACGGGCAGTGAAGGGCTGAACGCATTGGCTTCCAACGCCTTCTACCTCCCTGCCGGCGAAGGCGGGCAACCCAATTTCCAATTCCTGGCATTGGCTGACACCGCCAAAATGGTGCGCCGCCATTACGATATCCTGGATAACCAGCAGATGGGACGGCTGGTGGAGCATATCACGATCGTCATGCCCAAGCTGCCGGAACCGGATATTGTGTTGAAGAGGGAGAGGGAGAAGTGAGGAAAAGTGAAAGAGTGAAAAAGTGAAAGAGTGAAAGAGTGAAAAAGTGAAAAAGTTATGGAGAAAGGAGATCTTGTTTTGGCGAAGAAATTGAACACGGCCTCGTGGATTATTAGCGCGGTGGTGTTGTTGTTGGTGGGGGGGATGCGGCGCATTCATTTTGAATTGCCGGAGGGCGTGAGTTTGAGCTTTTTGCCGCCGTTTCACGCTACGGTGAATGCGATCACGGCGGTGGTGTTGCTGGTTGCGTTTTACTTCATCAAACAGAAGAACGTGGAGGCGCACAGGAAAACCATTTACGTGGCTGTGGTTTTATCTGTGGTGTTTTTGCTTTCCTATGTAGCTTACCACATCACTACGGCGCCAACGAGTTATGGCGGGGAACTGGGGTATATTTACTATCCGCTTCTCATTACCCATATCGTGCTGGCTGCGGTGATCTTCCCCTTCATTTTGTTCACCTTCGTAAGGGCCTACACCAACCAGTTCGACAAGCACAAGAAGATGGCGAGATGGGTGTGGCCGATCTGGCTCTACGTGGCCATTACGGGGCCGGTTTGTTATTTGATGTTGAAACCGTTTTATGAATAGTGGAGGGTTGAGAGTTGAAAGTGAAAAAACTATCTTTGCACGCATAAAAATCTGTCCAGCGATGAAATCCAGACTTATTCGCCTCTTTTTCATCCTTGCTTTGGCTTTTTCTTTCCAGCAGCCCATTGAGGCTCAATGCCCGATGTGCCGGATGTCGGCTGAATCGAACCTGAAAGACGGGGGTACGGCCGGGAAAGGGCTCAACGCCGGTATTCTTTATATGTTGGCCACACCCTATCTGTTGGTCGGGATATTCGGCTATATGTGGTACAAGAACCGGAGAAAAGAACACGACAACGCGTAATAAAAAAGCCCCTTCGGCGCACCGGAGGGGCTTTTTTATTTCATCTTGCCTGGATTACATCACTTCGAGGTATTTGAGCAACCAGATGAGGAAGCAAATACTTGCGGCAGTCCAAAGAAGGCTGGGCAGCCACCACAGACCAACTACGAGCCAGGAGCTGTAGAAGAGGATGGAGGCCACGACGGAAGCGATAGCCAGCACGATAGCCCACCAGAGCCACTTCTGTACCGGGTCGTTTTTGTCGATACCTTTCTTTTCCAGTTTATCCATTTTCTTCTGGACTTTCGTCATGACCTTCTCCAGGCGCTCCTGCTTTTTCAGCTCTTTCTTGCTGATGACGCCGGTAGTGGTTTCACCATTTTGAACGGTCACAACCGCCGAAGCGGGCTGAGCAGCGAAGAGGAGTGCGAAGATCACCAAAAGACTAAGCATGTTCAGGTTTTTCATAGAATTGAGGTTTGATTGAGAAATGAAGATTGTTTGTTGAATAGTGACGAATATAGGAGAAAGTTAGTAGAAACCAGGATATTTTTTAAGACTTGCGGCCCTCTTTCTTCCAGGCGCCTCCCAGCAACAAGGCCCAGCCTGCCATGAAGAGCAGGCCTCCCAGCGGCGTAATGGGTCCCAGAAAGCTCCAGTGCTCAATGCCCAGTTGCTGTCGCCCGGCCAGCAGGTAAATGGAGCCGGAGAAACAAAAGATTCCCGCGATGAACAGCCATCCGGCCCATTTGACCAATGCGTTGGGGCGTGCGGCATAGGCAAAGCTGGTGATGAAAATCGCTATGGCGTGGTAGAACTGGTAGCGCACGCCCGTTTCAAACGAAACGAGCCGCTCCGGTTCGAGCACGGATTTGAGGGCGTGGGCGCCCAGGGCGCCGAGGGCCACCGCCGTGAGTGCAAATATGGAAGCCCAGGTAAAAAATGATCTTTGCATAGGACAATAGATTTTATCTTAAGGGTCAGGAAACAGAACGAGGATATGATGTTCAGAAAATGGATTTTCCGGATCGCGCTGGCATTGGGCGGCTTGGCCCTGCTGGGTTTGGGCGTACACCAGTTGTACCCGGTTCCGGGTTTAAAGATAAGTTGTTTTCGGGCAGTTCCCAAGTATTCCGCCTTCGTTATGGAGCTGTCTTCCTTCCGGCAGGCTGTCTCTCCCTGGGATGCCTGGGCGCTTTCAGACAATTGGCTGATGCTGCGCGAGATAGAGACCTCTTTTCTCGACACCATTGCCGGTGGCGAATCCTTCGGCCGCGTGTTAGCGCTGTTGCAGCCCATGAGCAAGGCAGAGATGGGATGGGCTGGTATTTGGGAGGCGAGAAAGGCCTCCGAATGCCTGGATCGCTGGCTGGCGTCGCATCCTGCAGAAACTTCCCGCTACAGGGGGGTAGAGATACATGCCGGGCGCACGGCGGAAGGGCGGCCCTTTGCTGTGGCGAGGTTCCGCAACCTGATCTTTGCGGCCCCATATCCCTTCCTGATTGAAGATCTCATCCGCGAAGTGAACCGGGTTTCTCTCCGCCGCCTGCCCTTTTCGCCCGGGCATGCCGGGCGGGTCGCGGCGCAGCCTTCACAGGTAGCCCCGCAGTGGACCAGCGCCCTTACCGAACAGGGACGCCGCTCCTGGGAACTGTTCCGCAACTGGACGGGCTGGGCGGTGTTGGAGCCCGCCCGCGACTCAGCAGGTTGGACGGCTTCCGGAAAATGGGTCCCCGGCGCTGATTCCACCTGGCTCAACCGCCTGTTGGATGCCGGCCCGGCGTCGCCCGACCCCGTCTTCTCCATCCTTCCCGAACAGGCCCTCGCCTGCGTGTGGAGCGCGCCCGTGGGAGACGCCTGGTGGTCGTCGGGACCGGGCCGGCGCCTGCTAAAACCCTGGTGGACGGGCGAGTGGGCCGCAGGTCTGCTGCCAGGCTTCGGAGGTGAGACAGGCGCCTCGCCTTTTTGGGTGGGGAAAATTCAATCGCAGGAAGCCTTCAATGCCTGGCTCGAGCAGTGGGCATCGGAGCAGGGCGAGCTGCCTCGCCAGGCCTACCAAACCTTCGAAATACGCCAGATCATGTCGGAAGCGGTGCTGCCGCTGCCCTGGAGCAGCCGTCCGGCACCCATCCGGAATCCCTATATCGTGGAGTTGGAAGGCTACGTCGTCTGCGCCGAGTCAAAGCCCGCCCTGGAAGTGTGGCTGGACCAATATCTCGCCGGGCAGGTGCTGGCCCGGGCCGATTTTTTCCTGGAAGGACGCAGTAAGTTGCCTCAGAAGGCGGTGGCTTGGGTTTATCTCCAATCCGATCGCTTCGGACGGCTGGTGGAAGAGACCTTCCAGCCCAGGCAACCATTGCCCTTGTTGAAAAGCGGCCACGTGCAGTTTGCCTTTTCGCCTGACAGAAGTGCCTTTCAGGTGGAAGCGGTTGGCCGTGTCCAGGAAGTGTTCTCCTCCGCTATCACCATTGCCTGGAAGGCCAACCTGGCAGCGCCGGCGGCGATTGCGCCGCGTCCGGTGTTCGACGGGAAGGAATATTGCTGGATGGGGCAGGACACCGAGCACGGCCTCTACCGCATCGGCAAGGGAGGGGAACTGGTTTGGAAACGACCCTTGCAGGGAAAGGTGCTGTCGGATTTTTTCCCCATAGCCTATTATTCCTCCCAGCCCAAAGAGATGCTTTTCAATACCGCCGACGGCATTTACCTGCTCGACGAGCAGGGGCAGGTGGTGAGCACCTATCCGCTTCGCCTGCTCTCGCCCGCCACCAACGGCCTGCTGTTGACGGATTTCAGCGGGCGGGGCGACTACGGCATTTATGTAGCTTGTGAAAACGGGCGGCTCTACGGTTTCGACCGCTACGGGCGTCCGCTCGAAGGCTGGAACCCGGGGCCTGAGGTGGGCACGGTCATCCAGCCCATGCAGCATTTCCAGTTTGGGGGGAAAGACTTCCTGGTTGCTTACTCGCAGGAAGGCGTGGTGCACGTGATGCAGCGCGACGGCACGTACCGTTTCCCTCCGGTGAAGGCTATCGGTCCGGCTACTGCTCCGCCGGGCGTGCAGGCGCTGCCGCAGTCGGCGCGGATCGTACTGGGAGAGACCAGCGGGAAAGTGCAGGTCATCAACACCGAAGGCGCTGCCTTCACCCTGAGCACGCCGGTGGGAACGAACGAGTGGGTGGATTTTTGCTTCGAAGACGTGATAGGCGACGAGCGCAAGGACTACGTAGTGATGAGCGGGAAGGAGGTGGCGGTTTACTATTACGAAGGTGAGGAATTCAAGGCGGGGCCGAAGACGAAGCTGGAAAATGAACAGGACGAACTCGTCGCAGGCAAAGGTTATTACGGCACGGTTGATGGGGATAAGAAACAGATTTTCCTCTTCGATAAAGAGGGGAAAATTGCTCCGGGCTTTCCGCTTGCGGGCACTTCGGCCTTCACCATCGTCGCCCTACCCGAAGGCCGCCTGCTCGTCGCCGCATTGGATGCAGATGTGTATGCGTATTGGCTTCCTTAGGGTCGACCCACCCCCGGCCCCTCCCTCAATCAGGGAGGGGAGCTCTTGGCACTGAGAAGAATCGCTATTTTCCCTTCTTTTTGCATAAGCACTTCAATTCAACTCACCCCATTGCTTAGCCCAGAAAGCTCCCCTCCCTGGACGAGGGCTAATCTTGTAGGGGGTGATTGTCGTCAATGGGAGCGCCAAATTTATTTGGTGCAGGGTGCCGACAATTTATTGGCGGTAATGGTTGTCCGAATTTATTCGGCACACTCAATAGTTACTCATGCCCCTCCTCCTTCCCATTCGCAAACCGG
>JBAQQB010000101.1:0-9293 GCA_049306275.1 Saprospiraceae bacterium | reverse complement strand
CCTTTATTCGGTGCACCCCCAAAGCCCCAGAGGGGCGACCTGTTAATAGCCCGGGGTGTAAGCCCCGGGATGAGTGACCATAATTTTCTAAGCCCTGTAAGGGCGGCATGTTTGGGGCCATCAAGGTATGCAGGGGGCTCTGTTCAACGTGCCATCCATCCCTGCCGGCCGGCGGACGGCCTGGTTATAGAAAAAAGCAAGAAAAACATACTAGTCCCGAGGGGCGGCACGTTAAAAAGACGCCCCCGATAATTTTTATTTATGGCCAATACATTCTCCCAAATGTACGCCCATCTGATCTTTTCTCCCAAAGGGCGGCAAAACCTGATCCTTCCTTCTTTTGAAGAAAGCCTTTTTAAATATCTGACGGGCATTGTTCAAAACAAGGGCCAAAAAATGATCGCCATCAATGGGATGCCCGATCATCTTCACATTTTCATTGGCTTTAAGCCTTCTCTGGCAATATCCGATCTGGTGAGGGATTTAAAAGCTTCTTCTACCAATTTCATAAATGAATCGAGGTTTCTTCCGGGGAAGTTTTTCTGGCAGGAAGGGTTTGGGTGTTTCACGCATAGGCATTCCCAGGTGGATACTGTGGCAAAATATGTGCTGAATCAAAAGGAACACCACAAAAGGCAGTCATTCCGGGAGGAATACCTCGCTTTGTTGAAGAAACTTGACATTCCATTTGAGGAAAGATATTTGTTCGAATTCTATCATTGAGCACCAAACATGCCGCCCTTACAGGGCTTGAAAAATTATGACATTCTTATCCCGGGGCTTACACCCCGGGCTATAAATAGGTCGCCCCTCCGGGGCTTTTGGAGCGTGCCATGAAAAAAGTGGGTAAACCTTAGCCTGGCGGGAGGCGCCGCTTAAACTGAAATTAAAATGATGTACATTATCGTCGCATTGCTCACCATCCTGGCCGCAATGGTGGTTGCAGTAATGAAGATCCTCGGCAGGTGGAAAGGGGCGGCTGCGGGGGAGGACCATCCGGTGCTGGGAAAGATGGTGAATGGCGTATTCTACCTGCTCCTGCTCATGATCCTGATGATCCTGGTCACGTGGTATCTGGGTTTATACGGTCATGGCAGATCTATGGAGGCTCACCCAGGCTCGAGAAGTAATCTGGGGATTATCGTGGGCCCCGCCCTTTTTTTTCTTGGTTATATATCCTTATTCCTGCTTTGGTCCATGATCCTGGCGGTGTATGATGAAAGCATCAAGCCTCTTTCGCTCAAAATCCAGTTGGTTTTTATTTTCCTGCTGGCGGTGGTACCATCGGCATTTGTTTTGTGGGCATCATTTCCAGGCATAAAGGACGCGTTCAGGAGGTATGAATCCCTCGAAACCTCGCCTTTAACTCCCGCATTCCCCGCAAATACCGCTTGGCCAGGGGCCAGATCTCCACGCGGCTGGAGGTGGTGTCGTCGGTCCATTTTACGGGGAGCTCGTAGAGCTTCATGCCCAGCCATTCGGCGCAGACGAGCAGCTCGGTGGAGAAAAACCAGCCGTTGTTTTGTGCCCCGGTTTCATACAATTTCGGGTAGACCGATCGTTTCAAAAACTTGAACCCGCACATGCCGTCGGAAAAACCCACCCCCAGGTAGAGCTTGAGGATGAGGTTGAAGCCCCGCGAGGCGATCTCGCGCTTGAGGGTGCGGCCGATGACCTGGCTCTTGCGGTGCAGGCGGCTGCCGTAGACGAGGTCGTAGCCCTTTTCCGCAATGGCCTGGTAAGCTTCGTGAAAATGGCCGAGGTCGGTGGCCAGATCGAGGTCCATGTAGCCCACGATGCCGGCTTGCGATTGACCCCAGGAGGTTTTCAGGGCGAGACCCACACCTTTTTCGGGCACGTTGACCACGGCGACTTCCGGAAAGCGCTGTTGCAGGGAGCGGGCGATTTCCAGGGTGCGGTCGGTCGAGCCGTTGTCGGCAATGACGATGCGCCATTGGCCGGGAGTGGGGTAGTGGGTGTGGAGAAATTGGCGCAAGATGCCCACCTGCCGTTCCAGGGTGGCCTCTTCGTTGAGCACGGGGATGGTGACGTCGAAGGTCATTGGATGCAAAATTGGAGAATTAAGGCTTTTTGTCTTACTTTGTAGAGCGATTCCGGCTGTTGATCGAAAGGTCCAATTTTACGAAAACTTTCGGAGCGGAAACGCGATTGGAATACAAAATACTCGACATGTTAAAAAATCTCAAATCGCTCTTCATTGTTGAAGACGAAGAGACGGCAAAAGTTCCGGAAAAAGCGCCTGCCAAAGTGGAGGTTCCCAAAACGGCCCCGGTGATCAAACAGAGCGCAGTCGGGGAGCCCGGCAAGGTCAGCGCCAAATTCTCCGATGTGCTGATCGCCGCCATGGAACGCGACAACCAGGAGGGCTTCGACTATATGGAGTTCAAGCAATCGCTCAAATCGCTGGCCAATATGCCGATGGACGAAGCCACGCGCTACCAGTCGGCCCTGGCTATGGCCAAAACCCTCGGCGCCACGCCCGCCAAACTCCTCGAATCGGCCGCCCACTACCTCAACGTGTTGAAAATCGAAGAAAATAAATTCGAACATGCCCTGGCAAAGCAGCAAGAGGAGAAGATCGGCCAGAAAGGCAATGAACAGGAGCAGCTCAAGAAGGTTATTAACGAGAAAATGGAGACGATCAAGCGGCTGAACCTCGAGATCGAAAACCACAAGAAACAACTCGACGCGCTCCAAAAAGAGGTAGAGGAAGCTTCCAAAAAGGTCGAGACGACCAAAAACGACTTCATCGCCTCTTACAACTCCCTGGTAAGCCAAATCCAAACCGATATCGACAACCTGAAAAAATATACACAAACCGCCTAAGGACCCAACAACCAAACCACCCAATATCGCATGGAAAATCCTGATCTCAAGCCAAAATCATTCTGGAAGCGCCCCGAGGGCGTGACCGGCGCCATTTTTCTGGGCGCAATCGTCATTGGCGGCGGCGTGCTGCTGGCCACGCTGCTCCCAGTGCTCATTCCCCTGATGCAGAATACCCTGGCCCTGGCCCTCATGCTGGTGGCGCTTGCGGCGATCGTCTACATGTTCGTCGACCCCAAAATGCGCAACCTCATCTGGTATATGTACAAGGGCGTCATGCGCTGGGTCACCGGCCTGTTCGTGCAGATCGATCCCATCGGCATCCTCAAGTCGTATGTGGCCGACCTGGAAAGCAACCTCAAGCACATGAACCAGCAGATCAACAAGCTGCGCGGACAGATGCACAAGCTCCGGGAGATCATTTTCAACAACCAGAAAAATATCCAGGAGAACCTCGAACTAGCCAGCCAGGCGAAGGAGACAAACAAGGAGAGCATCATGATCCTCAAAACGCGCAAGGCAGGGCGTTTGCAGGAATCGAATATGCGCCTGGAGGACTTGTACAAGAAAATGGAAGTGCTCTACCGGGTGCTGCATCGCATGTATGAAAACTCCGAGATCCTTAAGGAAGACATCAAGGACCAGGTGATGGTCAAGGAGCAGGAGCGCAAGGCCATCCACGCTTCCAGCTCTGCCATGAAGTCGGCTATGGCCATCATTTCCGGCGACAAGGACGCACGCGCCATGTTCGACATGGCCCTCGAAGCCATCGCCGACGACGTCAGCCAGAAGGTCGGCGAAATGGAGCGCTTCATGGAAATGTCGGCCAGCTTTATGGACTCGGTCGACCTGCAAAACGGGGTCTTCGAAGAAGAAGGCCTCAAAATGCTCGAACAGTGGGAGCAGGAGGGCATCTCCAAAATTCTCGGCAACGAAAAAGCCGCCCTGCTCGAACAGGCCAACGACGATGCGCAAGTGCTCGACCTCAACGCGCCCATCAAACGGCCGGTCAGGGAGTCGACGCATGTGAATCAATACGATAGTTTTTTTGAATAATTCGGAACCCAACAACCTAATAAAATGGCAAAACGACTCACCACTTTCTCCAAATTCCTGATCACCCTCGGCATCGTCGGGGGGATTGCATTGGGTGGAAAATACATCCTCGACAATACCGGGATCGGCCAATCGCTCAAGAAGGGCGAACAGCCCGGCTCTACCTCCAAACCCGGCAAAGCGGCCGACGGCGATGTCATCGGCATCGGCGTGGTGACCTGGGGCGGGTATGCCGGCGGGCAGTACTTCAACGAGGGCTTCGCGGCCAATACCGAATCCCGTTTCTACAAAGACTACGGCTTCCAGGTCGACTTCAAGGTGCTCGACGACTTCGACGCCTCCCGCGCCGCCTGGAAACGCGATGAAGTACAGCTCCTCTGGTGCACCATCGACGCTTTCCCCACGGAAGTCAACGGCCTCAAGGACTTCGACCCCGTGGTGGTCTTCCAGGCCGACTGGTCGCGCGGCGGCGACGCCATCGTGGCGCGCCGCGGCATCAACTCGGTCAAGGACCTCAGGGGTAAGAAAATCGCCGTGGCCGAGCTCACGCCTTCGCACTCCTTCCTGCTCTGGCTGCTGGAGGCCGGCGGCTTGTCGGTGAAAGACGTGGAGATCATTCCCCAATCGAACGCCATCGACGCAGCCGAGGTGTTCAAAGCCCAACGCGTGGATGCCGCCGTGGTGTGGAGTCCGGACGACGAAGCCTGCCTGCGCGCCGTGCCCGGCTCGCGCGTGCTGGAAAACACCCGCTCGGCATCCAACATCATCGCCGACGTGTTCATCGCCAAGCGCGAATTCGTGGAGGCCAACTACGACAAGATGCGCCAGCTCTACGAAGGCTGGATGATCGGCGCAGCCGAGATCAATGCTTCGGAGGCCAACAAGCGCAAGGCGGCACGCATTCTCTCCGAAAACTTCCCTGGCTTCTCCGAAGAAGATACCTACGCCGCCATCAACAACGTGCGCCTCTGCACCCACGGCGACAACAAGAACTTCTTCGCCCTCGACGCCGCCTATCAGGGCGTGACCGGCAACAGCCTCTACACCCGCATGGCCAACGTATACCGCGACCTGGGCTTTATCGAAGGCGGCGTGCCCAACTGGCGCCTCATCGCCTACCCGGACCTGGTGGCCGCCACCAATCTCACAGGGGCTGAACATGCCGCCGAAGGCCAGAAAGAATTCACCCAGCTGCCTGAAACAGAAGGAAAAGAGCGCGAAGCCGTGGCCTCCAAGCAGGTCAGCATCACCTTCCGCACCGGCGAGTACCAGCTGGATGAAAATGCCAAATACATCATCGACAAGGAATTTGTGGAGATCGCCAAGGCCTTCTCCAACGCCCGCATACGCATCGAAGGCAATACGGACAACGTGGGCAGCCGCTCCTCCAACGTGTCGCTTTCCAAAAAGCGCGCCGAGTCGGTGAAAAACTACCTGGTCAGCGTCCACAAAATGCCCGCCAGCCGCTTCATCGTGGTAGGTAACGGTCCCGACAAACCCGTAGCCGAGAACGACAGCGACGAAGGCCGGGCGAAGAACCGGAGAACGGATTTTGAAATAGTTCGGGAGTGAAGCGTGAAGAGTGAAGGGTGAAGAGAAGCCCTTCACTCTTCACCCTTCACCCTTCACCCTTCACTAGAAAATTATGTTCCAACTCAGAGGCACCCTCACCGCCCGGCAGGCGCTTATCCTGGGCATCGTGGGCTTGATCATCTTCGTCGGCTTGTGGTGGGGGCTGGCGGAAGCGTTTGCCATCGTGCGCGACAACCCGGAGACGGGCGTACAGACCAAGGTCTATCCCATTTTGCCCACACCGGCGCAGGTGGTGCAATCGTATCCAGAGCTGGTTAAACCGGCCCCGGCGGGCGACGATCTGGCGGCCAACACCTGGATGTCGGTCTGGATCAACATCCGCGGCTATTTGTGGGCGGTGCTGATCTCCGTGCCCCTGGGCTTTTTGATCGGGCTGATTCCCATGGTAAGAGGCATGTTCAGCAAGCAGGTCGACGCCTTGCGGTATTTGCCGCTCACTGCCCTGACCGGTTTGTTCATCATCTGGTTCGGCATTGAAGACGAGATGAAGGTGGCCTTTCTGGCCTTCGGTATCATCGTCTATCTGCTTCCCGTGGTCGTGCAGCGGATATTCGAAGTGGAGGATGTCTATACCACTACCGTCTTCACCCTTGGGGCCACCGACTGGCAGACCATCCGCACGGTGTATTTCCCCTCCGTGATGTCGAAGCTCATCGACGACATCCGGGTGCTCACGGCCATTTCCTGGACCTACATCATCATCGCCGAGCTGCTCAACCGGCAGGGAGGGATAGGGGCCCTGATCTACATCAAGGCCCGGCAGGGCGAGATACCGAAGGTATTTGCCATGCTGATCGTCATCGTGCTGATCGGCTTCCTGCAGGACCGCATTTTCGTGTGGATGGACCGCAGGCTTTTCCCGCACAAATATTTCAAGACCATCGTGCCCGGCCTGCGCGAGACGGAGGCCGGCGTGCTGATCATCCTGGGCGTGCTGGTGCTGCTGCTGTTGCAAGGCTGGCTCATTCCCTCCATCACCTCGTGGATGAACATCCTGGCCATTGTCAGCATCATTTCAGCGGTGCTCATCATTTTGTACGGAGAATTCAAGATCAGAACAGCCACGGCGAAGGCCCAATAAAAGCGAAAAGACATGTTTGAAGATACCACCCTTCCCAACATCATCGAGTTGCGCAACGTCAGCCAAAGCTATGACGGCGGGAAATCGTACATCATGCAGAACCTCAACATGCTTATCGAGGACAAGCCCGACAAGGGGCAGTTCATCGTAATCCTGGGGGCTTCGGGCTGCGGCAAGTCGACCATTTTGCGCTATATCGCCGGCCTGCAAAAGCCCACTACCGGCGAGGTGCTGATCCATGAAAAGCCCATCACCCCGCAGAACCGGGTGAGCATGGTATTTCAGCAATACTCCTCCCTACCCTGGATGACGGTGCTCGACAACGTGGCGCTGGGTCTGCGTTACAAAGGCGTGGAAGAAAAAGAGCGCAACGAGCGGGCCATGGAGCTGATCGAGATGGTGGGGCTGGCGGGGCATGAGAAGAAATTCGCGCAATACCCGACCCTGTCGGGCGGGCAGCTGCAGCGGGTGGCCATTGCCCGCAGCATGATCGCCAATCCGGAGATCCTGCTCATGGACGAGCCTTTCGGCGCACTCGACATCAACACCCGTTTGCAGATGCAGGAGTTGTTGCTCGACATCTGGTACAAATTCCACCCCACGGTCATCTTTGTGACCCACGACATATCCGAAGCCGTCTACGTCGGCGACGACATCTACATGATGAAGCGCGCCCCCTCCAACTTCGTCGAGCACGTGGTGGTCGACCTGCCCTACCACCGCACGCGCGAGATCAAGCGCGAGACGCATTTCATGGAGCTGGTCAGGGAGGTGGAGGATAAGATGTTGCGGGTGGTGAATATGGAGTAGGGGGGGATCGGCTTTTTATTTTTAAGTAAAATTTTGAAATGATAGTTGATTTATTCAAAAGAATGATTCACTTTTGAGTAAAGATTTTGATTTCAATAGATGTTGAAACCCCGGCGTCTCAAATAGGGCACCATGAAAAAAGAGCAAATCCAACCCGGACAAGCAGGGACGCGCAAGCGGCAGCTCATTGCTGATCGGCTCCAGGGCATCCTCGACGAACTGGGTTGGAAGAAAAAAGACCTGGCGGAGAAACTCGGCAAGAACCCCTCTGAAGTCACCAAATGGCTGGGCGGTTCGCACAATTTCACAATGGATACCTTGGCTGAGATTGAGCAGGCCACGGGGAAGATTGTTGTGCAGGTGGAGGAAAGGGATTTTGAGTATCCTGAAAGTCTCCAGATGGGGGTTCAGCAGGCAGAAGAAGAAAGCCCCGGATATGTCCCTTCACAAAAACCGGAGGTAACGACAGTTCTCAAATTTCCTTTGCGCAATCTACATCCTGCCGCGATCCGGGATTTGCAGGAGAAATACCCCAATGCGGAGTTCCGGATCGAACTGGACAGGGCCAGGTTGCAAGAAGGCATGACTGAAGAACGCTTCTGGCAATTGATCGGTTTCCTGGATTGGAGCAAGCAGGGAGATGACGAAGCCGTGATAGAACCTCTGATCAAGGCCTTGATTGGTTCTCCTGCCCGGCATATTTATGAATTTGACGATATCCTTTCCCGCAAGCTGTTCCTGCTGGATGGGGTGGCCTTTGCCCGTGAGATTGGTGAAAGCGCCTGGCAGCCCGACAGGTATTTTTCAGTAGATGTTTTTTTGTATGCTCGTTGCTGTGCTGTGGCTAATGGCTTTGAATATTTCCAAAAATTGTTGGAAGACCCTTCATTAATGCCAAAAGATCTCGATTTTGGGGCCTTGCTGAGAGTTGCGGGAGAGGCTTATAAGCGGAAGACGGGGCGGGAGTATACCTATGTTCCTGCCTACCAGATCGAGACCTATTCCAATGAAGAGGCTTGGGATCGTGTCAAATAACCCCAACGCATGCATGGAAATTCCAGGAAAAACCCCAATGCACATCACTTATACGAGATTGTTGAAGAGAAAACGGAGGAGGTGTTCAAATATGGCATCACGGATGACCCCTTGGGGAAAGATGACCTACCAGCCCGGGTACGAAGCCAACTGACCATTTTGAATCTTGCGGCCGGTTTTTTGAAATTCATTGCCCGAATATTGTTGTCTGGTATTCCCGGAAGAGAAGAAGCCGAAAAGATTGAACGGAAATATATTGACGAGTACGCAAAAAAACATGGGCGGAAGCCACCCGGTAACTTGAAATAGGGGCCTGCCCCAAATCCTCCAACTCCTTCCCATTATACAAATAATCCGCCCTCGGCGCCGTGGCGGCCTGCCAGGGTCCCTCCATCTCCATGCCGGTCTTCAAAGAACACGACGGTATTGCCCAGGTGGTCGGCGATGCGGTATTGGAAGGCGGGAGCGCTCGCGCGCCACCGGACTGGTCTGCAATTTACGGATTTTTTCGCCGCCGAAGGTGTATTCGAACAGCAAAGAATCGCTGGGCGATGCCACAATGCGCGGCAGGTTGATCAGATTGCTCGCGATGGCGAGGCCCTGGTCGCCGTCGCTGGTGAAGTTGCCGTTGCCGTCGTAGCCGAAGGCGCCGGCGATCTCAAAGCCTTTCAGCTCGGCCAGGGGGTCTGGCACGAAGTCTTCGAGGGCGCTCAGGCGGCTGTCGTCGTTGGCGTAGGTATAGACCAGGGAGTCGATCAGGCCGTAGGTGTACTGCCCGGCGCTGGCATCGATGAGGCCGTAGCGGTTCAGCCTGGTGATATTGCCCGCTGCGTCGTATTTGTAGGAAGTGTTGTACCGGCCCGCGATGGGG
>JBAQQB010000100.1:0-13386 GCA_049306275.1 Saprospiraceae bacterium | reverse complement strand
AATTTCCACTTCTCACCTTCTCATCTCCTCAACTAGAAAACATGGATTCCAAAGCTTACCTCAACACCCCCATCGGCATCCTGGAGGTCGTAGCGACGCTCCGGGGTATTCGCAGCATTAAAAAGGTGGAGCGCAAAGGGAAGGATGCCGACCCTATGCCCGACCTGTTGGAGAATTGCCTGCAACAGCTCCGTGAGTATTTTGCAGGCCAGCACCGCGAGTTCAAGCTGCCCCTGGATTGGTCGGGCGAGCCCGAATTCCATCAGGCAGTGTGGAAGGAAGTGCTGGAGGTGCCCTACGGGCACACCATTTCCTACCTCGCCATCGCTGAAAAGCTCGGCAACCCCAAGGCCGTGCGGGCCGTAGGCCAGGCCAACGCCCACAACCCCATCGCCATCGTGGTGCCCTGCCACCGCGTCATCGCCAAAACCGGCGACCTGCAAGGCTATTTCTACGGCCTTGGCGTCAAACGCCAGCTCCTCGAACTGGAAAACCCGCTGAGCTTCGCCCGGCAAGGGGATTTGTTTGGTTAGGCTTATTCAATAAGCTCTATATTTGTGGGAAAAATAGTGGAGAGTTGAGAGTGGAGAGTGAAATTGAAGCCGGGGCAACAAAGTTGCCCCGCGGTCACTCCACTCTCCACTCTCAACTCTCAACTCTATATGGAAAATTCCCTCAGCTACGCCCGCACCCAAGACGCCGCCGACCGCCTGCGGCCATTTCGCTATCAATTTCATTTCCCGGAACACGAAGGAAGCCATGTGCTCTACTTCTGCGGCAATTCGCTGGGCCTGCAGCCCAAAGGCGTGGAGCAGGCCCTGATGCGCGAGCTCGAACACTGGCGCACCCATGGCGTGGAAGGCCACTTCCGCGGCGACATGCCCTGGATGTATTTCCACAAATTTCTCGCCGAACAGACCGCCCACATCGCCGGCGCCTCGCCGGAGGAGGTCGTGGTGATGAACACCCTGACCGTCAACCTCCACCTCATGATGGTGAGCTTCTACCGGCCTACCCGCGAACGCTTCAAGATCATCATGGAAGCCGGGGCTTTCCCCTCCGACCAGTATGCCGTGGAGAGCCAGGTGCGCTACCACGGCTTCGACCCCGAAAGCGCCATCGTGGAGGTGGCGCCGAGGGAAGGGGAGGACACCCTGCGCACGGAAGACATCGTAGCGACCATCGAACAACACGGGGCATCGACAGCGCTGGTCATGTTTGGAGGCGTCAACTACTTCACCGGGCAATTCTTTGACCTGCCCGCGATTGTGCGGGCGGGCCATAAAGCCGGCGCATATGTGGGCTTCGACCTGGCACATGCGGCAGGCAACCTGCCCTTGCAGCTCCACGACTGGGGCGCAGACTTCGCCGTATGGTGCAGCTACAAATACCTCAACTCGGGTCCGGGAGGCCCCAGCGGCGTATTCGTGCATGAACGGCATGGCAACAACCCCGCCCTGCCCCGCTTCGCCGGCTGGTGGGGGCACGACGAAGAAAAGCGCTTCCTCATGCAAAAAGGTTTTCACCCCATGCGCGGCGCGGCCGGCTGGCAGCAGAGCAATGCCCAGATCTTCAGCTTCGCCGCCCACAAAGCCAGCCTCGACCTCTTCGCCGAAGCCGGCATGTCCGCCCTGCGTGAGAAGAGCCTCCGCCTCACCGCCTACCTCGAGTTCATCATCGACGACCTCAATAGGCAAGGCCACCATTACCATATCATCACCCCCCGCGACCCCGACCAGCGCGGCTGCCAGATCTCCCTGGCCACCGGCTCCCGGGGCCGCGACCTCTTCGACTACCTCACCGCCCACGGCGCCATCTGCGACTGGCGCGAGCCCAACGTCATCAGGCTGGCGCCGGTTCCGATGTATAATGGGTTTGAGGATGTGTGGCAACTGGGGCAGTTGTTGAGAGTGGAGTGTTGAGTGTGGAGAGCCCGCGAGGCAACTTTGTTGCCTCGGCCTCACTTCACACTCCACTCTCAACTTTTTTCCCAAACCGGGAACCATTTCCCCCAACCCACAGTTTACCCCTTTGTACCAGGTCGAAAAAAACCTATCTTTATGGTAGTAATGGACAATATATTGACCGAAGCAGAGCAGAAACGGATATTCGAGGAAGAGTTCCTTCCTCAGATCGAGGCATTGTACAACTTTGCATTTCACCTGACGTATGACGACGATGACGCCAACGATCTGGTGCAGGATACCTATTTAAAGGCGTTCCGGTTTATAGACAGCTACAAGGAAGGCACCAATGCCAAGGCATGGCTCTTCAAGATCCTGAAGAATGCCTTTATCAACGACTACCGCAAGAAGGCCAAGCAGCCCACCAGGGTCGACTACGAGGAAATCGCCACCTATCAGGACGAAGACGACGCCAAGTACGCCAGCTACATGGACCTGCGGGAAGAAATGTTCCAGAGCATGATGGGCGACGAAGTCACCAACGCGATCAACTCGCTGGAGGTCGACTTCCGCACGGTTATTTTGCTGTGCGACATCGAAGGCTTTACCTACGAAGAAATTTCCAAGATACTGGATATCCCTATCGGCACCGTGCGCTCGCGCCTGCACCGCGCCCGCAATACCCTGAAGCGGATCCTGAAAGAATATGCCGAACAACTCGGTTATGAGGACAAGCGTTCTTAAACATTTTAATTATTCACCCAGACCCCTGGTGGGTCAACAAAGTTGTTTATCATGAGAAATTCACATGATCAGCAGGAGTTTTACCGCCTGATGAACTTGTACCTGGACAATGAACTGACAAACGAAGATGAACAGAAATTGCTCCAGGAACTGCGGTCTAACCCAAACTATATGGAATTTCTAAGTAAAGAGCGATCATTCCGAGAATTCATAAAAACGAAAGTACAAAGGCGAAAGGTCTCCCCTGCACTCGTCGATTCCATCAAGGAAAAAATCCGTGTCGCTCCGGTTTGAATCTCATCCAGAATCCCATCCCCCACTGTTAAAAATCGCCCGTCTTGGCAAGGCCGAGTTATATCCGGGTCGCTGGCATGGCAGCCGCGTTGTGGCTGCTGTCAACAGGCTTGTCTTTGTCCCAGCCAGCTGAGTTTCCGGAAGCATTCCGCTCCCTGCTGCAACAGATAGGCGTTGACCTCTACCGCCCCGCCGACGGCGACTACAAGTCTCTGCCGACCGATGGTATGATCTATCAACCCTGTGATTTTGCCTGGTACTCCCGCGCCGAAAAACTGGAGATCCGCTACCTGGCGCGGCCCTGGAGTGAAAGCGACTTCTCCTCCCAATTTCCCCACATCCTGGCTGCACGCATGGCGGCCCATGTCGCCTCCAACGAGGAAGGCGCCTTCACGACCGTGTTCTCACTCGGCACGGAGGAATTGCGCGCTTTCAACGCCGACTGGGGTGCGGCGTACTTTTTCCAGCCCAAAGCTATTTTTTCGGAACGCCGTCATGGCGAGCTCGTCGTCCTGCACAAAGCCGGACGCGGCACCATGATGATCTTCTTCCTCTTCGACGACCCCGGCAACGAAGCGCTGGATTTGCGCTTCCAGGCGCTTTCATTCCTGGAGTGAAAAGGATTACCCCATTTCCGCCACCACCTCTTTCACCTCGGGCACCATGCGCTTGAGCATGCCTTCGATACCGGCCTTGAGCGTAACGGTTGAGGAAGGGCAGCCGCTGCAGGAGCCCTGGAGGGTGACGCAAACCGTACCCTGGTCGAAAGAGCGGAACTCAATGTTGCCGCCGTCCATCTCCACAGCCGGTTTGACATAAGTGTCGATCAGGTCCTTGACCCTTTTGACGACCTCGGCGTCCTCTTCGGAGTATTGGTAGCCCACGCCGCGCTCGGCCTCGATGCTGGCCATCGCCTCTGCGAAGCCCTCGCTCACGATGGGCTTGCCTTCCTCGACGTATTTCTTGATGAAATCCTTCAACTTCAGCATGATATCCTCCCAGCCGTAGTTGAACTCTTTGGTGACCGTCACGAAATTATTGCTGATATACACCCCCTTTACATAGGGCAGGGCAAACAACTCAGCAGCCAGGGGCGACCATTCCCTCGCAAGCTCCTCTTCGCGGAAATCGGCCGTGCCGCGGTACAGCAGGCGGTTGGTCACAAACTTGAGCGATTCCGGGTTGGGAGTCTGCTCGGTATACAGCAGCACCGGGCTGTTGGCGGTCGTCTTATCTTCCATGTCTCAACTATTTCGAAAATTGGTTATGCAAATTTTTTCACGCTTACAAAAGTAAACAGATCAAAGCTTATTTAGATTAGTTCTATGAAAAATAACTTTTCAATTGTTGCCCCGGGATTTGCGAATATCCGCAAATATCCAATAACTTAGCCCCCGCTTAAAAACGGATTGAGCAACAACGAATTAAACTGTACTTTCTGAAGAATGACCAACCGGTATTTCGACCTGATCGACCAAACTTTTTACTTCCCGCAGGAAGGGTTTGACATCGAAGAAGGCGCCCTCGTGTTCAACGGGGTGCCATTGATGTACCTGATCAAAAAGTATGGCACGCCAATTAGGATCACTTACTTGCCCAAGATCGGCTCCCAGATCAAACGCGCCAAGAACCTGTTCAAACGGGCTATGCGCTCGATGGCCTACAGCGGCGATTACCGGTATTGTTACTGCACCAAGACCTGCCACTTCAGCTTCGTGATGAACGAGGTGCTGCGCAACGACGTCGACCTGGAGACCTCCTCTTCCTTCGACATCGACATCATCCGCAACCTTTACGCAGAAGGGAAGATCGACAAGGATATCACCATTATCAACAATGGTTTCAAGCCCGAGGAGTACGCGCGCAAGATCGCCGACCTCATCAACGACGGCTTCACCAACGTCATCCCGGTGATGGATAACATCGAGGAGATCCGCTTTTTCGAAGAAATGGTCGATGGCCCCTGCAACCTCGGCGTGCGGGTGGCTACCGAAGAAGAACCCAACTTCGAGTTCTATACCTCCCGCCTCGGCATCCGCAACTCCGAAGTCATCAACTTTTACAAGGATCGCATCGCTGCCAACCCCAAGTTCAAGCTCAAGATGCTCCACTTTTTCGTGGACAAGGGGATCAAGGACTCCCTCTACTACTGGGGTGAATTGAAAAAAGCTGTCAAACTCTACGGCGAGCTGCGCTCCATCTGTCCCGACCTCACCATGCTCAACATCGGCGGGGGGATGCCCATCCGCAACTCCCTGGGCTTTGAATTCGACTACAAATACATGGTCAAGGAGATCGTCAAGATCATCCAGGAGGCCTGCGAGGAAGCCGACGTACCCGAACCCGACATCTACACCGAATTCGGCAAGTACACCGTCGGCGAAAGCGGCGCCACCATCTTCTCCGTGCTGGGCCGCAAGCAGCAGAACGACGCCGAGCTCTGGTACATGATCGACAACTCGCTCATGAACACCATCCCCGACGCCTGGGGCATCGGCGAGCGCTTCATCCTGCTGCCCGTCAACAAATGGTTCAACGAATACGGCAGGGTCAATATCGGCGGGCTGAGTTGCGACAACTCCGACTACTACAACTCCGAGATCCACGAAAGCCAGGTCTACCTGCCCGTCTACCCGAAAGACGATGCCGAACCGCTCTACCTGGGCTTCTTCCACACGGGGGCTTACCAGGACGAGCTCAGCGGTTACGGCGGGATCAAGCACTGCCTCATCCCCTCCCCGCAGCACGTGGTCGTCTACAAAGACGAACAGGGCAACCTCGTCGACGCGCTCTACAAACGAGCCCAGCAGCCCGAGGACATGCTCAGCATCCTGGGGTATATCGATAGCAAGCCGCAGAAGGTGGGGAAGAAGTAATGTAAACAACTCACCCCCGGCCCCTCTCTCCCGAGAGAGGGGAGCTCTTAGCACAAAAAGAAATTTCATTAAGCTCAAAAAGCTCCCCTCTCTTTGAAGAGAGGGGCCGGGGGTGAGTTGTACGCTATTTCCCCCGCTCCTCCACCTCCTCACAGAAATCAGCCGCTTTCCTGGCGGCGAGCCGGCGCTGCCACAGGTCGCTGACCAGCAGCACGGCGACACCCATTGCGAAGAAGCCGATGCGCAAGGCCTCCGTCACTGCCACCCAGGAAGGATGGAAATGCCGGGCGTAGAGCAGCTCAAATGCCGTGATCAGCGCCGCGACCATCAGCAACAGCACGCTCACCGCGCGGGCGTTGAGCACGGGACCGGGTTTGATGCGGTAAAAAGTGCGCCTCAGCCCTTTTTTGGCGGCCTCGTTGGCGGGGTTTATGCGAAGTAATTCCTTGAACAGGTGCACGGCCTGCTCGTATTCCATCAAATAATAGCAGGCGACTGCCTTTCTTAAAATGGTTTTCTGAAAAAGGTCTTCCCCACCGGGCTCCTCGCTGTCCGGTTCCAGGCAGCAGGCGATGATCTCGTCGGCCACCACCTTGTATTTGGCGTAAACGCCCGCCTGGAAAAGGGCTTCCGCATAGGCAAAGACCAGGGCGTTGCACTCCTCTTCCTCCAGCCGCCTGATCTCCCCTTCATGGCTCTCGAAAAAGCGGATGCGCGAGTGCGGGCTCCCGGCGCTGATCGCCTGGAAGTCGCGGAAGAGCTTGGAGCGATATGTGGGGCGGGGGAGAGGCAATTTTGGGTTGTTGGGTTATTGGGTTGTTGGGTAGAGGGTTGGTTTGCTGGGAGTGGCATCTATCTCCAGGCTGGTTATTTGGAGCTGGAGCAGGTAGATTCCATCAGCTATAACGTCGGGCACGTAGATCAGTTCAGTGATGGTGCAGTGGCGGCGGCCGGCTTCCACGGTACCGGGGTATTTCCAGAAGGCTTTGTGGGCCAGCAGCTTCCCTTCATCCTCCTCGCGGTCGACGGAGGGGAGGTCGATGAGGAGGTGCTGGACGCCGCGTTCCACCAGGTATTCCACCGCCTCGTGGTGGAGGTAGGGCGGGTTGGTACCTGAGTAATGGCGCTTCAGCTTGTCCTGTTCATTCGGCATGGTGCGGATGACCACAGCCTCCACTTCGTCCTGCTCCAGCCAGCCCTCGAGTTGCTCCCTGAGGATGACCCTGTCGCCATCGGGCAGGCGGGTGGGGTAAACCGAGAGCAATTTCGCCAGGAAATGGAATTTTTTCAAGGTCTGGTTGATGGAAAAGCGTTCCTTTGCGATATGGCCGACGCATTCGGTGTGGGTGCCGTTTCCGTGAGGGTTGAGTTTGACATTGAGGAAATTGACAAGCCCCCCCTGCGCCGTGCTGCCGATGAAGGAGCCGGCGACCACGGGCGTCACTTCGAGGAAAGGGGCGTAAAAACAATTTACCGTTTCATGCCCTTCTATTAAAGGAATGGATATGTCGAGCGGCTGGCTCAGATCTGCCTCCAGCCGCTGGCCGCGGTGCAAAATTTGAACGATCATTCTGAAAGGAATTTGATCATAAACTAATGTAATGACAAAATTAGCACATCTGGCAGAAAACGTTTATCGTTGAGCGTTTATCGTTTACGTAAACGATAAACGTTTTCACTTGATTGAGTTAATTTGTCTTCTCTCTCAATAACTTATAAACTCTTTTCAAATGATCGTCGAAGAACAACACGTAGTTACCCTCTCCTACGACCTGCGCGACACCGACAGCCAGGGCGAGCTGCTGGAGCGCACCGAATCGGATTCTCCTTTCACTTTCCTCTATGGCGCCGGGCATTTGCTTCCCTCTTTCGAAGCCAACCTGCGCGGGCTGGGCGTGGGCGACCGCTTCCACTTCACCCTCACCCCCGACGAGGCATACGGGGACTCCATTCCCGAAAACATCGTCGACATCCCGATGGACAACTTCCGGGTTGGTGGCGAAGTGCCGGAAAACATCCTGCAACCTGGCAACTTCCTGACCATGTCCGACAACTTCGGCCAGCAGCACCTGGGCAAGGTGCTGGCCTATACCAGCGATTACGTCAAAATAGATTTTAACCATGCCATGGCGGGAAAGACCCTCTATTTCGAAGGCGCCATCCTGCGCATCCGCAAGGCTTCGGAAGAAGAGGTCAGCCACCAGCACTACCACCCTCAGGAGGGCGAATACGGCTACGGCCATTTCGAAGAAGACGAAGACTAAACCGCGGCCATGATCCTCTTCGGACTGGCCACCTTGATACAGCTCCTGTTCTGGGGCGTCCTTTTCACCCGGCTCTGCCGGAAAATTGACGTCCCGGAACCGGCAGCCCTCCCCCCTCTCTCCCTCATCATCTGCGCCCGCAACGAAGCCACCCGGCTCGCCGAAAGGCTGCCAGCCATACTAGAGCAGGACTACCCGGATTTCGAGGTCCTGGTAGTCGACCACGCCTCTACCGACGACACCGCTTCCGTGCTGGAAAAATGTAAGGCTGTCTACCCCCATCTCAAGGTGTTGCACTGTGCTGATCAGCGGGTGGGAAAAAAAATTCCCCTATCCCTGGGCCTTCGCGAGGCACGCCACGAATGGGTGGCGCTCACCGATGCCGACTGCCGTCCGGCCTCCCGCGCATGGCTGCGCGCGCTCGCCCGCCGCATGACGCTTGGCACGAATGTAGTGCTCGGCTACGGGCCTCTGGAAAAAAGAAAGGGCTTCCAGAATGCCTTCGCCCGGTTTGAAGCCGCCCTGACCGCCATCCAATACGGCTCGTACGCCCTGGCGGGTATGCCTTACATGGGCGTGGGCCGCAACCTGGCCTACCGGAAAAGCGCCATACCACGGCCCCCCTCAGCCTTTGCGCCTGAACTGCTCTCCGGCGACGATGACCTGCTCGTCAATGCCATTGCCAATGCAGGAAATACCAGCCTGGCTTTCGCCCCGGAAGCCTTTGCCTGGTCGCCCGCTCCTGCTAGCTGGCGCGCCTTTTTTCGCCAGAAATCGCGGCATCTGAGCGCCAGCACGCGCTACAAACCGCTCCACCAGGCGCTGCTCGGTGTCTGGGCCCTGAGCTTCACCGGGCATTACGCCCTGGGCATACTCTCACTGTTGAACGGAAGTTGGACCCTGTTTCTGGCAACCTACCTGAGCCGGCAGATCGTGGCAGGAGGGGTATTCCATTGCCTGGCGAAAAAGCTGGAAGCCCAGGATTTGCGCTGGAAATTCCCCCTTCTTGACTTCGTCCTCTTCCTCTATTATCTCCTCCTGACACCCGCTATCTGGCTGGGCGGCCGCTCGAAATGGAAGTAAGAAAGCCCGCGATGCCGTACTGGCGGTACGCCTGCTTTGGTTATATTTTTCGGGAATGAAAAAATGGTATTTCCCGGAAGAATTCCTGCACTTCGTCTGGCGCACCAAACGCTTTGACCTCAGCGAGCTGTCGGCCACCACGGGGGAGGCCCTGCAGATCGTCGATTTCGGCCAGTACAACTCCGATGCCGGACCCGACTTCCTGCAGGCCCGCATCTGGATTGGCGACACCCTTTGGGTGGGCAATGTGGAGATCCACATCCGCGCCTCAGACTGGGTTTTGCACATGCACCATTTCGACCCGGCCTTCGACAACGTGGTGCTGCACGTGGTATGGGAGGACGACATGCCCCTGTTTCGCAACAGCGGCGAGCGCATTCCCACTCTGGAACTGGAGGGCCGGGTGGCGCCCTCGATCTGGCAGATCTACCAGGACCTCCGCTTTCAGACCGACTGGCTGGCCTGCCGTTTTCACTTTCACAACGCCTCCCCCCTCGCCCTCCAATCCTGGATCGAGCGGCTGATGGTGGAGCGCCTGGAAGAGAAGACCGCCCTGCTCGAACCCATGCTGGAACGCATGCAAAACGACTGGGAGGCCCTGCTCTACCAGCAGATCGCCCGCTGCCTGGGCCTGGTGGTCAACCCGGGCCCCATGGAGCAGCTCGCCCGCATCGCGCCCATACAGCTGCTCTGGAAATACCGCGACCAGTCCATCCTGGTGGAGGCCCTGCTCTTCGGGCAGGCGGGCATGCTGGAACGCGAATTCGAGGACGTCTACCCGCGAGAGTTGCAGGGGCACTATCGCTTTTTAAGAGAAAAACACGGGCTGGCCCCGATGGACGCCGTGTCCTGGAAGTTTTCGAGGCTGCGTCCCGCCTCCTTTCCCACCCTCCGCATCGCCCAGCTGGCGGCGCTGGTATGCCGCTCGCCGCGGTGGTTCGGGGAGCTGATCCACCACAGCAACTGGCAGGAGGTACAGGCCTTTTTCCAGCAAGCCGAAGTATCGTGGTACTGGCAGTCCCACTACCTCTTCGACAAGCCCGCCGCGGCGCACGGCGGGCAGATCGGCGACGATACCATTGCCCTCATCGTCATCAACGCGCTCAGTCCGGTTTCTTTTCTCTACGGCATGCGCAAGGCGGAAGCCCGCTACCGCGAGCAGGCGCTGGCACTGCTGGAACAGCTGCCACCCGAGTCCAACCGCATCATCCGCGAGTGGAAGACGATGGGCGTTCAGCCCGCTTCGGCAGGTCAGAGCCAGGCGCTGATTCATTGGCGGAAAAACTATTGTGAGTTGAAGCAGTGTTTGTCTTGCGGGGTAGGGTGTGATATTCTCAGGTGAAGTTGGTATGTTTGGGGAATGTTAAAGACGTTTATCGTTGAGCGTTTATCGTTTACGTAAACGCTCAACGATAAACGATAAACGATAATAATCCATGATATTCAGGGTAATTCTTCCTTTTTTGGTTCTGGGATTTTTCTCTTGCAGGGCACAGGTACCGGCTACTTCGGAGCTACCTGATCTTTCGGTTGCTACGGCGGCGGAGTTGCAGGAGTTGTTGGCGTGGGCGCCGGGGAAGGCGCCGATCATCAGTGCGCACAGAGGGGGTCCGGTGTCGGGGTATCCGGAGAACTGCATGGCGACTTTTGAGCGCACCTTAACTATCGCGCCGGCCATGCTGGAGATGGATGTAGCGATGACCCGCGACAGCGTATTGATCCTGATGCACGACGCCAGTCTCGACCGCACGACCAACGGCACGGGGAAGGTGGACAGCAGGACATGGGAAGAGATCAGGGGACTAAAGCTGAAAGACAACGACGGGCAGCTCACGGAATACGCCATTCCCACCCTGGAGGAAGCGCTCGCCCAGCTCAAGGGCCGTTGTTTGCTGAGCCTGGACGTCAAGCGCGGGGTGCCCTTCGACAGGGTTGTGAGGCTCGTGCGGGCGGCCGGCGCCGAAGGCTCTGTGGTGGTAATCACCTACAGCGCCAAAGACGCCAAAACCGTCTACGAGCTCGCGCCCGAGCTGATGCTGTCGGTCTCCATCCGCAACGCCGAAGAGCTGGAATGGATGCGGCAGACCGGTATCCCCTGGCGCAACATGGTGGCCTTTACCGGCACCAGCCTGAAGGACGCACAGTTTTACGACCAGCTTCACCAGTTGGGCATCTCCTGCATCCTCGGCACCCTGGGCAACCTCGACAACAGCGCCGCCGCCCGCGGCGACCAGCTCTACAGCCAATGGCGGCAACTCGGCGCCGATATTTTTGCGACGGACAGGCCGGAGGCGGTAGGCAGGCAGCTTTATCAATAATCAACAAGTTGAGAAGGTGAGTAGGTGAGTACAATATTTTGCATATCTGGCGCTACCCTGCATCTCCACCCTTTCCGTGCCGCGTTTTGGGAAGAGGAGCGGACCCTGTTGCTGGCCGACCTGCACCTGGGCAAGGCGGCGCATTTCAGGAGGGAGGGTATTCCGGCGCCCGTTTTGGCGGAGGACGGGAATTTCGACCGGTTGATGGCGCTGCTGCTGGAACTTCGTCCGGAGAGGGTCATTATTTTAGGTGATTTGTTTCACAGCCACTACAATCCGGTTTGGGAGGAAGTGGGGGCGCTGCTGCGGCAATTTGAGCACCTGCGTTTCGAGCTGGTAGCGGGCAATCACGACCTGCTGTCAGAATACCAATACCAAAAGACGCGGTTGGAGGTACACGCGGAAACCCTGAATCTGGGCCCATTCATTTTTTCCCACCATCCCCTGGAAGAGATTCCTGAAGGGTTATACAACCTGGCCGGGCACATCCACCCTTCTGTGCGGCTGCGCGGCGCCGGCATGCAGCGCGAGCGGCTGCCCTGCTTTTACTTTGGCGAACGGCAGGGGCTCTTGCCTGCCTTCGGCGCCTTCACAGGAACCCACCCCATCAAGCCTTCCAGGGGCGACCGGGTTTTTGTGCTGACGGGAGAGGGAGTGATGGAAGTGTGAGAAAAAGTTTCCTGTTTAAATATTAGTTTATAAGTTTATAGGGTTAGTACATTGTAACTTAAATAACTTCGTATATTGTGGGCTAAAAAAATAGCTTCACAATGAAAAAACAGCATGTCCGGCTCACGGACCAAGATCGCGAAGCATTACAATCAATGCTCGGCAAAGGTTCTTTGAAATCGAGGACATATAAACGCATCCATGCACTATTATCCTTGGATGAGGGACAAACGTATGAGGCGGTTCAGGCCAGTGTGAAGCTATCCCCGGTAAGTCTGCGCAAACTGGCCAGGACTTACAAGCAAACAGGTTTGGACTGTTTGTATGACGGCCCCCGCCCTGGGCGTCCGGTAAGGATACAAGCAGAACAAAGAGATCAAATCACGGTGTTGGCTTGTGAAAGTTCTCCGGAAGGGCACAGCCAGTGGAGTTTGAGGCTGTTGGCAGATAAGGCTGTTGAATTGGGCTATTGTGATCACATTTCCCATACCCATGTCAACCGGCTTCTAAAAAAAAGAAAATCAAGCCTCACCTGATAAAAACCTGGTGTATTGGCGTGATTAATTCCGTTTTTATATCCGTTATGGAGAATATCCTGCGGCTATATCGCTTGCCCTATGACGAATGCTATCCTGTGCTGTGCTTTGACGAACGTCCCTGCTTTCTCATTGGAGATGTCGTCAAGGGGCTTGAGCTCAAACCTGGCCAGGTTTACAGGCAGCATTACGAATATGAAAAGAACGGTTCGTGTTGCTTGCTTTTGGTTATTGAGCCATTAACTGGCAAACGTATTGCCATTGTGTATGATCAGCGTCGCAAAATAGAGTATGCACAGTTCATGCAAATCGTGGCGGCCCATTTCCCTAAAGCCATCAAAATCAGGCTCATTCAAGACAACCTCAATACCCACAATGCCAGTTCCTTTTATGAATATTTTGATGCCCAAACAGCTTTTGACTTGTCTCAAAAGTTTGAGTTCCACTATACCCCTGTCAAAGCTTCCTGGCTCAATGCAGCCGAAATCGAATTTTCTGCAATCGCCCGGGCTTGCCTCAATAAACGTATTCCGGCAAAAGAACAATTGGAAAAAGAAGTCCTCACTTGTGTCAAAGAACGCCAAGAAAAACAAATCAAAATTTGCTGGCAATTTTCATTAACGGACGCCCGCAAGAAAATGAACCGGCACTATGTTAAGGTTAATTCAGGTAACGAAAAATATAAAGTTATTTAAGTT
>JBAQQB010000099.1:0-9466 GCA_049306275.1 Saprospiraceae bacterium | reverse complement strand
GCAGGTACCGGCAGCGGCGCCGCGGGAGGAGCAGGGCTGCCCGTCAGGTAAAGACCGGGCGCTACCACCACCGTCCAGCTATCGCCCGAAGGACCGGTCACTTCCACCGTCTCGCTGAACTGGCCGTCGCTCAGCGTCGTGGCGTTGTCGAGGCAGGCGCAGGGGTCGATGATGGTGACTTCGCAGGGGTGTACCTCCACGGTAATCGTGAAATTATCGCCCACACAGCCGTTCTGGCCTGTCGGGCTCACGGTGTAGACCACCGTTTTCACCCCGTTTGCGGGTACGACCAGAGACAACTGGTTGTTGATCACGCTGCCTGCAGTGGGAAGACTGTTCTCGCCGTCCACCTCCGCGTTGTTGGCAGCCACCCAGCTGAATGTGCTCTGTACGCCGTTACCATCGGTGTCGACGAGGCCTTGCAGGTCGATGCTCAGCGGGGTTCCGGAGCATACTTTGTAGGTCTTGTTTGCGCCCACCGGCTCCGGTTTGATCGTGATGGTCACTACTTTGGCCTGACCTGTGCAGTCGTCGCCGCCTGCCTGGTCATCCTGGCCGTTGGGACCGTAGTGATACGGTGTGATAGTGTATTCAAGAATGGCATCCTGGTTGACGATATTATTCAGCGCATTCGCTTCCAACTGGGCGCCGTTGCCGAGGTAGTAGGGGCTGGCCGTGTTGCCCGTGGGCGTGCCTTGTGTCACCGACACCTCCACTTTGAGGTTATCTGTATCGGCGCCGTAGGCCACTGTGATCGGCGTCGTTTCGCCGCTGCACAGCTCGTCGGTCATGGAAGTAGGCGTGGCCATTTGCGCATCGATCACCTGCACGGTGCGGGTCACTTCGGTTGCTGCGTTATTGGCGCAATCCGACACGTTGTAGGTGACAGTGTAAACGCCTGCTACTGCTGTGTTGACCGGGTTCACCGTCGAAATACTGCCCGTAATGTCGCCCTGGCAATCGTCGGATGCTGTGGCGCCTGCATCATTATAGGTAGCCCCCTTGCAGATGACCAGGCTCGCGTCGCCAAGCAGAGTGATGACCGGCGGGGTGTTGTTGTCGATGGTGTAGGTGTACGTCCAGTCGTTGCTGTTGCCCTCGCAGTCCGTGTACGTCCAGGTGTACGTCCGCGTGCCTTCGCACGTTGGCTCGGCGCTCACTGCAGGGCCGCTCGGGGTTAATGTCACCCCGCAGTTGTCTGTTACTGTTGGCGGGGTGGGCACAACGTCCGTATCATCCGGGCAATCAACCGTGCTGCCGCCGTTGGCGGGGAGCGTGAAGCCGGCGTATTCGATCGTGTAGGTATACGTCCAGTCTTGGCTGTTGCCGGAGGCATCCGTGTAGGAGTAGGTGTACACCCTTGTTCCTTCACAGGTGATCGGATTGGGGTTATTGACCGTACTGACCAGAACCGCGCTAATATTCCCATCGCAGGCATCTACGCCTTGCGGGGCGGCAGGAGCCACTGCCAGGGCCGGACAAGCTATTGTGGAGCTGCCGTTGGCCTGCTGGGGGACTGGAGGTGTTACGTCCTCAACAGTTACGGTTGCTGCACATGTCGCGTCATTCCCCGCTTCATCTGTTACCGTCAAGGTCGCGGATGCGCCCAGAACAGCGGGAACGACGGGCGCCCCAGGTGTCACCCAGTCCGTATTGGGGTCCATGCTGATCAGCGTGGCATTGGCGTTGCCCAGGATATCCGTTACGATGCTACTGCCTGGTCCGTCTTCGAAGGTATAGTACAATTCGAGGTCTGATTCATCGCCCACCGAGGTGGTGTTCATGTTGTCCTGAATCTCCTGCTGGGTCAGCGCACGGTGCCATACCCGCACCTCGTCAACTTGTCCTTTGTAGAACCGGCGGGTTCCATATCCGCCATCGTCATTATGTTTGCCAATCCAGAAGGAACCTGCAGCATTCAGGGTAGCCTGACTATAGTTAAAATTGTCAATCAGTGCCCCATTGACATAGGTCTTCACATTTCCCGAAGTATATACTACCGCGATATGCTGCCAGGTGTTGGTCGACAAGCCCGCATTGTCGATGATGCGGAAGCCGTTTTCGTATTCAATGGTGATCTGGTTGATCAGGCTGTTGACATTGGCGCCGAAACCATGGCCGTGGTTGCCGGGAAGGTCATTGCTCAACACGTTATTGGGATAAAAAGTCGTGTTTTCCGTTCGCATCGCCGGCTTCACCCAGGCTTCCACCGAGAGCGGGAGCACCTTCAGCACATTGGTGGCGGCGCTCTGTATGTAATCATTCTGCCCGTCCAGGTCGAGGGCATAATCGTTGGGCTGCCCCAGTATTACATCGTCGCAATCAAAGCTGGAAGGGCTCACTGAAAGCGTCAGGTCGCCTGGGTCAGTGCAATTATCCGCACTACCCGCTCCGATCGCGTCGATATTGGCCTGCGTCAGGGTGTAATTGCCTGTAACGTCGAGTTGGATCGTGATATCGTTGCAGACGGGGGTGGGGTCGGTATTATCCACGCCCACTGCGACCGTGTGCGGCCCATCACTATCTGTGCAGGTGATGTCGTTGACATCCCGCACATACACGGTGTAAGAACCCGGCGCCAGGCCGGTGAACGCACCGGTCGTATTGCTGAAGTCACTGTTGTCAATGCTATAGCGTATATCCGAATTGCCGCCCGAGCAACTGTTGCATTGTGCCGTCACCGTGATCGTGCCATCATTTGCGCCGGGACAAGTCTCAGGTGTAGGCAAAACCGAGGTGATGGAGATATCGCAGAGCACTTCGCCCAGTACATTGAATGTGTAGGGGTTTTCATCGCAATCGTCGTTGGCGATGCTGATCGTAGCGGTGTGCGAGCCAGGCGAGACCGGCGCGTATCGCACCACGAAGGTCAGGTTGCCGTTGGGTGCGATAGACGTACCCGAAGGTTGGGTAAACACGCTGAATTCACTGGCTCCGCTGATCGCCACGATCGGGTTGCCCGTGAGGTTGAGCGTCGTCGTGCCGGTATTACGGATGGTGAAGGTGCGGTCGGTCGTACTGTTGGCAGATTGGTCGCCGAAGTCGGTATCGTCGGTTAACGCCGGGCTGTTGTCGCCGTCGGTGATCTCTATGCTGTTGCCTTCTACGAGCATTTCCGGTGCTTGGACGGTCACCGTCTGCGCACAGTTCGCGGTATTGCCGGCGGCGTCTTTGGCCGTCCAGGTTACCGTTGTGTTGCCTATTGGATAAGTCGCCGGCGCGTTATTGCTCAGCGTCGGGCTGAAGGCGATCCAGTTGGAGCTTGTGCCATTCAGGCCGAAGTTATTCAGGGTTCCATCATATCCATTGCCCGAAGCATCGGTAGCGGTGGTAACACCCGCGTTGTTGGCGTAAGCAAGGCCGTGATTGAAATGAAAAAGTGCCGCCAGGCCGCTTTGCGCGCTGATTTCAACATGCATATTGGCCTGAATTTCCGCCTGTGTGCGGGCTGTATTCCAAATTCTGACTTCATCCAATGCGCCGCCAAATGGATGCAAGCCGCCGTTAAAACTGCCCAACGTCAGCGGGTTGCCGGAGTTGGGCGTGGTTGCCGGGATGGTATTGAGGAATGTGAGGGTTTGTTGCACCCCGTTGACGTAAATTTTCAAACGGTTGGCATTGCCTGTCTGCGTGCCGTCATACACACAGGCGATGTGTGTCCAGGTATTCGTCGGCAACACGCTGTTTACGTATCCATAAGAGTCGCCAGCGCCGCATACGCGGAAGTAAAGCGTCTGGCCGTTTCGCTCAATATCTATCGCATTGGCCGAAGTGGCCGGGCCTTTGCAAAGGATAACGCCGGCGCCGCCATTCGTCGGGTAAACCCATGATTCGAGGGTGATTTTTGTTACGCCATTTACCTGGGTGATGTTCCCGGCGTTGACGTAGTCGTTCGTTCCGTCGAAATGGAGGGCGTTGCCAAACGCCGACGAGCAATTGTCGGTAGCCGTCGGCGCTGTTAGCGTCGTCGTGCCTGTGCAAAGGCCGGAAGTTGTGTTGATGGTCACGTTGCTCGCGCAGGTGATGACGGGGGGGGCATCGTCCTCCACTGTCACCGTCTGCACACAAGTCGCCGTCTCCCCATTCGCCCCGGTGGCCGTCCAGGTCACCGTATGGACGCCGACGTTGAATACCCCGGAGGGGTCGCTGCAGTCGTTGGTCAGATCATTCACAAGCGTGAGCGGATCACCTAATGCCGGTGCGCCGGCTACCCAGTTGGAGGTGCAACCGCCGCTGAGGTCGAAGCCGTTCAGCGTACCGTCGTTGACGCCCATGCCGTCGGGCAGGGTGTTCAGGCCGGTGTTGTCGCAGCAGGCGATGCCTTCGTTGAAGTTGTAGTAGGAAATGAGGCCGGGGTAGGTGGCGTTGATCTCCAGATTCATCGTAGCGGCAATCTCTCCTGCAGTACGGGGAATGCTCCATATTCTTACCTCATCGATCTTCCCTTCCCAGTTTTGATCAAAAGCGCCGCCTCCGGGCCAGCGCCCGATCCGGAAAGGACTTGCCAGACTGAATACGGGCCCTCCATTATTGAAGTTGATCTCTTCGTTGCCGTCAATATAGACTTTCACATTAATCCCGTTTTTCACTACGGCAAAATGATGCCAGTTCCCATCCCCTGTATTCACACTCGAACTGATGGTGCCACTTTGATTGGAATATAACGTGAATATTCCATCACATTCACCTACTTCCAATCGCGTGCCTCCGATCCCGATGAGTCGTTCAAAGTTTCCAGAACAGGTTGAAAGACCATCATCATCTTGCGAAAGGAACCAAGCTTCAACCGTAAAATCGGCATTCCCCGTTACCGGTGAGGAGGCAAGCGCCACATAATCATCCACTCCATCAAATTGGAGGGCATGGTTCCGCGTACAATCCTCATTTAAGGTCGGTATCGCAAGGGTTACCGAAGCGCTGCAACCGCCAGGGTCCGCATTCACCGTCACCGGGGTGAGCGCCGGGCAGGGCGCGTTGAACACCGGATCGCCGCAATCGACACAGGCGGCACTGCCCGTTGTGGTCGCCACCGAGCCTGGCTCGCAAGTTTCACAAACGATCTGGCCCTGGCTGTCGCTGTACGTTCCTTGCGGGCAATTCTGGCAAGAGACCGCGGCAGAATTGGGATTGTACGTGCCAACATCACAGTTCAGACACTCCACAGCTCCGCTATTGGACTGATACTTCCCCGGCGGACAGGCGTTGCATTGCGTAGCGCCCGCGCTGGCCTGGAAATACCCCGCCGCGCAATCGTATTGGTTGATCCCGTCCGGGCAGTAGGTACCCGGAGGACAAATCGTGCAGGCCGTGATATTGCCGCTGCCGTCGAGAGTGGCGTAGTAGCCCAATTCGCAGGCGCAGGCGGCCGGATCGAAGTTGGCGATGGCAAAAGCCGAACAGCTCACGCCGGTGGTCACCGCGCCCGGTTTCACCCAGTTGGAGGTAGCGCCGGTGAGGGCGAAATTGGCGAGCGTGCCGTCGTAGGTATTGCTGAATTCCTGGAGGGTGGTCTCCGTGGGGTTTGGCACTCCATCCAATCCTTGATTAAATTGGTAGTAGGCCAAAAGCCCGGTTTCCGAGCCGGAAAGCTCGCAGTTCATATTGTTCAGGAGTTCTTCCTTGCAAAGGGCGCGGGTCCAGAAACGGACATCGTCCATGACGCCCTGATAGGGCAATACGCCCGATTTGCCGGTTCCCAGGATCATCGTACCGTCGGCATTCACGATAGAAGCAGAGGCGCTGGCTTCTTCTACTCCATTGACAAACAAACGGAGCATGGCCCCATCCCAGGTCACCGCTACGTGGTACCAGGTATTGGCCGAAACGGTCGTTGTGCCGGAAAGTGCGGAGCCCCCCTGGAAGGTATAGAATTTATTGGCGCTTCCGATGGCGAGGAAAGTCCTGCCGGTCCCTGTCCCGTCGTTTTGCTGAACGAAGATATGGGCGTTCCCGTCGACAAGGGTGGGTTTTACCCAGGCTTCGGCGGTGAAGTTGGTCGCGCTGGGGTCAAACAGGAAGGGGAGATTGGCCTGATCATTCACCCCGTCGAAGTCAAGGGCGGCAGCGGGAAGGGGCGCCTTGAGCGCCACATCGTTTCCATCGCCACCGGCATAGGAAATATAAAAATCCAGCCCGCCAATATTGGTTGCGATACTGCCTTCGGGCAGGCCGTTAAAAGTACCGCTCAGGCCTGTCCCGCTTTTTACGATAATAAATTCGTCGCCGGCTGTTGGCGTATAGCCGGGATCGATATCCAGGCTGAGTGTTACAGTGCTTCCGATCGCGACGGCGCCTGTGGCATCCAGTTGGTCGTAATCTGTGCCGGCCGTGCCGGCATCGTCGATCTCGACGGTGAAAGTAGAGCTGTTGGCAAAGGTGTAGTTGCCGGAAACGGCAAAGATACCCGGGGATGCGCCGGGAGCAAGATTGCCTTTGCCGGTAGTGGAAATAGAGGTGATATCCGTACCGGCGTTATTCAAATCCCGAATGGTCGTTCCCTGAAGGATAACCGATGTATTGGCCGCGGAGAAATCCGCACCGCCTGCAATAACGACACTGGTCTTGACGCCGTCGCCGATGGTAATGCTGTTAAAACCGGGCTGGATTTGATTGATGATGCTATTCGGAATAGAGGGGGTACCTGTAGCGGCGCCTAGTCCGATCGTGGCGCTTCCGGTAAGCGGTTCGAAGAACAGGTTACCGGCGCCCTGTATAGTGGAGCTGCTATAGGCGAGATCATAATCATTGGCAATAAAAGTGATGTTGCCTGTACCTGCCGCATCGCCAATGGTGCCTCCCGCAAAGCGGATATCCCGGAAGCCTCCGTTACCCGTAGTCTGGATATTTCCGGAGCCACTGGCTTTTACCATGATATTGGTCAACCCAAATTGAATCCCGAGGGCGTTTGCTGGCAGGCCGGTTCCATTTAAAAAAATATTTCCTGTTCCGGTCGTTTCGATTAGGGCATCATCTTTCAACACGATGCCAAAATTGGGGCCTGATGTTTCCCCATTGATCGTGATATTTCCGTCTATAGCAGATACCTCAGCCCCCCCTCCGGAATTCTTATCAAAACGAACGCCTGAAGTTCGTTGGCTCTTTCCCGTGAAGGTAATATTTCCGGTTCCTTCGGCTCTTACGGAAATACCATCCACGGCAATGGCGGCCACAGCATAGGTTATATAGGGAGCTTCTCCTGAAATGGAAATATTCCCGGCGCCTGTAGTGACGATCTCGGAAGTTGTACCGATCAAAAGTACCGCTTCATCGCCACTAAACGCCCCGTAACTGACGCCCAGCAGGGTGATATCTCCGTCTTCGGCGCTGAGGGAGAAATTGGTAAACGCGATCCTCGCCGGAGTATAGGACGATACGCCTTCGTTGGCTTTTATATTGATCACGCCAGTTCCCGTCACGGAAATAGCGGAGGTCCCGTTCATCACAATCTGTTCGGCTTCTATATTGACATCATTCCCATTCCCGCTCAGGCTGATCGTGGCGTTTGTTATAGCAACGTCATCATTTCCACTACCTGCGTTAATCGTGAAGTCGCCGGTTAAATTATCCACGCTCAGGATCGTAATATCGTCGTTGCCTCCCAGGGCTTGAATATTCATTCCGTTCACCCCGGTATTGGGAACCGTCACCAAGGCAGTGCCGCTGCCGGTTGCCCCGGCAATGGCGGTGCTGATGATCAGCCCCCCAAGGTCGGTAATGGTGTAGGCGCCGGCAGAAAAACTGACGCGCAGGTTATCATTCGAACTCCCCCCATTGATATCGGTGACGGTAAGAATACCGCCAGAGAGGGTCACTTCGGTTTCCTGTGCCTGGGCTCTTTGAGCAAACAGCAATGCCAGCAGTATGATGCCTGTCAGGACAAAAAAAGAATTGGAAAGCGGTACACGTGTCGTCATAACACCGATGGTTTTAGCGATGAGTACAAAAAAGCATCGCTATACAAGCAAAAGCGCTTGCTCCACCGGCCTGAAAGGCGGGAAACATTTTCATGTGAGATCAACTTGCAGTAGCGACAAAAAAATTTTTGCCGGAAAATCCGACACAGCAAGATGAGGCAAATAGTTTACCCGTCTGGCAATGTGCCTGTTAAAAATTGTTCCACTGATATTAAAAATTGTACAGCCTTCAAAAAAACGACCCCGGCGGCTTCCCGAAACGCTCTTCGTACAGCTTGGAAAAATAGTGGCCCGAGCGCATGCCCACTTGCTCGCACAAGTTTTTCAGGTCGGTAGTCTGCCCGCTTTCCAGCAACTCCTTCGCCGTTTGCAGACGCAGCTCCCGGATGTACTCGTTGGCCGACATACCAGTGGCCGAGCGGATGCGGCGGTAGAAACTCGTGCGCCCCATGCCCATCAACTCAGCCAGGCGATCTACCCCAAAATGGAGATCGCCCATATTAGACCTGACGGCTTGCTCTACCTTCGACAGCCAGGGGGAATCGCTTTCACTTTCATCCGGATCGCTGGCCAAAGGCGCCAATTCCACCCTTAATTCTTCGATAAGCTGGTCTTTTTCTTCGAGTTGGCTTCGAAATCGCTTCAGGCGCATCCAGGTGTAGATACCCAAAGCGAGGAGTGCACTAAGCTGGAAAGCAATGCAAAATACCAGCAACCCGATGAGAGCCCCCTGCCGGTCGCCAGGTAACTGCATAAAAAGCAGCACTGGCATTGTTACGGATTTATTGATCCAATTCACCTGGCAAACCTGGAGCATCTTGAGTGACATTTTCCGTCAACTTTCAGGCAAAATCCGTCATTTTGAGTTTTTAGTTTTCAATGTTCAGTTTTCAGTTTGAAACCAACTGAAAACTGAACACTAAAAATTGAAAACTACCATCAATTCCCATCCCAGGGGAAGGTCCCACATCCCACCTTCCTCACTTCAAACGCTTGTTCCACTTCCTGCACGCAACCCGGGTGGATGGCCGCATCGTAGGCAGCGTCGAAGGTGGCCCGCAGGATGTAGAGGCCCTGCGGCAGGGTGGATGGATCGAAGTTGTAGGTATCGCTTGTTCCCGATTGGGTATCGATCACTGTGTTATCGCTTTGGCGGATGAGCTCGAAGAGCACGTTCTCCACCGTGGCCGTGCCGCTGGCGTCGCCCAGGCCGGCGGTGACTGTGGCTGCCTGCGGGCCGTCCTGGGTGCAGTACAGGGCGTTCAGGCCGCTGAGGCTGGGGTTGGGGTAGTAGCAGGTATTCGACACGCTCAGGGTCACCGAGCCGTTGGTCACCGAAATGGAGTAGCCCAGGGCGTCGACATGCACGCCATTCAGCAGGTAGCTGCCGGGATTGCCGGGCAGGTCCTCTGTCAGGGCTGTTCCTGCAGGTACCGGCAGCGGCGCCGCGGGAGGAGCAGGGCTGCCCGTCAGGTAAAGACCGGGCGCTACCACCACCGTCCAGCTATCGCCCGAAGGACCGGTCACTTCCACCGTCTCGCTGAACTGGCCGT
>JBAQQB010000098.1:0-8158 GCA_049306275.1 Saprospiraceae bacterium | reverse complement strand
CGGTTGTTTTTTCTTTCTCAACCCGGGGCTCACGCCCCGGGCTACAAAGATATCGCCCCTAACGGGGCTACTTTTATCACCCCCTACAAGATTAGCCCTCTTCCAGGGAGGGGAGCTTTTTGAGCTTGGAATAATGCGTTATCAAAGATGGAAGCTTTTGCATGATGGTGAATTCATGCAATAATTTTCAGTGCACGGCGCTCCCCTCCCTTTGAAAGGGAGGGGCCGGGGGTGGGTCAGCAACGCCCAACGCCCAAAGGATTCAACACAAAAACCGGCACCTCCGAATGTATAATCATCTTCTTCGTCAAACTCCTGTGGAAGAGCTTTTCGAAGAAATTGGGCTCATGCCCCACCAGGGCCAGCAGGTCAGCGTCCATGCCTTTGACGAATTCCTCCACTCCGGCCACCGGGTCGTGGCGCTTGAGGAAGTAGTGGGTGTAGTTACGCGCATGGAAATAATCGCGCAGCAGCTGGTTCATCCGCGTCTTTTCTTCGGCAGAGGTGTCCATCTCGGTGTAGATGTGCAGCAGCATGAACTGCGGCTCGAAGGCGTCGACGAGGTCGCTCAGGGGGTCGAGCACGCGCAGGTCGTCCAGGTGGCGGAAGTCGGTGGCGAAAACGATCTTCTCCGGCTTTCTGAACTGCGCTTCCTCCGGCACCACCAGCACCGGGCAATGCGCCGAGCGGAAGACGCCCAGCGCCACAGAGCCCACCACCGCCCGGTCGACGGCGCCCAGACCCTTGGTGCCCATCACGATCAGGTCGGCTTTCACCTCCCGCTCCACGTCGAGGATGCCTTCGACGGGACCGCCCTCCAGCAGCATCTCCCCGATGTGCTGATCGGGAAAGCGCCGGCGGCATTCCTCACAAGTCTTGTCGAGCAGGTTGCGCGCGTTGCGGATGATATCGCGCATGTGTATGGGCGACGCATGCACATATGGCGAGCCCGGGTATATGGGCGCGCTGCCGGGAGAGTACACGTGCAGGAGCGTGAAATTTACATCGTCGGGATACACCCCTTTGCCGAATAGCTCAAGGGCATAATCGACCGCCACTTTTGAGCAGTTCGAGAAGTCGGTGGGCAATAAAATCTTTTTCATCGGCGGGATTTTTTCTGTTTCACCTTTCATCCTAGCGAAAAAATCCCTGAAAAACAATGACGATTGTCAGCCCCCGGTCTAAAACAGCATGAGGTTGGGGTAGCGCTTGATTCCACCCCCCGGCCCCCGCCAGCGGGGGAGAAATAGATTCTCCCTCGTCAGGGAAAAAACAATCTCCCCCGCTGGCGGGGGTTGGGGGGTGGAATCAACTCCTTAACAGCCAAATAATGTCCCCCGGTCTAAAACAACACATTATCAATGATCAACGTCGACAAGGAGATCATGCCGATATACTCCCCATTCTCCTCCACAGGCGCGATGCGCAGCCCTGCGCGGATGAGCAGGCGCGCCACGTAGCGCACATCCATGCCTGCAGGCACGCTGATCACGGGTTTGGTCATGATCTCGTACACGTTCACCTCGTCGGAGGTGCGGTCGGGCACGATCACGCCCTGAATGAAATCCTTCATCACCACGATGCCGTAGGCATCCTGCGGGTAGCGCTTCTTCACGATCAGGGCTTCCACCTTCTCCTTGCGCATCAGCTCCACGGCCTCACGGGCGGTCGCCATGCCGTCGACAAATACCAGGCCCCTGGACATGACCTCCTTCGCGCTTTGAAAATTTCTTCCTTTTGGTTGCATCTTGCCGTTCTTTGGATGTTAAAAATACTGGTCCCGAGCCTGGTCCTTGAACTTCTGCATCTGGCTCTCCAGGCCGCAGACGTGCTCTATGGGGATCACCAGGGCGATGCCCGTGCCGGGCTGGTCGAACCTGCCGGCCGTTTTGATGGCGTCGAGCAGCTCGTCCACCACGTGCTCCTCTACCAGGAACAGGATGATATCGGTCTGGTCTTCGATCGTCAGCCCGAAAAACGATTTCCCCTCGTGAATGCCCGTGCCCCGGGCCGGGATGATGGTGGCGCCTGTCGCCCCCGCCTTCTTCGTAGCATCCACCACCGCGTCGGTGATGTGGGGCTTGACCATGGCCATGATGATCTTAAATCTCATTTCTTCTCAGCTTTTTTTGTTTTCGAATCCGCCATTCCATGAATTGTACATATCCCATCAGGGCAATGATGGGGAATAAGCAGGCAAATGCGACAAGCCCGAATCCGTCAATGGCGGGGTTTCTTCCCGGCACGGAGCTTGAAATGCCCAATCCCAGCGCCGTTACTATCGGCACCGTGACGACGGTAGTGGCAAATCCGCCGGAGTCGTAAGCCAGCGGCACAAGCTGCTTTGGAACGAAAATAGTCTGAATGATCACGATAACGTATCCGGCAAAAATATAAACGTACAGGGGCGTTCCGCTTACGATCCTGACAGCGCCCAGCGCGAGGGCAAAGGCGACGCCAACAGCCACAGTAATGCGCAATGCCCATGGATTGATAGAACCTGCGGAAACCTCGTTTACCTTATCCGCCACAGAGATCAGCGCAGGCTCGGCGATGGTCGCGGCGAATCCTATCAGCGCAGCAAAGAGATAGACCCAATAATACGCTGTCCAGTCTACGGGCCCTTCTGCTGAAACGCCCACAAAATCAGGAGATGAAAGCTGCGCCGCCATGATTTCTCCCAGGGGGAATAACGCTTTTTCAAGCCCCATCAGAAGAAAAACAAGGCCGATTACCATATAGACGCCTCCAACCAGCACTCTCCTCAAGTGGGGAATGGGTTGCCGCAAAACTACTGTTTGAAAAAAGACAATCAATATGAGAATGGGGGTCAAATCCAGTAAGGTTGACACGAGAAAACCTGCAAACTCCTTCACGAATTCGAACATTGGACAGCTTTTTCTCACCTAAACATAATCAATCCATATCCCATCACAAAGATTATCGGCATGATAACGGCCAGGATAATGATCCCAAAACCATCTATCAAAGGACTCCTTCCTTTCAGAACGGCGGCGAGACCGACACCCAGCGCTGTGATCAGGGGCACGGTAATTTCAGAAGTGGCCACTCCCCCCGCGTCAAAGGCCAGGCTGATGATTTGCTCCGGTGCAAATATGGTCATGATCATTACCACAAGGTATCCGGCAATGACAAAGTAATACAAAGGCCATCCCTTCAGTATCCGGATCATACCCAACACCAACGCAATACCCACGGAAATTCCGACAGACAAACGAAGCCCCAGGCTGTATGCGGTTATTGCGTTCTCATTGCCGTCTATCATGGATGCCTCCGACGCTATGCGCGCTGCTTCCTGAGACACTGCAATGAGTCCCGGAGATGCGATGACCGTGGAAAAGCCCAAAGAAAAGGAGAACAAAATCAGCCAGAACAGGCTGCCCTTCCGGGCCAAAGCATGGGCCATGGCCTCCCCGATCGGAAAAAGCCCCATTTCCAGCCCTTCAATGAAAAGCATCAGCCCGATCACCACCAGAATGCTGCCAAAGACGATCTCCCCCAACTGCGGAAAAGGCTGCCGCAGTACCACCACCTGAAAAAACGCCACGACCGCGATAATGGGCACGAGGTCCATCACCGTGCTCCTGAGCTTCCTCAGCACAGCCAGCGCCTCTTTTTTGATCACCCATCGCCGTTCTTTCCAGTCCATATGCTATTTGCTCAAATTGCGGTAAAGCTCATTGTATCCGACCCACCCCTAACCCCTCCCTCGAACAGGGAGGGGAACTCTTCACACTCCATGAAAACGCTTTTTGTTAAGCCCAGAAAGCTCCCCTCCCTGGATGAGGGAGGGGCCGGGGGTGGGTCGCCCTTTCCTCACCGTGATAAAGATACAAACCTCCCCAAATCCGGCAAGACAACCCCCTTTTTTCCGAAAAATATACTGGAAAAGCTCTGAATACTGCATTATCTTTGGGAAAAACCGATACCATGGCATTCCTGCGCGCCGAATGGAGAAAACTGGCCATCGCCAACTACGCGGTCGACAAAGACTTGCTCCTCCCTTTCGTGCCCGCAAACACCCAACTGGATATCTGGGAGGACACCTGCTACATCAGCCTCGTGGCCTTCAGGTTCCTCAACACCCGCCTGCGCGGCTTCCCCATCCCCTTCCACACCGACTTCGAAGAGGCCAACCTCCGGTTCTACGTGCGCCACCGCCCGGCCGCCAGCTGGAGAAGGGGAGTGGTCTTTATCAAGGAAATCGTGCCCAAACCCGCCATCGCCTTCGTGGCCAACAAACTCTACCGCGAGCGCTACGCCTCCCTGCCCATGCGCCACCACTGGGAAGAATCACGCGCCGAACAACTCATCGAATACGGCTGGAAGACCAAAGACGAGTGGCAGACCTTCTCCATCCGCGCCAAAGGCCTCAGCCAGGCCATCCCCGAAGGCAGCGAAGCCGAGTTCATCACCGAACACTACTGGGGCTACACCCAGGCCGGCCCCGAAACTACCTTCGAATACGAAGTCAGCCACCCCCGCTGGGAAGTCTACCCCGTCCTGGAGCACGACATCCGCGTCGATTTCGCCAAAACCTACGGCCCACAGTTCTCCTTCCTCAACGACCTCCAACCCCTGTCGGTCATGCTGGCGGAAGGATCGCATGTGGCAGTGGGGAAGAAGAACAGGGTGTAATGAGCGTTTTCTGTCTGAGCGGCGTCTCTCGCAGACTGAGGTTTACCCACTTTTTTCATGGCACGCCCCAATAGCCCCGGAGGGGCGACCCGTCGTATGGGCGCCCCCAATCGATGATTTCCCAAAATATGCCGCCCTTGCAGGGTTTGTAAAATTAACGTGAGGTTCGGGCTTAACTTTTTTATTTTTAGGCTTTTATGCAAATTGCTCCACCCCCCACCCCCCACCAGCGGGGGAGAAAACCTTGCAAAAGCTCATAACTTGGATGAAATCTCAGCTTCCATACAGCGGGCTTGCATTACAATCTCCCCCGCTGGCGGGGGTTGGGGGGTGGAATCCACTATGGATACCCGAACCTCACCTTAAAATTATGACATTCTTACCCCGGGGCTTTTGGAATGCGGCGCAAAAAAGTGGGTAAACCTTAGTTTTCAGAAGACGCCGCTCGAACAAAAGTTTATGGGGATAGGAGTCTATAACTTCAATAAACTCATACCCTTATAAACTTGTAAACTATTCTTCGTATCTTTGCGCCGCATTTTAGAAAAATTTTCATCTTGGATACACCATTTGCTATTCTCGGGCTCCAGCCCGACCTCGTACGCGCTGTTACCGAATTAGGTTTTGAACAACCCACCCCCATTCAGGAACAAGCCATCCCCCACATCCTGAACTCGCAAGCCGACCTCATCGCCTTCGCACAGACAGGAACCGGTAAAACGGCGGCCTTCGGCCTGCCCATCCTGCAACATATCGATACCGCCAACCGCGACACGCAGGCCCTCGTGCTCTGCCCCACGCGCGAACTCTGCCTCCAGATCGCCAAAGACCTGCAGTCCTACGCCCAATTCATGCCCAAAATCCAGGTCACGGCCGTTTACGGCGGCGCCGACATCCAGCGGCAGATCACCGAACTGAAACGCGGCGCCCAGATCGTCGTCGGCACCCCCGGCCGCGCCCTCGACCTCATCAACCGCGACCGCCTCAAGGTCGACAGCATCCAGTGGCTCGTGCTCGACGAATCGGACGAAATGCTCTCCATGGGCTTCAAAGACGAACTCGACGCCATCCTGGCCAATACGCCGCAGCACAAACGCACCTTCCTCTTCTCGGCTACCATGCCCGCCGAAATGGTCTCCATCGCCGAGAAATACATGCACGACCCCGTCGAAATCACCGTCGGCAAAAAAAACCAGGGGGCCGAAAACGTGCAGCACTACTACTTCATGGTGCACGCCAAAGACCGCTACGACGCGCTCAAACGCCTCTGCGACTACTACCCCAAGATCTACGGCATCGTCTTCTGCCGCACCCGCCAGGAAACCAAAGACGTGGCCGACAAGCTCATGCACGACGGCTATAACGCCGACGCACTCCACGGCGACCTCTCCCAGGCCCAGCGCGATTTCGTCATGCAGCGCTTCCGCATCAAACAGCTCCAGATACTGGTTGCTACCGACGTGGCCGCGCGCGGACTCGACGTCAACAACCTCAGCCACGTCATCCACTTCAACCTGCCCGACGACCCCGAAGTCTACATCCACCGAAGCGGCCGCACAGGGCGCGCAGGCAAGAAAGGGCTTTCGCTCTCCATCCTCCACCTGCGCGAGAAGAGCAAGCTGCATTTTATCGAAAAAAAGATCAACAAGAAGTTCGAGCAGCGCCTGGTGCCAGCAGGACCCGATATCTGCGAAAAACAGCTCTACCACCTCGTCGACAATATGGAGAAAACCGAGGTCAACGAGGCCCAAATCGAGCCCTACCTGCCCAAAGTCTACAAAAAACTCGAATGGCTCAGCCGCGAAGAGCTCATCAAACGTATGGTCTCCGTCGAGTTCAACCACTTCCTCTCCTACTACAAAGACGCCCGCGACCTCAACGCCGGCGTGGCAACCTCCAGAGAAGACAAGTGGTCGCGCGATAAAGGCGGCAAATACGACAAACCCCGCCGCGAACACGAAGACGAAAAACCCGGCCGCCGCTCCTTCGGCGGTGGCGGCGGCAACTTCGCCAAGGTCTCCTTCAATATCGGCAAACAGGACAGCGTTTCTCCCAAACTCCTCATCAACCTGATCAACAAACAGCTGCCCAACCGCTCCATCCGCATCGGCTCCATCGACCTATACAAAACCAACTCTATCGTCGAAGTCGATAAGAAATACCAGCACGAGGTGGTCGAGGCGTTCAGGAAAGCGAGGTATAAGGGGATGAAGTTGGAGGTGACGGAGGTAAAATAACCCAACACCCCAACATGCAAAGAATCGAATTAATGTCTCCCGCCGGCAACTTCGAATCCCTCCAGGCCGCTATCGACAATGGAGCGGATTCGGTGTATTTCGGGATCGAACAGCTCAACATGCGAGCGGTGTCGTCGGTCAACTTCGTGATGGAAGACCTGCCGGAGATCGTGGCGCGCTGCCAGGCGAAGGGTATCCGCTCGTATATCACCCTCAACACCATTCTCTACGACCACGACATGGCCCTCATGCGCACCATCGTCGACGAAGCGGCGCGCTGCGGGGTGAGCGCCATCATCGCCTCCGACCACGCGGCCATCGCCTATGCGCGGCAGAAAGGCATGGAGGTGCATATCTCCACCCAGGCCAACATCACCAACGTGGAGACGGTGCGGTTTTATTCCATGTTCGCCGATACCATGGTGCTGAGCCGCGAGCTCTCGCTCATCCAGGTCAAAAAGATCGCCGAAGCCGTGGAGCGCGAAAACATCTGCGGCCCCTCCGGCCGGCCGGTGGAAGTCGAGATCTTCGCCCATGGCGCCCTGTGCATGGCTGTGTCGGGCAAGTGCTACCTGAGCCTGCATGCCCACAACAGCTCCGCCAACCGCGGCGCCTGCCGCCAGAACTGCCGCCAGAAATACTACGTCACCGACGAAGAAGGCAACGAGCTCATGATCGACAACGAATACATCATGTCGCCCAAAGACCTCTGTACCATCGACGTCCTCGATCAGGTGCTCGGCACCGGCGTACGCGTGCTCAAGATCGAAGGCCGCGCCCGCTCGGCCGACTACGTCGCCGTAACCACCCGCTGCTACCGCGAGGCGATCGACAGCTACTACGAGGGCACTTATACCAAAGAAAAAGTCGAAGGCTGGCTCGAACGCCTCGCCACCGTCTTCAACCGCGGCTTCTGGAACGGCTACTACCTCGGCCAGGAGCTCGGCGAGTGGACGGAAGACCAACCCGGCAACCACGCCACCCAGCGCAAAATTTACCTCGGCCCCGGCCTGGGCTACTTCCCCAAAGCCGGCGTCGGCCACTTCCGCATCGAAGCCTACGACCTCAAGGTCGGCGACCCCATCCTCGTCACCGGCCCCACCACCGGCGCCCAGTTCCACACCATCACCGAACTCATGGCCGACGAAAAACCCACGGATAAAGCCGTGAGAGGGCAGGAGGTGACTTTTCCGCTGCCTTTTAAGGTCAGGCCTTCTGATAAGCTTTATAAATTAGTTCAGGATTAAATCGTTTATCGTCGA
>JBAQQB010000097.1:0-30836 GCA_049306275.1 Saprospiraceae bacterium | reverse complement strand
CCATCGGCCTCATCAATACCAGTTGGGGCGGCACACCCGCGGAGGTCTGGATGCCGGAAGAAGTCATTACCGGCGACTCACTGCTTTCCGAAGCGGCCGCCCTCATGCCGGAAATGACCTGGAGCCCCCGAGAACCAGGGAGGGTGTACAACGCCATGGTCGCGCCGATCACCAGCTTTCCCATCGCCGGGGTTATCTGGTACCAGGGGGAGACCAACACAGCCAATCCCGTCACTTACAAGGAAATGCTCCAGGCCCTGATCACAAGCTGGCGTGCGCAGTGGGGCTACGAATTTCCCTTCTACTACGCCCAGATCGCCCCCTACAAATACGAAACACCCCTGTCGGGCGCCATGGTCAGGGACGCCCAGCGCCGCGCCCTGGAAACCCCAAAAACGGGCATGATTGTAACCAGCGATATCGGCAACATCAATGATATCCACCCCGGCAATAAACAGGATGCCGGGCTGCGCCTCGCCAACATCGCGCTCAAAGACTACTACCACGTCATCGACCAGGTGGTCAACGGCCCGTTGTACCGCATGCACAAGGTGAAAGGCAAGAATTTACAGGTCTATTTCGATTACGCAGAAGGCCTGCATTCCAAAGGCTCCGAACCCAGCCATTTCGAGATCGCCGGCGCCGACGGGGTCTACCACCCCGCCAAAGCGGTCATCGACGGGGAAACGGTGGTCCTGACTTCTCCGAAAGTGCCCGAGCCCGTGTCTGTCCGTTTTGCCTGGAGCAATACGGCCGAGCCCAACCTGTTTAACGGGGCGGGGCTGCCGGCTTCCTGTTTTCAGGCTGCGCGGTGAGACATTAAGGATTACTTTGAAAAAACTTCCTGATTTCAAATAATCCGGGCGTAACCCATACGGCCTTAGCCGGTTTTAGGCAAAGCGGCGAAAGCCTTGTTTTTTTGGTACTTTTTCAACAAGGAAAAAGTACATGTCAAGCAAAGCAAAACAATGTGCTCTTTACCCCTGGCATGTGTCGAAGAGGACTTCGACACCTACAACAGGGCCGCTCCAAATCCGGAATTTATTTCCGGAACAATCTTAATACAATACAGGCCGGATGACAAACTTCCATTCATAATCCCCCGGCCGCAACATATACTGCGGCAGCGGGGTTGCCCCCCAGCTGTCGTTGCCCCCCACGCCCATTTGCCGGTAGTCGAGGTTGATGTAGACATCCGGCCGCCGCTTCAGGTCGTAGGTATGCCCGGTGCGGGCATCGCCGGCGTCGAAATCTTCTACGGTGTAGTGGTGGGCGCTGAAACAGACGAAGGGATGGCCCGCGATTTCCAGGCCTTTTCCCTTTCCATCCCAAAACCTCACCCAGCGCACGCCGGTGCGAAGCCCGTTTTCCTGCGGACGGATGTAAGGCACATAGAGATCGTCAACAGTCGCTTTATACACACCGGCGAATGCGGAAGTGTTCCGGTCCCAGTAATTTTCATGCGGCCCGCGGCCAAACCACCGGACTTGCTCATACCCCTCCGGCATGCGCATGGAGAAACCGATGCGGGGTATCTCGGGCAAGGTGGTATCACGCGCTTCCAGCCGCCCCTCCACCTGTATCTCACCCGCGCCGTTCAACCGGTAACGGGTACTGACCGTGCCCCCGACCGCCGGGAGGCGGTGGATGACCAGCAGACTGGCAAGTCCTTTCGAAGACGAAACCTTCATTTTCACTAATTCCCGCTCGGCGCTGGCCTTTTTCCAAACCGCAGTGCGTTGCTGGTGCCCGTTGCCGAAGTCGTTATCGTTGGGGGCGCGCCAGAAATTGGGGGTGATGGGCGCATTGAGCAGGGTATCGCCGCGGTAGATATAGTGCGTCATCAGGCCTGTCCGGGCATCGAAGCGTACTTCGAAGGCTTCGCCTTTTACGACGACCCCCTGTTTGTTGCGCAGGGCCTTGACCTTTCCCGAAGCGGCGATTAAAGGCTGTTGCGGCCGGGGCGGCCTCAGTGCAAACTCTTCGCGCGAAGGCGGGGCATAAAGGGCGGGAGCTTTCAGGGGCACGGCGCGGAATTCCACATGGTACTCAGCGCTGTCATTGGTCATATTGGGCAGTTCCATCAGGAATTCCTTTCGCTGCTGCGGCCCCAGGGCGAAGGGCTCAAGAACCCCCGAGGCGACGGGCAGCCCGTCCTCCTTCCACACCCACTCGATCCGGAATTCGTCGAGGTTGGTGAAAAAATGGCCGTTGAACACTTCGAAAACAAATCCACCCCTTATCTCTACCTGCCTGAATTTGACCGGCTGGTAGACCTTCGCCACCTCTTCCAGGGCCGGATGAGGCGTCCGGTCGGGAAAGACCAGCCCGTTGCACAAAAAGTTTCCATCGGAAGGCACGATGCCTTTCGGCCCGAAATCGCCGCCAAAGGCGTAGTATTTCTCGCCGTCTTCAGTGTATTGGGTCAAGCCCTGGTCGACCCAGTCCCAGATAAAACCGCCCTGCAACATGGGGTATGCCTCAATGACATCCCAGTACTCCTGCAAATTGCCCGTGCTGTTGCCCATCGAGTGGGCGTATTCGCACATGATCAGCGGGCGGGCGGGATTGGTTTGCGCGTATTCCACCAGGTGCTCTATTTCGGGGTACATCGGGCAGTAGATGTCGGTATTTTCGCCCAAACCGGCCCTTTCCGACTGCACCGGCCGCGTGGGGTCGTTTTCGCGCAGCCAGTTGGCCGTAGCAGTGATGTTTACGCCGTCGCCCATCTCATTGCCCAGCGACCAGATGATCACGCAGGGATGGTTTTTGTCGCGCTCGTACATGCGGATGGTGCGGTCGAGGTGGGCCTCCTTCCAGTCCGGATTTTTGGCCAGTGATTTTTCTCCGTAATACATACCATGCGATTCGATATTGGCCTCGTCGATGACGTAAAAGCCGTATTGGTCGCACAATTCGTAAAAAAGCTCGGGTTGCGGGTAGTGGGAGGTACGGATGGCGTTGATATTACCCAGGCGCATCACTTCAAGGTCTTTCCGGATGGTAGCCGGGTCGACGTAGTGGCCCGTCTCGGGGTGGTGCTCGTGCAGGTTGACGCCCTTGAACAGCACGGCCTGCCCATTGACCAGCAATTGCCCGCCGCGGATGACCACCGTCCGGAAGCCCACCTGTTGCGTGGTGGCCTGAATCGTATTCCCGGAAGCATCTTTCAACTCGACGAGCAACTGGTAGAGATTGGGCTTTTCAGCGCTCCATGACAAAACATCCTCAATGATTGCCTTAAATCGCACCTGACCTTTTCCCGCCTCAAACTGTACTTCTTTGGTTTCAGAAAAAAGGAATTCATTTTTCGAAACAAAAGCAATTTCAACGACGGCGGGAATATCGCTATCAGAAAGCAAATCGACCGATACGGCGAGCAGGCCGTCCTTGTAGTCTTCGCTTAGTGGGGAGCGAATAGTAATGTCTGCAATGTGGGTCCGGGGCATGGCATAGACATAGACATCGCGAGTAATGCCGCTCATGCGCCAGAAGTCCTGGCATTCCAGGTAGCTGCCGTCGCTCCAGCGGTAGACCTCCACCGCCAAGGTGTTAGCGCCTGCCCGAATAAAGGACGTGATGTCAAATTCGGCGGGCAGCTTGCTATCCTGGCTGTAGCCTGCTTCTTTCCCATTCACCCACACATACATCGCAGAGGACACGGCGCCGAAATGGAGAATGACCTTCTGCCCCATCCATTCCTCCGGAATGTCGAACTGGTGGCGGTAGGAGCCCACCGGGTTGAAATCGCGCGGGATACGCGGCGGCTCGGGGCCGTTTTTCATATCGGTAAATGGCGCCCGGTGATCGGCAAATTCGTATTGATGATTGACGTAAATGGGAAAGTCGTAGCCCTGCAATTGCCAGTTGGCTGGCACCTTGATCAGGGGCCAGGCGCTGATATCGTAATTCTCCCGGTAAAATTCCCGGGGCCTTGAGGCTGGGTTTTCCGACCAGAAAAACTTCCAGGAGCCGTTGAGGGACAAGTAGTTGCCATCAGGCATGCGCTGGTCCTGGAAAGCAGCGTCAACGGAGGAATAACTCCAGAACGAAGCCCTTCCCTCCAGCTTGTTCCGGCTCAGTACGGCCGGATTTTCGATGTCGGAATAGATGGGATCAGATTGAGCAAAAAGCGGAGTGGAGCAGAGGGATGCAAACAAGAGCATAAAAAAGCGGGCTGCCATGATTCAGGGTATTCGTGATGAGGCTCAAAATACCAAAAATCGGCGCGATCCAAAACAAAGAAGGCAGGCATTTCGCTGCCTGCCTTCCTGCGGCCGTCAACGGGCCACTGCTTTTTTTAGCTGTTGTTCCACCAGCTGCTTCCACTTCTCCGCCAGCTTCAGCTCGTTGCCGATGGTCAGGCTCTCCGCCAGGGAGTAAAATTCCAGCGTTTTCTCATTGTGGTGGGCCGCAAACGGCGTGAAGACCAGTTCGATCTTATCCACCACCTTGGTAGCCTGGTTGTGGGCCACCCCCGACTTGGTATGGTTGGCCACCCGGCACTTTTCTATCTCTGCAAGATCGATGACGGTTTCCTGTGCGGCGCCGTTTTTGACTTTCAAATACAGTATCTTACCTGCCTGCGGGTCGAGCCCGATGCAGTACATGTTGTTCCAGCACTCCGGGCCGGCGATGTTCAGGCCCGCTTTTGCCGCAGCCTGGCTAAATGCCTGCGTCAGGCCTTTTGAGCCGCTTTTTTTGTTGCGGCCAAAGAAATAAAACGGCAAGGTGAATGCCGCAAGAAATACAACAGCAATGATTATAGTTCCAATATCCATCTTTGTCGATTGAAAAAATGAAAAAAAATAAATGATACGCAGCGACAAAGACCGGACCTACCAGAAGTAATGGAAAGGGAAAATGATCTGCCGGACAGACAGCCCGATGCAGATGGCCGGGGAATGGTTCAGGTAACCAGCAAGCCAACCGGGGTAATACCGCAGCTGCCGCAGGCTGAAAGCGCCATGGGGAAAGTGGTCTTTCTGCCCCCCCTGCGAGGGCGCTTCCGCCGGATTGCCGCCCAGCGAATCTCCTGTCTTGTGCAGACCAGCAGGAACAGGATACTGCGCCGTAATCCAGCCGGAGGAGACAGGCTCCCTGACGGGCGCCGCTACATCGGCCCCGCTCCGGACATGCGCAAAGGCGCCGGAGAGCAAAAAAACGAGAACCAGCAAAACAGCCCGCATATGGCCTGAACATTTTTTTCAAGACAATATTAGACCTTTTAGGTCACTTTTTAATTATTTTGCTTATCTTTACATTCGAAAGAACTATTGCCGCTATCGGCGCGTTCTTTTCTGGTACGATTTAACAAGCGAATTTTCTTCCTTCCCTCCCTCACCTGTTGTAAGGATTTATTTTTCCCCGGTTAAGTTTTACTGAATGCAAAGGCTCCCTCATGAAGGGCGCCCTGCGCTTGTACTTTGTTTTTTTTACTTAATTTTTTTATAATGAACATTTTTGTTGCAAAACTCGACTTTGGCACCCAAAGTCAGGACCTCAGGGAAGCTTTTGAAGAGTACGGAACCGTTAACTCCGCCAATGTCATCATGGACAAAATGACGGGGCGTTCCAAAGGCTTCGGCTTCGTTGAAATGAATGACGATTCGGAAGCGCTCAACGCTATCCGCGGACTGAACGACTCCACCCTGGATGGCCGCACCATCGTCGTCAAAAAAGCAGAACCTCGTAAGGAAAACACCCGCTCCAACTGGTAAGGGTTGACATCTTATAAGTGATGACGGCTCCCCCGGCTTCGTGCCAGGGGAGCCGTTTTGATTTCAAGGCGCCGCCTCGATCAGCAAAAAACCCTCGAACCTGGCGTCGAGCCGTCCGGTTTCTCCAACCGCCTCTCCCAGGTCAACTCCGTTGAAATAGTCGCGCAGACGGTAGGTCTTGCCTTTCTCCAGCCCCCGCAACTCAAGCGGCCCTTCCCAATTTTTTGCGTAAAACGCGTAGTACAGCGCATCGCCCTTCCTGATCACATGGGTCTCCGGCATATCGTAGCCAATGTCGTACAAGTCGCCCAGATAGGGCTCTTTCGACAGCATTTTCTCGTTGTAGAGGGATATCCATTTTTTCCAAACCTCCTCCTTCTCCGGCGTCAGCAAATAACCCGGCGGCGACACCGAAGGGTTGTCTTTGGGCCAGGTAAACTTGGTGCCCAAGACAGCGCCCACGCCAAAACTGGATGCAAAATCGCTCCTGTCGTCGCTCAGCTCGACGTGATCGCCGAAATAGGCAACCTCGGGTATGATGGCCTTGTACACCTTCCCCTTCTGCCGGATCTGCCTGCTGTTGAGCGGATCGGACGAGACCGTCTGGTTGGTGGTTGGCATATTGTAGAACGACATGCAAGTGCCACAAGGGCAGTGCTGCACCAGCGCATCCGGCTTGATTCCGGTTGCGGTATTGTAGATGAGATGGAAGAAATCGGGCAATTTCTCCACCGCCTCCTCCGGATATTCCTGCCCGTGGTCGCCGTGGTCGGGCTCTACTGCGTTGAGGTGCTGCCCGTCGAGCTTGAGGCCATCGAAATCCCAGTCCCTGATGAACATGGTCACCACGTCTTTGGTGTGCTGGAGCACCACGGAATCGGTTGGCGCCATGTACCAGGCGTCCCACCAGGTGATGTACTGCGGGGCCCACTCATCGGTGCGCAGCAAAATGCCGGGGTGCTCCTTGAGCAGCCGGCTGTCGGGCGATACGGCCAGGGGCGCCCACCAGATCTGAGCCTTGAGTCCCGCGTCATGGATGGCCTTGACCAGGCGGCGCATATCTGCTTCGCCATTGGGAAATTTCTCCCGGTTGGTCGTCCAGTCGCCTTCGGTGATCTGGAAGCCGTCGTCAAGGGTGGCCCATTTCAAGCCCAGCTCGGCTACTTTGGGCAGGGTGCCGATCACCTCTTCCAGCGTGAAGTTGCGCTCGTAGCCCCAGGCGCACCACATGGGTTCAAAAGCGGAGGGGGGCGATTGGACGAATTGGATGCCTTTTGCCCGCATGAGTTGCGAAAACTGCCTCAGGGTGGAAAAACAATCACCTTGGTGCACAGAGACGAATGTTTCAAAAGTGGAAAGTTCGTCTCCCGGACGAAAGGTCATCTCCCACGGGAACGCATACTCCACCCGCATCTGTGCTTGTTGTTCATAACGAGTTTTCTCCACAGGCAGCGAAACCAGTTTGGGCGTCAATTCAGTGTGCCCAATCGCTATTCCCCCGTCCCGGCGCCACAGGTCCGACACCGGGATACCCCCTCCGTAATCGGCATTGTTCATGCCCAGGTAATTCTTTTTGTAAAACACAGTATCTATTGGCTGAATCCAGTCCTCCCGGGCCGAGGTGGAGCTGCCGTTGAAAGACCAGAAAAGCGGCGCATCGCCCGCCGACTCGACCGCGTAGTCGTGGTTGACCCAGCGCTCCAGGTCGAAGGTCTTTTCTCCTTGATTCGCATACCCAACCTGAAAGGTGGCCAGCCCCGGGAAGCGCTCGTCGAGGCGGATAGTCAGGGTTTTCCTCACCCCCTCGGGGTTGACCCCGCTGAAGGTATGCACGGTGACCGGCCCCTCCTCCACCGTATGGCTTTCCTGCTTGAAACCGCCCACCCTGCCCTCTCGGAGGGCAAGGTATTCGGTTTCGCGGAAGCCCTGCATGAAAGGCTTGCCGGTCGCTTTACTGCTGATCTTTGTTTGCATTTGGTTATCGACGGCCAATACCAGGTCGCCGTGTTCGATGGTGACGGCGCCGCCCGGGCCGCCGCAGGAGAAGAATGCCAGCAGCGCCGGCAACAGCAGTAAGAAGGGGAGGTTTTTCATTTTCCGGATTTTGATTGGATGCGCTCGATTTTCTGCGCGTTCTTGTAATACAGCTTGTTCAGGACTTTCTTCGGCAGGCCCAGTCCGTGGAGGGCCCAGTGGTAGCCAAACTGGTCTTGTTCATAAAAATGCTCGTCTTCCGTTTCCAGAATCCGGAAGGTGACGCGGTACATGTCGCGGTCAAAACCCATATCGGTGCCGTAGAGCAGGCGGTCCTGGTGTTTTTCGTAAAAAGCCCTCACGAACCGGGGTATCGGCGCCGTCTCGGCATAGCGCGCCGAAATGTCGGCATACAGGTTGGGATATTTGTCGAGCATGCGGCCCAGGATATTCAGGTCGTAGCCGCAGTTAAGGAAATGGCAGGCGATGAAGGTGGTCCTGGGATGCCTGCGCAGCGCGTTCTCAAACTGCTGCATCAGCCCTTCGTGCAGCACGATGCCCGGCGCTTCCTTATCGATGCGCCAGGTATAGCCGTTCATCAGGCCGTCGTTGGTCTCGTCCATCTCCTCATACATCCACTTCGGCTCGGCCATATGGATGTTGATGGGCATGCCGAGTTCGGCCATTTTTTGAAAGACGGGATCCATCTCCGGCCCGTCGACCCGGAAGCCTTTGGAGTGGGTATAGAAGGTAGAGTAAAGTCCCAGGCCTTTGTCGGTGATCTCCCCCACGCCGCGGGCGCCCATTTTGTGGCACCTTTCCAGTTCAGCAACCGCTTTTGCCGCCCAGCCGGGCTGGTCCGATCCGGAGAAGTCGATGCCGCACCACAGCTCGAAGCGGCCAGGATGCCGCCCATAGGCGTTCACCAGGCTGTCGAAGGCAGGCCCCGTGGCGCCGGTGAGCACGATGGTCCTTTCGATGCCGAAATGGTCCATCGTCTCCACCCAGGTATCGATGTCGTCAGACGTAGAAGCATACGCATGGGAGTGCATGTCGATAATGGGAAACGCAGGTTTGTCTACCCTGGTAACGGGGATGTTGTAGATCGATTTGGGGCGATAATCCTTGAGCAGCAGCGTTTCCGGCGTTTGTGCGGTAGCGCCTGCCAGGCAGGAGGATAAGAGCAGCGGGATGAGTTGCGGTTTCATGTCGTCAGGCATTTTGAATGACCTGTAGTTTGTGAGTTAATAATTGGACGGCGGCATCCGTGGCGGGGGGGAAGACCTTTCTGAGGTCGATCTCCTCGTTTTTCGCCAGGAGGGCCTGCAGTGATTTCATAAAAGTGTTCTTGATCTCGGTGGCCAGGTTGATCTTGGCGATGCCGGAGCGGATGGCCCGCTGCAGGTCTTCGTCGGGAATGCCGCTGCTGCCGTGCAGCACCAGCGGAACCGGCGTCGCCTCCCCGATAGCCCGGAGGGTGTCGAACTGCAGTTCGGGCTTCTGTTTGTAAAACCCGTGGGCGTTGCCGATGGCCACCGCCAGGGCGTGTATGCCGGTGGCTTCCACAAACTGCGCCGCCTGCGCAGGGTCGGTACAGGAAACGGTTTGCGACTGCCCCAGCTTGGCGATGTACCCCAGCTCGGCCTCCACGTTGGCGCCGTAGGCTTCCGCGATGCGGACGACCTCCCGGGTGGTGCGGATATTCTCTTCGAAAGACGCTTCGCTGGCGTCGATCATCACGCTGTCGAACCCGGCGTCGAGGCAGGCTTTGACCAGGTCGATCGTAGCCCCATGGTCGAAGTGCAGCCAGCCGGTGACGCCGTATTCATCGAGGGCGGTCCGGGCCATGGCCGCGGCGGTGCGCACGCCCAGGTAATCGAGCGTGCTCTCGGAGGCTTGCAGGATGATCTCGCTGCCGGTGGCCTTCGAGGCCAGCAACACGGCCTTGAGGGTTTCAAAGTTGTAGAAATTGGCGGCGAGCAGCGCCTTGCCGTCGCGGCGGCAGGCCGCAAGTTTATCGTTCAGTTTCATGGCATGACCGTTTCCAAATCGACTTTGAATAGTGCGGCGGCCCGCTCGCGGATGGCCCCCATTCCACCCGCGAAGGCGGCGGTACCGCCCGCGCCGGTGGTGTTCAGGGCGCCCATAAGGGTGGCGAAGCGCAGGCATTCGCGGGGTTGTTCGCCCCGGATGAACCTGGCGATAAACCCGGCGTCGAAACTGTCGCCCGCGCCGATGACATCGGCGACCTGCTCATTGCGGAAGGCCTGGTGAAAGTGCAATTCATCGCCGAATTGCATCCAGGCGCCCTTGTCTCCGTCTTTGACCACCAGGTAGTTGGCCATGGGCGCAATGTCCCGGATGGCATCATGAAGTTCGAATTTTCGGGAAAAACCCTGTATTTCCGACCGGTTGGGCAGGAAGACGTCGACCAGGGGGAGCAGTTCCGCCAGGGGCAGGTCCCACTTTTCGGCGGGATCGAACTGCGGATCGAGGGAAGTCGTCATGCCCAAGGCCTTCGCCCTGGAGAAAAGCCTGACGATACCAGGCCGCAAGCCGGGCTGCAGGAAGATGGAGCTGAGGTGCAGGTGCGAGGCCGATTGGAGCATTTCATCGGTAATATCGGCCTCGGTGAGTTCCTCCATAGCGCCGGGGTAGGTGACCATGGTGCGGTCGTCAGCTGTGCAGGTGGCCACCGATACCCCGGTCTGCCAATGGTTGGATTGCATGATATAGCGAGTATCGACGCCCCTTTCGGAAAGACTATCGAGGATGAGCCGCGCCAGCATGTCCTGTCCGAGCTTTCCGGCAAAGCGCACGGGTACGCCCATGCTGCTGAGGTTGCAGGCAAAAATAGCCGAACTGCTGCCCATGGTCAGGGTCATCTGCCGGGCGAGCACTTCCTTGCCCAGGGCGGGCGCGGATTCCAGTTCGTTGAGTATCAGGTCGGCGTTCAATTCGCCGACTACCAGCACATCGGGCATTGTATGAAAATTTTTCTTCGGGATCAAACGACGGGGTAGATCGACACCCCTTCCACCACCCGGCTGATCGCTCCGCTTTTGGAAGGCGCATCGGGTGAAAGGCCCATTTCCAGTGACTTGTAAAAAGCGAGCAACTGGCCTGGCAGCACCGAGCAGATGGAGAGAAAATCTTCCTCCAGACCGCCCTGGCCATTTTCGGCAAACACCAGGTTATGCACGCCGGCAAAGGCGGGATTCGCCGTTTCCGACACCAGTATTTCGATCATAGGCGGACGCCCTTTGGCCATCGATTGTAACAGATCGTTTTCGTATCGCCGCACATAGGGAACGTTCGAGGAAAGGTAGAACATGAGGGTATGTTCGTCGACCACCGCTTTGGGGCCGTGGCGGAAACCCAGGTAAGAGTCGTTTTTGCAGATGACCATCCCGTCAGTCAGCTCCTGCAGTTTCAGGTGGCATTCATTGGCCACGCCGGAGAGGGGACCCGAGCCCAGAAATACCGCCCGGCGGAATGGCTGACGAGCCACCTCGCTCAACACGGGAGCGTGCTTCTGAAGGGCGATTTCACCGTAGTCGCAAAGCAGCGCCAACTGCCGGAGGCTCAATTCATGCGACTTGTGCCGGGCGATCAGCAGGCCCGACAAGAGCATGCCGGAATAACTGCTGGTCATGGCCAGACTCTTGTCGTTGGCCTTTTCCGGCAGCAAAAAGACATACTTCGGATTGGCCGTCCGGATATTCGCCAGCTCGCCTTCGGCCGAACAGGTGATGATGAGATGGTAACACTTGCCACATAGCTGGTCGGCCATCGTCACGGCCCCCAGGCTCTCCGGGCTGTTGCCGGAGCGGGCAAAGGAGATCAGCAGGATGGCCTCTCCTTTTAAAAAGCACTGATCGGGATGAGAAACGATATCGGTCGTGGGCACCGCTTCAACAGGAAGCCCCGTAGCTTCCATAAATGCCTTGCGAAGCGAAATCCCTACATATGCGCTGGTGCCTGCGCCGGTGAGTACGACCCTGCCTGCTTCTTCCGCTGCCTCTGCCAAAAAGGCCCTGATCTCTTCTAACTCATTTCCCGCCTGCACGCCCAGCTCATGCCATAAGGAGGGCTGTTGTGCGATCTCGGACGCAGTGTAAATGCCTCCTCTTTCAGCCAATATTGCTTTGGGGATTCCTAGAATAGACATAGACGATCTTTTTTTAATAAAATTAAATAACCAAAAAAGGCCGTTGGCAAGGGTAAACGAAAATTCAACCCCCTTCAATGCAAATGTAAGGAAACTTTTTTTCTTTCAAAACCTTTATTTTTCATTAAATAACCAAAAATTAACTTTAAAAAACAAGGTGTTTGTGTACTTTTACAAACATCATGAAAACCCACACTACATGTCTGTTGAAGGATCACACAAAAAGACGGTTCAGCGGCGCAAGAAAATCCTGGAATTGCTGGATACGGAAGGAGAAGTATTTGTCGAGCACCTGAGCGATCATTTCGATGTCAGCGAAGTGACGATCCGCAAGGATTTGGAATCGCTGGAGAAGAACAACCTGCTCCTGCGCGCCCGCGGCGGCGCCATCCGCCTGAAGAGCGGCGTGGGGGTAGATTACCGGATTTCTGAAAAGCACCGCCTCAACTACCAGGAGAAAGTGCTCATCGGCAAGTTTGCCGCCGGGTTGGTCCGCAACGGCGATACCATCATCCTCGACAGCGGCACCACCACCCTGGAAATGGCCAAACATTTCCCGCCCGACATCGAAGCCACCGTGATCACCAACGCGCTCAACATCGCCACCACCCTGTCCAGCCATATCTACGTCAATGTCATCGTGCCGGGCGGCTCGCTGCGCAAGAACTCGATCTCCCTGGTCGGCCCCCTCGCCGAGAAAACCCTGCGCAGCTTCCACGTCGACAAGGCATTCCTGGGCATCGACGGCATCGACACACGCTCCGGTTTCTACACGCCCAACATGGAAGAGGCCTACCTCAACCGCATCATGATCGAGATCGCCGAAGAATCCATCCTGCTCTCAGACTCCTCCAAGTTCGTGCGCAAAAGCCTCAACCTGGTCTGCGGCATCGGCGACATCGACGCCCTGGTCACCGACGAAGGCCTTTCCGCCAACGACAAAAAGCTGCTGGAAGATGCGGGTGTTAAGGTGTATATCGCCAAATAAGAGGCCTGCCATGATCCTCTCCGTCTGCCCCAACCCCTCCGTTGATACCTATTGGAACCTGCACGGGCCCCTGCACCCCGGCAAAACGCACCGCATCGGCTCGGAGCAACGCTTCCCTGGCGGCAAAGGCGTGCACGTCGCCCTGGCTGTGACCGAACTGGGCGAACCCTCCGCGCTGCTGGGCTGCTGGGCCGGCGCCACGGGCGACTGGCTGCGCGATCAGTGCAACATCCTGGGCGCCGCCTGCCACGGGCCCGCAATACCGGGCATGAACAGAACCTGCCTCACGCTGCGCACAGACGACGCGGCCTGGCGCGACACCGAATTCCTCGGCCCCGGCCCCCAACTCAGGCCCGAAGACTACCAGGCCTTTCTGCTGGAATACGAAAAACTGCTGGAACACGCCTCCATCGCCGTGCTGAGCGGCTCCTGGCCCCCCGGCGCCCCGGCCGATCCATACGGCCCCATGATCGATCTGGCCAATGCAAAGGGGGTACCAGTCTGGCTCGATTGCTCCGGTGATGTACTGCAACAGGCCCTGCCACATAAACCATACGGCCTTCATCTCAATAAAAAAGAAGCCCTGGAAGGACTGCCTGCCGGATACGACGGCGCTGCCGAACGGTATTACCTGCAATATGTCCAAGCCCTCGCCCTCACGGCTGGCAAAGACGGGCTCTATCTCTCCACACCCGCCACTACCATCCACGCAAGCTGCCGGCTCGAACAGATCGTCAGCGCCGTAGGCAGCGGCGATTGCCTCACAGCGGGACTGGCGGTAGGCCAGTACAGGGGGCAAAACCTGGAGCAAATGGCCAGGCTCGGCGCCAGCTGCGGCAGCGCCAACTGCCTGCGCGAAGATCTGGGCATGCTCTACCGCAAAGACGTCGAGGAACTGTTGGGCCGGGTCGCCGTATCTATTGCACCATGACCCGTTCTACCCACACCCCGCTCTTCGTCTCCAGCCTGAGGAAATAGGCGCCGGGTGCAACACCCGGTATTTCCATCGAAAATACGCCCCCACCTCTCCGCTCGAACTGCTGCGTCACCGTCCTGCCAAACAGGTCGGTCATGCTGGCGCTGAGGAGCTGGATGTCGGGATTTTCGCAAGCGACCGACAAATATCCTTTCGCCGGGTTGGGAAAAACCATCCAGTCGGGCTGGAATTCCCAATGGTTATCGGAGGTGGAGTTGACGTAATCGATCTGCTCGAACACGGGACCGCCGGCGCAGGGGTTGGATGCGGCGTCGGATTTCACTGTCACGACATGCAGCAGGCTGTTGTATCCCGTCACGCTCTCCCACACACCCTGGTTGGCCACGCGGATGGCAAATTCGGCCCGGTCGTGGATCGAAGGCTCGGGGTCGGGAAGGTTGAGTAACAGGTCGTAATTGCCGGGAGGAATATCGGCCGGCAGGCAGGGATTTGCCTGGATGATATGCGTGGAACCGGACTCCCAGAAGCGGGGATCCGCATCCGCTATTTTCACCCGGTAGGTGAGTTCCTGGGTTTTATCGCGAAGGATGAATTCTACGTCGCGGGGATTGAAGGGGGGCGCATAGCCTACATTGTCCAGCTGCACCTCCACGGAGATGGCGTCGCCGGGGCGGGCTTCGTCGCTGTATTCGCCTTCCCGGAGCACGAAGCGGTAGCCCAGCTCGCGTTTGATGTCTTCAATGCAGCCCTGCGTCACCCAGTCGTTGTTGACCGCCGGGTTATTATATTGGGAATTGAGGTAGGAATAGTGGAAGCGCCGCATTTCCAGGTCCGCCTTTCCGCCTGCGCTCTGGCAATCGTCCGTAGGCGAATACTTGCTGCAGGTTTCCCCTCCCACCGCCACGAAGCGGGAGTCGGCGGCCTTGTAGGGCTTGAGCCGGAGGGTATCGGCGTTGGAGCTGCCGGGGCCGTAGTTATTGTAAGTGCCAAAGTCGGTGCTGCTGGCCAGGAAACAGTCGTTGTGGTGGCCGATGCGGGATTTGTTGGAGCCGTCATGGGCCTCCGCCAGGGTCAGCGGCGCAGAGTTGGTCGGCGCGTTAATACCGTAAATCAGTTTTTGCTTGATCTGCGGGTAGCGCACCTGCACCTGTCTTTCCAGCGGCACGGCGTCGAGCAGGGCGGCGAGCGCCTCGTTGCGGTCGGCCCAGTTTTGCTCATTCAGCCAATGCGGCGCCTGCGAAGCGTCGCCAAAGTAGTCGGTGTAGTAGCCTTCGCCCCACACGCCGATGAAACCAAACTGTACCACGGCGATGACATCTTTGTTGGCCTGCATCACGGGCTTCAGCTGCCCGATGTGCTCCAGTACCCGCTCCTTGGAAGCATCGCCGTAAGGCGGGCAGATCCAGGAGGAGCAGCCTTCGTCGTTCACATCCTCCGTGTAGGCAAAGCGCACGATGATCTTCACCCCGGCCTCCCGGGCCGCAGCGAAGTCGGAGGCCATATTGTCGAGGAAATCCTGCGAGATCGGGCTATCGACGAAATCTTTCAAAAAGAAATACCGGAACACCAGGGTGCTGTATATCTGATAATTCGCCGAAAAGGGCTTGTGCAGCTGCCGGTAGCCCTTCATGATATCCACGTTCAGATGCGCGTAGGGATTGGCATAGGTCGAAGAATAGCGGTAAAACCCGCGCTCCGGATTGGGAAAGTCCGCTTCGCTTTCCTGATAGGTAACCTGCGAAGTTTGCGCGGCAGCAGCCAGGGCAAACAGGCAAAGGAGGAGCGTAAAAATCTTTTTCATATTGAAAGAATTGGTTAGTCAGAAAGCAAAAAGATCGCTACGAAAGCGAGGGCCAACCCGATGGTCAGGAACAGTCCCGGCACGACGGCGTAGAGGACCAGCGACAGGATAACCGTGATGACCGGCGCCAACCCCGTCATGGGCGTGACGATAATGGCCTGGCCGTAGCGCATGGCGTACACCAGCGTCAGGGCGCCGATGGAGTTGAGCACGTGAATCAGCGCGGCCAGCCAGGGGCCCTTCCAGCCCCAGTTGACGGGCTGGCTGAAATCCGTCATCCACAGGGCGACCGGGATGAGCAGCACAGCTGTCAGCATCATGTAGAAAAAGATGCTTTCGGCTTTCATCACTTCATTCGAAAACTTCATCACGTAAGCCTGAATCCCCCAAAGAATAAACACCATGACGGCCAGGGCCAGCCATAAATATCCCCTGTAATTTGCTTCGCCGGGTTCCTGATACGACAGGAAATAAATGGCTGCCAGGGCCAGCAGTATCCCGGCCCAGTGCCGCTTCGTGGCCCTTTCTTTCAGCAGGAGCAGCGACAGCATGATGGTGAGCACGGGGTAAAGGGAGATCAGCGGGAAGACGATGTAGGCGGGGCCGTCTTTCAGGGCATGGAACAGCAGCAGCTGTCCCCCTGCCCCGAAAAAGCCCACGATGGAGCCGAGCACGATCGATCGCCGGTCGTACTCGAGCTTCCATCCGATGTTGTACAGGGCCACCAGGGCACAGGGTATCATCGTCAGCGCCCAGACCGAGAAGCCCAGGGTGGCGGGGAAGCCGGCTTTCTCCGGTATTTCGATGAAAGCGCCCCACACACCCCAGAAAACGGTAGTGATCAGCGCGTAGAACAACCAGGTGCGTTTGGCGGCCATTTTGTGTGTATTTATGGGTTCTGCTCGCAAAGGCGGTTGTTAAGCACCTCTGCCTGCGGGATGAAATAGATTTGCCGCGCGGCGTCCCAGGGCAGGATATCCGTTCCGTTGAGCGGGTTTTGCGCCGTGGGGAAGCTGCGGTCCAGGTCGATCTTGTTGCGCAGCAGGTCATCGCGGCGCAGGCCTTCGAAGCACATTTCCAGGTTGCGCTCTCCCAGTACGGCCTCCAGCACGCTGGCGTAGCCAAAGGTGCCCAGGTTGCCTTCAGTCACCATGGCCTCCACCGGCAAGCCCGCCCTTTCGCGGATGGTATTGACGTGGTCGAGCGCCTTGCCGTTCTGATTGAGGTGGGCGTAGGCTTCGGCCAGGTTCAGGTACACCTCCGACAGGCGCAGGTACTGCGGCGAGTTGAGGGAGACGAGCCCGTCCTGGTTGGAGAACTTGTTCATGTAGAAGGTCTGGTAAGACGTAGACGGGTAGTTCTTGATGTTGCCGTCGGGGTTGAAAATGGTGTCGATCAGGCCCAGGCGCACGTCTTCTTCGAACATGGAGACCTTGTTGCGGAAAAAGAGCGAGGGGAAAATCTCACCCCATCCGTCCGCGCCGGCGGGCCCGCCGTTGTACATGGAGCCAAGAGAGGATTTGCCGTGTATTTCCGCGGGGGCGAAATAGAAAGCGAAGATGGCCTCGGGCGACTGCGTCACGTTCCAGAACGAGTTCAGGTATTCGCCCCGGGTAGCCAGGCGGTGGGGCGCGTTTTGCAGCAGGGCTTCTCCGGTAGTCACCACGTCCTGCCATCTTTCAGAATAGAGGTAAGCGCGGGTCAGCAGCGCTTCGGCAGCCCATTTGGAAGCGTATTTGACGCTTTCCGCCCGGTTGCCGGGCTCGCGCTGGGTCATCAGTTCGGAGGCCTTTTTGAGATCGGCGATGATCTGATCGAAGGTTTCAGCGACGGTGGCCCTGGCTTTGTCGTCGGGCTCGTCGGTGCTCAGGCGCAGCACGATGCCGGGGTTGGAGGGACCATGCGAGTAGGGCCGGGCAAAAACCCGGAGCAGGTCGAAATGCACCATGGCGCGGTAGAAATAGCACTCCCCGACCAGGTGTTTGATATCGGCCGGCGTATCCGCCTTGATCTCCACGCTTTCGATCACCTTGTTGCTGTTGAGGATGATCTTGTATCCGATAAACCAGAAATAGCTCGTGTTGAGCTGCCCGGGAATATGCTCCATGTTGAAGGAATACCACAGGTTGTCGGTGGTACTTTTCACGATCATGACGTTGTCAGAGGGGAATTCCGTGAGTTGGAACAGGTGCCGCACGTAGCGGTCGCGCGCGTCAGGCTGCTGTCCTTCCGCATAGGAGAGGTTCTCCTTCATCATCATGAGGTTGCCGTTGACCAGGCTTTCAATGCCCTGTTTTTCCTGCACCAGCAGCTCGGCCGTAAGGCTGTCGTAGGGCGTGGTATCCAGGTTGCATCCCGCCAGGAAGAGGGCGGCCAGCAAGGGGAGGAATATATTTATCTTTTTCATTTCCAGTGGATTGTCTGGTTAAAAATTGATCTCGATGCCCCCCAGTATCTGCCTGCTGATGGGGTATTTGAAATTGGAGAGGCCGGGCATGGTGTAGCTGCTCGTGCGGTAGAGCGGCACATCGGGGTCCATACCGGAGAATTTCGTCCAGGTAAAGAGGTTGTCGGCCGAGACGCGGAACTGCAGGAGCCTCAGGCCCAACTTCTTGCTCAGGTTGGCGGGCAGGTCGTAGCTCAGCGTCAGGTTGCGCAGGCGCAGGAAGCTGCCGTCTTCCAGGTAGCGAGAGGAGTGCTCGTGCGCGTTGCGGTTGCCGCCCAGTTGGGGTTTGGGGTGGGTGGCAATGTCGCCGGGCCGTTCCCAGCGCGACTCGTCTTCCGAAAGGAGGAAGGCGTTGACGTTGTTGTTGGCGCCGTCGTTGTCGATCTCCTTGCGCGTGCCGAAATAGATGTCGTTGCCGTACACAAACGACAGGGTAGCCTGCAGGGCGAGGCCTTTCCAGGCCAGGCGGGTGCTGGCGCCGCCGGTGAAATCGGGGAAGGGAGAGCCCACGACCTGGAAGGTGGCGTCGGGGTAGCTGTTGGTCAGCTCGCGGCCGGTTTCGTTGCCGTTGTCGTCGTAGATGATCTTTTCCCACTGAGGCTCGCCGTTGTCGGGGTTGACGCCCATCCATTTGGGCATGTACCAGGAGAAGGGCTCCTCGCCTTCGCGGAAGACCTGGAAGATATCGTCGCTGCTGATCTGGATCTGGTCGACGTCTTTATCGGAGAGTTTGAGCAATTCGTTCTGGTTGGCAGCGATGTTGAAGCCGAGATCCCAGGTGAGCGCCGACTGGATGATGGTAGCGTTGAGGCCCATTTCCACGCCGCGGTTGCGTATTTCACCCACGTTTTTCCACTGGAACTGGAAGCCCTTGGAGTAGGCGGTGGGATCCTGGAACAGCAGGTCTTTGGTAAGGTTGTTGTAAAAATCGAGGTTGATCTCCATGCGGTTGAACAGCCCGATATCGAGGCCCACGTTGGCCGGGTAGCTCGTTTCCCAGCTTAGCGAGGGGTTGCCCAGGTTGATCGGGAAGGCCGCGCTCTGCAAATTGTATTGATAGATAAATGAGTATGAGGGGAAATACGGATAGAACGTGTTGTTGGGGAAAGTCTGGTTGCCCACCGCGCCGTAGCTGGCGCGCAGCTTGAGGTAGTGGATTTTGTCGTTCAGTCCCTCCCAGAAGTCCTCGCCGCTGACGAGCCAGGAGGCCGCAGCGGTGTAGAAGTTGGCGTAGCGGTTGCTGGGGCCGAACTTGGAGGAGCCGTCGCGGCGGAAGGAAAGGGTCAGGAAGTACTTCTGGCTGAGGTTGTAATTCAGCTGGGACAGGATCGAGAAGCTCTTGCTATCGCGCTTGTTGCCGCTGGCCAGCGTCGTTCCCGCTGCGGAAAGTACCACCTGCCCAGGGAAGATATTGGTGCCGTTGCCTCCGATATCGAACTCCTCGACGTACATGCCCCCTTCCATCCCCGCAAAGCCGCTGATAGCGTGGATGCCGAAGGATTTGTCGAAGCGCAGCAGGTTGGTGGTACCGTAGCTGTTGTTGAAGGACACGAAGTTGCCGATGCGGCCGTTGGTGGGCTCTCCTTCGATGGAAAGGGCCGATTCCACTTCTGCGTACTTGCTGAAACCGGCAGCTGCGATGTTCTGCGAGGTGAACTTCAGCCAGTCGAAAAAGCGGTATTCCAGCCAGGCATTGCCCTGGAAGCTGGAACCATTGCCGCCGTACTGGTTGAATTGGCTGGAGTGGAAGATATTGCTCGGCACATTGGAGTACCAGTCGTTTATATATTTAACGGGGTTGCCCTCCTCGTCGTAGGGATTGTCCCAGGGCATCATGCGGAAGGGGCTTTCCGTAAAAGTATAGTGAGGATATTTGGCCCAGAAGGACTCCGCGAAGAGGCGGGTGGTCAGCTTCAGGCGGTCGGTCATCTGGTAGCTCACCCGTGTATTGAGGGTCACGCGCTGGTAGTCGGAGTTCAGCGCTGTGCCTTCGTCGTCGAAGTAGTCGCCCGAAACGTAATAATCAAACTTCCCGCTTTTGGCGTTGACGGACAGGAAGTAGCGCTGCACGGTGGCGTCGTCGAAGGAAGCGTCCACCCAGTTAAAATCCTGTTTGCGCAAGCTGGAGGGCCGCACGGCGTTGAACACCTGGGGGTCGAAGATGAGTTTGTGGTAGTTCCACAGTTCATCGCCGTTCATGACCTGGAAATTGCCGGTGAGGGCCTGCTTGGCGCCGCGGAGCACCCGGGCGTTGAACTCGGGTTTTTCCGAGCGTCCGCTGCGGGTGGTCACGACGATGACGCCGGCGGCCGCCTGCGAGCCGTAGAGGCCGGTGGCCGCTGCGTCGCGCAGGATGGTCACGCTCTCGATATCGTTGGGGTTGTACCCTGCGCCGATGATACCATCGACGACGATGAGGGGCGACTGAGGCGAAAAGGCGGAACCCACGCCCCGGATGCGGACCTGGGCTACGTCGCCCGGCTGGCCGCTGGCATTTTGGATATGCACCCCGGCCACCTTCCCGATGAGCATATCCTCCACGCTATTGACCGTCACCTTGTTGATCTCGCCGGCGCTCAGGGAGGTCACCGCGCTGGAGATCTCCGTTTTGGAACGCTCCGAATAGCCGAGCACTACGACCTCATCGATCAGTTTGGTGTCGAGGGTCATGACGATCTGCAGGCGGGTGTTCCGGCCAACCGTCACTTCCTGCGTTTCATAACCGACATAGGAGAAAACCAGCACGTCCTCGGATGACTGGACCTGGAGGGAAAAACTGCCGTCCAGTTCCGTGGTCGTGCCCAAAGTTGTACCTTTAACAATAATGCTGGCGCCCGGCAACCCAATGCCTTCATCCTCCGAGGTAACCACGCCTGTCACGGTAATTTGCGCAGAGAGGCCCACAGCCAGGACCATCAGGACGGCGAGGAGCCAATGTCTCTTCTGCACAGCAAGATTTCGGGAAGAGTAGAATACTGACATAGCATCTGTTTTTCAATGACCAATTCGGCCGGGCGTCAAACGTGAGGCCCGGGATGAAGACGAAGGTATTCAATAGATTTTCTTTTGCAAAATCTTTCGCAATGATATTTTTCAGATTTTTTATCGTAAAAAAAACAAAAGAAAAGATTTTATCTTTCGATTGGTTATTATATATTTGCTCACAGCAACATACCAAATTACTCTTCTTTACCAAAAATTACGACCAACCATGAAGAACACTTCTTTATTTTCCCTCCTTCTGACTGCGGGGCTCGCCGTTTTGCTCCTTGGATCCTGCAAGGAAGATCCGCCTACCGCAGACTTCATCTACACCGTCGATGGGCTGACCGTTACGTTTGAAAACGACTCGGAGAACGCTACTTCCTACTCCTGGGATTTTGGCGACGGCAATACCTCCACGTCGGAAAGCCCCTCTCACACCTTCGCTGAAGAAGGAACCTACACCATTACGCTTACCGCCAAGGGCGATGGCGGCGAAGACACTTACTCGGAAGATATCTTCGTCAGCCGGCCGGCCGTGCAGATCAACGGCAACTTCGACGACTGGGCTGAATACGATTCTTACTACCTCGACGAGACCGGCGGCAGCGGCACCCTGATAGAAGCGAAAGCCAACGCCAAGAACGGCTTCCTCTTCTTCTATGTCCGCGCTACCGCCGATGCCGGCCCGGTGATCCAGGTCTTCATCGACAAGGACAACAACGGCGCCACCGGCTGGGGCTTCTGGGGCGCATACGATGCCCCCGGCGTCGATTACCTGCTGGAATACGCCATCGAAACGTTCACCGGCCAGTATGGCACTACCGAACCCGGTTCCGCCCTGTTCGGAGCTGACGAAGAAGACTGGCCCTGGAACATCACCATCGCCGCCACCGGCGCCGTATTCGAATCATCCGGCTGGGTGACCGTGGGCAATGAAAAAGTGATCGAATTCTCCGTGGCGCAAAGCCTCATGCCCGACCTCGGCAGCACCGTGAGAATGATTTTCTCCAACTCCAACAACGACTGGGAAGAAGCAGGCACCCTGCCAAAAAGCTGGGTAGATCCCCTCAACGCGCCGCTACCAATAGAACTGTAACTACCTGATCTTGATGGTTTAAAAAGTGAACCCCCGGAGCCGGAAGGCCAACCGGGGGTTTTTCTTTTTCGCTATTTTCCGACATTTCCACCATTCCCCGTGAACATCTCCCCTCCTCTCCCGTTGTAGTCCTCAATTATCTCAACCAAAAAAATAACAAACAACATGACTAAGTTCCAATCTATCTTCGGTTTACTGCTGGCCGGCGTGCTGGCCTTCGGCTTCGCTTCCTGCGAAAAAGACGAAGATCCCGAACCCCAATCCATCGCGCAAATCGCCGCCGGCGACGAGCAGTTCAGCACCCTGGTAGCCGCGCTTGAGCGCGTCAACCTCGTGAGCGTGCTCGACAATCCCGGCAACTTCACCGTCTTCGCTCCCACCAACGCGGCTTTCACCGCACTGGGCGTCGACCTCAACACGCTGTCTGACGCAGCCCTGACGGAAATCCTCCTCTACCACGTGCTGGGCGGCAAAGTGGCTTCCACCGACCTGCAAACGGGACAGACCTACGCCACCACGGCCGCTGAAACCGGACCCGGCGACAAGCAGCTGTCCATCCTCATCGAAAAAGCCGCCAACGGCAGCGTCAAAGTAAACGGCACGGCCGATGTGACTTCCGCCGATGTGGAAGCTACCAATGGCGTTATCCACATCGTAGACGCGGTGCTGCTGCCCCTCGACATCGTAGGCCACGCAGCTGCCAACAGCAACTTCACTTCGCTGGTAGGCGCCCTGGGTAGCGCTTCCGGCGATCTGGTGAACGTGCTTCAGGGCGACGGTCCCTTCACGGTCTTCGCGCCGCTCAACAGCGCTTTCGACGCCATCGCCGGCACCGTAGCAGGCCTCAACGCCGACCAACTGGCTTCCGTGCTGACCTACCATGTGGTGGGAGGCGCCAACGTCGTGTCGGGCGACCTGACCAACGGACAGGTGGTCACCACTGTGCAGGGTGAAGACTTCACCGTCAACATCAACGGCTCCAGCGTGACGATCACCGATGCCAACGGCAACGTATCGAACGTGGTGCTGACTGACGTACAGGCCACCAACGGCGTAATCCACGTACTTGATAAGGTGATTATCCCGACGAACCTCTAAATCACGTTTATCGTTTATCGTTTACATTGTAAACGCTCAACGATAAACGATAAACGCCCCTACCATTCCCTCGTAGACCGGGGCTTCAGCACATCCGTATCGCCCCGCCAGGTCTTGAAGGTCTTGCGGCAGAAAAGGATCGATCCGGAATAGTAAACCTCATCGTCGTCGTCGGCCCAGGGACGATAGTCCGGGAGGGAAGGGCACCAACGCCCGCGCACCCAGGGGCCGACGAAGCGGGCTGTACCCGGGTAATGGCTGAGCTTCCCGCGCTGCGGGTATCTCCCCCAAAAAAAGATGCCGGAGAGCGCCGGAAAAAGGCGAGTGAGTTTCTTCAGGAAGTATCTCATGGCAACGAGGAGTTTTTGGGCGTTGTAATATGAAAGAAAAACCGCTGCAAGGGGCAATTGGTTCCTTGCAGCGGTTTTTTCATTCCAATTATTTTACCGCTTTCTGGTCACCTTCAACTCCAGGCCGTTGGCCATCACATTGGAGCGCTCGCGGAACTGCTTGCGGGCCTTGGCCGGCTCATCTGCCTCATATGCTTTCCAGGAGTCGTACCCCGCTTCCAGGGCCACCATTTCCTTGACGGCCTGTTCGAATTCTGCTACATCGTCGAAATAAACGGATTCGCCCACCTTGAGCCGGGAGACCGTCTTGCGCGCCTCAGAACCCGAAGCGGAGGGGCTCGAAGCCGCAAATTTCACATTGTGGGAAGAACCCGACATTTCGCTGTCCACCCACTTGTTGAGCTCTTCCGCGTGTTTCCGCACTGCATCCTTGTCGGTCTTGCTTCCCACAAAAACAGGCTTGTCAGATTTGGCCTGTACGCGCGTCACGCGGGTGTCCGACAGCTGTTTCTTCGTGATCTGCTCGAATACGACTTCGTCGTAGGCATTGAGGTCGTATCTGGCGATCATCTCGCGGATACCGGTGGTGGAGATGCCTTTGCGCTCCATGCCCTTGAGCCAGTTGTCCGAATTAGCCGCGTACTGGAAGTAGGCTTTCCGCTCTTCGCTGCTGGCGTTTTTCTTGATGGCTGCCAGGTAGTTGACCACTTTCCTGACGAAGTCTTCTTTCGTCTCGATCCGCTCGCCCTGCCGCATCAGGTCGAGACCCAGGGCCAGGGAAAGGGTGGCGGGCACCCGTATGTCTTTTTTCTGCGCTTCCAGAAATGCCTGCGCGGTGAACTGCCCCACCCACTCGTTGACGTCGACCACCTGCTTCTTGCCGGATTTCCTGACCGGTTTGTCGGCGGCGGCGCGGCTGGCGGCGGGGGTATAATCGGACGTGCCTGCGTAGCTGCCGTAACTGTCATATGCGGCTTTGTCTTCGGAGGTGTAACCGCTGTGCACTGCCGCCTCCCGTTCCGGGTACCTTTCTTCGCTGAAATAACCGGAGGAGCGCTCTGCCTCTCCGCTCCGGAAATCGCCGGGCAGCATGCCGAGTGCGGTGTTGGGCGCGTGCTGGAACTGGAGGCCGAATTTGTTGATGGCGACGTCGCCGACAAACCAGGCCGCTGCAATGAAGCCAAGGAGTAAAAATGTGTTCTTCATGGTTACAATTTTAGAGTGAATTTTTTAAGAAAATGTGTGAATGATGTCGTAGTCGAAGCGCCACAGTTCGTAGGTCTCGATAAGCGACCTGATCTTGCGCGGGTAGGCCTTGCTCGTGGCGTAAAAGGCGCCCTTGAGGCCGGAAGCGGCGGCGGCGTAATAGGGCACTTCCAACTCCCCTCCGAAATAATCCCTGGGCGCCATACCCGTAAAACGCCGGTGGTCGAGCGCCAGCTGCGTGATGTCGGCGGTGGAGCCCACAGGGAAGGCTTTCCATATCCAGCCGTAGCAGCCTTTCTGCCCGTATTTGCCGCAGGCCGTCAGCAGCTCGGTGTGGCGGCGGTAGCTGTCGGCCACACTGGCGTACACCTCAAAAGCGTCGGTGTGGTGGTCGTCGTTGACGTTCATGGTACCGATGGCAGGCGCCTTGTAGACGAAATCGGTTTGCCGCTGGCAGTAACACAGCTCTTCGGTATGCCCCGCCTTGATGCGGGCGATCTTCCTGCGGCCCTCCTTCGTCGGCCGCCCTTTGATGCCGAAGTGGTTGTTGCCCTCGCGGGCGAGCCGCGACCTTCCGATATCCGATTCCAGCAGGGCCTGCGCGAGTTGTACGCTGGCCAGGACCTTGCTCTCGTACATATTGCGAAGCGCAAAATGCTTGTGGCCGTCGACGTAGTCGAGCACCCTGGCAGCCGCTTCCAGGCGCCCGCGGGAGAAGCCCTTGCGCTGGAATTTCAGCAGGAGTTCGTCCCGGTTCCATGTGGATTGAAAGGCCCGGCCGTCTCTATCTTCCGTGAACTGGCCGGTCGTTTCCTTGCTTTCGTAAAATTCCCGGATAGCTTCCGCGCCCAGCACGGCAAAGGCCTTCTTGGCCCTTTCGTATGAATCGTCGAGGCTTCGCACCACGGGGATGCGCTCGATCCAGCCCTGTAAATAGTATTGCCTGATGTATACCGTTGCCAGTACCAGCACCACGAAAAAGAATGATCCCCACAGAAATCGCAACAGGTCCATCCGTCAAAATTAAGCACAGTTCAGCAACCGAATCCGGAGATAGTAAGTTAAGTTACAGATATTTCTCTTTAACTTCACTACCCTGTTCCGAAAGGTCGCATAATACTTGGGAACGGTCGGAAATGGGGGCCGAACGGTTTTTCCCCAAACACATGTTGATGAAAAGAGTCTGCTTCCTGTTTTTTATGCTCCTGACATCCGCCGTCTATGGGCAAAACCCATGCGGAACGGTGCTGTTCGGGTCGGAGGTGAGCACTTCGCTGTATCCCGCCACCTTTTTCAACGACATCCTGAACACCAGTTCTTCCCCCTGCGTGTTTGTCTCCAACCCTGCCTACGAACTCAACGCCATCACCCTCGACGAGGCCGACCTGATTCCCTGCGCGGGCGATACCCTCAGCGGCCTGTGGGTCGAAGCGCCCAACCACGAGCCGCTGTGCGTCTACACCTGGCCGCCCAACGCGGTTTCCGTCCTGGGCGCCGAGTTCATGGGCGACCTGCTCGTCGGCGCCCAACCCTTCTTCATCGCCATCGTGGGCGTGCCCATCGGCGGCGGAACGATCGACAACTTTATCTCCACCGGCTACATCCCCGTCAATCCCAACTACAGCGACACCCTCGAGCTCTTTACCTGCGACCCCGCCCTCCACGACCAGTACATCACCGATCATTTCCTCTCCCAATGCGGCTGCGACAGCCTGGTGACGCGGCATTTTATCTACGAAGAACTGACGCCAGCCATAGACGGCCCCATGAATATCTGCCTGGGCGATACCGTTTCCCTGGGCGCTACCATCAATGCCAGCGGCGACTTCCAATACCTGTGGTCGACCGGCGATACCACCCAAAGCATCCAGGCGTTTCTGGAGGACTGGTACTCTGTGACCATCACCGTAGGCCCCGGTTGCTTCTATTCCACCACCCACTTCCTTGGCTTTCACCCCATCCCCAACGTGTGGATCGAGGCGCCGGAGGGCGTCTGCCTGGGCGAAGAATACCAACTGGTGGAAGACCTGTGGGAGGGCCAGCACCAATGGACCCTGCCCGACAGCAGCATCGTCTTCGGCAGCACGGTCAACCTCATTGCCACCGAATCGCTCTCCGGCGTATACCACCTCACCGTGGTCGATGCAAACGACTGCGTGATCAACGATTCCGTCTTCATCCAGGTCGGACTGCCTGTGCCTCTGCCCGACTTCCCCGACATGGAGGCCTGCGATGGCGACACCCTCGCTGTGTACTACGAACCCGCCCTGACCGATACCCGCACTTTCTACGAATGGGTCAACGGAAGAGGGCACTCTTACGAGCTCAACCACCTGTGGTTCATCAAACGCAACTGGAGGGGGGAAAACCTGATCCGCGCCACCACCGACGGCGGCTGCGTGTCGGAAAAACCTTTTCACCTGGAGGTCAACCGCTGCAAAACGCGCTGCGACAGCATCCTCCTGTTCTTCCCCAACGCCCTGACGCCCAACGGCGACGGTAGCAACGACAAGTTTATCATCGGCGGGAATTGCGAGGTGTACCTCGTCAGCGACCTCTACATCTACAACCGCTGGGGCGGCCTCGTCTTCGAACAACACGATTTTTGCCCCCAGGACCACACCAAAGCCTGGGACGGCACCGTGGGCGGCGCCCGCGCCGAATCCGGCGTCTACACCTGGATGGCCCGCATCACCGATACCGTCACGGGCAAGGAGTGCCTCCGCTCAGGAAGCATTACCCTATTGATTAGTAATTAGTATTATTTCACCTTTTCACCTTTTCACCTCCTAAAAAAAGGTATTCCAAAACACACCGCCCCCGATATAGCTGATGCTGTAGTTGGGGGCGCCATTATCGCCGCTGGGGTTGTAGAAAGATTTGCCCATGGAGGAGTATACCCCAAACTGCCGGTACCTGAGAGCTTTGCCTTCTCCTTTGGGCTTGAGGTTCATTTTGAGCATCATGGAGAGGTTGGTCTCCAGCACGGAGCTGGTCAGCGACTTGGGCACGCTGAGGTCTTTGATGATGAGGTCGGCTGCGACCTTGGAAAGCTCGCGCTCCAACTGGGAGTCCCAGGGGGTGAGTTCGACGATCGATTGCTCGATGGTTTCCTCGATGAGGCTCCAGTCCTGGGGCAATTTGTAGACGTTCGACAGGTCGAAGGCCATCCCGTAGCCCACTTCGGCGGAGGTGGAGAAAGAAATGGGGTTTTTCCCCTTTGTTTCGATCCTGAACTTGCGGCCGCCGAAAACCAGCTGCAGCACATCCAGTCCAATGATAGCCTCTCCTCCCAGTGGATAACCCCGTTGCCCGGTGATCAGCTTGGCGGAAGCGGCGGCGATGCCGGTGTTTTCCTTCAAGCCGAAGATCTCTTTCAGGGTAAGCCGCTCCCCATGCATGCCGTTGTGCGCGCGGATGATGCCCCTGAAAGGCCCCAGATCGGCGCGAAATATTTCCATGCGAAATGCCATTCCCTTTACCACCCGCTCCGGCACGGGGATATCCAGGTCGGTAAGCGACCAGGACTCGATCTTGTCGGTCGAGAGAAAGGGTATCTGATCCAGAATATTCTTCACCTCCTCGCTCGCCGTGATGACGAGCCCCAGGTCGCCGGCGTTGTAGGCATTTTCGCGGGTGACGAGGTTGAGGAAGTCCACATTACGCCTTCTTTCGTAGTTGAAATAAAAATTGGCGGCCATGCTCGAAGCCCACCATTTGAAAGGCGACTTTCCGAACTCCTTGAGGTCGCGCCAATCGAGGGCCGGCATCTCACCGCAGGCTATGCCGGGCTGGCTTTTGGATTTTTGGGCTTCGGCCTCTCCCGCGAAAAGAAGAAGAAGGAAGAGGATTGCCAGGGCGGTTTTATTCATCAAAACAAATTTTCATAAAGATAACGCAAGGCACGCGGATGACGCGGATGCAAGCAACGCGGATCCAACAGGAAAGATGCTCAAAACCTCACATTAATCAAAAGAACTTAGCTAATCTTCGATGATCAGGATTTCATCTCCGACTCCCAGCCCTTTGATAATCAGCTTCTTCCAGGCCTTCGGCAGCTTGTAGTCCCGGTGCGCCAGGCCCTGGTCGGTGATGTATACCCCGCCGAAGCCGGCCAGCACGGCCTGCAGCATACCGCCGGCGCCGGTGGCGAAGTAGGGATTGGTACCGCCCGCCGTCTCAGCCAGAACGCCAAAGGGAGGCACTTCGTTGTTCTTGTAGCTTCCGGAAAAGACCTCCAGCGCCTTCTCGGGCTCGCCCAGCCGCTGATGCAGGATGGCCAGGATGGCAAATCCCATGGCGGGGCCGTCGGGCGCCATGCGCGCGGAGTAGTAATCCAGGTCCTTCCTGATCTGCACCGGATCGGCGACAACATCGAGCGGGTAGGCCAGCAGGTTGACGTCGGCCTGTTTGATCATCACGCCATCGTAGGTGGCGTTCTCCCGGGTCGTGCCGTCGGGGAAGTGCAGGAGGGGAATGTTCTCCGCCACGTGCATCCAGTCGGGGTCGGGCTCCAGGCCCAGTTCTCTGGCGGCCTGGGTAGCGTATTTCAGCACGGTAATGGCCATGCCGTTAGTGAAGGCGTTGTTGTCGATATTTTCCTGCCATTCGTTGGCGCCGATGACGTTCTTGATGTCGTATTGCCCCGGACCGTTGCGCTCCACCCTGCTGGCCCAGAATTTGGCCACGTTCTCCAGCACCGGCCAGCCGCGGGTGCGCAACCACTCCTTGTCGCCGGTCACCTGGTAGTACTTCCAGAAAGCCCAGCCCACGCAGGCAGTGATGTGGTGCTGGAATGGCCCGGTAAGGGCCCACACGGGCGTGTCCTCCGATCCGTTGGCGGAGGATTCCCAGGGGAACATGGCGCCGTCGTAGCCGTGGGCAAAGGCGTTTTGTTTCGCGGCTTCGAGCCTTTCAAAGCGATATTCCAGAAAAGACCGGGCGATCTGGGGTTGGAGCATCAGCATCGGCGGGTACATCCATAGTTCGGTGTCCCAAAAAACGTGGCCGTTGTAGCCCAGGCCCGACAGCCCCATAGGCGAGGGCGAATAAGCGGTGCCTTCCCTGGAAAACGAATACAGGTGGTACAAGGCAAAACGGATGTCGCGCGTCACATTTTCGTCGCCCACTACCTCGATATCGCCCGATTCCCAGAGCTTTTCCCAGGCTTTCCGGTGGTATTGCAGCAAGCGCTCCCTGCCTTCCAGGCGGGCGAAGATGGTGAGGCGCTCGGCCTCGTTGTGCGGGTCTTCGTACTGCTCGGAGGAGAGCGTCGAGGCCACGATGCTGAAGGTGTACGTCTCGCCTGCTTTGATCTTTTTAGAAAATTTCAGCAAATGGCGGTTGTAGTCCCAGTCTTCGTGGATGAGCGCGGGTTCCTGCCCGTGGGGCTCTTCGAAGATGAAGCTGTTGCTCGCGGCCACCTTCAACCTTCCGGAGGGACTGTCCGCCACGGAGGTCATCAGGGGTATCTTCACGTGGGGCCGGTCGATCTCGGCGTAAAAATTCCGCACGTCGTTGAGGTGCACAGGCGCTTCCAGGATCGAAGCCCCGGTGATAGTAATGTCCTTGAGCGCCTTCACCTTTACGACCGTGAGGGCGGTATAAGGCAAATGCCGCAGCGACATCATGGCGCTTTCGACCTCGGCCTTGTCGCCGAAACTGAAGGTGGTGACCAGGGCGGCCTCCCGCATATGGAGCGTCTGCGCGAAATTGCGGATGTTGCCGCGGTTGACATGCGCTCCGTCGACGAAAAGGTCGGCGTTGAGGTGGTTGAAGGTCTTGAGGATATTGGACACCCTGCCGCGCTGGTAGTAGTCGTATGCGCCGTTGAGCACCACGTCCTGTACCTTCAAGGGGTCGGGCGAGGAGACGATGCCCACCACCCCGTTGGCGACGGTCACGCCGTAGTAGTTTTTCGGGTCGATGTTCGTAGCCTTGACTTCCCAGGTGGATTGTGCGCTACCCAGGGCGCATACAGCGAGGACGCTTAAAAAGGTCAAAAGGTTTTTCATGATTCAGTCACTTAATTAAATCGTTTATCGTAGATCGTTTATCGTTTACG
>JBAQQB010000096.1:0-49393 GCA_049306275.1 Saprospiraceae bacterium | reverse complement strand
GCGCCAACGGCGCTCAAAAAACACCGCTTCATAAAATATCTTCGCCGCCGAAGGCGGCAGGTCATGCTGAAGAAATACTTTTAAAAAAATATCGACATGAGATTTTTTCACCTCTATAACCTCCTTGCCTTATTTGTGGCAGCTTTTTCGTTCACCACCGCTTCCGCCCAGCGCGCTGATATAGAGAAAAAGATCGATTCTCTCCTCAGTATCATGACACTGGAGGAGAAAGTGGGGCAGATGACCCAATACACAGGCTTCTGGGAAGCGACCGGGCCAGCGCCGAAAGCAGGCGATGCCGCGATGAAGTACGAGCAGCTCAAAAAAGGCATGGTGGGCGCCGTGCTCAACGTGCGCGGGGTGGAAAACGTGCGCAAGATGCAGGAACTCGTCGTCAAGGAATCCCGCCTGGGGATTCCGCTGCTCTTTGGCTACGACGTCATCCACGGTCATAAAACCCTCTCGCCTATCCCCCTGGCAGAAGCGGCCAGCTGGGATCTGGCAGCCATTGAAAAATCTGCCCGCATCGCCGCCATCGAAGCATCCGCCCTTGGCATCAACTGGACATTCGCACCCATGGTCGACATCTCCCGCGACGCCCGCTGGGGTCGCGTCATGGAGGGCGCCGGAGAAGACCCCTACCTGGGCTCCCTCATCGGCGTCGCCAGGGTGAAGGGCTTTCAGGGCGGCGACCTCTCCGCGCCCAACACTATTGCCGCTACGGCCAAACACTTCGCGGGCTATGGCTTTGCCGAATCGGGCCGCGACTACAACACCGCCGATGTCGGCATGTCGACCCTCTACAATGTGATCCTGCCTCCCTTCAAAGCTGCTGTCGACTACAACGTGCGCACCGTGATGAACGCCTTCAACGTGCTCGACGGCGTGCCCGCGACGGGCAGCTCTTTCCTGCAACGGGAGATCCTGAAAGGGCAGTGGGGCTTCGACGGCTTCGTCGTATCCGACTGGAGCTCCGCCGAGGAGATGATCTACCACGGCTTCGCCCGCGACCTGGCCGACGCCGCCGTCATCGCCGCCAACGCCGGCTCGGATATGGACATGGAGTCTTACGCTTACGTCAACCACCTGGCTCAGGCCGTCAATGACGGACTGGTCGATATCGCCTACATCGACGACGCCGTGCGCCGGATCCTCCGCGTGAAATTCGAACTGGGCCTGTTCGACGATCCTTACCGCTATTGCGACCCCGAGCGGGAAAAGACTTTGATCTACCATCCCGACCACATGGCTGCAGCCCTCGACATGGCCAAAAAGTCGGTCGTGCTGCTGAAAAACGACAAACAACTCCTTCCCTTGAACAAGTCCCAGCAAAAGATCGCGGTGATCGGCGCGCTGGCTTCCGATAAGACCAGCCCCCTGGGCAGCTGGCGTATCGGTTCCGACGACGGCACCGCCATTTCTGTGCTGGAGGGCCTCTCCCCATACACAAAAAACTATACTTACGCCAAAGGCGTAGAGCTTTACCGTGGACAGCCGGTTTTCCCCAAGGAGGTCCTGATTAACGAAACCGACACCACGGGCTTTGCCGAAGCCATCCGCCTGGCGAAGAGCTCGGAAGTGGTGGTCATGGTGCTGGGCGAACACGGTTTTCAGAGTGGCGAGGGCCGCAGCCGCACCCGCCTCGGCTTCCCTGGTTTGCAACAGCAACTACTCGAAGCCGTGCATGCAGTCAACCCCAACATCGTGCTGGTGGTGATGAGCGGCCGCCCGCTGGTGCTCACCTGGGCCGATCAGAACATACCGGCCATCGTGCAGGCCTGGCAACTGGGTACCCAAAGCGGCAACGCCATCGCCCAGGTGCTGTTCGGCGACCACAACCCCGGCGGCAAGCTGCCCATGACCTTCCCGCGCCATGAAGGACAGATCCCCATTTTCTACAACCACTACAATACCGGCAGACCTGCCCCAAAAGGCGCCAAAGATGAGGTGTTCTGGGCGCACTACATCGATGAGTCCAACAAACCGCTCTACCCCTTCGGCTATGGACTGAGCTATACCACCTTTAACTATTCCAACCTCCAGATCGACGCTTCCAACCCCAAAGCCGTCAAGGTGCGCGCTACGGTGAAAAACACCGGGAAGGTTGCCGGCGAGGAGGTTGTGCAGCTCTACATCCGCGACCGCGTGGCCAGCCTGGTGCGGCCGGTGAAGGAGTTGAAGGGCTTCCGCAAGTTCATCCTCCAGCCCGGCGAATCGCGCACCGTAGAGTTCATGCTCACCCATGCGGAGCTGGGCTTCTACGACTCCTACGGCTATTTCACCGCAGAGCCCGGCGAGTTCGACGTGATGGTAGGCGGTAGCTCGGATGCAGGGTTGACGGGACGGTTCATGCTGGAATAAAAATCAAGGAAGATGCAAGGATTTATAAAAATGGTTTTCGCGGCGGGGTTCGCACTTGTTTGTTTTCTTCATGCGGAAGGCCAGGGCTTCCTCCATACCAACGGCAAGGCCATCGTCAATGAAAACGGCGATACGGTCATCCTGAAAGGCATGGGGCTCGGCGGCTGGATGCTGCAGGAGCCCTATATGATGCAAACCTCGGGCTTCACAGCGTCCCAGCGCGAGATCCGCCAGAAGATCGAAGCGCTGATTGGCCCCGCTGATACGGAGCTGTTTTACGATACCTGGCTGACCAACCACGTGCAGAAGGCAGACATCGACTCGCTCAAGGCCTGGGGCTTCAACAGCGTGCGCCTGCCGATGCACTACAACCTCTACACCCTGCCGGTGGAGGAGGAGCCCGTCGTGGGGCAGCATACCTGGCTTGACAAAGGGTTCGAGCTCACCGACAGCCTGATCTCCTGGTGCGCCCAAAACGAGATGTACGTGGTACTCGACCTGCATGCCGCCCCCGGCGGACAGGGATATGAAACCAACATCTCCGACTACGACCCCACCAAGCCTTCGCTTTGGGAGAGCTTGCTCAACCGCAAAAAAACCGTCGCCCTCTGGCAAAAGCTGGCGGAGCGGTATGCCAACGAGCCCTGGGTGGCTGGCTATGACCTCATCAACGAGCCCAACTGGAACCTGCCCGGAAATACCTTGCTAAGAACCCTCTACGGGGAAATCACCGACGCCATCCGCGCCGTCGATAACAACCACATCCTCTTCATCGAAGGCAACTGGTTCGCGAACGACTTCACCGGGCTCACCCCGCCCTGGGACGATAACATGGTCTATAGCCCCCATAAGTATTGGAGTTTCAACGACCAGGCCTCCATACAGTGGGTGCTGGACATTCGCAACACCTATAACGTGCCCCTCTATCTCGGGGAATCGGGAGAAAACTCCAATACCTGGTTCAGAGATGCCATCAAACTGCTGGACGAGCACCAGATCGGCTGGGCCTGGTGGCCCATGAAGAAGATCGCATCCATCGCAGGGCCCCTTTTTATCGAAAAAACGCCTGAATACCAGACCCTGCTGAATTACTGGGGCGGCTCGGGCGCACAGCCCGGCGCAGCGTACGCCAAGGCAGCCCTGATGGAGATGGCCGAGCGGTTCAAAATGGAAAACTGCCAGGTGCAGCGGGATGTGCTCGACGCCATGTTCCGGCAGGTCTATTCCGACGATCCCATTCCATACCAAATTCAATCCATCCCAGGCCTCGTCCATCCTTCCGATTACGACCTCGGTATGGCCGGGGCCGCCTATACAGACAGCGACCTGGCCGACTATCACGTCTCCACCGGCGGGAGCTGGGTCAGCTGGAACCACGGCGATGCCTATCGCAACGACGGAGTGGACATTCAGGCTACCACCGATAATACCAGCACCAACGGCTACAACGTTGGCTGGATCGCCGCCGGAGAATGGATGCAGTACAGCGTCGACGTTGCGGAAAGCGCGCTATACGACGTGCAGGTGCGGGTAGCCGGCGGACAGGCCGGAGGGAAATTCCACCTGGCAGTGGGTGATGCCGATATTTCCGGCCCTGTACCGGTACCTTCGACAGGAGGGTGGCAGAATTGGCAAACCCTTACGATTTCCAATGTCGTGCTGGACACTTCCGACAAAAAGCTGCGCTTTTACGCTGATGCGCCCGGATTCAACCTCGGCAGCCTGCATTTTATCCAAAAAGCGGCGACCACCACGATCCCTGCGGCCTTCCTCTCTGCCGTCACCCTGGATGCCAACCGGGTTCAACTCAACCTGAACAAACCGCTGGTCGCTCCGATCCCGTCATCCCCTGCCGGTTTTTCCATTTCGGTAAATGGGAGCCTGGTTCCCATCACGGAGACTGTACTGAATACTGCCAACACCCGCATGATTACCTTCACAGTCGATCACGCGTTCAAGGCGAGCGAAACCATCACCATCTCCTATTCCGGCAACCAGATCGCCGCGCAAGACGGTACGGTGTTGAGTGTGTTTTCAAATAAACCGGTACAAAACACGATCGCAGCCGTCCACCCTGTCCCGGGCAAGGTGCAGGCGGAGGACTTTTTCTTCCAGTCGGGCGTCTCCCTTGAAACCACCACCGACGTGGGCGGAGGCCAGAACATCGGTTACCTCGACGCGGGCGACTACCTGGATTACTACATCGACGTCGCGCAAGACGGCCTCTACCGGGTCGACTACCGGGTGGCGGCCGCTACGGAAACCGGCGGCCTCCAAATGCGGAAGATGAACCCCGACGGCTCGGCCACGGTGCTGCAAACCATCGAGTTCGCACCAACAGGCGGCTGGCAGATATGGACGACCAAGAGCCGGAACATCACCTTGACCAAAGGGGTGCACCATATCCGGATCGTGATCACGAAACCGCAATTCAACCTCAACTGGTTTGAGTTCACTTTTCTGGTTTCGGCAAAAGAGCCGATTCCCATCGACGGGCTGAAGATTTTCCCCAACCCGGGCGCAGGGCTTTTTTCCCTGCAAGGTACCTTGCATAAAAAACAGCACCTGACCCTGGAAGTGCACGACCTTTCCGGCAACCAGCTTTTCTCCCAAAAATTGCCGAATGCCTTTAGATTGCAGGAAACCATAGACCTGACAGCCTTCCCCAGCGGGAAGTACCTCTTGACGCTCCGGCTGGAGGATGGAACGGCATTTTCCGAAAAAATCATCAAAACGGCCGATTGACTATTCGTCCATCCGCTTGACGATGTTCACCGTAGGCACCAAATCTGCCTTTCGGGCTGCGAGGATATTGCCGACTACGCCAGCGGCGACAAGGCCAATGGCAAACAGGCTTTTCCAGCTGAGGTGCTCCTGAAATAGCACCCAGCCGAAGATGGCCGCGTAGATGACGCCGAAAAAGTTGAGGCTGGTAGCAATGCCTACCCGCTCCAGTTGCAGTCCCTTGGTGAGGTTGACCTGCCCAACTTGAGTCAGCAACCCGACGGCCAGCAGCGCCAGCCATTCAAAGCCCTGCGGCATGGTGAAGTTGGGTATCGAAAAAACCGCCCCAGCTACTGTACCCACGATCTGAAAGTGCATCACAATGACGATGGGGTGCTCCGTTTCTTTCAGGGTGCGCACCAGGTTGTAGGCGATGCCGGAGAAAATGGCCGATAGAATGCCGAAAGAGAAGAAAAGCGTAGTGACCCTGGGATCCCAGCCTTTCAGCAGCACTACGCCCGCAAAGGCCACTCCGAAGTAGAGCCACTGCACAGGCCGCACTTTTTCTTTCAGAAAAATGGCCGCGAAGAGGGTCGAAAAAACGGGAGAGAGATAGGAGATGGTGACAGCCGTGGCCAGCGGCAGGTTTTGAAGGGCTTCGAAGAAAAAGTAGAGCGCCAGCGTGCCGCTCGCTCCCCGGGCGATCAGCAGCCAGTGCCGGTTGCCAACCCAGGATTGCTTCGCTTTGGTAAGGATGTATGCGCAAATGAGGAGCGACACCAGGCACCGGAAGAATACCACCTCCATCGAAGGGATGCCCGGTACCAGCTTCACGCACAGGTTCATCACCGAAAACCAGGTGACAGCCAGGAGCATGTGACGGATACCGGGGGTGAAAAATTGATTCATGGAGAGCGAAGGTGAGGAAGTTTTTGAATTAGTTCTTAGTTTTTAGTTGAATGAGTGCAACTAAAAACTAAGAACTAAGAACAAAAAACTACCCCTGCCTCCTCACCTGCTCCGGCGCCTCGTCCCTGAGCTATGGTTGAAACGGATTGCTCAGCGCCTCATTTTGCACATACACCGTATCCGTAAGGGTTTTCAGGAAGGCGATCAGGTGGCCCTTTTCCTGCGGGGTCAGGTGAACGCCGCCCTGAAAGACATTTTTCATCAGGGGATCGACGGTGGGCGACTGTTCCAACCCTTCGCTGTAAAAATCGATCACTTCCTCCAGCGTTTCGTAGCGACTGTCGTGCATATACGGGCCTGTGAGTTCAATATTCCGGAGCGTCGGGGTTTTGAACCGCCCCACATCCTCCGGGTCGCCGGTGATCTCAAACAGTCCCGGTTCGGGGTCTGCCTCCAGGCCGTTGTTATGGAAACGGTTGTCGGTAAACAGGATGCCGCCGTGGCAGTGGAAGCAATCGCCTTTTTCCGAAAAGAAAATATCGAAGCCCATTAGTTCCTCATCTTCCAGAAAAACGAACTGGTTGGGGTCGATGTAGCTGTCGTATTTGGAATTGTAGGAAACCATTATCCGGAAAAACTGTGAAAGCGCCTTGGCGATGTTTTCATAGGTGACCTCCTTCTTGCCAAAGGCTTCGTAAAAACGTTTGGGATAATCGGGGTGGTTTTGCAGGCGAGTCAGGTCGGTTTTGAAGAACTCTGCCGATTCGAAATACATGACGTCCTCCAAAGAGCCCTGTATTTTGCCGTTCCACAGGAAAGCGCTGCTCCAGGCCAGGTTGATATGCGGGAGGATATTTCCCGGAGTGGAGAAGGAGAGGGTTTGCAAGTGGCAGCTGGCACATGCCTGGGCGCTGTCTTTGTGCAAAATGGGGTCGTAATAAAGCATACGGCCCAACCGCACCCCTTCTATCGTGGTGGGGTTACCGGCGGGCACCTCCATGATTGGGAAGAAATCTGGTAGTTCCACGGAGAAAGGGGTTGGATCATATATCCAACCCGGGCCGGAGGGGTCTTCTTTTGTACAGAAGGGCGTTGCCAGCGCTAAAATACCCAGAAATAAAATGACTCGTTTCATGGTATGGCGCTTCTAGTGAATTTTTAAGGATTCGACGGAAAATACAGTAGTGCCGTTGGCTTTGAGGACGAGCTGGGCATCCTGGTTGGCCATAATTGCGGGTCCCCAGAACTCGAAATCCCAGGTGTTGGGGTTCTGCAGCCATTCGTTGAGGTCCATTTTCAGGCTGAGGTCCCAGGTATTGCCGTCGATGTCCAGCCCGCTGAGCGGCAGGGTGATCTCGATGTAGTTTTGGTTGTTTCCCGTCGCTCCGGTGTGCAGTTTGTATGGCTTCTCGTCGCCGGTGGCTGGTACTTTGTACTTCCCTTCAAATTTCATGTAATGATAACCCTGGTCGCCGGGCAGCGGCCATTCCATGTTGATATTAGTCAGGGTGTTGGGCAGGCCCCCGTCGACATTGGTATCTTCGTCGAGCCCGAAGATGAAGGAAAGGGCCGTATACTTCCCGGGCGGCACATCTGCCATGGTGATGGAGTGGGTCTCCCCGAGTTCCAGTTCGCTGTAGTGCGCCGTGTCGAGCCGGTAATCCGTACCATCTTCCCGGTGAAGGACGTAGTTGGAGGTGTAGTATTGAAGCCGGGTTACGCTGAAGGGGTACCCGGCCTGGCAGGTGTAGAGGAACTGCCCGGTTACGACCTCCTGGCCTGCCACCTGATGGTGGTGGTTGATAATGACGACGCCTTTGGAAATTTCTTTCTCGCAGGCGGTAAAGAGGAATAGTGCCGACAGGATCGGCAGGAGAGAGAAATAGTGCTTTTTCATGGTAAACGGTTTAAGAATGGCCAATTTTCAAGTTAACCGTATGATTCCAATAAAGAAAGAAAATTTAGTTAAACTCGACGAAGATATGAAAAAACGACAGGCGCCCCAGTATTTCAGGAAAGGGCGCCTGTCGTTTTGGTATCCAGGTTATGTGCGGGGGGGCCACCGGAGGTGTCACCTCGGTGCTACCCTCTCTCCATCTTCACCCGGTTGCGCTCCTCATCCGAGCTGGTGCCGCGGCGTTGGGGGCCTTTGACGTTCTGGTTGCCGAAGCGGTAGCTGAAGGAGAGGTTGATCCGGCGGCTCTGCCACTTGGAGTCGACGCTCAGGTCCATGTTTTCATAGGTGGTGTTGCCCCGCCAGCGGCCGGTGTTGAAGATGTCGCTGAGACTCAGGCGCAGGGCGCCCTTGTTTTTCAGGATTTTCTTGCTCATCCCGAAATCGGCCATGTACATGGAGCGGCCCACGAAAATGCCGTCCACATCCGGTGAGCGGTACCAGCCCGACAGCTCAATCGTGTAGCCTTTGGGCAGGGTGAACTGGTTGGAGATGTAGATATTGGCAGTGAAACCCCGGTTGTCGAGCCGCGCGCCGAGGAACTCGGCCTGGAAACTGCGGTAGTTGAGGTTCAGGTTGGTCTGCACCATCCACCATTTGGCGATGGGTATGGGGCTGCTGAGGTTGAAACCGTAGTTGTGAAAGTTGTCGAGGTTGTAGTTGATCGCCACCGTCGTCTTGGTCGTATCGTTCTGTATGGTCACCTGCGTGATGTAGTCTTCCGTGCGGCTGTAGCTCAGGCTGGAGGTGACGGCCCCCTTGAAGGTGTGCGACAGCTCGACCGAGTGGGTGAACATGGGGTTCAGGAAGGGGTTGCCCTGTACGTATGAGAAGGGGTCGAGGTAATAGACGAAGGGGTTGAGGTCCTGGTAGTTAGGACGGTCGATCCGGCGGCTGTAGTTGAGGCCGAACTGGTGATTGTCGCTCAGCTGGTATTGCAGCGAAAGGCTGGGGAAAAACTCCAGGTAATCGCGGTCTACCACCTTGCTCAGGGTGATCGAGTTGCCCACCGAGCGCGTGTGCTCCGCGCGAAGGCCAGCCTGGATGCCCCATTTTTCAAACTGGCGCGAAGCGTTGACATAAGCCGCCAGGATGTTTTCATCGTATTTGAAATGGTTGGTCTTGGTGCTGTCGACCTCCCATTCGTCTTCCCTGTACAGTTCGAACTTGACGTCGTTGTCCGTGGTAACGAAACTGCCCTTCACGCCGCCTTCGAGTTTGAGCCCGCTGCGCAGCGGATGCACGTAGTCGGCCTTGAAAGCGCGGATATCGACCATCACCGGCACGGCGCTGCGCAGGCGCTCTTCGCCGGTGGCGCCACCCTCGGCGTCGAGGTAGGTGGTAGTGATGTTGTCGAAAGAGTTGCCGTTGTAATAGGCGTAGTCGAAATCGGCGGTCAGCTCTCGGCCGAGGCTGTCGAATGTAGCCTTGTAGTTGAGGTTGTACGTATGGTTCGACCAATGCCCGGGCCGGTCGTTATCTACGCCGATGCCGCCGCTCAGCAGCCCGTTGGTGTAGATGTCGCTGGTATTCACCATGTCGATTTCCTCGTTGTTGGCGAATCCGTTGATCTGGAAGCCGATCGTCTGCCGCTTGCCCAGGTTGATATCGGCGCCGATCTTGAAGGAATGGCTGCGGTCGGCATTCGTCATCCAGGAGTTTTGGTCGAAAAAGGTGGTCGTATCCTGAAACCTGACATAACGCTGCAGATGCAGTGAATTGGCGCCCTTTTGGTGATTTTTGGAATAACTGCCAAAGACATTGACGATGCCCTTGCGGTAGTTGAGGTTCAGGTTGCCGGTTCCCCTTTCGTACAGCCGGTCGAACCAAACCAATCCCGCGCCTGCCGTGAGGCTCACGCTTCCGTTGAGGCCCTGGTTTTTGTCCTTTTTAAGGCGGATGTTGATGATACCGGCGTTGCCCGCCGCGTCGTATTTCGCCGAGGGCTGGGTTATGATCTCGATGGTCTGGATCGATTCACTGGGCATGTTTTTAAGCATGTTGGCCACTTCTGCCATCGACAGGTAGGTCTGCTTCCCGTCGATCATGACGATGATGCCCTGCCGGCCACGCAGGCTGATGTTGTCGTTGTTGTCGATGGTGACGCCCGGGGCGCGTCGCAGCACTTCCAGGGCGTTGTTGCCCACCGCCACGGCGCTGTTCTCCACGTTGACCACCAGCTTGTCGGCCTGGCGCTCAACGAAGGGCTTTTGGGCGGTGACGACCACCTCGGCCAGTTGCTCCATGGTTTCACCCATGCGCAACGTGCCGAGATTGATCGCCTGTTGGCTTGCTTTCATTTGGATGCCGGAAACGACCAGATCGGCGTAACCGACCATGGTCAACTGCAGAAAATATGTCTCCGGTTCTATGGGTTCAAACAGGAAGGTTCCTTTTTCGTCGCTGAAGTCGCCTTTCACCAGCGTGCTGTCTGACTGCCGGTAGAGCATCACTGTGGCAAAGGCGGCCGGGGCGCCGGTTGCGCCGTCCACCACCGTACCGGCAATGCTGCCGGCGGTGGTTTGGGCGGAAAGACTGTTTTCACAAGGCATTGCAAACAACAAGGCCAGCAATGCGAATATTGGGGTTCTTGTTTTCATGTGGTTTTCTGTTTTCAGAATGGATGCATAGACAGGCCCAAAGACGGCTTTCGTTGCAAAAGGTTTCTCCGGATGAGATGAATCGGGCCAGCTTTCCGATGAAGGGGGGGATTCCCGGGATGAATGGCGGTAATGGAGAGATTAGTTTTCAGTTTTCAGTTTTCGGTTTTCAGTTTTTGTGGTAGCTTTCCCAACTGAAGACTGAAAATTTTAAACTGAAAACTCTTTGAAGCTCTTCCCCAACCTCGTCCAGGCCGTCATCTCCTCCCTGCAGGATATCTTCGGCGACAAGCAGTTTGCCGATAAGGTGATCGAGCGGGTGCTGAAGTCGAACCCCAAATGGGGCGCGCGCGACCGCGCTTTCATCGCCGAAAACGTCTACGAAATCGTGCGCTGGTACCGCCTGCTCTACGAGATCGACGGCGGCGAGCCGCAGGACGAAGCCGCCTGGTGGCGCCTCTTCGGTATCTGGCAGATTCTCCGGGGGCAGGAACTACCCAATTGGAAAGAGTTTAACGGCCTCGACCCCGACGCCATCCGCGCAAAGCGGCAGAAACTTCAATCCGTCAGAAAGATCCGCGAGTCGATACCCGACTGGCTGGAAGAACGCGGGGCTCAGGAACTGGAAGCGAGCTGGGAGCCCGTGCTCCACGCCCTCAACGAACCGGCGCCGGTGGTCATCCGCGTCAATACCCTCAAAACTGACGCCTCAGCGCTGGGGCAGCTGCTGCTGGCCGAAGGCGTGCAGACCGAAGGCCTCGAAGGCGACGCCATGAAGGTCTTACAGCGCAAAAACCTCTTCTCTACGGAGGCCTTCCGGCAGGGGTATTTTGAAGTGCAGGACTACGCCTCCCAACAGGTAGCGCCTTTCCTTCGGCCCGAACCCGGCATGCGGGTCGTCGACGCCTGCGCGGGCGGAGGCGGGAAATCCCTCCACCTCGCCGCCCTGATGCAAAACAAGGGCCGCATCATCGCCATGGACACCGAGGGCTGGAAACTCGACGAGCTCAAACGACGAGCCCGCCGCGCCGGCGCCGATATCATCGAAACCCGCCCCATCGATTCCACCAAAGTCATCAAACGCCTGGAAAACTCGGCCGACCGCCTCCTGCTCGACGTGCCCTGCTCGGGCCTCGGCGTGGTGCGCCGCAACCCCGACGCCAAGTGGAAACTCGATATCCCTTTCATCGAAAAAGTAAGACAAACCCAACAGGAGATACTCCGCTCCTACAGCCGCATGCTCAAACCCGGCGGCCTTATGGTCTACGCCACCTGCTCCATCCTGCCTTCCGAAAACGACCGGCAGGTCGAAAATTTCCTGAAAGAACAAAACGGGAAATTCGAACTGCTGGAGCAGAAACGCCTGCTGCCCAATGAGTTTGGGTATGATGGGTTCTTTATGGCTTTGTTGGTGAAGGGTGAAGGGTGAAGAGTGAAGGGGTGAGGTCGTAGATGCTGACGGCGTAGGGGAGCTTGTTGAGTTCGCCTTTGATGATGGTTTTGTTGACTTGGAAGCCCATCTCAGGGAGGGTATCGAGGAATATCCTTGCCACTTCGCGACCGGGCTCGCTGAACAGGATGCGGCCGCCGGGCTTGCAGAGCGTTTTGAAGGCGGGGGGAAGGAAGGGGAAAAACCGCGTTTCATAAGCGATATCGGAGGCCAGCACCAGGTCGGCGGCCATGGCGGGGTCGGGCTCGCGCCAGTCGAGGCGCTCGAAACGGGCCTTGCCCTGGCAGTTGAGCTCCCAGTTGTGGCGGGCGTAGCCCAGCGCCTCTTCAAGGTAATCGGTGAAGAGCACTTCCTTAGCCCCGAGCATCCCCGCCACGATGCCCGGCAGACCCAGCCCGCAGCCTATTTCGGTAACGGTCGTCTCCGGCGTCACGATACCCGATTGTACCAGATAGCGGCTCAGCGCCACGGCCGAGGGCCACAGGTCGGCCCAATAGGGGATGCGCTCGTCCCTGACTTCCTCGCTGTCCTCCCCCTTCGCCAACAGCTCGTCGAACAGCTCGTCGAAGTTGGTCAGGCTGTCGAGTTGCAGGGTCAGGCCTTCGAGGTTCAGCGTGTGGCGGAGGGTCATGGGAACTTATCCTCCGGTAGTTTCAATCAAAAACCAAACGAGCAAAACCGCCGTGATGCCAAACACCGCCAGATATCCGTTTTTCTTCGCCACATCCTTATTCGTGTACCATTTGTATAAGCTGGTGATCACGGCGAGCACCAGAAAGGCCATCACCGCATAGTAGATAAACAGCAGGTCGTACAGCGAATCGGCGAAGTTGACCCAGGGGTCGTCGGACTTGCGGCCCAGCATGGAGGCCAGGTAAGGGATACCCCAGGCCAGCACGCCGGCCACGAGGTAGTACAAGGGGATTTTGAGATCAATTTTGCGGGAAGAAGCCATGGTTTTTCAGTTTTTTTCCAAAAACGAAAAGGGGGAGGGTTTTTATTGTTTTAAAAACCGCTCTCCATACACCCCTGCCTCTGTCTCCAGGCGCAGGAGGTAAGAACCTGCCGGGATGGTCTCCAGGGAGACCACGTCTGCGGCGGAAGTCTGCCTGTGCAACACCCGTCCGGTCAAATCGACGACCTCCAGGGTCTTGACCGCCGGCGGGTTGTCCATTTTCCAGGAGAGCTGCAGGGTGCTGCCTGCGGGATTCGGCGACAGCAGCAGCCCTTCGCGGATCAGTCCCCGCTGCCCCGTGCTGTTGGCATCGTCGTTGTTAAAACCAATAGTAGGCGCCTGCTTCACAAAGTTTCCCGTGCCGTTGGGCCTGCGGGCAAAGGCCACATTGGTGTCCTGTGGCCCGAAGGTCAGTGAGTCAAGTACTTCGCCGAATGGGTTGGACAGGATGAGGAACTCGCCGTCCTTGCTCAACTTGAAGTTGGCGTGCAGCCCTGGCTGGCTCTGGTCTTCGTCGGCCCAGATGATGAGATACCCGCCCGGCACGATGGTGGCGCCAGCAGGAAAGACCCACTTGCCGGGGTTGTCCGCCTTGTCGCTGAGCGTAAAATTCTCCAGGTTTAGCGTCAGGTTGCCGTTGTTGTACAACTCGATCCAGTCCTCAAACTGCCCGTTGGGGTCGGTGATGCCGGAAAGAGAGTCGTTGGCGGCCATGAATTCGTTGATGACCAAACCGTCGCCGTATTGTTGAGCGAGGGCGATCTGGGCTGAGAGGAGGAGGATGGTTAGCGGAAGAAGCTTGTACATGGAAAAGTTTATAAGTTTATGAGTTTAGGTTAGTTTAGAAGTTTATGGGGTTAGAAGTTTATGTTTTCTAAACTTCTAACCCCATAAACTTATAAACTCCTCAAAGCTTTCCTCACCATCACCTCCTTCCCCACCTGCAGCCGCACAAAATACACGCCAGAGGGCCATTCCCGGCTTTCTTCGATGGCCAGTTGATGGCGGCCGGGGGCGAGCTCGGCGGTTTGCTGTTCCCAAACGGTCTGCCCGGTGGCGTTGAGCACGGAGATACCGGCGGGGCCGTACTCCATCAGATCGAATTCGAGGTTGATGAGGGAGTGGGTGGGGTTGGGGTATACCTGGAAAGCGAGGATGCGCAGGGGCCGCTCATCGCTGCTGTTGATGCATTCGGTGGTGAACTGCGCGGCGATCAGGTCGCTGGTGGCGTTGCCGCAGATGGTGCCCAGGAGGAAGTCGTAAGTCGTACAGGGTTCGAGGCCCGAAAGGGTGATCTCGTTGCCGATGTAGCTGATCACGCTCCAGTCTTCCGAGCTTACCGGTTTCCAGTGGATCTGGTAGCTGAGGTCGTTGACCGGCCCGTCCCAGGCGATAGCCGCCGTGGTTTGGGTGGTTTCCAGCGAGGTGATCTCCGGCAGGGCGCAGGGGATGGCCGGCTGGAAGAAGGCGGTGATCTGGTCGCCTTCCTGAATGCTCATCGTTATGGCTTCTGCGTATTGGTCGGGCGCGAAAGTCTGATTGGCCACCTCCCAGTGGTGGAATACCCACTCATCGGCGGGCAGGGCCTGAAAAGTGAGGGTGGTGTTGCCGAAATATTCGCCGCTGAAGGGGAAAGCAGGGGGCACCAGGGTGTTCACTTTAACCTGATTAGGCGAGTCTTCCGGAAAGATGGACACGGTGATGTCAAACGGCCCGGTCACGTCGTAGCAGTCGACGATGCCTTCGTTGAGCACGGTACAGCGGGCATTAATGAAATCGCGGATGGCCTGCACGTTGGCCTGCCACTGCGCCATGTTCCCGCCCCAGCGGGCGATGTGGCGGGGCATCTCGGGCTCGATGCGGGCGATCATGTCGTCGAGCAGGCCGATCATGTAGTCGCACGACAGGTAGGTATTCTTCAGGTCGGCGTAGCGGTTGACGTAGAGGGAGTGGAATTCCTCATTTTCCATGAGGGAAATAATGAGGTCGACGTGGCCCTGCGGGTCGGAGCTGCTGGAATACTCTTCGTTGTCGCAGGGGTCGGCAGTGGGAGTTGTATTGGGAATGCTGGTGTAGTTGATGTAGTGGCCGAAGGTGGCGTCGAGGTCCCACAGGGTATAGCGCCACCTGAGCTTGTCGCCCTCCGGGTTGCGGCCGCGCCACCAGGCGGTGTTCCAGTTGAGCCAGTCCTTGCAGACGGTGTGGGTGTTGATGATCATGTAGTCGGCCAGGGAGATCATCTCCAGTTTATCAGCGGCATAGGCGTAGTTGGCGGGGTCCGACATGTCGTTGTCCGTGATGAAATCGTGCAGGGGGTACCATTCGGCCCAGGAGCCGTATTCCTGCCAGGTGGCGCCCCAGGTCTTGATGAAGTCGATGTCGTATTCGTCCTGGTTATAATAGTACTGGGTAAAATCAGGATCGTCGACCTTTTCGCGGATGTCATAGATGCCCCAATATTGGCCGTTGAGGTAGAGCACGGCAGGTTCGTAGGAGCGCTCGTCGAGTTCGAGCCCGGCGTGTTGCGAGAGCACGTGCACGTAGCCGTCGCGGATATGCGCTCCACCGTTTTGAAAGGGGTAATTGTCGTTGGCGGCGGCCTTGAGGATGAGACGCTGGAAGCCGTCGCGGTCGGTTTCCGCGAATATTTTATCTTCGATCTCGTCGTTGTAGCCGTACTGGTCGCGGGTGATGTAGTCCAGGCCGCGCTGGGGGTAGGCCCAGCTGTCGTTCCCGTGTTTATTATACTGGCCGACGCCTTCATCGACCAGCTGGTTATTTTTGAAAAATTCAAACGACCCGATGGGCTGGATCTGCTGCCCGTTGAGCAATGTCGGCAATTGGCTGCCCGCGATGGAGATCACCGGCACGGTGTGTTCTTCGTCGATGAAATACGTGTTGGTTTCTACGAAACCAGGCAGCAGTTGGCTGTCGCTGCTGTACACCCTGGCCCGCACGACGGTGGTGGCATTGATGGCGAATGGGCTGGAGTAAACCGGAGATGTTGGCCCCGGCTCGCTGCCGTCGAGGGTGAAGCGGATGGTGGAGCCCACAGGGCCGAACAGGCTGATGTTCTGTGTTCCGGTATAGAAGCCTGCCGGCTGGCTGAAGATGGGCTTTGGCGCATACCCGGTGGTGTTGCTGTTGCTGTTGGCATTGCCGGGAGAGGGCGTGGTATAGACCCGCCATTCGCCGGAAGCGGGGTTGCGGCCCCAGGAGTGGTTGGTCTGGTTGGGTTGGGTGATGTGGTAGCTGTCGAGCACGTTGCCGTCGGGGTCGGCGAGCACGACGTATTCGCTGCGGGTCTGGGTGAGTTTGAAATTGGTGTGCAACTGGCCGGAAAAGACGGTGTTGCGCGAAGAGGCAAACACGAGCAGGTATCCGCCCGGCGCGATGGTCGTGCCTGCCGGAAACGCCCACTTATCGGGGTTGTTCAGGCGGTCGCTGAGGTGGTAGCCCGATAGGTTGACAGCCGAGGTACCTGTATTGTGCAGCTCGATCCAGTCTTCATACTCCGCATAGGCATCCTGTACGGTGTTGATGTTGGCGGCTGAAAACTCGTTGATCAGCACCTGGGCGGAGAGGCTGCTGAGGAGCCCGCAAGCGAGGAGGAAGAGTGTAAAAAGGCGCATAGAAAAGGTTTATCGTTTATCGTTTAGCGTTTACAAATTAAACGCTAAACTAAATCTACATCAACTATCAGAAACCGGCAAGCACTCCTTTTGCCAATTGGCGACAAGTGATCATTGCACGCTGTATTTGGTCTTTTGATCTTCTGTCAGCGGTGCGATGCTTTGTTTGATGGTTTCGAGGTCTTTTTGTCTCCAGATCCTGGCAGTTTGGTCTTTGCTGCCCGTCAGTATCTTCCAGCCTTCCTCTTCATCGGGTGCGAAGACCGCGTCGATAATGGAGTCGTCGTGATAGATAAAGCTCTCGAGTTCCTTGCCGTCAGGGGTCCAGAGGCGCACGGTGCGGTCGGCGCTGGCGGAGAGGATCGTTGCCCCATCTGCAGAGAAGGCGACTTTGTTGACGTCGGAGCTGTGGCCGATGAATTTCTGTTTTAGGGAATCCAGTTTCCAGAGGGCGAAGGTGTTATCCCAGCTGCCGGTGAGGAAGACGCCGTCTTCTGTGGGGTGGAAGGCTACGGAGGTGACCCGGTCGGAGTGGTGTCGCACCTGGTAGATCAGGGCGCCTTCAAACGACCAAAGCCGCGCTGTGCCGTCGGAGCTGGCCGTGAGCAGCCTGTCGCCTTTGGGCGAGAAGGCCACGTCGATGACATTGGCGGTATGGCCTCTGAAAACGCTTATGGTGTCTTGGGTCTCCAGATCCCAGAGAATAGCGGTCTTTTCGCGGGTACCTGCGAGCAGGTATTTCCCATCGGCCGAAAATGCCACGGCGTCTACCGCGGTGGCGTAATTCAGCGCCGTGCTGGTTCCTTTTTTCAGGTCCCAGACGCGGATGGTCTGTTTGCCCAGCCCGGCGGTGGCGGCGAGTTTATTGTCGGCAGAGAGTGCCACGTCGAGGATACGCCCCTGGTGGTCGAGGGCTTTGACGAAGTCGCCGTTTTTGCCATAGAGCAGCGCCCTGCCTTCGAATTTACCGGCGAGCAGCTGTTCGCCATTAGCAGCGACGGCCTGTACAGGGGAAGGGGCGCCGGCCCGGTTCAGGTCGAGCGATTTGAATTCATAGGCTTTGAGGGGCCAGATCCGCATGGTGCGGTCTTCGCCGCCGGTGACGACGATTTTCTGGTCTTTGGAAATAGTGATGGCCCGCAGGCCGTCTTTATGTCCGAGGAATACCTTTAGCAGGTTGCCCTGCATATCCCAAAGCTTGGCGGTCTTGTCCCAGCTGCAGGTGAGGATGCGCCGGTCGTCGGGGGTGATGACGACGTCGGAGATGTAGTTTTCATGGGCTTTGAAGGACATGGCCCTTTTGCGGGCGCCCGTGCTGAACTTTTCCCAGATGTGGACAGAGCCGTCGTCGAGCCCTACGACGAGGATGTCTGCGCCGTCGCTGTAGTCGAGGTTTGATACATTGGCAGGCAGGTCGCTGATCTGGTAAAAAATGGAGTCGGTGCGGTAGTCGAGGAGTTTGACGCTGCGATCAGCTCCGGCTGTGATAGCGAGGGTTTTGTCCTGTGATTTGACCGAAACGACGTTGGTGATCGAGCCCTCGTGCAGGGGGATATGGCGGTTGATCCATTTGTTGTCGTAGAGGCTCCACACGCTCAGGTGTCTGATGGGGCGGAAGTCGTTTGCCGGTTTGTAATCGCCGGCGAAGAGGATGTGGTTGGGGGTTTGCGCGAAAGCCACATCGCGGATGACGGACTCGTATTCGATTGATTTGAGCTGTTGGCGGTTGACTTTGCCGTTCTGGAAAGGCCAGATAATGGCCAGCCCGGTTTCATCGCCCGACAGTATCGAGCGGCCGTCGGAGGCGAAGTCGACGTCCATGATGGGGCCTTTGTGCCTGCGCAGGGTATCGACGGGGCTGAACGTACTCAGGTCCCAGATGATGAGGGTGGAGTCGACGCTGGCGGAGACGAGCCATTTGTTATCGGGGGAAAATGCGAAGTCGGAGATGTAGTGCTGATGGGCCAGTAGGCTTTTTTCGTAGAATGGGTAAAAAGTAGAGCGCAGCAGCACGTCGTTGCGCACTTTGACGGCCAGCTGGTTGTCGGGGTTTTTTTGTACGGCGGCTTCGGCGAGGTGGAAGGCGAGGGTGCGGTCAATTTCCGTTTCGACCAGTGCCATGCTGGTCAGTTCGCTGCTTTCGGCGTTTTGCCGTGCGATATCGGCGCGGTAGCTGGTTTCCTTGGCTTTCAGCTCGCTTTCCTTCATCCACACGCGGTTTTGCTGGTAGAAAAAACCGGTGGTGGCGGCGAGCACCACGGTGGTACCGACCAGGATGTTGGCCTTTCTGGCGGTTTGTGCTCTTCGTTGTTCTTTTTGGGCTTCTTCTTCCTTTTGCTTGAGGCGCTGCTCCATTTTGCGTTGCTCCTCTTCTGCTTCTTTTTGCTGCTCGATTACCACCCGTTCCCGCTTGGCCTGCAAGATGGGCGCTACGATGGAGTCGTGGCTGAGCTCGTAGAGGTAGCCGCCCTTGTAGTGGGGTTCGGGCCGGAGCAGGCGGGTTTCGACCAGTTGGTCGAGCAGTTCTTTGGAGATGCCGTAGAACTGTTCGATCTGGCTTTCGTGGAGGCTCAGGCGGCGCTGGTCTTTTTCCTCGATCAGGCCTTCCTCGATCAGCCGGCGCGCCGCGGCGATATCGGCGGGGTTGGGCAGGCGCTTGATCTGGCGTTCGTAGTAGGATCGGTAAATGGCGTCGAGGTCGCCGATATCTTCTTTTTTGACCTCGCTGAGCTTTTTTTCGATCACCAGCTCCGATTCTATGTATTGGCAGAGGATCTGGAGCTGAAAGGACTCAATATTTTCCTTGCGGCCTTTGGTCAGGTAGTCGAGCATGTAGTCGAGGGCCTGGTCGTTGTAGTCGAAGCGGGGCGAGGCGAATTCATCGCCTTTCTGGTAGGCCGGATTGAGGATGGCCTCCTCTGCCGCTTCGGCGCTCAGCGCGTCGAGGCGGTACAGGCGCCCCAGTATCTTGGGCAGGTAAGGGGTGAGTTCGTCGAGCAGGCTGAGCCGGTCGGACCGGATGGCGAAGAGCACCTTCAGGTCAAAGGGTTGGTGGAGGAGGTCCATCTCCTCTTTTGTCAAAAACTGGGGATTCTCCTGGTATCTTTTTTCGAAATTATTGAGAATGCTCTGGGGGATGTCCTGATAAAGCGCGGAAGCCAGGCGGCGGCCGAAGTTGCGGACCAGTTCCTGCGGGTAGGAAAATAGTTCCTCAAACTGGTCGAGGATGAGCAAAAAGCCTGTTTTGTCCGGGTGCTGGATCTGGATTTTTTTGAGGTAAAACCAGAGCGGGTTCATGTCCGGCCTGCCGATCTCGTCGAGGAAGGAAGGCTCATCGCCTGCCTGTTCGGCCAGGGAGTGGGTCAGCACGTCGAGCGGGGTTCCCTCCTTGCCCTTGTACCAGGCGCCGAAGCGGAAGGAGAAGGGCCTGAGCTTGCCGGCCTTTTCCACCGCGGGCAGTAAGGCGGCGTTGAGCAGGGAGCTTTTCCCCAGGCCCGACTTGGAATACAGGACCGTGAGTTTGTCGAGATCGACCAGTTGGAGCAGTTCTTCGCGGTCTTTGTCGCGGCCGAAAAACAGGTTGGCCTGGGAGCGCTGGAAGGGCCGAACGCCGGGGTATCTGAATTGCTTGTCCATCAGAGGTTCATTGCTTCGATCTCATCGAGGTACCCAATGAGTGAATGGGTGATTTGATTCAATTCGAGGTCTGACTTCTCTTCGCTGATGATGCCTTGCCGTTTGCGGTTTTCCAATCTGCGGTACATGGAGCGGAGTTGCAGCAGTTCGCTGCTGAGCCCGGTGAGCAGGTCGACCGACGATTCCGGCAGGCTGGTGTGTTCGGCCAGGAAGCGGTCGATGAAGGTCTGCAGGCCCGTGATCGCATCGCCGGTCTTTCCCTCTCCCACCATTTCCTTGAGTTGCCGGGCCACACTTGGCTTTTCCTCGGCGCCGCCCCTTCGCAGGGCGCCTTTCTCTGAAAACCAGGCGTGCAACTGATCGATGAACTCGGGTATCTGCTGCGGCACAAACTCGATGCGGAACTGGTCGACAAAGAGGCTGCGCAGCTCGTCGGTGAGCAGCGCCTGATTGGCAAAACGCAGAAACTCCTCCCTGCCCTGCAGCCGGTACAGCATCTTGAGCAGCAGCCGCATATACCATTTATCGAAAGAAATGCCAAGGAAGATGAAGTTTTCCATCTTCTTGATGCTCTGCTTGATATCGGGATGCATGCTCGACTCTGCGAGCACCGAGTTGAGGTAGTCGAAGAGGTCGTCGTGCGTCAGCACCAGCGAGTCGCGGTTCTGCACGTAGCCGAACATGTTGTACAGCAGCGGCGAGTTGGCGGTGGGCGTGAAAGTCGTTTCCACCTGCCTGGGAGGCTGGTTTTTGAGGTAAAAATCGAACTGGTAGTTGATCTTCATCTCCTTGAAAACCTGGTGCAGCAGATCGTCGGGCGTCAGGGTGAAGATCATGGAGAATGGGATCTCGGCGATCTTTCGGTACAATTCCTTCACGCCCTCGAACTGCTCCTCCTGAAAGAATTTCTTCAAGGCGAAAGTCGCCTTGGTCTTCGCGGTAGGATCCTGAAAGGCAAACAGGCTGTCGTCGTGATAGTACTTTTTGATCAGATTTCCGGGTTCCTTTTCAAGGAAATCGGCCATCCACTCCTCCAAACTGCCAAATCGCTCGTTCGCAAATACGCCCGGGCCAATGAACAAGATGCATTTCTGCTCCTCTATGGTCCCCGCGATCAGGTCCCAGTCAAATCCCAGCCCTTGTTCAGTTTTCATACTCATGTCGTTGGGGTTGAATGGAAAAAGTATAAAGTAAATGAAAATAAGTGAAGGGTGAAGGGTGAAGGGTGAAGAAATTTCACTTCACCCTTCACTCTTCACTCTTCACTCTTCACCCTTCACTAATTTCCTTCCCACAACTTCCCCTCCTTCCAATTGCAACAGCAAGGTATACACCCCCGCAGGCAGCCCGCTCAAATCCACGCTGAAGGTGTAGCCGTTGGCTTCGATCGCCGGCCAGCTGCGCAGGGTGCGGCCGGTGAAGTCGGTCAGGCTGAGCTGCATGCTGGCAGAATTTGCCAGGCGTACATTGGCCACGGCATAATCTTTGGCCGGGTTGGGGAATACGGCGAATTGGCGCAACACCTCCGGTTCACCGGTGCTGTTGACGTTGCCGATGGTGAAATCAGCGAAGCCCTGGCAACCGTTCTGGTCGGTGATGGTAACCGAGTAGTTGCCTGCGGAATAGCCGCTCACGATAAGGGATCCGGAGAATGTCATTCCGTCAAAAACAAAAGGCGGGGTACCTCCGGTGACGATCAGGGTGAAACCGCCGTTCTGCTGGGACTGGTTTTCGGGCAGGATATCGACGACCTGCACAGTCACTTCATCCGGCCCCGTAATTTCAAAGGGGTAGATAGACTCGCAGCCGTTGGAATCGAAGATGGTGACGTCATAACCGCCCGCCTGGAGGTTGAGGTTGCTGCCTCCCGACCAGATGTAAGCATAGGGCGGCAGCCCGCCTGAAACCGTCAGTTCGATAGAGCCATCAGCGTCGCCGAAGCAGGTGACAGGCTGCACTTCTTCGGTGACGAGGAAGTCGTTTTCCACGATAATATCGAAGCTGCAGGAGGTTTCATTGCCATAGGCGTCGGTAGCGGTAAAGGTCTCGGTATTGACGCCGAAGGGGAAGATCGACCCGCTGCCCAGGCCACCGGTCTGCGTGATGGTGAATTCGCAGTTGTCGGAGCCCGTGGGCATGTCGTATTCAACGGGGCCGCAGAATTCGATCTGGATATCTTCGGGGCATTCGATAACGGGGGCCTGGCCGTCGGCGACGGTCACCAGCGCGATGGCGGTGGCTGAGTTGCCGTGCAGGTCGGTGATCTTCAGCGTCACTTCCACCGGGCTGCCGATATCTTCGCAGCTGAAATGGTTGGGCGTCGCCTGCTTGCTGAAGAAGCCGCAATTGTCGGAGGAACCTTCGTCGATCTGGTCGGCCACGATAGAGGCTTGGCCGTTGGCGTCGAGCGTTACGGTGATGTCTTTCGCCAGCACCACGGGCGGCAGTTTGTCTTCGACAAAAACGTATGATTGGGTGGAAACGGAGTTGCCGCTTTGATCGGTTATCGTGACAGTCACCTCGTTCAGGTCGATGTTCTGGCAGTCGAAAGTACTGGGCGTTACCTCATAGAAGAGGATTTCGCAGTTGTCGGTAGCGGAGGCTGCGAGGTCTTGCGGGTCGACGGTTACGGTTCCATCTGGGCCGAGTTCCACATGCAGGGTATCGGAGGGCAGTACCGGTGAAATGGTGTCGATCACGGAGACGGTGACCTGTATCGAGGAGATGTTGTTGCTTTGGTCGACCACGGAAAGAGTGAGGGTATTGGTTCCGGCATTCTGGCAGGTCAGCACGGGCGGGTCGATGTTGATACCGCTGATGCCGCAGTTATCGCTTACCTGAATGTTCAGGAGCGCAGGCGTCAGCGGGATTTCGCCCGACTCATCCAGGTAGAGGAATGAGGGGCTGGCGCTGATAAGCGGCGGTTCGCTGTCGGTGCCCTGCAGTATGAACATCTCGCTGAGCACGCAGCCCTGCTGGTCGATGACGAATACGAAATAAATACCTGCCGGCACGTTGGAGAGCACCGGGCCGGTCTGGCTGTTGCTCCAGTAAATGGTATAGGGCGGCACGCCGCCCGAGGGGTCGATGGTGACAGATCCGGTTTCATCGTCGGGACAAATCGGGTTGACAGATGCCGAGGTCATGGTCATGAGGGGCGGCTCGCCAATCTCCGCACTTCCACTGACTTCTTCTCCCATCGCATCCGTGATGGTCACGGTGTAAACACCGGGCTCAAGATCGGTAGCCAGCGCTCCTTCCTGGCCATCCGACCAAAGGATGACATAGGGTTCTGTGCCGCCTGAGAAAAGAACTTGCGCCTCGCCATTGTCGCCACCGAAGCAGGTGACGGGAGTAGTGAGGATGGTGTCGATTTGCAGAGGATCGCCCTGGGCTTTCGCTGAAAAGGAGAGGCCGAAAATGAAGGTGAAGGTGAAAAAGAATGATTTGTAAAAAATTCCGTACGGCTGCATATCACAGGTTTTTGGTTGAGTGAATGGGACGATGAAGGTAGAAAAAAAAAGAGGGCGCGCATAAAAATCGCTCCCTCTTCTCACAGTCAAACTCACTTCGTTAGCCTTCCATCAGCAAAGTTGAAGCCGCAAACTCTGAGACGGCTGTGACGATGGCATGGGCTTCGGAGGTTTTGAATCCTTTTCCCACCAAAAAATCGGAAATGCGCCTGGCGAAGAGGTTGTTGAAATCGACTGTGCCATCGGGCTGAAGGGCAGAAGCTATTCCTTCGAAGTCCATGATGCCGGTTTCGGCCATTTCAGTGCAAAGGCTCCGGGACATCTTGTCGTCCCGGCCCGTCAACTCGGCAATGGTGGCCGACATGACTTCCTTACAGCGTTCCTTGTTGTCTTCCCAGCGTTCCTGCGGCGTCTTTTGGCTGGCTTTCATGATTACTTTTTTGAAGTTTTAAAATGTTTGGAATGCAGGATGGGTGAGAACCAGGGGTAAGATAGGAGAAGAGGGGTATCTCCTGCAATGACATTCGTCAATGTAGGGGAAAACTCATTGCGGCGCAGCCGCAACACCCTTGCTGAATAGTAACATTTAAATTATTGCTTAGAAGGAGAAGAACGAGAGCAACTGCGCCAGGCGGCTGCGGGGGCCGGGTACAGGCTCCTGCCCCACTTCGGCATTTTCCACGAAGGTGAGGGTGCGGTCGCCGAGGTTGAAGGCGCAGAGGGCGCCGAGGCCCATGCTCCGGTATTGCTTGTCGGTGTAGACGCAGCCGTTGTCGAGGCCCAGGAAGCGCTGCCGCTCGAGGTTGCGGTGCTGTTGCTCGATCTCGTTGCGGAAGAGCGGCGTATGCCCGTGCAGGATGATGCGGTCGCCCAGCCATTTGTAGTTGATGCTGTCGTACCATTTCCTGGCCCAAAGCATGGCGTCAGGACTGTCAAAGGGATTGATGAAGCGGAAATCAAGACCGGCGTGTACCAGGATGTAGCGGTCTACTTCCAGATACCAGGGCAGCTCCATGAGGAATTCGATGTATCTGTCGGGAATCTCCCTGATGTGGTTCACACCAAAGCTCTTCAAGGTCTCCTTGCCGCCGTTGCCCAGCCAGTTGCGGAAACTCTCGTCGTCGTGGTGGGCGTCGAGCATCATCTGGTCGTGGTTGCCGCGCAGGGCATAAACGGTGTAACCCAGCTCGCGCAGGTCAAGGATATAATCAAGCACCCCCTTGCTATTGGGGCCGCGGTCGGTGAAATCTCCCAACAGGTAGAGCTCGTCGTTTTTGGAAAAGGAGATCTCGTCCAGCAGAATCTGGAAGGTGCGCAAACAACCATGTATGTCTGAAATAGCGAACCGGCGCATGGTGATCTCTGTATTGATGCTGTTCGAAAAAGATGCCCTTTGAAATGTAGACACCATTTTTCCGCCTTCCCCCTATCGAGGGAGTGCATTAATTACAGAGCCAAAAACCATGCCAATTCCACTTTGAATAAAATGCCCGGTATCTATTGATTAGCGGATTCCGGGGGCGAGCGCCAGCCCCTGCATCGGCCCCAGTTTGATCCGGAGCAGCCCTCCTGCTGCCGTGTATTCCATTCCCTTTCGAGGAAATGCTTCCATGTAGCTTTTCTCTTCTTTGACCGGTATCTCCAGCGTTTGTTCCTCATCCGAGAGGTTGAAGGCGGCGATCATATCGCTTCCTTCATACATGCGGAGGTAGGCCAGGGTCATACGGTCGTCGTCGGCCAGGAGGTATTCCACGTCGCCGCGGGAAAGTACGGGGTGGTCGCGCCGCAGTTGGGTGAGCGACTGGTAGTAAGCGAGCAGCTCGCGGTCAACGCGCACGGTGTCGGCGGGGCGTGGTTTTCCTGGTACAAAATGGGCGCGTTCAACTTCGTAGCTGAGGTCGTCCCAGACCATGGGCTTGCGGCAGTCGGGGTCGTCGGCGCCCCACATGCCTGCTTCGTCGCCGTTCCAGATGTGCGGTGCGCCGATCCAGGTGAACTGTTGCAGCAGCAGGAGTTGTTGCTCTGCCCGCGTGCGCGCGTCGGGCTTGTGGATCTTGTACTCCGGGTCGTCGCCGGGTTTCACCTGGTATTTGTATTTGTTTTTGTTGAATAATGAGGTGCTCAGCCGCTCAGTATCGTGGCTGGCGGCTACGTTCATCATAGCCCTTTGATTTTCCTTCCGGATGCCTGCTTCCAGGGCTTTCATTTCGGCTACAAAACCACTGGGCTTGAGTGCCTGCTCAGGCTGTGCGAACAAAGCCCTGGCAGCCCGGTACCAGCGGTAGTTCATCACCGCGTCAAATTGGTCGCCCGCCAGGAAGGGGGCCGGATCGAGCAGGGAGTCGGGCCATTTCAGCCACCAGATCTCGCCTACGAGGTAGGCGTCGGGGTTGACGGAATGCACGAACTCCCGGTATTCTCGCCAGAAGCCCATCGGTATCTCTCCCGCCACATCGAGCCGGAAGCCATCGACCCCGTCGGAGGGGTTGCCGTCGCCGTTGGGGTCGAGCCAGCGTTGGGTGACCTGGAAGATGTGCTGTTTCAGCGACTCCGAAGCCAGGTTGCCCTCGAAAGGCATTTCCTTGTCATCGGGCGGAATGATGGTTTTGTTGAATACGGGCATGCCCTTGTACCCGGCCCAGCCCTCGTATTCAAACTCGTCTTCCGGCGTAGCCGGATCGTCGTAGCGCAAGATGTTGTACCATTCGCTGTAAGGCGATGCCTCGCCTTTCTCCCGAATATCGTTGAGCGCCCAAAAGTCGGTGCCCGTGTGGTTCCAGGAATAGTCCAGGATCACGCGGATGCCGCGTTTGTGGAATTCATCGATCACATTGAGAAACAGCTTGTCGGCGCTGGTCCACTGCCAGGTATTGGGGTCGCCGGGCGTTTCAGAGTCGATCAGTATGGCGTCGGCCAGGGGGTCGGGACCGAAATTGCGGTCGATATGCCGGTAGTGGCGGGCATCGTATTTGTGAAGCGAAGGCGCGTCGTTGAGCGGGTTGAAATACACCGCGTTGACGCCGAGGGACTGGATGTAATCCATTTTATCGAGCACCCCTTGCAAGTCGCCCCCAAAGCGCCTGAGCTGGATGCGGGGGTAGAAGCTTTCTACCTGGCATTCATCGAGCCAGGGCTCCGGTGCATACCAGTCGTGCCCCCAGGGCGTCACGCTCCAGGAAGGCGGGATGAAGGCCGGGTCGCTGCCCTTCATGTCCTCGGGCCTGGGGTCGTTTGCGGGGTCGCCGTTGCGGAAGCGTTCCACGAAAATCTGGTACCAGATGGCGTCCTGCGCCCATGCTGGCACGGCCGGCGCCGTCGCAGGCCTTTCCTCCTGCCCGCAGTTGGAAAATAAGGCCGCAATGGTTAAGAGGGCGATGCTCAATATCTTGGTTTTCATAAGCGTTAACTTTCTATTTATCAATGCGTTTGAATTAGGGTGCAAATTTTCCGTAACTTGCACCGAAAATAAGCCTTTAGAACTTAAAACACTCGACAATTTGAAATTTTCAGAATTTGGACTGGATGAGTCCTTGTTAGAAGGCCTGAACGCGATGGGGTTCAAAGAAGCCACCCCGGTTCAGGAGCAGACCATCCCCTCGATCATGCAGGGAAAAGACGTGCTGGCCTGCGCACAGACCGGCACCGGTAAAACGGCGGCATATCTGCTGCCCATTCTTCACCAGCTCACCCAGAAGCCCCCGCAGGGCATTGATACCTTGATCCTTGGGCCGACGCGGGAGCTGGTGGTGCAGGTAGACCAGCAATTGGAGGCTTTCAGCTACTTCACGGATATCAGCGGCGTAGCCGTGTACGGCGGCCGCGACGGGCACTCCATGGACCAGGAGAAGAAGGCGCTCAAATCGGGCGTTTCCATCGTGGTAGCCACGCCCGGCCGTTTCATCGCCCACCTCGACCTGGGCAATATCGACCTGAGCACGGTGAAACACCTGGTGCTCGACGAAGCCGACCGCATGCTCGACATGGGTTTTGCTCCCGACATCATGAAGATCGTGCACCGCCTGCCGCGCAACCGGCAGACCCTGCTGTTTTCGGCTACCATGCCTGAAGATATCCGGCGCTTCGCCAGGCAGATGATGCAAAACCCGCAAGAGGTGAGCATCGCCATCTCCAAGCCCGCGGAAAATATCATGCAGGTGGCTTATGAAGTGGAAGACATCGCGAAGCTGCAACTCGTTGAAAACCTGCTGCAAGGGAAGACCAACCTCAAGCGCGTGCTGATTTTCGCAGGCACCAAGAAAATGGTGGGCGAGCTGGCCCGCCGCCTGGCCCGGCGCGGCATGAAAGTCGACGCTATCCACTCCGACCTGACGCAGCAGGAGCGCGAGGAGCGCCTGCTAGCCTTCCGCAGCGGGGCGCTACCCATTGTTGTGGCTACCGACGTGCTCTCGCGCGGCATCGACGTCAAGGGCATCGACCTGGTCATCAACTTCGACGTGCCGCCCGACCCGGAAGACTACGTGCACCGTATCGGCCGCACCGCGCGCGCTGAGGCCTCCGGCATCGCCATCACCTTCATCAACCGCAAGGACCAGCGCAGTTTCGACCGCATCGAGTCGCTCATGGGCATGAAGGTGCGCAGGCAGCCGCTGCCCGAGGAGCTCAAATCGGCCGCCGCGCCGCGCCAGTCAGAACATAGCCGCCGCCAAAACGGCAAAGGGCCTGAAGGGCAAGGCGGCGAAAAGAATAAGCGCCGGCGCCCGCCTAGGTGGAAAAAGAAGAAGAATACGGAGAACAAGGCCTGATCCTCAGACGTATGTCCAAACTCCAAACCGCCATCCAGTTTGCCAAAAACCTCTTCACCACGGGCGCCTTCATGGAAACCAGCCGTGGTGTAGAGCTCGAGATCTGCCGCCATCTCCCCACTGGCCCCGGAAAGGTCATCGTTGAATACGGCCTCGGCCACGGCAATATCTCCCGCGAAATCCTCCGCCGCATCGCACCCGACTCCAGGCTGTACAGCTTCGAAGTGAACGAGGATTTCTGCGAATACGTCAAAGACCACATCCGCGACGAGCGCCTGGTGGTGGTCAACGACTCGGCCGCCAACCTGGCGGCGCACGTACCAGGAACCGTCGATGCTTTTGTTTCATCCATTCCTTTCACCCTCCTGCCCAGGGAGGTGGGGGATGAAATCATCTGGCTGAGCTATGAAAAGCTGGCGCCGGGCGGCTATTTCAGCCAGGTGCTCTACTCCGCCTTCCATTTCAGCCGCTTTGAAAAAGTCTTCGACGAGTGCGGCAAGAAGATGTTGTGGCATTTGCCGCTGGAGTTTATTTACCATTGCAGGAAGAAGTAGGAGGTGACACCTCCTAAATAACTGACAATCAATGGCAAGCGAGGTGACACCTCCTAAATAACTGACAATCAATGGCAAGCGAGGTGACACCTCCTAAATAGCTGACAATCAATGGCAAGCGAGGTGACACCTCCTAAATAACTGACAATCAATGGCAAGCGAGGTGACACCTCCTAAGTGGCTGACAATCAAAAACAAAGGAGGTGTCACCTCCTAAGTGGCTGACAATCAAAAACAAAGGAGGTGTCACCTCGCTTGCGAGGCACCACCTCCTTTTCATTCTCAAAAATCACCGATTGGTTGCCCGGAAAATCGGACTCGTGGATTTTTAACTTCTGGCGTGCCCGGGTCTTCTATTTTTGTATCAGATTAACCCCTAAATCCCAGCCGGGCCAGCGACATGCTGGCCCGGTTTCCTTTTTTTTCCCTACCTAACCAACGTCAAACTCCCATTATACACCAGCACTATCCCATTGGCAAACTCCAGCTCCGCCAGGTAGCCAAACACCCCCGGGTTCATCGGCTTGCCCCTGAACGTGCCGTCCCAGCCCTGGCTCAGGTCGTTGGGACGCAGATCCGCACCCTCAAACACCTTCTCTCCCCACCTGTCAAATACCTTCATCGTCCTGATCCGCACAACCTGCGGGCCGGAGAAGATCGTAAACGCATCGTTGATGCCGTCGGCGTTCGGACTGAACATCGTGGGGATGAACACATCCTGGTTGCGCTCTACCTCCACCAGCACTGTGGCCCGGGCCATGCAGCCCAGGGTATCAGTCACCACCAGCACATAGGTGCCGCTGAAGTCGGGCTGCACTATGGGCGCCGAGCAATCCGTGCAACTCAGCCCGTCGGGCGGACTCCAGGCGTAGACGTATACACCACCAGCAGGACTCACCACTGGCGTCAGTTGTTGCGACTCGCCCCATTGCAGGCTGATGCCCGGCGGCAACAACACGTTGATGGGCGCGGGCTGCCCGATGATGAAGGGTATTTCAGAAATGCAGCCCCCGGCATCCTGCACGTACAGGGTATAATCCCCAGGCGACAAGTTCGCCCACTGCGCCTGCCCGCTGAATGCCTGCCCGTCGAGGCTGTAGCTCAGTCCCGGACCCGCCGCACTGATGGTCAGCGATCCGTCAGTATCGCCAAAACAGGTCACATCCTGCGCCTCGGTAGTGAGCGAAGGCGGCGGCGCCGATTGGATGCTGAATCCCGCGCTGGCCGTACAGCCGTTGGCGTCGGTCACCAGCAGGGTGTAGTTGCCGGGACCGAGGTTGCCGGCCGAAGCGTTGCCGCCCGGCCCGCTGCCCCAGTCGTACTGATAAGGTGGCAGCCCGCCGCTCACCTGCGCGGCAGCCGAACCGTCCGCGGCGCCCGGACAAGCGGCCTGGGTGCTGATGCTCACCTGCATGGCCGTGAGTACGGTCAGCGCCACGCTGTGCGTGGAGTCGCAGCCGTTTTGTCCGGCAAATGTCTGGCTGTAGGTACCTGTCGTGGAGACAGGCGTTCCAAAAATGATCACGGTTTCTCCATTGCAAATGGTCAACGACTCACTGGTGGCGACGGTGTCGGTCACCGTCAGCGTGATGGTATGCACCGAGTCGCAGCCGTTGGCGGCGGCGAAGGTCTGGGTGTAAGTCCCCGCCACGCTGACAGGCACGCCGAAGACATCGACGGGCTCGTTGGCACAGGTGGCAATGCCCTGGAAGACAGCCAGAGTGTCGAGCACGACGAGTTGGATGACATGCGTGGAATCACAACCACCTGTGGTCTGGAATAGCTGCTCATAGGTTCCCGTCACACTGGTGGGTACGCCAAAAATATCGACGGGCTCATTGGCGCAGGTCGTAATGGTCTCGCTGACGAAGGCCGTATCCGCCACCGTCAGCACGACGGTGTGCACCGAGTCGCAGCCGTTGGCGGCGGCGAAGGTCTGCACGTAGGTTCCCGCCACGCTGGTGGGCACGCCGAAGATGAGCGCGCTTTCGCCTTCGCAAATGGCGAGGTTTTCCAGTATCGCTGCCGTATCGAGCACCGTGAGCTGTATGGTGTGCAGCGAGTCGCAGCCGTTGATGCCCGCAAAAGTCTGCTCGTAGACGCCCGCCGTATTGACGGGGTTTCCGAAAATATCGACCGCCTGGTTGGCGCAGGTCGTCAGCGCTTCGCTCGTGGCCACCGTATCGAGCACGGTGAGGAAGATGGTATGCGTGGAATCGCAGCCGTTCAGCGCCGCAAAGGTCTGCGAATAGGCGCCCGCCACGCTGCTGGGCACGCCGAAGATGTCTATGGGTTCGTTGGCGCAAGTCGTCAGCATCACGGCGGTGGCAAAGGTGTCTTGAACCGTCAGGGTGAGGGTCTCCAGCTTGACGCAGCTACTGCTCGTGTCGGCCCATTCATACACTCCGCTGACGTCGAGGGTTTGCCCGTAGAAGGTATAAGTCTCCCCGGCGCAAATGGCTGAAGCCGAGACGGTGAAGATGGTATCGGTTGACTCCACCAGCGTCAGCACGGCAACTGAATCGCAGCCGTTGAAGCCGGTGAGCAGGGCGCTGTATTCGCCCGCCACCGTGACGGGTTGCCCAAAGATCAACACCGTATCGCCCGGGCAAAACTCGAGCGTATCGTAGGAAATGGCGCTGGAATATACGATGATGTTAACGGTATCCGTCTGCACCCCGCCGCAGCTGTCGGTGGCCACCACCCAGTGCACGCCGGGTTCCAGGGCTGTGTAGGTAGCCGCGGTCGAGCCGTCGGGCCACAGGTAGCTGGCGAAGCCTGCATTGGCTTCCAGGGCCACCACCCCGAAACCGCACATGACCGTGTCGGGACCCAGGTCGAGCAATGGCGGCGCGTAGGGCACGGAGAAGGTTGTAATGTTATCGGCCAGGTCGCACTCCAGGGTATCGAAGCCGGGGGCGTTCAGGTCGTTGACCCAGGCGTAGAGCGTCGTATTGGTGGGCGCCGCGAGCGGCAGCGACCAGGTTGCGCAGAATAGCTCTGCCAGGTCTTCCGGCAGGCTGCCTGAACCCACAAGCACACCGCCCGCCGCCGGGTCGCCGTCGTAGAAATTCACCGGGGTGCCGGCGTAGAGGATGCCGGGACCTTCGTTGCAGACCTCCACGGTCACGAGCAGCGAATCGCCGTTGCAATGGGCGTTGATCACCTGGAAGAAAGCGTCGGGCGCCACGAGGCAGGAGTCGAGGCAGGCCGTTTCGCAGAGCACGTTTTCCGGCAGGCCGGAAAACTGGAAAGATCCCGGCGGGTTGAGGAAGGGCCAGGCTGTATTGTAAACCGTCAGCGGATGCGAGCCTGAGTATGGGTTGGAAATAGCCGACTGGGTAATGGCGAGGTCTTCGATGGCGTCGCAGGCATCGGCGGTATCGCCGTCGAGGGTCAGGCGGGCGAGCAGGACGTCGGCGCCCAGATTGGCATAGGTGCCGGCGAGGTAGAGGTAACCGCCCTGGAACAGGATGTCGGCGCCCGCGTCGGCCCCGGGACCTCCATAGTGTTTCGACCACTGCGCCACGCCGTTTTTGTCGGTTTTGATGAGAAAAACCTGGCTGCCTGATCCCGGCAGGTTGAACGTGCCGATGCCCAGATAGCCGTCGGGCAGGTTGATGAGACGTGTGAAGCGCTCGGTATCGCCGCCGGTGATGTCGAACTCCCGGGCCCAGAGCAGGTTGCCGGTATAGTCGGTCTTGAAGAGCTGCAGCGACACGTTGACGGCGTCGGTGCCGTCCATGTCGCCATGCCCGGGCACGACCAGCCCGTTGTCGACCACGATATCGGCGGAGTAGAGGCGGGCGATGAAGTTGCCGGTGATATTGCGCAGGTAGAGGCGCGACCAGAGCTCGTTGCCGCTCAGGTCGGTCTGCGTGATGCCGGGCCGCATCTTGTCGAGGCCGCCGCCGGCGAAGTTGTAGCGGCCGGTGGCGTAAACGGAGTTGGCGTGCACGACGATTTTGGAGAAAGTCTCGCAGCTGCCCAGGTGGTAGTTTTTCACCCAGAGGAGTGCGCCGGGACTTCGTTCGATCTCCATGAGCACGCCGTCGCAGCCGGATCCAGGCGGGTTATTGGGCGAGGTCTGCCCTGCGACGAGGTAATTGCCGCCGGGGGCGATCTCCTGGATGCTGAGCAGCTGGCCCGCGTTAAAAGTAGCGGGGTTGGGCTGCCGTATCCAGTGCAGGCTGCTGGTTTGGTAATCGAGTTTGAAAAGGTAGTTGGAAGTTGTGTTGGTTGTTGAAAATCCCGTTACGATTCCCACCAGATTTTGGTCGGAGTCGATGAGCAGGTCTGAAACGCGCTCTATGGGCAGGTTGGTCACCTTCAGGGTATAGACCCAAACGGGATGCCCGTCGCTGTCGAGAAGGGCGATCATCGTGCTGTCGGCCTTGCTTCCACCGATGATAAAACCGCCCCCGGGTTCGGGGATGATGCGGGTTGCAAGCTCCGCGGCGCCCGTGCCCAGGGATCTGACGAAGGAGGAGACGCAAGGGATGGAGTCGGTGCAGGTGCAGGAGGGGATATCGGTGATTTCTGATTCCGTGGGTTGAGTTTGGATAAAAGTGGATGTTGTTGAATGACCAGGATCATCTTCTATCAGACTAACCTGGAGGTGGTAGGGATTTGGAATATTTTGAACCACTACCTGCAAATCGACGAACAGATCGCAGTCGGTGTTCAGCGTGGAAATATCGACCGGAATCCTTCCGTACAGAATGTCATTTGACCCCGGGCCGTCATAACCTTCTGATCCTGCGGCGAAGTAAATGGCGTTGTCGTATACCTCAGCCCACATGCAGCGGTCGTTTTGCGGTGTGCTCACCCCTTTGGCCCAAACGAGGTTTCCGGCCTTGTCGACCCTGATAAAGAAAATATCCTCATCTGCACCCTGTAAATAATACCCCTGCAGAATATATCCGTCGGGCAGAGGCAGGAGGGTCCTGGAAAAAAGTTCCGTGCCGCCGGTGATGAGGTAATTTTTTGCCCAATAAGGAACGCCGTTCAAATTGGTCAGCAGCAATTGTGCGCCGGAGCCTGCGAGGTTACTGCCGGTTAGCACACCCCTCGACAGGGTCACCAGCGTATCGCCCTGGTTGAAGATGTCCTCTGCGTAGGTCCGCCCTGTTTCATTGGGCGTGTTGAAGTAAATCCGGGTATAATCCATATTCCCGTCGAGGTCAAATTTTGCGATGGAAGCCCTGATCAAGTCGAGCCCCCCGGAAAACCGCTGGGCGCCGGCAAAATACAGATCGTCGCCAATCAGGAGGTGCCGTTGGTAGATGTCGGTGTTGCCGCCGAGATCAAATGAACGTTGCCAGAGGACTGCGCCGTTATTTTTGTTTACCTCCAAAATGTAGTTTTCCGGCGCAATGGGGCCTACCAGCCCATACAGGATGTAGTTCCCATTTCCTGGCTTTTCCACGATGCCTTCAATCCGGATGTAGGCAATTGGGAAAACGCGTGTCCATATCAGGGTTTGGGTTTGTAAATCGAACTTGGCTATGAAGCTCACACAGGTCGTGTTGAACTGATCGCGGCCGCTGATGATGAGATAGCCCTCTGAATCGATCATCAGGTTGCGGATGAAATCGTTGCCAAGGGTAAAGTTGAAATTGCGCTGCCAAACGACGTTTCCTTCCCCGTCGACCCTTGTAAGTTGCGACTGGTTGCCCGCCTGCCCTCCGATCAGGAAATCCCCATCTCCTGTGGGGATGATGACGTGTACATCTTCGTTCAATCCCTGGTTCCCGATCACCCGGACAAAGCCTGATTCGCAACTGTTTTCCTGATTGTAAGCAAACACCAGTTGGCAATACTCCCGCTCACACAGCCCATTGTCCACATCCAGGCAAATCGTATAAGCTCCCTCGGTGGGAAACACATAGGAAAACCCCATGGTGGCAGCCTGCGAAACCCCATTCACCGACCAATTAAAATTCGTACCCCCTGCGCTGTTGTTGGCAAAATTGACGATCTCGCCGGGCAAGGGGAAGAGGTTGGTGGGGGTGAAAGAAGCGATGACCGGACAAACTACCTCGATCGTGTCATTGACGGAGTCAAAGCAGTTGGGGTCGGCATTCGTGACCTCCAAAGTGATCACATAAGTACCTAGCGCGTTGAACGTATACGCCGCATTGGCGCCATTCCCAAACGGCACGCCGTCGATCAGCCATTGATAGCCGCTGGCGTTGGCGCTGGTATTGGTAAAATCGACGCTGGCCCCGATATCGACGAGATTATCTGAGGAGGTAAAACCGGCCGTAATGGGAATGGTACAGGGATCGAGACAGGCATCCGAGTCGAGCAGGCTGTGGCGCACATTTTCAATAAAGAAATACATGCGATCGGTCTGTCCCTGGGTGAAAGCCGAGTAACAGTCCCAGTCGCCATAGTCCATATAGTTCCAGAACATATCGGGCTGGTCGGTGGCGAAGCCCGACTGGGTGTCGGTCGTGCAGCTGTTGGCAGTGCCGCCGCAGGGCACAGGCGCGGTCGACTGGTCTGGCGGCGTGTCGCAGACCCGGTCGCCATCGGCGAGGCAGTCGTTGTTGGTGCAGCCGCCTTCGAAGGTGTGGTAGAGGCCCAGGTAGTGCCCCATTTCATGAATCTGCACCCCCGAACTGCCGTTGGAGCTGCCGAACCACTTGGCCTCCATCACGATGCCGTCGTGCAGGCCGCCGTGTGCGGAGGGGAAGTAGGCGTAGCCCGCCACGCCGCAGCCGTTGTTGCTGCAAATCTCCCTGACGAGCCAGATATTGATATACCGCAACGGGTCCCAGCGGATGACGTTCTTCAGGGCGAGATCCTGCGTAGAGTAGTCAAGTTCGGTAAGCGGCGACTGCACATGGTTGATGCCGGTGGTGGCGTTGCCGTCGGGATCGCGTTTGGCCAGGCAAAACTGTATCTGGGTATTGACGCCCGTGCCCTGGTCGTAATACCCCATATTGGCATAAGCCTCATTGAGGTGCTGAATCCCTTGCAGCACCATGGCGTCGGAGATGTTCTCCGCGCCGTTGTCGTGAACGACGTGCACTACAATGGGGAGGACGTAGGGCATGAGTTGCCCGCGTTCCTGAGCATTTATCTTCGAATAGTTTTTTTCCAATTCCTCATGAAAATCCCTCAGTTCCGGATTTTCCTGGTACAGTTTTTCCTGTAAAAAATGCTGTGCGCAGAAATCCGGATGGGATGGTTGTGCTTGGGCTTGTATTTGCCAGAACAGAAGAATGAAAAGTACTGCTATAGGGCCTTTCATGAGCTGGGATTTATGTTGACACTTCGCGGGCGGGCCGTTAATTTTCAAAAATAGGGATTTTTGGATGGTTTTCCACCCCCCAACCCCCGCCAGCGGGAAATAAAAACAATCTCCCCCGCTGGCGGGGGTTGGGGGGTGGAATTTCCCCTCCTCCATGGACAATTTGGCCGAAGCCTTTGGTAATAGTGCGGGCTGGCGGGGGTTGGGGGGTGGAATTTCCCCTCCTCCCAGTCACTACTAAATGGGTGCGCATTAACTGATACGAAGCCCTGGGGGTGGAATTTATTACTCCTCTCCCCAATCACTCCCCGGTGGTGTTTTGGCATTCAACTCAATCCACTCCCCAATAATGGTTGCAACGTCAGCGATTCTGTTCAAAACCTCCCAGTCTGAAAATCGGAGAATCGTAAACCCCGCACGCTGTAAGATCAAGTCTCTCTGCTTGTCCTTCTCATATCTTTCTTCGTCGTCGTGAAAGATCCCATCTACCTCAATGATAAGCAAGAGGTCCGTGCACATAAAATCGGCAATATAGTTCAGCACAGGGCGCTGCCTCCTGAAGGAATAGCCTTTCATTTGACCTTTTGCAAGGACATACTTCCAAAGGCAGGCTTCTCCCTTGGGCATTTGCGAGCGCAATTGCCGTGCAAATGACTTAAGCTGTCTGTTGTAGTGGTAATTGTTTTGAGGTCCTGCTTTCTCCATAAAAATTCTTTTTGGTTGAGAAATGCAGGGGGCCGGAGGAGGGGAGATACGGATTGAAGATGTGGAATGGGGAAGATTTCCATATGGGGGGAGAGTGAAATTCCACCCCCCAACCCCCGCCAGCGGGGGAGATTGTTTTTATTTCCCCCGCAGCAGGTGCCTTTCCCAATCTCCCCCGCTGGCGGTCATCTGCTCCAATCTCCCCCACTGGCGGTCATCTGCTCCAATCTCCCCCGCTGGCGGGGGCCGGGGGGTGGACCCACATCCAATGAAACCTCATATTTCCTGCTCAAAAACCACCAAATCTCAGTATCTTTCCCCCCTTTGCTAGCAAATTTCTACCCCATGAGAAAGCTCACTACCCTGGCAGCCACCTGCTTCTTCCTCTTCGCAGCATGGCTCCCCCTCTCCGCCCAAACCCTCGCAGGCGCCTGGTACGGCCTGCTGGAATCTCCCAACGGCAACCAGCGCGTCATCCTGCGCATCACCGACGATGGAGGGGTGTTTACCGCCTCTTTCGACCTTCCTGAAAATGACGTCGCCGGCGCGAAAGTCGAAGAGTTTGGCCTCGCCGACGGCATGCTGTCGCTGCGGGCGCCCTCCCAAAAGCTCAACTTTATCGGCTACCCCGACGGGTCTTATTCCTTCCTCACCGGCATTCTTACCCAGGGCGACAAGGCTTCGCCTTTCACCTTTCAAAGAAAAAAAATTGACCCGCCCTACGCCAGCAATGACTGGTTCCGCGAACGGCTCACCAAATACGAGGTGATGGTGCCGATGCGCGACGGGGTGAAGCTTTTCACTTCCTACTACCTGCCCAAAGACGGCTCCAAAAACTACCCCATCCTGCTCATCCGCACACCCTATAACTCGGAGTCGAGCGCCGAAGGCTTCTCCCGCCTGCTGCCCAGCGTAGCCCACCTCGTCGAGGCCGGCTATATCCTCGCCTTCCAGAACGTGCGCGGACGCCTCATGAGCGAAGGCGAGTTCGAAGACGTGCGCCCCCACAACCCCGGCAAGCAGTCCAAAACCGACGTCGACGAGAGCTCCGATACCTACGACGCCATCGAGTGGATGATCAAAAATATCCCCCACAACAACGGCCGCGTGGGTATCTTCGGCATCTCCTACCCCGGCTTCTACGCCTCCATGGCGGCTATCGACGCCCACCCGGCCCTGAAAGCGGTCTCACCCCAGGCGCCGGTCACCGACTGGTTTATGGGCGACGATTTCCACCACAACGGGGCTTTCTTCCTCATGGACGCAGCCTCCTTCTTCTCCGGCTTCGGACGCCCCCGGCCCGCGCCGACACGCCATGGCAAATGGGGCTTCCCCTGGACAGGGCAGGACAACTACAAATTCTTCCTCGACCTGGGCACGGTGGCCAATATCACCGAGCGCTTCTTCGGCGACAGCATCAAGTTCTGGAACGACGCCATGGCCCACCCCAACTACGACGAATTCTGGCAAGCCCGCAACCCGCGCCCCCACCTCAAAAACGTCAAACCTGCCGTGCTCACCGTGGGCGGCTGGTTCGACGCCGAAGACTGCTTCGGGGCCCTGCGCACCTACGAGGCCTTCGAAAAACAAAACCCCGCCTCCCTCTCCAACCGCCTCGTCATGGGACCCTGGTCGCACGGCCAATGGGCCCGCGACCCCCTGGCCAACCAACTGGGCAACATCCGCTTCGGCGAGCCTACCGGACCGTTTTTCAAAAAACTGGAAAGGCAGTTCTTCGACTTCTACCTCAAAGATGAAGGCGCGATGGACCTCCCCGAGGCCACCATCTTCGTCACCGGCGCCAACGAATGGCGCAGCTTCGAAACCTGGCCCCCGGCAGAGGCCACCGAACAAAGCCTTTACTTTCAACCCAAAGGCGGCCTCTCCTTCTCCGCCCCCGACAGCACCCTGACCAACAGCTTCGACGAATATATCTCCGACCCCTCCAAGCCGGTGCCCTACACCGAAGACGTGCAGCTCCACCGCACCGGCGCCTACATGACCGACGACCAGCGCTTCGCCGCACGCCGCCCCGATGTCATGGTCTACGAAACCGCCATTTTGGAAGAAGATATCACCCTCACCGGCCCACTTACCGCCGACCTCTGGGTGAGCACCACCGGCACCGACGCCGACTACGTCGTCAAACTCATCGACGTATTCCCCGACACCCTGGCAGCCAACGCCGGCTACCAGATGCTGGTGCGCGGCGAAGTGATGCGCGGCCGTTTCCGCAACAGCTTCGAAAACCCCGAACCCTTTACGCCCGGTGAAATCACCAGCCTGCGCTTCGAACTACCCGACGTGGCCCATACCTTCAAAAAAGGCCACCGCATCATGATACAGGTCCAAAACTCCTGGTTCCCCCTCGTCGACCGCAACCCCCAAAAGTTCGTCGATATCTACCACTGCGTCTCAGCCGATTTTCAGAAAGCGACGCACAGGGTGTACCATCAGGCCGACAAGGCTTCGAGGGTAGTGGTTAAAGTAGTTGAGAGGTGAGAGTGGAGAGTGGAGTGAGGCCGCGGTCGCAAAGCGACCACGCTCCACTCTCCACACTCCACACTCCACTAAAGCTTACCCTCCAAATGCCTCGCCACCGGGCTCGCTCCCATGTCGTAATTCGACATTACCACAATGATGTAGCCGGAATCGAGGAAGATCTGCAGGTTGCTGTTGAGGCCGGGGAAGCCGCCGCCGTGGCCGACGGAGCCAGGCCTGACTTCGAAGCCGTAGCCATAGCCTGCTTCTGACTGCGGTGTCCACATCTCGCCGAGGCTGGCTTGTGAGACGAGCTTGCCAGTCTGCAGGGCGCGGGCGAAGCGGTGCAGGTCGCGCACCGTGGAGTAGCCGCCGCCGGCGGGACCGCCCTTGATCACGTGCATGAACAGGTTGTTTTTCCAGCCGGAGGGGTGACCGGGGTCGGGGATGTAGCCCTCGGCGAGGTTTTCGGCAGGGTGGTCGAGCTCGTAGCAGTCGGTGTTGGTCATGCCGGCTGGCTCGTAGATGTTTTTGCGGATGTAGTCGAAGTAGCTCATGCCGGTCGCTTTTTCAATGACCACACCGAGCAGCAGCATGCCCGTGTTGCTGTACTGGAAGCGGGCGCCCGGCTCAAACGACAGCGTATCGCCTGCCACCAGAGGCTTGAAGTCCTCCACGTTGCGGTAGAGCTCGCGCGAGCCTTTCATGTAAGTTTCGTTGAAATAGCTGCCCAGTCCTGAGGTATGGGTGAGCAGGTGGTGCACGGTGATTTTTTCGGTGATGGATTTGGGCAGCCAGGTTTCGTCGACGTATTTGCTGATGGGTGTGTCGTAGCTCAGCAGGCCTTTCTCCACCAGTTGGGCGACGGCCGTGGCGGTGAACATCTTGTTCATCGAGCCCAGGTTGAATTTGGTGTCGATGTTGTTGGCCACGTGCCAGCTCTTGGTGGCCTCCCCGCAGGCCTTTTCGAGCAGCACCTGGTCGCCCCTGGCGATGAGCAGGGTTCCGGAAAAGATATCCTCCTTGCACAGTCGGTCAATCAGGCCGGAAGTATAGGCCATCAGCTCTTCTTCGTCCAGATTCACCACGGGCTGGTCCTTGGGCGGCCGCGCGGAGTTGAAGTTGATACCCGAGATGCGGTAGCCGTCCTGCACGTCGAAGTTGAGCACGAAGGCCTGCCAGTCGCCGAAGAGGCGGTCTTTCAGGATGACTACCGTTTCATCGCGCGGCTGCTCATAAGAGCGGATGCCATAAAAATCGAGCCCCCTCGTCAGGCGGTAGGTCTGGGAGAAAGCCTCCTGGTGCATTTCAAGAGGAGCAAAATTGCGGAAACCCTCCGTGCAGTGTTTGTCGAGAAATGATTTCAGGGCCTCAGGCTCGTTGGCGTTGAAAGCCGCGATGAGGGCCTGGATGCGCTCGCCGGGCACGCCCTTTGGCAGGACAGGGGTGTCTTTGTAATCGCCCGCGGGCTGGGCGAAGGAAAGCGCTGCCAATAAAAGCAGGCAGGGAAGTAAGATCATCTTTTTCATGCCGATTGTTTTTTTGGTTTCGAATGAATATTTTGCACCTAAACATCCGGTTTGTCCGGCAGAGGGTCAAAATTATTCTACGAAGTTCTTCGTATTTAATATAAAAGGCAAGAAATGGCAGAAGTATTATTCCAGGAGCGCCAATATTTCCGGCAGTGGTTTGTCTGGTTACCCCTGCTGGGCACCGATGTCTTGTTTCTTTGGGGGCTGGTACAACAGCTCGGCATGGGCAAACCCTGGGGCGACAACCCGATGAGCGATCTGGGGCTGGTGCTGACCTCCTTGCTGGTATTCGCCCTCACCGGCCTGTTTATGGCCATGCACCTCAACACGGAGATCAGCACCGAGGGCGTGCGCATATTCTTTTTCCCCATGACCCGCCGCTTTATTTCGTGGGATGAGGTAGAGCAGGCCAGCGTCGTCGAATACAACCCGCTTATGGATTATGGCGGCTGGGGGGTCCGGTGGGGGAAGCAGGGGCGGGCCTACAACGTATCCGGCGCCACCGGCATCGAGTTGCTGTTGAAAGACGGCAAAAAAGTGATGATCGGCACCCGGCGCGGCGCTGAGCTTCCGCTGATCCTGCATAAGGCCAGGCAGGGGTGAGAAAAACGTTTATCGACGATCGTTTATCGTTTACGAAAACGATAAACGATCGTCGATAAACGTTTTGCCTATCTTTGACACACTAAAAACCTATATTGAAAAACCACATACGTAATGCAGAAGAACATCTTACCCCTCCTGTTAACGCTCCTCCTGGCCACGTTTTTCCTTGGTTTTAAAAACCCTGCGCCTCCAGAGCGCCCGTGGAAGGTGGAGAGTTACATCAAAAAGTACAAATACCTGGCGGTCGAACTCAACAAGAATACGGGGATTCCCCTTCCTCTTATCCTGGCGGTGGCCGGGTTGGAGAGCGACTGGGGCACCAGCGAGCTGGCCAAATACAGCAACAACCACTTCGGTATCAAGGCGGTCGACTGGGCCGGCCTGACCTATTGCAAAACGACCTGGGAGTATACAGGCGGGGAGATGAAAGCCATGGACCAGTGCTTCCGCAAATACCTGTTCATCAAAGACAGTTTTGTGGACTTCGGGGAGTTTCTCATCAAGCGGAAATATTATAAGAACCTGTTTGTCATTCCTCAGGAAAATCTGGAAGATTGGGCCCATGGCCTTTGGTATTGCAAGTATGCCACCGACCCCGAATACGGTTTCAAGCTCATGAAGCTGATCGAAGACTACCGCCTGGCGGAAATCACCCAATGACATAAATCATGACCCTGCGATGACAATCATCATTTGGGGAATGTGAAGGCGGAGTTTACTTCGTACCGTACAAAACGCTAACCACATGATTTTCCTGATCGACTGGCTGCAAGCCAACCTCTTGATGGCCGCTACGGCCCTTGTCCTGATCGGCATTCCCGCTGTGATTCTTTATATCGTGTTTGCGAATCAGAAGAAGAAAGGAGAGTGAAATGGTGAAAAAGTGAAATGGTGAAAGGGAGGCCAAATTGGCAAAGCCAATTTGGATTGTTTTCCTTTTCACCTTTTCACCTTTTCACCTTTATCCACCTCAATCCTCTTTTCCCGATTCGCCAATTCCCAGGTCACATAAAACACCAGCCTGGCGATTTTCTCCATTTTATCGAACTGGATCTTGTGCGCGTCGTCGGTGGTCTGGTGGTAGTCTTCGTGGGTGCCGCTGAAGTAGAAGATGGCCGGAATGCCGCGCTCGGCGAAGTTATAGTGGTCTGAGCGGTAGTAATAGCGGTTGGGATCGTTCTCGTCGTTGTAGGTATAGTCGAGTTCGAGCCGGGTATGCGTGGCGTTCATCGTCTCATTGATTTCGTGCAGCTCGCTGCTGAGGCGATCTGAGCCGATGACGTAGATGTAGTCGGGGTTGTCGGCATGCTGCTCGTCGGTGCGGCCCACCATGTCGATGTTGACGTTGGCGATGGTCTGTGACAGCGGGAAGATGGGGTTTTCGACGTAGTACTGCGAGCCCAGGAGGCCTTTTTCTTCGCCCGACACCAGCATGCACAGTACGCTGCGCCGGGGACCCATGCCCTTCTCTTTCGCAAGTGCCAATGCCTGTGCCAGTTCCATCACGGTAGAGGTGCCGGAGGCATTGTCGTCGGCGCCGTTGTAGATCTCGTTTCCTTTTTTGCCCAGGTGGTCGTAGTGGGCGGTCACCACCACGAGCTCATTTTTGAGAACGGGATCGGTGCCTTCGAAATAGCCCAGCACGTTTTCGCCGATGATCTGGCGGGTGCGTTTGGCCTGGGTCAGCTCCAGCTTGCACTTGATGGCCAGCGACTGCGGCTGCCCGGTGGCCAGGATGCGGTCGCGGGTTTTGATGACTTTCTTGTATTTCTTGCCCATGATCTCCTGGGCGATGCCCGGGGAGATGAACACGTTGCTGGCGTAGTACTTCTCCGGCTCTTCCCCCCTGCCGATGCGGAAGCCGGGGTTGAGCAGGTTCCTCCGGTTTTCGGAAATGGTCTTCTGTATCTGCCAGTCGATGAGCAGGATGCCCGCCGCGCCCCAGCGCTGCGCCGCCTTGAGCTTCAGCCGCCAATCGGCCGACCATTCCGTGAGCTGCCGCGTTCCGGTGAGCCAGGAGGTGCTATCCGCGCGCATGGGTTCTCCCATGTAGGCCAGCACGATCTTGCCTCGCACATCGGGGCCTTTGAAGTAGTCGCTGTACCGCTCATCGTCGATGCCATAGCCCACGAACACCACTTCCTCAAACTGCCGCGACCCCATGTCGGCGTTGGTGGTGGGAAAGGATACATAGTCCCACAAATGCCGGTATTTGTTGCTGTTGACCTGCAGGTCGACCTGGTTCCAATTCTCGGCCGTATAGGCGATCTGCTGGTAGTAGGAGTTATTCTCCCCGATCGCCGGCAGTCCCAGCTGGTAGAAATAACTGGAAATGTAAGCCGCCGCCTTTTTCTGCCCCGTCATGCCCGTTTCCCGCCCTTCCATCTCATCAGATGCCAGGATGTCGAGGTGCTGCTTCAGCTCTGCTGCCTGGATGGTGGAAGCGAGTTCTTCGGATTGGGAGAAGAGGAATATTGGGGTGATCAGGTGTAGTAGTATAAAAACAGTGTGTCGGGGCATATTTAATGGATTGTTGGGTTGTTAGGTTGTTGGGGTGTTGGGGGCGAACCCACCCAACAACCTAATAACCTAACCACCAAAATTAGCATGCAATCTTCTCCACTCTCCTCTGATGCCTCCCCCCCTCAAACTTCGCGTTGAGGAAGTGGCGCACGATCTCCAGGGCGGTATCGATATCGATGAAGCGGGCGGGCAGAGCGAGCACGTTGGCGTCGTTGTGCTGGCGGGCCAGGGCGGCCAGCTCGGGCGTCCAGCACAGGGCGGCGCGGATGCCCTGGTGCTTGTTGGCGGCCATGGCCACGCCGTTGCCGCTGCCGCAAATGACGATGCCGAGCTGTGCTTCGCCTTTCTCTACCATAGTGGCTACGGGGTGCGCAAAATCGGGATAATCGACGCTTTCCGTCGAGTTGGCCCCGAAATCCTTCACCGCGATCTCCATTTTTTTAAGCATCTGCACAATGGGGTCCTTCAGCATAAACCCCGCATGGTCGCATCCGATGGCGATGGTTTGGATATTCATTTCAATTTTTTTAGGTGGTTGGGTTGTTGGGTTGTTAGGTTCAAACCCACCCAACAACCCAACAACCTAATTAGGTATCTGCTGCAACCCCGGCTCCTCTACTTTAAACGGCTTGAACTGCTCTTCAAGTTTGGCCAGGAACTCCGTATCTCCCGCCTGGGTCACCGCGGCGATCATCTGGTCTTTGGTGCGCATGGCGAGGGAGTAGTCCTGCTGGAAGCCGTTCTCCAGGTCGTCGATGGCGATCGATTCGTAGAAGAGCAGGCGCTGGAAGGTTTCCTCGGCGAGGATCTCGAAGTGGGGCTTGGCCTTGTCGTAGGCGCCCGACTGCACCAGCACGTCGAGGAAGCGCATGGTCTTGAAGTCGTAGGGGAAGTTCATATGCGGGAAAGCTTCCAGGTACTTGAGCGACAGCTCTGCCGCGCGGGTGGTGTCGCCGGAGGCGGCCATCTTCTCGGCGGTGCGGAGCATGACGATGTGGAAGCTCTGCACGCTGGGGGCGTAGCTGCGGTCTACGTAAAGCCGTTGCTTGTCGAAGTTGCCCCAGCGGAAGCGCTCCATGACGTTGCGGTAGACGAGGTCTTCCTCGATTCGGCCCGCGCCGTAAACATCGCCGTAGATACGGCGGTCGAGCCCTGGCCGGCTGCGCACCGGGATGATGCGGAGGCCGAGGCCTTCGAGCTGCATGTAGTCCTGGAGGCCGAAGAACTTTTCGGCCCGGCAGGTCACGGAGAAGTAGATCGGCCGGTCGTTGATGTTGGAGGCGATGATGTCGAGCACGGCCAACTCGTCCTTGATCAGGAAATTCTTGCTGGGGCTGATCTGCACCGGGATGCGGTCGACGACCACGTCGGTGGAGTCGAGCTGGTTGGCGATGCCCATTTGCTGGGCTTTATTGAGATCGACGGGTATGAAGAAGCGGCGGGTGGGCATATAGGTACGCGCCTGCCGCGGCCCCGTGGCGTTCTTGATCTGGTCGGCGCCGATAAACTTGAGCAGTTCGATCGCGCTGATCTCCGGGTCGAGGCTGGGGTTGTAGTCGCCCGACTGCCTGGGGTTGTAGTACGGGGTGCTGTTGCGGTTGCTGCCCCGGTAGGCCTCGGGTGAGATAGTCAGCTTGATCGGGTCGGAGTTATTGACCTTGCGCCGCATCTGCTCGATATACCAGTCGACGGCAATGAGGCTGAGGTTGACGACCCGCACGTCGGTGCGGATACCCTCCACTTCCTGGCAGTACCAGAGCGGGTAGGTGTCGTTGTCGCCGTAGGTGAATATGATGGCGTTGGGCTCGCAGGATTCGAGGAAGTTGGCCGCATAGTCGCGCGAGGCCTTGTGGTGGCGGCGGCTGTGGTCGTCGAAGTTTTGCGTGCCCATGAGCGCGGGCGCGATGAGAACCAGGGCCGACGCGACGATGGCAGCGGGCACGGCGCCCGCTTTCACTCTTTCCCGGATGGCGTCGAAGATGGCCAGCACGCCCATGCCGATCCAGATAGCGAAGGTGAAGAAGGAGCCAACGAGCACGTAGTCGCGTTCACGCGGCTCGTTGGGCGGCTGGTTGGAGTAGATGATGATGCCGATACCGGTGATGATGAACAGGGCCAGCAGGGCCAGTGCGTCGTCGCGGCGCCGGGCGAAATGATAGAAAAGCCCGAGCAGGCCGAAGAGGAAGGGCAACAGGAAGTACTTGTTGCGCGCCTGGTTGTCGCGCATGCTGTCGGGCATCAGGTCCTCCTTGTAAAGCCGGGCTTCATCCAGCGGCTCGATGCCGGAGAGCCAGTGGCCGCTGGCGGGGTCCCAGGAGAAATACCCCTGTTCGCCGTTCTGGCGGCCTGCGAAATTCCACATAAAATAGCGCCAATACATCCAGCCGAGCTGGTAGCGGATGGTGAAGCCGATATTCTCGATCATGGTGGGCTTGCCGTTCTTGCCGTTCCGCCAGGCTTCGTACACCGCGTCGCGCTGCATGGTGGCGTCGCCCATGCGCGGGAAGAGCATCATGTCGTTGTCCCGGTATTTGTACGACACCTTCTGGTCGACCACATCGTATTTGCCTTTTTCTTCGATATAACCGTAGCGGTTGGTGATCTCCGAATCGTAGGGTTGCGCGCCGTACCAGGGGCCGTAGAGCAGGGGCCGCTCGCCGTATTGCTCGCGGTTGAGGTAGGGCAGCAGCCGCATGGCGTCGGAGGGCGAGTTCATGTTGATCGGCGGGTTGGCGTTGGCGCGGATTACCACAATGCCGATGGCCGAGTAGGCGATGGTCACCAGCAGAGCGCCAACGGTGATCACCTGGAGCAAGCCGTTGTTGCGCTGGTGCGCAAGGTAAAGGCCAGTACCGAAAAGGCCCGCCACGATCAGGAAGGTGAAGATCAAGCCCGAATGCTGGGGAAGGCCCAGGGTGTTGACGGAAAACAGCTCCATGCCCGACCACAGCTTGGGTATGCCGGTGATGATGAACATCTGTATACCCACGATGATGGCCACCCCGATGGCGGCAGCTACCAGCATGCCGAGCAGGCTGTGCTTCTGGTAGCGCTTGAAGTAGTAAAACAGCGCCAGCGCCGGGAAGGTCAGGATACTGAGCAGGTGCACCCCGATGGAAAGCCCTGCGGAATAAAGCGAAAAGATCAACCAGCGGTCGTGGATGTGCTCGTCGGGCAGCGTAAACCACTTGATGGCGGCCCAGAGCGTCATGGCCGTGAAGAAGGTCGACATGGCGTACACCTCGCCTTCTACCGCCGAAAACCACACCGAGGTGCTGAATGCCATGGCAAGACCGGCAACGAGACCTGCGCCCGCCAGGGCCAGCGATTCGCCCGTGGAGGGCTCATCCTCGCGGCCCACCAGGGCCAGCTTGCCCAGCATGATGGTCACCCAGGCGATGAACATGGCTCCAAAGGCCGTCAGCAGCCCCGACATCAGGTTGATGGAAAAGGCGATGTCTTCCGGATTGTTGGAAAACAACTCCGCCACATAGGTGAACATCCGGCCGATGATCACGTAGACCGGCGCACCGGGCGGGTGCACCACCTGCAGCTTGTACGCCCCGGTGATGAATTCCCCGCAGTCCCACAGACTGCCCGTCCGCTCCGCAGAAAAGAAGTATACCACGGCGGCTATCGCAAATACCAGCCAACCGGAAATGGTGCTTAAACGTTTATAGTTCATTGATTGTCAAATGGTGTTTTTTGCAAGATTTGCAAAGGTAATTTTTTTTGGTGAAGGGTGAAGAGTGAAGGGTGAAGAGAATTCCCTTAACCATTCACTCTTCACCCTTCACTAAAATATTTCCTACCTTTAAGTTTCAAATACCGCCTAAGTTATGCTCAAACTCATCATCTACGGCGTCCTCTTCTACTTCGCCTACCGCTATTTCATCAAACCCTGGTTCGAACCTACGGAAGAACTGCCGCGCCGCGACGACCCCGACCGGATCTCCAACTCCGGCACGCGCTTCAGCAAAGAGGAAGGTGAATTTATCGACTACGAAGAACTCGACAAATGAATGAACGTATCAGCGAACTGGTGCTCTACAAGAACAACCAGCTCATCGCTTTCAACAAACCCGGCGGACTGCCGGTGCAGAACGACAAAACCGGCGATATCTCCCTGCAGGCCCTCGCCGAAATCTATTGCAAGGGCAAAGCCGACCTCGTGCACCGCATCGACCGGCCCGCCAGCGGCGTGGTGCTCTTCGCACGCACCCACTCCGCCCTCGTCGACCTCAACGAGCAGTTCAAAGAGCGCAAAGTGCAGAAAACCTACCTCGCCGTCGTCGGACAAGCCCCGCCACAGCCCGAAGGTACGCTCGTGCACTACCTCCTGAAAAACGCCAGGAAAAATATCTCTATTGCCCACCCCGAAGAAAAACCCGGCTCGGAATACGCCGAACTCCGCTACCGCCAACTCGCGGCCAGCGACCGCTATTTCCTCCTCGAAATCGAACTCCTCACCGGCCGCCACCACCAGATCCGCGCCCAACTCGCCGCTATCGGCTGCCCCATCAAGGGCGACAACAAATATGGCTTCAAGCGCGCCAACGCCGACCGCTCCATCCACCTCCACGCCTGGAAACTCCGCTTCGAACACCCGGTGACGCGCGAGCGCGAAGAGGTCGTGGCGCCCGTGCCGGAAGAGGCGCTGTGGAAAAGCTTTTTTTGAGTTTTCAATTTTCAGTGTTCAGTTCTGAGTTGAAACTAACTGAAAACTGAAAACTAAAAACTCCCCCAAGGCTTGTTTGTTTGAAACAAAAAGTTTATTTTTGTTCTTCTTTTTACTTATTTCAAACAACACCAAATGGAAACAAAGATCTTCGTCAACCTGCACGTGCAGAATCTGGAGCGCTCCAAGCGCTTCTATGAGCAACTGGGCTTTTCGATCAACCTTCAATTCTCCGACGAAAACGCGGCCTGTGTGGTCATCTCCGACCACATCTACGTCATGATCATCACCCACGGGTTTTTCCAGCAGTTCACCCCCAAGGCCATCTCCGACGCCCATAACACCACAGAGGTATTGAATTCCCTGGAACTGCCCGGCAAAGCGGAAGTAGACAACTTCATGAATACCGCTCTCGCCGCCGGCGCCACCGAAGCGCGCGACGTGCAGGATCTCGGTTTCATGTACAGCCGCAGCTTCAACGACCCCGACGGCCATATCTGGGAAGTGTTTTGGATGGATTTGAGCGCAATGCCGCAAGCGTGAGGAATAGTTTTCAGTTTTCAGTGTTCAGTTTTCAGTTAGTTTCAACTGAAAAC
>JBAQQB010000095.1:0-14040 GCA_049306275.1 Saprospiraceae bacterium | reverse complement strand
GCCCACCTCCATCATCATTCCCTTCAACGGCTGGGGGGCGTTTATCATGGGATTGCTGGCCGCCAATGAGTTTGCGCATCCCTTCAGCGTCATGTTCAGCGCTATGGTTTACAATTTCTACCCATTTCTGGCCCTGCTGCTGGTGCTGGTCGTCATCTTAACGGGCTGGGATACCGGCCCGATGCGAAAGGCCGAAAAGCGGGTGCGCGAAACCGGCGCCCTGCTGGCGGAAGGCTCGGAGGCCATGGTAGCCGAAGACCTGATCGAGGTGGAAGTACAAAAAGGGGTGACGCCCAGGGCTTTCAATATGGTCATCCCCATCGCCGTGATGGTGCTGATGATGCCGGTGGTGCTGGCTTACACGGGTTGGGGGGCTACCAACACGGGTGACGGTTTCGGAGAGCGCCTGTTCATGGCTATCGGGCAGGGCTCTGGCTCCACGGCAGTGCTGATGGCGGTGCTGTTTTCCATTTTTGTTTCTATGATCCTGTACCGTGCCCAGCGCATTTTCAAGGTGAGGGAAATGATCGATCTGACGCTCAAGGGGGTGTCGAGCTTGATGCCGCTGGCCTTGCTCATGATGCTGGCTTTCGCCATTAGCGGGGTGTGCAAGGAGTTGAATACGGGAACATATGTGGCGGAGATTACCCGCTCCTGGCTTTCTCCGGGCCTGGCGCCCATGCTGGTGTTCGTGGTGAGCGCCTTCATCGCTTTCGCTACGGGCACTTCCTGGGGCACCTTCGCCATCATGATGGGCATCGCCATCCCCATGGCCCGCGAGCTCGACGCCAACGTCTATATGGTCATCGCCGCCGTCATGAGTGGCGGGGTCTTCGGCGACCACTGCTCGCCCATTTCTGATACCACCATCCTGGCCTCGATGTCGTCGGCCACTGATCACATCGATCACGTGCGCACGCAGATGCCGTATGCATTGCTGGCGGGAGGGGTGGCGGCCTTGGGTTTTTTGGTTGTTGGGTTGTTAGGTGCTTAGGAGCTTGGGAAGGCTATCCAACAACCTAACAACCTAACAACCCAAAATTATTTCTTCAACAGCTTTGCATACTTAGACGGATCATTCAACACCCCAATCGCGTCTTTAATCTCCTGATCGTTCCTCAGGCCGATCTGGATTTTGCCGTTTTGGAAACGGAAGCGGCTGGCTACGTCTTTCTCAATGAGGTCGATGATGGCGGCCTTGTTTTTCTCCAATTCGGCTTTTTTGGCGGCGTCGAGTTGCTGTTTCAGGTTGGCGGCGTCGACGAGTTTTTCGAAGCCGTCTTTTTTGGCCTGTTCGAGGGTTTTTTCGAGCAATTTATCAGTCTCGGTCTGGTACTGGAAGTTGCGCTTCTGGAGGTAGGCCTTGAAGTCGTCCCACTGCGTGAAATGGAAGTCCTGCACGTTGGCGAGGGTGTCCATATCGATGACGTATTGGGTGACGTAGTCGAAGAGGATGAACTGCTCCTGGAGGGCTTTGACGAAGGGGGTGGGCTCGAAAAGGCCCGCAGTGATGTCGGGCGCCACGCCGCCGCCGTCGAGCACCGTGCGGCCGGCGCGGGTGGTAAAGCGGGCGCGCTTGTCGTCGGCGATATTGACCGGCTCGCCGTCCTGGTACTCGACCGATTGGATGCAGCGGCCGCTGGGGATGTAGTATTTGGAGGTGGTCAGTTTGAGCTTGGCGTTGTAACCGATGTCTACGGTGTTCTGCACGAGGCCTTTTCCGTAGGAGCGCTGTCCGAGCAGCACGCCGCGGTCGTAGTCCTGGAGCACGCCGGAGACGATCTCGGAGGCCGAGGCGGAGCGGTTGTTGATGAGCACGACTACGGGAATTTCGGTATCGGTTGGCGGGTTGAGGGTTTTGAAGGCGCGATCCCAGTCGCGCACCTTGCCTTTGGTGGTGACCACGAGTTCGCCTTTCGGGATGAACACGTTGCAGACGTTGACGGCTTCGTTGAGGAGGCCCCCGCCGTTGTCGCGCAGGTCGAAGATGACGCCCTTGAGGTTTTCGTTGTCCTCCTTGAGTTCGGCCAGGGCTTTGGCGACGTTGCGGCCGGCTTCCTGGGTAAAGGTAGTCAGGGCGATATAGCCGATATCGTCGGAGACCATGCCGGAGTAAGGCACGTTGGGGATCTTGACCTCTTCGCGGGCCAGCTTGATCGTGAATTCTTCGTCCTTACCGGTTTTGCGGGGCCTGCTGATGGTCAGCTCGAGCTCGGTGCCGGTGACACCGGCTACGATGGTGTTGATATCTTCAGGTGTTTTGCCCTTGGTGGAGCGGCCTTCGATGGCGATGATCTGGTCGCCGGCCTTGAGGCCCGCTTTTGCGGCGGGCGAGTTTTCATAGATTTCGATCATGGTGACGTAGTCGCGCACCTTCTCGATATGGGCGCCGAAGCCGTTGTAGCGGCCCTCGGTAAGCATGCGGTAGCTCTCGATCTGAGATTCGGTGATATAGTTGGTGTAGGGGTCGAGCGAGTTGACCATGGCGTCGATGCCCGTGCGCATGAGGCGCGAGGGGTCGAGTTCGTCGACGTAGTTGGTGTTGAGGGTTTTGTAGAGGTTGACGAATATCTCCATGTTTTTGGAGATCTCGAATTCATTGCCGAAGGGGGCGCGAGTGGTGAAGGCGAGTGCCGCGGTCAGCACAAGAGCGATGACGGACAGGCGGAGGAATTGTTTCTTGATCTTCATAAAAATAAGTTGAGGAGTTGAGAAGGTAACTTCTCAACTAAAAAAACAAAGTCTGCTTAAAGCATGCAAAGTTGCATTAAAACCGCTTAGGATTTTAAAAAGTTGCGCACGAGCTGCAGCAATTCTTCGGGAGCTTCGGCGTGGACCCAGTGGCCGGCATCGGGCACAGTGGCCAGCTGCGCATGGGGGAACATATCGTGGATGTCGGACCAGTCATCGTCGACGATGTAGTGCGATCTGGCGCCGCGGATGAAGAGTACAGGACCCTCGTAGGGGTGGTCTGATTTGACGGGGCCGATGATCTCCTGGTAGTGGTCGTAGAGCACGGGGAGGTTTATTTTCCAGTGGTAGGCGCCGTCTTTGGATCGGGAGAGGTTTTTCATCAAAAACTGGAGGACGCCGTCGTCGGTGATGTATTGTCCGAGGTGTTTTTCGGCATCTTCCCTTTCTTTGACAGTAGAAAGATCGAGGGCGCGCAGGGCGTGGAAAATGCCTTCGTGGCCGCCGGTATAGGCTTTGGGTCCAATATCGACCACCACGAGTTTGTCGACTTTCTCCGGGTGTTGCAGGGCGAACTGCATGGCCGTCTTGCCGCCCATGGAATGCCCGATGAGGTGGGTTTTCTGGATCCAGTTGAACTCCATGAAAAAGCCCAGATCATCGGCCAGGGCCTGGTAGTTATGCTCGGGGATGTGGGGCGAGCGCCCGTGGTTGCGCTGGTCGATCAGGAAGACCTGGTAGTCTTCGCTGAGCATGCGCCCCACCGTTTGCCAGTTGTCGAGGGTGCCGAACAAACCATGCAGGATGATTAGCGGGTAGCCTTGGCCGAATATTTTATGGTGGAGATCCATTTTTCCTCAAAGAGATTTAGTTCTCCCTCCATCCACGGGCAAATTGATGCCGGTGATGTAGGCGGCGGCTGGGGATGCGAGGAAACCGGCGGCGTAGGCGATCTCCGCGGGAGCGGCGAAGCGGCCCATGGGTATCTCGGCTTTCATCTCGTCCATGATTTCGTGTACCGTTTGGTCGGTCTTCTGGGCGCGGTTGAGGATGATGTCCTGCAGGCGGTCGGTATGGGTGGCGCCGGGCAGGATGTTGTTGACGGTTATGCCGTAGGGTGCGAGTTCGTTGGCCAGGGTTTTTGCCCAGTTGGCCACCGCTGCGCGGATGGTGTTGGAGACCCCCAGGTTGTCGAGCGGCTGCTTGACGGAGGTGGAGATGATGTTGATGATGCGGCCGTAACCGTCTTGTACCATGCCTTTCACCACGGCCTGCACGAGCAGGTGGTTGCAGATGAGGTGACTGTGGAAGGCAAGGAGAAACGCTTTGGAGTCGGCTTCAAGGGTAGGGCCGCCGGGAGGGCCGCCGGTGTTGTTGATGAGGATGTGGATGGTTTTTTCTGAAGCCAGACCGGTCACTTTGCGGTGGAGGTCGTGGCTGTTGGAGAAGTCGGCGACGAGGAAGTCGTGCTGCTGGCCTTTGGAACGATCGAGCAGGCTGCGCACCTGCGTGAGCTTTTCGGCGTCGCGGGCAACGAGGGTTACGTTGGCGCCCAGTTCGGCCAGTTCAATGGCGATAGCGCGGCCGATGCCTTTACTGCTGCCACAGACCAGTGCATTTTTATTGAGAAGGTTGGTATCCATGTGAGATTGGTTTTGGCTCGGTACGAACTTAAACAGGTTTATTTATATTTGTCTATTCCAAACCAAAAAAAATGCCCATGCCAATCGCAAAACCTTTCAATCTGAAGCAGTGGATCGATGAACACCGCCATCTCCTCAAGCCTCCGGTGGGCAATCAGCAAGTGTACAAAGGCAACGACGACTATATCGTGATGGTGGTCGGCGGACCCAATGGCAGGAAGGATTACCACTGGGAAGACGGGGAAGAGCTATTTTTGCAGCTGGAAGGCGATATCACGCTCAAAATCATCAATGAGGATGGAACGCCTGAGAATATCACCATCCGGGAGGGTGACATGTTTTTGCTGCCGCCGCGCATCCCGCATTCGCCGCAGCGGCCGGCCAACACGGTGGGGCTGGTGCTCGAACGCTATCGCAAGCCAGGTGAAAAAGACAAACTGATGTGGTTTTGCGAATCCTGCAATAACAAACTCCACGAGGCGGTTTTCGAGATGAAGGACATCGTATCGGAACTGCCTGTGATCATGAACCATTTTATGGACTCGGAAGAGCTGCGCACCTGCAAAAAGTGCGGCTCTGTCATGCAGCGGGTGTAATCATAACGAATGCCTAAAAAGACCTTTTTTGCCAGCGATTTCCATTTGGGGGCCAAGGGCCGGCTGAGCAGCGCGGAACGGGAGAAGCAAATCGTGCGATGGCTGGATCAGATACGGGACGAGGCGGAAGCGCTTTACCTGGTTGGCGATCTGTTCGACTTCTGGTTTGAGTATCGCACCGTTATTCCCAAAGGATTTCTGCGGCTGCAAAGCAAACTCACCGAGTGGCGGGAAGCCGGCATTCCCATCTACTTTTTCACCGGCAACCACGACATGTGGATGTTCCGCTACTTCGAAGAAGAACTGGGCATTCCGGTCTACCGCAAACCCATTGTCAGGGAAATCGGCGGCAAGACATTCTTCATCGGCCATGGCGACGGCCTGGGGCCGGGCGACCACGGGTACAAAAGGATCAAAAAAGTATTTGCCAACCCCCTGGCGCAGTGGCTGTTCAGGTGGCTGCACCCCGACATCGGCATCGGCATCGCCAATTACTGGTCGAAGCACAGCCGGGAGTCGAACAGAGACTCTGCGGCTTTTCTCGGAGAAGACCGGGAATGGCTCATCGCCTATACCAACCGCAAGTCAGAAACCATCGCAGCCGATTTCTTCATCTTCGGCCACCGTCATTTGCCGATCGATTTCACGCTAAAAAACGGGCGCAGTCGTTATATTAACCTGGGAGACTGGACACATTTCAACTCCTATGCAGTTTATGACGGGACCGACGTACAACTCCATTTTTTTGAAAATCCTGAAGGCCGGGTTTATCCGCTTTAGCTGGGCCTTCGCGATGTTGTGGTGCACCGGCCTCGGCGCACAATCCCCCCGGTTTCTGTTCCGGATCGACCACCCCGTCCGCTTTCTGACGATGGACCCTTTGGGGCAGGTGTATGCCGTGACTCCGGTAAACGATCTGGTGCTGTATTCTCCGAAAGGGGAACTTCGCTTTCTCTATCAGAATTTCCGCCATGGCGACCTGGGCTGGGTAGACGCATCCAATCCCCTCAACATCCTGTTGTTCTACCCCCAATACGGCCAGGCGGTGATGCTGGACCGCACCCTGAGCGAAATCGGCATGCTCAACCTGCCGGAGGCCGGTTATTGGGACGTGCCCGTGGCAGGCAGATCTGCCGACAATCAGATTTGGATATACGACCCGGTGCAGACGGCAATCCGGAAAGTCAATATCAGGGGGGAAACCCAGGTAGAGGGGCAGCCGCTTTCGCTCCTGTTGAACCGGCCCCCGCAGCCGGAGTGGATCGTGGAACAAAAACAGGAGGTGTTTTTGTACGACCCCGGGGCAGGGGTGCATGTTTTCGACCCCTTCGGCCAGTACCTGAAGACCATTCCAACCGGAGAAATGACAGCCCTACGTGTTTGGGACGGGCATTGGACCTTTTGGCGGGGGGGCAAACTTTTCCTTTTCTATCCTGAAAGACAATTGGAGCGGGAGTTGATCCTCCCGGAAACGGCGCTCTCCGGTACTTTTTCCGGCGGCAGGATGCTGTTGCAGGTGGAGGGAGGATTTGTGGTGTATGGGATTGATTAGGTGGTTGGGTTGTTAGGTTATTGGGTGGTTGGGGAATCGTTGGTTGAAGCCTGCGATGCCTTGCATGCCTCCGGTGTGGAGGAGCAAGACGGTTGAGCCTTCAGGGAAAAAATCTTTTTTTATCAGATCGGCTACGCCGAAAAAGAGTTTGCCGGTGTAGACGGGGTCAAGCGGAATGCCACAGCTTGCTTTAGTATGGTTGATAAAATCGATCAGCGGCTGGCTGAAGCGAGCGTAGCCGCCGAAGTGATAGCCGTCGGCAACCTGCCAGTTGGGGTATTCCCGGCCGAGGAATCCCTGAATTTCCTCTTTCATAAAACCGCCTTTCAGCACGGGGAATGCCAGAACCCGGGTTTGGGGAGAAAAGCCCCTGATCAGCCCGGCCGCGGTGGCGCCGGTGCCGGCTGCTACGCAGCAGAAATCGGGCTGGAAATCAACTTCGGCAGCTACTTCTGCGCAGCCTTTGACGGCCAGGGCATTGCTGCCACCTTCGGGGAGGATGTAGTAAGCTTGTTTCCATTCCTCCATTTCTTCTCCTTTTCTAAGGTTCCGGTAGGTTGCGCGATCGGAATAGCGGAGTTCCATGCCGCATTGCCGGGCGAAAGAGAGGGTGGGGTTGAGCGGCTCGGTGGGTTCGCCCCTGACGAAGCCCAGGGTTTTCCAGCCGAGCAGCCTGCCTGCGGCGGCGACGGCAGCCAGGTGATTGGAATAGGCGCCGCCGAAGGTCAGCATCGCCTTGTATCCCAGTTTCCTGGCCGCCGCTATGTTGTATTTCATTTTCCGCCACTTGTTGCCCGACACTTCCGGGTGCAGCTCGTCGTCGCGCTTGACCAGCAAGCGGATGCCGCGTTCGCCTGCTTCCGGCAACGCCCATTCCTGAACCCTCGAAATTCCTTCACTCTTCACCTTATACTTTGAAAAATTAGGTTCTTTTTAAAAGTATTTTGTTTAAGGCTTCACCTCAAACCCGAAGATCTCCGACAGCGTCAGTTCCCTGACCGTGCCGAGGGTACGGAGGTAGTCCATGTCGATCTTGTCCTTGCTGCCGAGCACGAGGAGGTTGAAGGTACGGCCTTTGACGTGCTCTTCCTGAAAGCGGATCAGGTCCTGGGGCGTGATGGTCTGCATGCGTTCGTAGATGTCCTTGCGCACGTCGCGGTCGAGGCCGCGCTGTTGGGCGAAGCGGTAGGTCCAGTAGATATCATCCTTGATGATGCGCTCGGTTTCGATCTTGCGCATGATGGCCTGGCGGGCGTTTTCGATCTGGGCCTCCGACACCGGCATATTCTCGACGATGTCCATCATGGCGGGCACGGCGTCGGGCAGTTTGTCGGATTGGGTGCCGATGTAGGCCTGGAGGTAGTGGGCGCGGTCGGCGTAGCCCGGCGAGGTGTAGGCGGCGTAGGCCGAGTAGGCCAGGGCTTTGGACTCGCGAATCTCCTGGAATACGATGGAGGAGAGGCCGGAGCCGAAGTACTCGTTATAGAGGTAGGCCATGATGAACTCGTCGAGGTCGAAGTTGGGCGTACCTTTCGACAGCCAGAGCATTTCTGCCTGCACCATGGGGAAGTCGACGAAGAAAACCTGCGGCTGGTCCTGGTCCAGTTCGGGGAACACGACGGGCTCGGGAACGGGCTTCAGCTGCGCCGGCGCCTGGTGGAGGCTGTTGAGCACATCGGCTACTTTGTTTTTTTCGAGAGAGCCGTAGTAGAAAACGTTGTGCTCGAAGCCGGACAGGGAGTGGATGCGCGACACGAGTTCATCCGGCTGGATGCTTTTCAGTTTTTCTTCGGGAAGGATATCGGTGACGGGATTTTTCTCGCCGTGTCTGGCGTAGTTGAACATGGCCTGGCGCAGGATGACGCGTTTGTCCTTGGTCGAGTTGGCGCGTCTGACCAGGATGTCTGCTACGAGGTTTTCCAGGGCTTTGGGGTCGCCCTTGACGTTGGCCAGGACGTGTTCGAAGAGTTTGACGCCTTCTTCGAATGACTCGTCGAGCCCGGTGAGGGTGACGTACATGCGGTCGTTGTTGACCGACACATTGAAGGAGAGGCCGAGGCGGAAGAACTCCTGCTTGAGCTGTTCGGAGGTGTATTGATCAGTGCCGAGGTAGGGCAGGTAAGAGATGGCCAAGGCCAGCATGGGGTCGTGGTTGGAGCCCATTTCCACGATGTAGTCGAGCACGAAGGTGGGATTCGTGGTATTGTGGATGTACTCCATCGGGATGCCGCCGCGCAGGGCATGGGTTTCGATCTGTTCTTTGAAGTCGAGGAATACCGGCTCCAGCTTGGGGGTTTCCTGCTTGAGAAATGTTTCCGCAAAGGCGGAAGTAGCGCTGCGGTTGACGGGCACGGGGGTGATGGAGGGTTTTTCGACCTTGACGACTTCGGGGTCTTCGCCCGTGCGTTTGTAGATGCCGACGAAATTATTGTTGAGCCTTTCGTTGGCAAAGCGCACGATCTGTTCTTTGGATATGGCGGCCATATCGTCGAACTGGCGGACGATCTTGTCCCAGGGCAAGCCCAGGATGAAAGCGTTGGTCATGGCGCTGACGCGTCCGTTGTTGGACTCATTGCGCCGCATTTCATTGAGTTTGAAATCTTTAATGATTGCTTCCGGGAGCCAGTCTTCGAACTGGCCTTTTTTGAGGGCGTCCAGTTGGGAGAGAAGCAGTTGTTCTACCTCTTCGAGGGTCTGCCCTTCGCGGGGTTTGCCGTAGAGGCGGAAGATGCTGTAGTCTTCGTAGGAAGTGAAGGAAGCGCTGGCTTCGAGGAGCAGCTGCTTTTGCATGAGGTTGAGGTCGATGATACCGGCCCGGCGGTTGTAGAGGATGCCGCGAAGCAGGGAGAGCATGAGCGGGTCGTCGGAGGAAGCGCCATTGAAGCGCCAGGAGAGTTCGACGTAGGCGGCTTCCTGGCCGAAGACGTCTTTGTGAACGGGGCCTTCAAGCTCGGGCTGAGGCTCGTAGCTGAATGGCGGCACCGGTTTTGACTGATACTTGCCGAAATATTGCTCAGCCAGCAAGACGGCCTGTGCAGGGTCGAAGTCGCCCGCAAGCACGATGGCCATGTTGTTGGGCACGTAGTAGGTCTGGAAATACTCCTGGATTTTGACGTGGGAGGGATTTTTGAGGTGCTCTCCCGTGCCGATGGTGGTCTGGGTGCCGTAGGGGTGCGAGGGGAAGAGCGTTTCACCGACCACTTTGAATACCTTGCGGAAGTCGTTGTCCTGGCTGATGTTGAACTCTTCGTAAACTGCTTCCAGTTCGGTGTGGAAGAGGCGGAGCACGCACTGGGCGAAGCGCTCGCTTTCGAGTTCCATCCAGCGTTCGAGCTCGTTGCTGGGGATGTCGTTGACGTAGACGGTCTGTTCGACCCAAGTGTAGGCGTTGGTGCCTTTTGCGCCCAGGGAGCTGACCAGTTTGTCGTATTCATTGGCGGCTACGTAGCCCGCCGCTTCGCCGGAAATGCGGTCGATTTCGGCGTAGATGGCCTTGCGCTTCTCGGGGTCTTTTTCAGCGCGGTGTTTTTCGTAGAGGTCGGATATTTGCTGAAGGAGCGCCTTTTCTTTCTCCCAGTCGAGGGAAGCGATCCGGCTGGTGCCCTTGAAGAGCATGTGCTCCAGGTAGTGGGCCAGGCCGGTGGTTTCTGCGGGGTCGTGTTTCGAGCCGGCACGCACGGCGATATTGGTGTAGATGCGGGGTTCGTCGGCGTTGACGCTGAGGAAGAGTTTCATCCCGTTCGACAGGGTGTATTGCTGTACGTTCATGGGGTCGCCGGATACAGTCGTGAAGGCTGGGGCAAAAGCCGGGGCGTTTTTCGTCATATTCTTTTGTGGCTGGTTAGGCTGCCCAAAGGCAGGTTGAACAAAGAGTAGCAGGAAAAAGCATACTATTCCATAAAAAGTGCGCGAGCGGGGAAAAGGTTCCATGCGGACTGGTTTTATCTGGTGGGAAATAGCTAATTTCTGACTCAAAGTTGACAATTATTTTTCGAACGGTAAAAAACCTTTTTTAAATAAGTTGGTTTTACTTTTGTATTTTATAGTAAAACTATTATTTTTGTCGCGTTGACCTCCACATATAAAATATAGAGCTATGAGCCCGATCGACTTCAGCAGCAAGTTTCTCAAAATGGAGCCTATGCTTCTGGCCTTTGCCCAGAGCCTGACGAAGGATGCGGAAGCTGCGCAGGACCTCTACCAGGAAACGGCCTACAAGGCTTTCCGCTACCGGGAGCATTTTCATCCCGCCACTAACCTCAAGGCCTGGGTAATGACGATCATGAAAAACACCTTCATCAACCATTACCGGAGGAAAAAGCGGCAGCAGACGATCTACGACAATACGTCCAATGATTTTCTGCTCAACTCCTCGGCAACAGCGGCCAACAGCGGGGAGGGCCGTATCACGATGGAGGAGATACAGCATGCGATCGGGGAGTTGGATGACCATCTGCGCATACCTTTCCTGATGCAGTACCAGGGGTTCCAATACGATGAGATCGCAGAGGTGCTTGGCGTTCCGCTGGGCACGGTGAAGAGCAGGATACATTTCGCCAGGAAGCGGCTCAAGGACCAGTTGAAGAACTGGTACCAGTCCGACAGCATCGGCGAAATCATATAAGACTCATGAATCGAAAATTCAGGTGATTTTTTGGTGTTCTCTATTCAAATGGGATGCAACGCTGGGGAGGCCGAAAGGACCCTCCCCAGTTTTTTGCTTTTTGCGCACACCTTAAAGACAATAGAAATAGTGTAATTTTGAAAAAAAGATAAGGCATGGCGGTTAGCATCCAGATGAAGCTCAATGAAAAGCTCTACTTGAGAGACCCGCAGGAAACGAAGCTGGGGCGTCAAATCATCGAGCAGAGCATTTTCCTGATCGATGAGATCGGCTTTGAGTCGTTCACTTTCAAGAAACTGGCTGAGCGCATCGGGTCGACGGAAGCTTCGATCTATCGCTATTTTGAAAACAAGCACCTGCTGCTGGTCTATCTCGCATCCTGGTATTGGGAATGGATGCGCTATCAAATCGAGATTCACACGATGAACCTGAATGACCCGCAGGAAAAGCTGGAAGTGGTGCTCCGGCTCATCGTGGGCGGCGTTCAGGCAGATTCCTCCGTCGAGTTCATCGATGCAGAGGCCTTGCACCGGATCGTGGTATCGGAATCAACCAAGGCTTATCATATCAAGGAGGTTGACAGGGAGAATAAATTTGGCTTCTTCCTTCCCTTCAAGGCTTTAAGCCGGCAGATCGGAGAGATCATCCTCGAAATACGCCCGGGTTTCCCCTATTCCCGGGCCCTGGCCACCAATCTGCTGCAAATGGCCAACCACCATCTCTACTTTTCCGTCCATTTGCCATCACTGACCGAAGTCAAGGCAGGAGGGGGCAAGGAAAGGGAGCAGCTGTTGGAGATGCTCCGGTTTTTTGCTTTCGGGCTCATTTCTTAAAGAGTTTTCAGTGTTCAGTTTTTAGTGTTCAGTTATTTCCAACTGAAAATTGAACACCAAAAACTGAAAACTATCATTTAAGGGCTGACGATGAGCAGTCTTCTTGTCACCAGCGTTTTTCCCTTCGAATCGACGAGGCTGTACAGGTAGGCGCCCTTGCGCAGGTTGCCGAGGTCGACCCGGATAGACCTGATACCGGAGACCCAGACGTCTTTTTGCCAAACTTCCGTTCCCAAAATGTTGTAAATCTTGATCTTGTAGTTTCCGGGACTCAGGTTCTGGAAGTCGAAGCGCACATCGCCGTAGGAGGGGTTGGGCGAGGCCATGATGCTGGGCTGCTGGCTGGCCAGGTTGCGGGTGTTATTGATGTTTTCATCCACGACCTTGAATTCCGCACGGGTGATGTTTCCGTCGTCGGGATTGACGCTGACCACGGCGATGGGTTCTTTTGACTGATTGGAGAAGAAGTGATAAGACTGGGTTGTCAGGGTATCGAACAAGGGATTATCGGGGATGAGATCGGTTACATCGATCCAATTGACGAAAGGCAGTTTGGCATCGAGGCGGGTGGTGTTGACATCGGTGCGTTTCATGCGCAGTACGTCGAAGGTGCCGCCGGGTATGGTGAGGGTGCCGAAGGCGTCGACTTCATCGGTGCGGACGATATTGACGCGGATGCGGAAAGAGTCGGGGGAGATGGGCAGGCTGTCGAGGAAGCCTCCCGGGATATCGTCGGCAGAGAAGGGGACGGTGAGGTTGGAAGTCGTTTCATAGGTGTTTTGGTAGTTGAGCGGCGCCCTTCTCTCGGTGAGCGGCGGCGAATAGCGGACTACCAGATTGATACCCAGGCCGAGGGGGTCGGTACCGTAATAGCCCAGGTATTCGAACTTGCTGGAGGAGAGGTTGTAGTAACCTTCTGCTTCAGCGGGCAGTTCGATCATGAGTTGTGCGTTGAGGAAGCTGCTGAAAGCGCCGCCTTGCTGGGCATCGCGGTAAACGGTATTGGTGGTGAAGGGACCCTGGAGGGAGGAGAAATTCCAGGTCTGCGGACCGCCGGGGTTGCCCAGGTCGATTCCGGATGGCAGGTTGTCGGCTGCGGTTTTGAGGGTGTCGCCGACGGCGGGGAAATAGGCGGAAGTGACGGTGATCTGCGCTGTAAGGCCTGCGCAACTCAGGAGAAGAGCAAAAAAGGTCGTGTAGATGAGTTTCATACCCGGATATTTAAAATAAAAGTAAGTTATTCCCCTGATAAGCACAAGGACTTGTCAGAATGCCTGAAGGTCAACGAGTTTGCGGTATTCGCCGTTTTGTTCGAGCAGTGCCTGGTGGGTTCCTTTTTCGATAATGCGGCCCTCGCGCATGACGACGATCTCGTCGGCGTGCTGGATGGTGGAGAGGCGGTGGGCGATGACGATGGAGGTCCGGTTGGCCATCACTTTTTCAAGGGCGTCTTGCACCAGTCTTTCCGATTCTGAATCGAGGGAAGAGGTCGCTTCGTCGAGGATGAGGATAGGCGGGTTTTTGAGCACCGCCCTGGCGATGGTGATGCGCTGGCGCTGTCCCCCGCTGAGTTTCATACCCCGGTCGCCGATCATGGTGTCGTACCCATCGCTGGTGGCCATGATGAACTCATGGGCGTTGGCGATTTTTGCCGCCCTGATCATTTCTTCCTCTGTGGCATGTTCGTTGCCGAGCAGGAGGTTGTTGCGGATGGAGTTATTGAAGAGGATGGGATCCTGGGAGATGTAGCCGATCAGCCGGCGCAGGTCGTGGATGCGCAGTTGGCGGATGTTGGCGCCGTCCATTTCGATCGAGCCTTCCACCGGGTCGTAGAAGCGGTTGACGAGGTTGGCCAGGGTGGTTTTTCCGCTCCCCGACTGGCCTACCAGGGCGATTGACCTGCCTTTTGGGATGGCCAGCCCGACGTTTTGCAGCACCCATTTTTCCTGATAGCGAAACGAGACATTGTTGAAACGTATCTCCCGGTCGAAAGAGGGTTTGGGCTGCGCATCGGGCACATCGGCCAGTTGGTTGGGCGTGTCGAGCACTTCCAGGATGCGCTGGGCGGAGGCCTCCCCCCGGTTGATGTCGTAGATGGCGG
>JBAQQB010000094.1:0-32273 GCA_049306275.1 Saprospiraceae bacterium | reverse complement strand
AAGTGGAACCCCTCCACTTCTCACCTTCTCACCTCCTCACCTCCTTAAGTTACTATGAAAAAATACTTCTCCTTAGTCACTTTTGCGCATACCATCTTTGCGCTTCCATTCGCATTGGTGGGTTTTTTTCTGGGGGTGCTGCATCAGCCCGCCGACGGGTTCCCGTTTCGGGTGTTGGTGCTGGTGTTGCTTTGCATGGTCTTTGCGCGCAGCGCCGCCATGGCCTTCAATCGCTATATTGACCGGCATATCGATCGCAGCAATCCGCGCACCGCGGGGAGGGAGATCCCTTCCGGGGCCATTACGCCGCAGGCCGCGCTGTTTTTTGTGCTGGCTTCTTCCGGCCTCTTTATCATTACTACCTGGTTCATCAATCCCATTTGCTTCTACCTCTCGCCCGTGGCGCTGATTGTGGTGCTGGGCTATAGCTATACCAAGCGCTTCACCCCGCTTTGCCACCTCATCCTGGGCCTGGGCCTCTCCCTGGCGCCCATCGGCGCCTACCTGGCCGTCACCGGCGTGTTCGACATCATCCCGCTGCTGTTCAGCTTCGCGGTGCTGACCTGGGTTTCGGGCTTCGACATCATCTACGCCTTGCAAGATGAAGAATTCGACAAGACCAACCGCCTGTTCTCCATACCCGTAGCGCTGGGCCGGAAGTCGGCCCTCTGGCTGTCGGTGCTGCTCCATCTGTTCACCGCGGCTTTCATGCTCATTGCGGCCTGGATCATACCGGCAGTATTTCCGGCTTTCGGTTGGATACTCTGGACCGGCACAGGCATCTTCCTGGCCCTCTTGGTCTACCAGCATCTCATCGTGTCGCCCAACGACCTGAGCCGGGTCAACCGCGCTTTTTTCACCACCAACGGCTTTGCCAGCCTGATCTTCGGGGCCTTGTTTATCCTCGATATTTATATATGAAAAATGGGGTATACATCATATTGCTCCTTGTCGCCTGCATGGCTTCAGAAAGCCTGGCGCAGCAAAGGGCACAAATGACCCATTACCTGTTCCAGCAGCTGGCCTACAACCCCGCCTACGCAGGCGCGCGCGGACACCTGCAAAGCGGCCTGTCGTTCCGCTCCCAGTGGATGGGGCTGGAGGGAGGACCTAGAACGGCCTACCTCAACGCCCACGGCCCGCTGCGCAACAACCGCCTGGCCCTGGGCTTCCAAAGCCAGGCCGATTGGACCGGCCCCACGCAATACGTCAACTTCCAGGTGGTATATGCCTACAGAATAGCCCTCGAAAAGGTGCGCTTCAGCGGCGGCATCCAGGTAGGCATGGAGAACTTCCGCGCCGACTGGACCGAGCTGGACCTGGAAAACCCCATCGACGACGCCTTCCCCATGCTGGCCTCCTCCTGGTGGAGCCCGCTGTGCGGGGTAGGGGTGCTCGCTCAAGGCGACCGCTGGTATGCGGGCCTGTCGTGCCCCTTTCTCCTCGAACAGAACCTGTTTTACGAAAGCGAAACGGCCATGTTCACGCAGCGCCTGCGCCACCTCTACGCCATGGGAGGCGCCCAGTGGCAGTTGGCGGCCGACTGGCGGTTCTACGGCGCTACGCTCCTCAGCTACGCCTGGGGCAGCAAGGAACTTGCGGACGGTCAGGTGCAGTCCAGCCCTGTTTCCTGGGATCTCTACGCCTCCGCCTTCTACCGCGATCTCCTGCTGGGCGGCATCTCCTGGCAGACGGGTTTGCCTTTTTGGGAAAAAGGTTCGGGCCTGGGCCAAACCGCGGGCCTCTTCGCGGTCTTTCAACTCGACAACGGCCTCCGCTTCGGATTTTCATACGACCTGCCGCTTTCCCGCCTCGCCCGCCCCACCGCCGGCTCTCTGGAGTGGACAATGGGGTATGAGTGGAAGGTGAAGGCGAAGAGGGTGGCGGGGCCGAGGTTTTTTTGGTGAAAAAGTGAAAAAGTGAAATGGTGAAATGGTGGAAAAGTATTAGTGGTTTTAGCGGCGTCTCTCGAAGAGGACGCTGCGGCAGCTATAAACCCTTCACTCTTCACCCTTCACCCTTCACCCTTATCATCCTTTTCACTTTTTCACTTTTCCACCTTTCCACTCTCCATTCCCAGCCCGCCCTCCTCCGCAAGGCGGAGAAAAAAATGGGCGAATTTGATTTCCAGGGCGCTATTGAGCTGCTGGAGCCCAGGGTAGAGCGGCGGGGCGCTCCTGCGGCCACGGCCTTGCTCGGGGAGTGCTACCGGCGCACCGGCGATTTCAGGGCGGCGGAAATGTGGTTTGGGAAAGTGGGCGATTGGGCCGAGATTCACCCGCAATACCTGCTGAGTTACGCCAGAACACTTCAGCGATCTGCGAAATACACTGAGGCGTTGGGGTATTACCAGCGCTACCTGGGCTTCGTGCCGGGCGACCGCCTGGCGCAGGAGCAGCGCGATGCTTGCGGTAACATCCGCGAACTGCAGAAGCGCGGGCTGGGGTGGTGGGATGTACAGCCGTTGCCTTTTAACACGCCATACCGGGAGTTTTGTCCGGTGAAATATGAGGATGCGCTGGTGTTTTGCTCCGACCGCCCGGTGGAGGGGCTGGCGAAATACGAAGATTCCTGGACAGGGGAGGGGTTTATGGACATTTTCCGGGCCGGGAGGAAAACGCTCGATCCGGAGTTGTGCGGCTCTTTCACCTATAAAGACCCCGTCATCTTCCATGCGCCGCTGAGCTCGCGTTTTCACGAGGCTTCGGCGTATTTCTCACCCGATTACCAGACCATTTACTTCACCACCAACGCCATGGGAAGCGGGAAAGGCCGCGACGACTCGGGGCTTTTGCGCCTTCAGATACTCTACGCACGCCGCCTTCCCGGAAACAGGGGATGGACCGACCCCATTTCCTTGCCCATCAACAGCGCCGAATATTCGGTGATGCACCCTTGCCTGTCGCCCGACGGCCGGCGGCTCTATTTTGCCTCCGACATGCCCGGCGGGCACGGCGGCTTCGACCTGTATTTCGTAGAAATGATCAACGACGTCTGGGGGCCGCCGATCAACCTGGGCCCCGGCATCAACACCCGGGGCAGCGAAGTGTTTCCCTACATTTCCCAAAGAGGCGAACTCTTTTTCTCCTCCGACGGCTGGGGCGGCCTGGGCGGCCTGGACATTTTCTTTACCCGCAAACAGACCGGCGGCTGGTCTGCCCCGCGCAATCCCGGCGCCCCCCTCAACAGCGCGGCCGACGATTTCGGCTTTTCCTGGGAAGAAGAAGGCCGCTGCGGCTATTTCTCCAGCGATCGCGACGGAGGTGCAGGGAAAGACGACCTCTACGCCTTCCGCAATATAGCGCACCCCGTGGCGGTGCAAATACAGGACGCCAAAACCGGCGCTTTCCTGACCGCCTCCCTCGTTGCCGACTGCCGTCCCGACACCCTCTCCGTGCCCGGAGGCCAGGCAATTTGGGAGATACCCCACAATGCCTGCTGCCAGATCACGGCCCTGACGCCAGGTTATTACCCTGAGACCTTCACCCGTTGCAGCTACAACCTGAGTCCCGGCGAGCCCCTCGAAGCCAGCCTGAACCTGACCGTCCGCCCCGTCTACCGCCTCGAAGGCGTCGTTTTCGACAACTACACCGGCCTGCCCATGGACAATGCCCTGGTGCAGATCATCGTCAAAGATACCGGTGAGGAATTCGCCTCCTTCCGCACCACCTTCAACGGCCGTTTCGAGCTGGAGCTCAAGGGCGGCGCCTGCTACCAGGTGCGCGTCACACACCCCGGCCACGCGCCCGTGCTGCAAAGCGGCCCCTGCATCGCCCCCTTGGCCCCGTCGGAGGATTTTCGGGTGAGGGTGTATGTGGGTGAAGAGTGAAGGGTGAAGGGGTTATCGTTCTTTTTTTGGTGTTGATCGGGTGATTAAGAAAGCTGGTAGAGCACTTTTGGAGAAAAAATTCGAAATGCCCATTTTTGAAGAGATAAAAAAACTTCACCCTTCACTCTTCACTCTTCACTCAAAATGAACCAATTATCTGAGCGCGACGAGCGCATGTTCTCCACCTTCGCACATTTGGGCATACTTGCAGGCTTTTTGCCTTCGGCAAACGTGCTGGTACCCCTCATCATCTGGCTGACGCAGCGCGACAAGTCAGAGTTTGTCGACTACCACGCCAAGGAGGCCCTGAATTTTCAGATATCCATCTCCCTGCTCATGATCGGCGCAGGGTTGCTGAGCTTCATCCTCATCGGCATTCCCCTTGTCATCATGCTGGCCCTGGCCTGCCTGGTGTTCAGCATCATCGCCGCTGTGAAAGCCAATCAGGGCGAGATGTATGAGTATCCGTTTAATTTGAGGCTTATAAAATAGTTTACAGTTTAAAGTTTAGAGTGATTTACTCTTAACTATAAACTCTCAACTCTCAACTCTCCATGGAAGACCACCTCCTCGACGACATCCTCCCGCCATCCGAGCCGGAGTATCCACCATTTCTGCTGCGGGCCCTTGCATTTTTCTTCGATCTGCTGATCGTAGGCATACCCATCAACATCTTCCTGAGCCGCTTCGACGGCTGGCCCTGGGATGTGGGTGCGGGGCCTTCGCTGCTGAGCACGGTCGCGATCTGGTTGTATTTCGCCATCCAGGAGAGCTCCTGGCGGCAGGCCACCATCGGCAAGCACGTCATGGGCCTCAAGGTGACGGATATGAACGGGGAGCGCCTCACCTTCCTGCGCGCCACGGGGCGGCATTTTGGGAAAATGCTGTCCTCGGCCATCCTTGCCGTGGGCTATTTTATGGCCGGATTTACGGAGAAAAAACAGGCCCTGCACGATATTTTGGCGGGGACGCTGGTGGTGCGCGGGTGAATTGTCTGAACTATGATTTCCATATGATTTTGAGAAGGACTATGATTTTGGGCTATGACCTAATCATAGTCCTTCAGTCTATCAAGTGAAAATCATAGTTCAAATCTGCATTTCAACGTGCCGCCCCTCCGGGGCTCAGGCCGAAGCTTTACCTCTATCCCTTTTTCACCATTTCACCATTTCACTCTTTCACCATTTCACTCTTTCACCTTCTCACTCCCCCACCTCCTTCACCAAAAACACATACACCGGAAAGTGGTCGCTATACCCGCCCAGGTAGGTGTCGCCTGCCCAGGTGCGCAGGGGGTAGCCTTTGAAATGGCCTGATTTCTGCACCATCCAGGGCTTGCTGAAGACTTTGGCCTGGTAAAAGCGATAGCCGGACTGGTTTTTGTTGACCAGGCCGTGGGAGGCGATGATCTGGTCGAAGAGGTTCCAGGCGTCGTTGTAGGCCAGGGTGCCGGTGCCTTTGGCGTGGAGTTCCCACATGGGGTTGAACAGGCCGCATTCGCGCACCTGCTCCATCTTGCGCTTGGCGTTGAGCACCACTCTGACGCTGGGGTTGGTGGGGTCGTCGTTGAGGTCGCCCATGACCAGGACCTTGGCCTTGGGGTCGGCGGCGCAGAGGGAATCCACGACGTTTTTGCAGAGCAGTGCCGCCATTTCCCGAAGGTGGGTGGTGGCGCTCTCGCCGCCGCGGCGCGAAGGCCAGTGGTTGACCAGCACATGCAGCGGTTCCCCGTCGAACAGGCCGCTGACGAAGAGTATGTCGCGTGTGCCGCGGGTCTGGCCTTCCTCTTCATAGGCAGTCATGGGTATGGGGCGGCTGCTGAGCACCTGATAGTATTTCGGATTGTACAGCAGCGCCACGTCGATCCCGCGGCCGTCGGGCGAGTCGTAGTGTACGATCTGGTAGTTGCGGTCCTTCACGGCTTCCTGCGCCGCAAAATCCTCCAGCACCTTCCTGTTCTCAATCTCGGCAACGCCCAGGATGGCTACGCCATCGGGTGTGAGCTCCGTGCCCATTTGGGAGACGACGGTGGAGAGGTTGCGCTGCTTCTCCAGGTAGATGGCCGTGCCATACTGCTTGGCGCTGTTGGGCGTGAACTCCGTGTCGGAGACGTCGGGCGTGTCGAGGGTGTCGAAGAGGTTTTCGAAGTTGTAAAAACCGATGCAGCCGACTTTGTAGGTTTTTTCTTGTGAAAAAAGGCTGCTTGCGACTCCAAGGAAGAGGAAAATGATGGCGGCGGTTCTCATGCGCTTGAGGTTGGTGTAGGAACAGGGCGAAAGTAAGGAATACCGTTTTTCTGACAAAAATTAATGAGCGCACGACCGTTGAAAATCCATAATTAACCTAATTTTAGGCCCACGATTTGTCATCCCTTTTAATAGCGACTCATGCTGAGACTATTTACCCTTCTCCTCCTTACACTCTCTCCCTTTCTGCTTTCCGCCCAAATCATTCTCTTCGAAGGCCGCGTCGTCGACAGCCGCAGCGGCGCTCCGCTGGAGGGTGTGACGGTGAGCACGGAATTCGATGAAGTTTTCACCGATGAAAACGGCGCCTGGGAAATGGAGCTGTCGATGGACGTGCGGCAGGTGCTTTTCCGCTTCAGCGCCGCCAGCTTTGAGCCTTTCGAAGTCAACTACACCGTGAAAGGCATGGATGTGCAGAGCCTGGGCACGGTGCAACTGCTGCCCCCCGCGGTCTCCTCCAACGAGCTGCTGGCCAAGGAGGACCAGATCCCGACCATCGTCATTTCGGAAGACGATCTGGAGGGCGGTAGCGCCAGCTCCCAGGATATCAGCGGCTTGCTGGCCGCTTCGCGCGACGTTTTCGTGGCGGCGTCCTCCTTTACCTTCGGTCCGGCGCGCTTCCGCATCCGCGGCCTGGGCGCTGAGAATACCAATGTTTTCATGAACGGGGCGCCGGTCAACGACCTGGAGAACGGGCAGGTGTTCTGGAGCGCCTGGGGCGGCCTTAACGACGTGCTTCGGTACCGCGAAACCGACATCGGCCTCAATCCCATCGAATACACCACGGGCGGCATCGGGGGCGGTATTTTGATTGATACCCGCGCTTCGACCCAGCGCAAGCAGCTGCGCGCCTCCTATGCCATTTCCAACCGCACCTACCGCAACCGCGTCATGCTGACCTGGTCGTCGGGTATGCTGAAGAACGGATGGGCGGTGTCGCTCTCCGGCTCGCGCCGCTGGGCGGAAGAGGGCTATATCGCCGGCACTTTTTACGACGCCTGGTCGTATTTCGCCTCTGTCGACAAAATGCTTGGCAAAAAACACCAGCTCAACCTCACCGCCATGGGCGCGCCGATCAAGCGCGGCCGCTCAAGCGGGGCCATCCAGGAGCTCTACGACCTGGCGGGCAGCAACTACTACAACTCTTTCTGGGGCTTCCAGAACGGCGAAGTGCGCAACTCACGCGTGGCCAATACCCACCAGCCGATGTTCATCCTGCGCCACGACTGGAAGATGGGCGAGAAGTCGACCCTCATGACCTCGGCCTCCTACCAGTTCGGCCGCAACGGCTCCACGGCTATCGACTGGTACAACGCCCGCGACCCGCGTCCGGACTACTACCGCTACCTGCCCAGTTACATCCTCGAACCTTCGCAGAAAGAAGCGGTGGCCGAGGAATACCGCAACAACGAAGCAGCCCGGCAGATCGACTGGGATTACATGCACCGCGTTAACTATGACAGCTACGAGGCAGTGGAAAATGCCTTCGGCATCGAGGGCAACACCGTGGCGGGCAAGCGCTCGAAATACATTCTGGAAGAGCGCCGCTTTGACAGCAAGGAGGCCAATGTAAATACCATCTTTACCCATTTCCTCAACGATCGTATCACCTTCAACGGCGGTCTGGGCTATCAGTATTATCAGGGCGACTATTTCAAGGTGGTCGACGACCTGCTCGGCGGCGAGTTTTACCTGGATATCGACCGCTTTGCGGAGACCGACTTCCCCGATAACCCCGATGCCAAGCAAAACGACCTCAACACACCCAACCGCATCCTGAAGGAGGGCGATCGCTTCGGCTACGATTACGACCCCAATATACGCAAGGGCTTTGCCTGGGGACAGGCGGTGTTCTCGCTTCCAAAAGTTGACTTTTTCATCAGCGGCGAGCTCTCCCGTACCTCGTTCTGGCGGCAGGGCGATGTGGTCAACGGCCGCTTCCCGGAGAGCTCCTTTGGCAATTCCGAAAAGCAGAATTTCCTGAATTACACGGCTAAAGGCGGTGTGACCTACAAGATCAGCAACATCCACTACCTGTACGCCAACGGCTCCATCATGACAAGGGCGCCTTTCTTCCGCAACGCCTACATTTCGCCCCGCACCCGCCACCAGGCGGCCGACAATATGGTCAGCGAGAGGATACAGGCAGGGGAGGCGGGCTACCTGCTGCGCTCGCCCCGCGTGAAAGCCCGCGCTTCGGCCTACTGGGCGCAGTTCAACGACCAGATGCGCACGATCAGCTTCTTCAACGATGAAAGCATCGCCACCGAAAACGCAGAAGACCTCATCGACCTGGGCTTTGTCAATTTTACCCTCACGGGCATCGATTCGCGGCATATCGGCACTGAACTGGCGCTTGAAGTGAAGCTCAATTCGGCCCTGACAATCAACGGAGTAGCGGCGATCGGGCAGTACATCTACACCTCGCGTCCGGTCGCCACCATCGTCAACGACAACGACCCCACCATCGCCATCCGCGACCGGGTGATCTACCTGAAAAACTTCCGGGTGCCGGGCACGCCGCAGACCGCCTACACGGCCGGCCTGAACTACAACGGCAAGAAATTCTGGTTCGCCAACCTCAACGTCAACTACTTCGACAACGTCTGGATCGACGTCAACCCCAACCGCCGCACCGCCGAGGCCGTCAACGACGTAGACTTCGGCTCCGATGGCTGGAACAATATCATCGCCCAGGAGAAAGCCGCTCCGGCATGGACGGTTGACTTCTTTGGCGGTAAATCCTTTAAAATCAAGGATATGTACCTGTACCTCAACGTCGGCATCAGCAACCTGCTCGACAACCAGAACTTCGTAACCGGCGGCTTCGAGCAGCTCCGCTTCGACTTCGAGACCAAAGACCCGGATGTGTTCCCGAGCCGTTATTTCTATTATTTTGGAAGAACGTATTTTGTAAACCTCAGCTGGAGGTTGTGAAAAAAAAGTTGAGGAGTTGAAGAGGTGAGAAGTGGAATTCTCAACTTCTCAACTTCTCACCTCGTCATCTAAAAAAGTTTTTAAAGAAATGAAAAATAGAATCTCCCTCTCTGTCATTATCGCCCTGCTTGGCCTCTTCACCTTCACCGGCTGCGTCGACCTCGAATTTGACGCGCCGCCGCCTGCTCCGCCCTGCGAATGGCAGGTGACCAACACCATTGCCGAGCTCAAGGCTCGCTATACCGGGACCGAATGGCTCATCGACGAGCCCATCATCATCGAAGGAGTGGTGGTAGCCGACGACTCTTCGGGTAACTTCTACCGGGCGCTGATTATTCAGGACGCCACGGCGGGCATTGAGTTGCGCTTTGCGGGAACGGACCTGTACAACGACTATCCCATCGGCCGCAAGATGTACGTCAATTGCGAAGGGCTGCTGTTGTCAAACTACAACGGCGTGCTGCAGCTGGGAGAGATCCAGGAAGCCCTGGTGGAAGACCACATCTGCCGCGGGCCTAAAAACCAGGTGGTAGAGCCCAAAGTGGTATCGATAGCCGATCTGGACGCCAGCTACATTCACACCCTGATCAAACTGGAAGACGTGCAGTTCGACGATGGCAGCGCGGGGTTGACCTATGCCGACGGCATCAACCTGCAGTCGGTCAACCTCACGATTGGGGAATGCGATGGCGAAAACACCATCATCCTGCGCTCCAGCGGCTACGCCGATTTCGCGACCGCCGTTACGCCGACCGGTAGCGGTTCGATTACGGCGGTTTACAGCGTGTTCCAGAGCGACCAGCAGCTGTTCATCCGCAATACCCGCGACGTGCAGATGATCAATGCGCGCTGCGACAAACCCCTCAACGAAACCTTCTCCGGCGCCGTCAACAACCAGGATATCAGCCTGGCGGGCTGGACGAACGTGGCGCTCAAAGGCACCCGCCTTTGGAGAGGCGGCACTTTTAGCGGCAACAACTTCGCACAGGCTACGGCTTTCCAGGACACCAATGCCGAAATGGAGACCTGGCTCGTGACGCCGCCCATCAACCTCGATACCCCCAAGCGGCTGAGCTTTGAGAGCGCCCAGGCCTTCTTTACCCACAACGGCCTTTCCGTTCTCATCTCCACCGACTTCACCGGCAATGTGGCCACTGCGAACTGGACGCCCCTGTCCTGCACCCTGGCAACCAGCTCCGATGCCAACTACGACTGGGTGCCCTCCGGTCCCGTCGACCTGTCTGCCTTCTCCGGCACAGGCCACATCGCTTTCCGCTACGTCGGCAACAAAACCAGCCAGACGACGACCTTCCGGATTGACAATGTGAAGGTGGAAGAGCAGTAAAAAGGGGAGTTGAGAAGCTGAGGAGGTGAGAAGTGGAAAATACACTGCTCACCTTCTCAACTTCTCAGCTATCTTTGTAAAATGAATCCCCACAAGCAACTAATTCTCACCTGCGCGCTCGCGGGCGCGAGCCTGGCGCTTCATGGCCAGATGTGGATCGGGCAGGCCCGTACACAAGGCGAAGACGCCGTCGTCGAAGTGAAAGGCATTGCCCTCAACGGCCCTGAATTGGGGCTGATCCGGTATATTCAGGATGAAACTGGCGCTATTGCCCTGTATCCGGGCAACGGCTCCGTGCCGGGGCTGGAGAACGTGCAGGCCGGCGATGAAGTGCGGGTGACCGGCGTGCTCGACCCCTATCAGGGCTTGCTGGAGATATCGCCCATTTTCCAATTGGAAATCCTCTCGACGGGGAATCCATTGCCCGAGCCGCAGGTTATTCTTCCCGGCGACTTTTCCGACATGTGGGAGAGCGAGCACGTGCGCCTGCAATGCGTGAGCTTCGGGGAGAGCGGTTTTTTCGAAGAAAACGAAAGCTACCTGCTGACGCACTACGGCGGCATCGGCTTTAACCTGTATGTGCCGAATGGGAGTCCGCTGGCGGGAAAGCCTATTCCGGCTTACCCGGTAGAGCTGACGGGCATTCTTTCCCAAAACAATACCTACCAGATGCTGGCCAGGGGGATGGAAGACCTGCCGCCGTCGCCTTGTCTCTATTTCACCACCGAAATCCTGCCGCTGAGCATGGAAACCGAAGCGCTGGGCTTGTTCTGGAAGACCAATGAGCCTTGTACCTGCGCGGTGCGATATGGCGAGACGCCGGAAATGGCCAGCATTCAGGAGAACGCCGCGTTGTTGCCCGTCCATTCATTTTCCCTGGAAAACCTGGAACCTGCGACCGCTTATTACATGCAGGCCATTTGCGAGAAAGACGGGTTTGAGGTGCGCTCACCGGTGCGGATTTTCTCGACAGTATCGACCTCTTCGGGCACGATAGAGGTGTATTTCAATAAGCCTATAGACCCCTCTTTTTCGTCGGGCAGTCTGCCAGCAGGCGATTCTTATCAGGAGTTGGAGGCCGCGATGATCGCCCGCATCGACGCGGCGGAGGAGACGATTGACGTGGCGGTGTACAACGCCAACCTGACGCAGTGGATCGATGCGCTGGTGGCGGCGCACGGCCGGGGCGTGCAGGTCCGCTACATTTTCGAAGACGAATCGACCAACAGTGCCTTGTCGGGCTCTCTGCCTTTTCCCATTCTGGAGGGGAACCCGGGAGCCCTGATGCACCATAAATTCCTGGTCATCGACGCCGATATTCCCGACAAGGCCTATGTGGTCACCGGTTCGATGAACTGGACGAGCAGCGGATGGAAGAACGACTACAACAACCAGCTGATCATTCAGGACCAGGCTCTGGCGCTTGCTTTCCGGACGGAGTTTGAGGAGATGTGGGGCGGGAGGTTTGGTCCGGCGAAAGCCGGCAACACGCCCTCGCTATTCCGGATCGGCGGACGTTTGGTGGAACTTTTCTTCACGCCGTCTGACAAGATCGTTTCTGCCCTGTCCAGCCGCATCGGCACGGCAGAGGCGGATTTGGCTTTCGGCCTGTTCATTTTGACCCGCGACGAGCTGGCTGCGGCGGTAAAAGACGCCTGGTTTGGGGGGAAGGGTGTGCGGGTCATCATCGAAGATGCGGATATTTCAGGTTCCGACTACAATTTCCTACAGAGCCAGGGCGTGCCGGTGCAGGAGCATGAGGAGTTCGGCCTTTTTCACCACAAGTACGCCATCATTGACCCCACGGCGCCCGATTCCGATCCCATGGTGATCACCGGTTCCTACAACTGGACGGCGGCGGCGACGGAGGTCAACGACGAGAATTTGCTCATCATCCACGATGCGGCGATTGCCAACCAGTTCCTGCAGGAGTTTGAAGCCCGTTGGCAGGAGCTGGCGCCGGTTGGCGAGGCGCCGGTGAGCGGTGGCAGGTTGGCGGTATTTCCAAACCCCTCGGCCGGGGATTTCTTCGTTCATTGGGAGGGGCCTGAAGCCAGCCTCCAGCTCTGGAACGGCGTGGGGAGGTTGATGGGGGAACTGTCGCCGGGACTTGTTGAAGGCTTACCGTCAGGGTTATACGTCGTGACCGCCCATTTGCCGGGAGGAGAATTGTATTCGGTGAAAGTGGTGGTTCAATAAGCCATGCCCAAGGATCAGTTTCAGTTCAAGCAATTCACCATTCGCCAGGACCGCTGCCTGATGAAGGTAGGCACTGACGGGGTGCTGCTCGGCGCCTGGGCCGGTGAGCGCGGCGCCCGCACGATTCTGGACATTGGCGCCGGCACGGGGTTGATCGCCCTGATGCTCGCCCAACGCGCCCCCGAAGCCCGGATCGACGCCGTGGAGCTCGACCCTGGTAGCGCGGGGCAGGCGGCGGAAAACATCGCTGCTTCGCCCTGGAGCGATCGCGTCCGGTTATTTTGCAGCTCCATTCAGGACTTTACGCCGCCTGAAGGCCGTTTGTACGACCTCATTGTCAGCAATCCCCCTTTTTTCACTGGCGCGTTGAAGTCGCCCAATCCGGGCCGCAACCAAGTCAGGCATGGCGAGGCCTTGTCCTTTTCAGATCTTCTCTGGTCGGCAGGCCGGTTGTTGTCGTCGCAGGGCCGTTTCAGTCTTATTTTGCCCTACGCAGAAGCGAAGGCTTTTCAGGAGTTGGCCGTCCATTACCATTTATTCCCCAACCGGATCAGGGAGGTACATACCAGGTCAGGCAAGCCAGTGGAGCGGGTGTTGATGGAGTTTGGGAGGAGCCCGGGGCCCTTGGTGAAAGAGTCGGCGTTATGCCTTCACGGAGATGGAGTGGGGGGGCGGTCGGAGGAGTATGGGGCGTTGACGGAGGGGTTTTATCTGTAAATCAGTCAGTTATCGAGGTGACACCTCGGATGTGCTTGATAGTCAGTGTTTTGGGAGGTGACACCTCGGATATGCTTGATAGTCAGTGTTTTGGGAGGTGACACCTGGATGAGGTGACACATCGAATTAAAAACGGGAACCCCGGCGATGCGGTGGTTCCCGTTTAGTCCCAGGACTGGGATTGGGGGAGGGATGGTTTTGATAAAATAAGCCCCGGACGGGGCGCTCTGCTTTAGGATTGTTCAGATTCTTCGATGAGCTTCATGGCCAGTTCCAATATCCGCGTGTCTTTGAGTTCGACGGCGCCGCCGTTGGGGCCTGGCTCCAGGTGGAAATCTACGATTTCGCCCTCGTCGTAGTGGTCGCCGCCAAAGTAGTTGCGAACGGTTTGCTCCGAGAGGTTCAGTTCTTCCGCGATTCTCTTTACGCTGCCCGTGGGAAGCTTGTGTTTGATATCCCTCAATTCATTGAAAGTAATTACCATAGCGAGATGATTTTGTGAAGCAATTGCTTATTAACCCTTGCGATCGAAAAGTTAAAAAAAGCCCGCCAAAAATCAAAGCAGTCTCCAGGTATTTCTGACTGCTTTTTACCTCCGCTGCCTGTGAATCAATGATTTACAGCGGGTTGAGGTTGAATAAAAAATTAATGTATAATAAATTTATTAATTCGATGAATTTACCTTATCTTTGCCCGTAAAGATCCACTCCACCTTCCCGGCTCCAACCCACTCCTGAGGAAATAACCTGTATACTTCCTGATTTCCAGTGTTTTGGAATCATCTACCCCTCCTACAACAATCCAGGGTTTTCTCTCCGGGTGGGAATCACCCGGGGGGATTCCCCGGAGAGGGCTTTAAGGTTGCCAGCCAGCACAGCTTATACAGATCAAATAGCCGCAGGCTCGGCCTCCGCGAGCCGAATTGCCTTTCCATATCTTTGCGGAATAAGCGGAACCCCAAGACAAGCAATGGGGCAAAAAGCCTGATCTTCCAATAGGTCTGGAGCAGGCGCGAGCCCATATCAGGATTCTTCCGCGCAAGAAAGGCAAGGTTCTCAATGCCCTGCCGGGTCTTCTTTAGAAATTCCTCTGTCGTCTCGACGTCCAGATGGGTAACTGGATTGTCGATATGCAGCACCGGAATACCCCGCTTTTTCAGATCGGCCCCGAACAGCGTGTCTTCATGCCCGTATTGCCGCAGCGACTCGTCAAGGCGGATGGAGAGGAAAATGTCGCGCGGGCAGAGGAAGTGAAAGGTGCAGAAAGCATCGTAGGGCTGTAGATTGCGCTCGGCAGCAGGCCGCTCCTCCCGCAACCGGCCGTAGAGCCAGTGGAAATAACGGCTGGCATCCTCCGGCGGCTCGGGAGCGTAAGCCCTTGTGCCAACTACCACCTGCCCCGGCCTGCAATGTCCGAGGTACTGCCGGAGGAAATCCGGGCCGGCGGGCATGCCGTCGCAGTCCATAAACAACAATAAAGAGTAGCGTGCCCGCTCCGCCAGCAGATTCCTGATCCGCGAACGACCGGCGTTTTTGGCCAGCTCTTCATAACGAACACCCTCCCAGGACGCCATCTCCCGGTTTTTCTCCCGGAACCCTGCCGGCGAACCATCGTCGAGGCAGACGATCTCCCAAGGCTCAGTCAGGCCTGAAGCCTCCTGCAGCAGCGCCCTGACAAGCGGCCTGACGTCGAAGCGGTAAACAGGGATTAAAATTGATAGCATAGGATCGGGAGCTAGTTGCTATTTTTGCCGATAAAGTTAGGGTGAAGGGTGAAGAGTGAAGGGTGAAGGGATGATTTTTTTCTTTCAGAAAAAACTGAAAGACGTCTTTGTTGTTTCATAACCATGCAGAAATGTTGATTATGCAAGGAACAGCTCAATTGGAAGTACTGATTAACGACGCGCGGCTGGACAGCCGGCTCAAATCTATCGCCGAAAAGGTGCGCGACGGCCTGCGCATCGGCGACGACGAATGCCTGTATCTCTACGAAAAAGCGCCCCTGGCCTACACCGGCGTGCTGGCCAACTACATCCGCGAAAAGCGGCATGGCGATAACACCTATTTCAACCGCAACTTTCACATAGAGCCCACCAACGTCTGCCTCTATACCTGCACCTTCTGCTCCTACTCCCGCCTGATCAAGAAGCGCGAGGAGGGCTGGGAGTACAGCATGGACGAGATCATGGACATCGTAAAGAGCTACGACGGGCAGCCGGTTACCGAAGTACACATCGTAGGCGGGGTTTTGCCCCAATACGACGTGCCGTTTTACTCCGAACTGTTCCGGCGCATCAAGGCGCACCGGCCGGAGCTGCACGTCAAGGCTCTTACGCCGGTGGAGTACCACTACATTTTCAAAAAAGCCAAAATCAGCTATGCTGAAGGCATGCGCCTGATGAAAGAGGCAGGCCTGGACTCCATGCCCGGCGGCGGCGCGGAGATCTTCGACGAGGAAATACGCGACCAGATCGCAGGCGGCAAATGCTCCGGGCAGCAGTGGCTCGACATCCACGAAGAGTGGCACAAGCTGGGCGGCCGCTCCAACGCAACCATCCTCTACGGTCATATCGAAGAATACCGCCACCGCGTGCACCACATGCGCCTGCTGCGCGAACTGCAGGACCGCACCGGCGGCTTCCAGACCTTCATTCCCCTGAAATTCCGCAACAAGGAAAACGAGATGTCGCACCTGCCGGAAACCACCGTGGTGGAAGACCTGCGCAACTACGCCATCAGCCGCATCTACCTCGACAATTTCGACCACATCAAGGCCTACTGGCCCATGATCAGCAGGCAGGTGGCCCAAATGGCACTCTCCTTCGGCGTCGACGACATCGACGGCACCATCGACGATACGACCAAGATCTATTCCATGGCGGGCTCCGAAGAGCAAAATCCAGCCATGAATACCCGCGACCTGGCCGACCTGATCAAAAAAGTAGGCCGCAGGCCCATTGAGCGCGATACCCTGTACGGGGTGATCAAGGACTATACCGATCACGTATTTGAGGAAGAGGAAACCTTTAAAGGGTATTTGTCGTTACCGGTAGTTGATAAGGCATAACAGTTTTTAAGTTTTTGAGGTTATAAGTTTTTACGGTAATAACTTATAACCTCAAAAGCTCATAACCTTTTTAATGGCCAAACACATCTATATCATCCGCCACGGAGAAACCGCCTACAACCGCATGGGCATCGTGCAGGGCTCCGGCGTGGACTCCGACCTCAACGACCTGGGACGCGCGCAGGCGCAGGCTTTCTTTGAACACTACCAGCACCAGCCTTTCGAAGTGGTGCTCACCTCCAGGCTCAAGCGCACCCACCAGACCGTCGGCGGTTTTCTGGACAAGGGGCTGCCCTGGGAGCAATTCGCCGAGCTCAACGAGATCTCCTGGGGAGACCTCGACGGCAAACCCAGTACGCCCGAATTGCACGACATCTACCGCCGCGTAGTAGGAGAGTGGCGCGACGGCAACCTCGATGCCCGCAACGGCAACGGGGAAAGCGCCGCCGAGATGGGCGAGCGCCTGCAGCGATTCGCCGGCCACCTTCGCGCAAGGCCCGAAAGCCATATCCTGATCTGCTCCCACGGCCGCGCCATCCGAGGGCTGATGTGCCTGCTGCTGGAAAAACCGCTCAAAGACATGGACCAATTCGGGCACGACAATACCGGCCTGTATCATCTGACATTCGAAAACGGCGCTTTCCACCTGCAACTGCACAACGACACCCGGCATCTGGAAGCCATCATTCAAAGGCAGTAAATGAAAAAATTGAACGTCACCGCCGTCAGCTACCTCAATACCAAGCCTTTCCTATACGGTATCTTCCAGCACAAGCTCGACAGCAAGATCAACCTGTCGCTCGACATTCCTTCGGAATGCGCGCGCAAGCTGGCCAGAGGGGAAGCCGACCTGGGGCTGGTGCCGGTGGCGGTGCTGCCGCAATTGCCCACCCCCCACCTGGTCTCCGATTTTTGCATCGGCACGGTGGGGGCGGTGAAAACCGTCTGCATTTTCAGCGAAAAACCCATAGACCAGATCACGCATCTGTACCTCGACTACCACTCCCGCACTTCCGTGGAGCTGGTGCAGATCCTGCTGCGCGAGCATTGGAAGGTGAGTCCGGAACTGATACCTGCCCGTCCCGGCTTCGAACAGCAGATTGCCGGCGGCCATGCGGCGCTGATCATCGGCGATCGAACCATTGGGCTGGAGCAGCGTTATCCCTTTGTCTACGACCTGGGACAGGCCTGGATGGATTTCACCGGACTGCCCTTCGTGTTTGCGGCCTGGGTGAGCAACCGCCCGCTCGATCCTGCTTTCGTCGAAGAGCTCAACGAAGCCCTTCAGACCGGTATCGATCTGGTGCCCAAACTCATCTACCTGATCCCGCCGCCGCATCCCGATTTCGACCTGGAAACCTATTATACCCGCTATATCAGCTATGAACTGGATGAGGAGAAGAGGAAAGGGCTGGAGTTGTTTTTGCGGTATTTGGAGCCGGGGTTCAAGGGGCTGAGGGAGATTAGGGGTGAAAAGGTGAAATGGTGAAAAGGTGAAAAGGTGAAAAAGTGAAAGAGATGAATCGAATATTAGTATGGGCGCTGGTGGGAATTGGCAGTTTGCTGGCTTGTTCTTCTGGCGCCACGGTTAATCGCGAAGAGGAAAAAACGATGAAAATGAAAGTTGCACTCGACTCCATTCCTTCAGACCAAAAGGAGACCGCCACCTTGGGGGGCGGGTGTTTTTGGTGTGTGGAAGCGGTATTTCAGCAAGTGGAAGGCGTGTACGGCGCCGTCTCCGGCTATTCGGGCGGCAAGGCGGAAGAGGCCGATTACGAAACCGTATCGACCGGCCTGACGCGGCATGCGGAGGTGGTGCAGATCCACTTCAACCCGCAGGTGATCAGCTTTGCGGAGGTGCTGGAGATCTTCTGGACCACCCACGATCCCACCACTCCCAACCGGCAGGGCAACGATGTAGGGCCGCAGTACCGCTCCGTCATTTTCTACCACGACGAAAACCAGCGCGCCATTGCGGAGCAATCCAAAAAAGACGTGGCGCCGCAGTTGTGGGACAAGCCCATCGTCACCGAAATCAGTCCATTTACCGGCTTCTGGGAGGCGGAGGAGTACCACCAGAACTACTACGAAAACGTAGGCGACCGCAACCCTTACTGCACCTACGTCATCAAACCCAAAGTCAGCAAATTCCGCAAGGTGTTTGAGGATAAGATCAAAGAGGAGTATAGGGGGCAGTAGGGATTGCTGCGGGTCCTGATGTAGTGCCGAAGTCCCCTTCGGCACATGCCGGTTGGACGTAGCGTCCCTAGCGTTCGTTGCGGTGAAAAAAGTCACTAGATTTTTTTGTAATTTGCTATATTTCAATGATTTGCCCGCTGTGTTCTTTTTGTTTCAAGACAAAAAGAACCAAAAAAATCAAGGCTTTCGCCGCTTTGCCTAAAACCGGCTTTCATTCCGCCGGGCTGGCTAAACTCGCACGGGCTGCTGAGGGGAGGCCATGAATCCGTTTTGCTCAGACAGTAGCCAGCCTGAGTCGGGTCCGCAGGAGCCGGAGTACAGGAGGGGGCTTCATTACTGCCGGTTTTTTGACGGCAAACCGGCTAAGGCCGGGGGGAAACAACACGATGCTCTCCCGAGCATTTATCGTATCTAGAAGAATGGAAGCAACGCTTGCCGGGGCAGGTGGTCTGCCCGGATGGGGTCTTGTGATGCGATGAGGAGGAATTGAGGGGAAGGGGCGTTATATTTTGAATAATTAACTTAACTTCACAAAAAAACACCATGCATCTCGGCGCCTTCTCCATCAGTCTCACCGTCAAAGACCTCGCCGTCTCGAGGGCTTTTTATGAAAAACTCGGCTTCTCCGTCTTCGCGGGCAGTGCGGAGAAGAACTACTACATCATGAAGAATGGAAACGCTCTCATCGGGCTCTTCCACGGCATGTTCGACAAAAACATCCTGACCTTCAACCCGGGCTGGGATGAAAATGCCCGGAATCTGGACTCATTCACCGATATCAGAGCCATTCAGCGGGAGCTGAAAGCCAAGGGGATAAGAATCGACATGGAAGCCGACGAGCGCAGCTCTGGTCCCGCCAGCATTATCCTCACCGATCCGGACGGGAATCCGGTGTTGATTGACCAGCATGTTTGAATGGGGATATCCTCTCTATCTCCATGAAACGCTCCATCCTCAGCCTTTTCCTCGTGGCCATGCTGGCAGGCGCCGCCTCTGCCCAAACCGCCACGCACGAAGGCGAAGCCTGGGCCGCCTACATCTCCTCCATCCGCATCAATAAAACCCTTGCCCTGTGGAACGACTTCCACTACGTCACCGGTACCTTCTTTGTGTCGCGGCACGGTCTGACCGTTTCCCTTTCACCCAAAACCGATATCACCGGCGGCTATGCCTGGGTGATCACCTCTGCCAACGGAGGCGACGAACTGGTGCGGCCCGAACACCGGCCCTGGGGACAGATCGTAACCCGTGGGGCGCTCACCCCGAAGATCGGCTACCAGGCACGCTTCCGATACGACGCCCGCTTCCGGAAAAAGGTAATGCACGACGAGGTCATCGATGAATGGGGCTTCAACCATCGGCTACGGCTCATGGGACGCCTCCGTTTCCAACTCAAGGAATACCCCTCCGGCTGGCGGCTGCATGCCGATGTGATGGACGAGTTTCTCTTCAACGCAGGGCGGCAGGTTAAGGAGGGCATGGATCAGAACCGCCTGTACCTCCTCATGGGCCTGAGCCGGAAAAATCTGACGGTTTTGGGAGGGTATTATATGCGGGCTTTGCCGGGGCTTGCGTTCAGGCATGGAGCGGTGGTTTGGGTAGTGCATACATTGGGAGTGAAAAAGTGAAAAAGTGGAAAAGTGGAATGGGTATGACTGAAAGAGCGAAAATGTTGGAGGGGGCGTTTTATAATTCTCGCGATCCGGAATTGATTGCGATGTACCATCGGGCCAGGCGGCTGATGGGGGAGTATAATCGTCTGGATTCGACGGATATGGCGCGCAGGGAGTCACTGCTTTCGGAATTGCTTGGTAAAAAAGGCTCCGGCGTTTGGATAGAAGCGCCGTTCTACTGCGATTACGGCGAACTGATCCAAATAGGCGACGACACATTTGTAAATGCAGATTGCGTTTTTCTCGACAATAACCACATTCGCATCGGCCGTAACGTGCTGATCGGGCCCGGGGTACACATCTACACCGCAACCCATCCCACAAAGGCGGAGGAACGCATTGTGAAGGGTGAGCACGGCAGCAACTATCTCACGCGCAGCAAACCCGTGGAAATCGGCGATGAGGTCTGGATAGGGGGGAGGACGGTGATTCTGCCGGGTGTTCGCATCGGAAAGGGAGCGGTGATCGGCGCCGGTTGCGTGGTCAGGCGGGATGTGGGGGAAGGGGAAGTGGTGAAAGAGTGAAAAGGTGAAAAAGTGAAAAAGTGAAAAGGGTACTGTTTTTCGGTTTATTTCTTTTTTTTGGAGCTGGAGCTGGTGCGCAGTTTCCGGTGGAGGTGGATAGTTTTTACGTTTTTCTGAAATACAATTCCATCCTGCGCGACAGGGTTGACTGGGAGGAGGTGGACGAACGGTTTTACCGGGATATTCAACAGGCCGAATCCCTGGACGACACGATGAAGTGCTTCGTATCGGTGCTGGAGAGCTTGGGCGACGTACATTCGCAGATTTACTTGAATAACCGGTACTACGGTCACTATCCGGAATTTGACGAAGCCACCCTCAAGTGGCTCAGGCCGCTGAATGACAGGGCCATTGCCCATACCAATAAGATTCGTGCTGAGGTTCTGGAGAAAAACATCGCCTATCTGCTGGTACCCGGCTTTCAGGCTTACGACGGTGAACAGATAAACCGCCTGGGGCAGGAACTTCGGGATCAGGTGGACCGGCTTGCAATGCAAAAAAGAGTAGCAGCTTTCATCATTGACTTGCGCCTCAACGGAGGCGGCAATATTTACCCCATGCTTGCGGGCTTGTCTCCGCTGCTGGGCGACAAAACCATCGGATACGAAACCGGTATTGGCGGGGAGGTAGTCAGGAAATGGGAGATACAGGATGGCAATTTTGTGATCGGAGGGTCTCAGACTACTCAGGTTTCAGGCAAAACCAAGCCCCGTTTTCAGACCATTCCGGTAGCGGTGCTGATCGGTCCGGTTACCAAAAGCTCAGGAAGTATGGTAGCTATTGCCTTTAAGGGAAGACCGAACACCATTTTAATCGGCGAGCCAACGGCGGAAGGATATACCACTTCAAATGGCTATTTCCAGTTCGCGCCGAATTTATTTCTGAATTTCGCCACCACTTTTGTCGCCGACAGGAATATGAACATTTACAAGGATGCGGTGCATCCGGATTTCCAGGTTAGTCGCGGCGATAATTTCGACGATCTGATGCAGGACAGGAAGGTCGGGATGGCGATAAAATATTTCGGCATGACAAGGCGGTTTGACTGTATCAGGCATTGATTATTTTACCCACCGACCACCACCGTCCATTCCCGAACATACCATTTTTTGATCAACCCGTTTTGCACATAGGGGTCGTTTTTGGCGAATGCTTCGGCCACTTCCGGCCCGTCGCCCTTGAACACAAGCAAGGCGCCGTCGGGCGGGTTGGCAAGGGCGCCGGCCATTACCATTTGGCCTGCCTCACGGGCCTTTTCTGCCATGGCCAGGTGTGCCGGGCGCAGGGGTACGCGTTTTTCGAGGTAATCATCTGCGAGTTCGTAGAAGAGGATGTAGTACATGGTCATCATGTTGGTCCACCAAAAGTACAAAAATTTATGTCAGACAAGGGCCAGTTGAGGAAGGGATTGGCCCGGAGGAAGTTCTCAATATCCAAAAAAAATCTTTATCTTCAATTTAGCCGTGCGGAGGATTCGGGAACCAAAGCCGCACCGGAAGGGTAGAAATGAGAAAAGCATTATCATTGATTTTGTTGCCGGCGGCTTTACTAAGCGGCGCCGGGCAGGAGGTTCTGGTTCCCGACTGGCTTCGGGAGAAGAGCAGTGCCGTGGGCGGAATAGCCGAATCCTGGGGCGTCGGAACCGATAACAACGGGGACGTATACTGGACCGCAAGCGCCGACAGCATGGGGCAGGGCCTGGATATTTTCTGCTACAAATATGATTCGGACGGCAATCCACTCTGGCCGGCGCCCCTGTTTTTCGGAGGCCTCGGAACGCAACATGCCTTTGTATGCAACGCGCAGGGGCCTGCGCTATACATTGGAGGCAGGTATTGTCCATTGACGGGCTTCTCCTGTGATATGCTCTTGCTCAAAGCCGATAAAAGCACCGGGGGCCTTCTCTGGGACCAAACCCTTGATTTTGGCAATAACGGCTACGACGAAGTAGACGGGCTGGAGGTTCGCGACGACGGCATTTATTGCGGAGGTTGGGCCCAAGCCCTCCAAACCGGCCCGTACCAACTGGATATAGGCCTTTGGAAGCTCGATCCGGAAGGCAATACCGAGTGGACAAGCCATTTCGGCAAAACGGGAACGGCCGAGCATCAGGATGGGCACTTTGTCGTTGACGATGATTTCATCTACGTTGCTGGTGTTTGGGGTGCTACAGGTATCGCCAATGCCTACAACGGCCATAGCTTTCTTGGAAAATTCTCCAAGGACAGCGGCTCTTTTGTTGATTCCACCCTGTTTGGGTATCCATCCCCGAATTTTCTCGACGCGGAAAACGCTCTTGGCATGACAACCGATGGTGAATTTTTGTACATCACGGGGTATACCACGCCCGTGTCTTCCGACAATTGGCAGGTTTTCGTGGCCAAATTCGACAAGGATCTCAATCAGGTTTGGTTCGAGGATTGGGGCGGAAGCGGAACAGACAATGCTCGGGGAATTGCGGTGAAGGATGGGAAGATATTTGTAGCGGGCGTGACACAGTCGCCCGAATACACCCCCGGGGACAACTCCGAAGCGCTGTTGCTCGTGTATGACACGGGAGGTAACTTGCTGAATTACCATACCTGGGGCGATACGCTCGACAACGGGTTTCGCGATATCGCCATTTCCGGAAACGAAATCTACCTTTCGGGAACCTCGGGTTACCAACTATTCAGCGGCGGGGGAGGCGACATTGGTTTTTTACTGAAAACGAACTTCGACGCTTTGCTCAGCACCCAAAGCCTTTCTCTCAGCGAGGACGGGCAAGTGAGGGTGTTTCCCAATCCCCTGAGCACTTCAGCAATTATTCAGGCCGATTTTGATTTGGAGGGCTATGTCTTTTCAGTTTTTGACCTGTTTGGAGTGGAGGTATTTCATTCTGAGCTGTTGGCAGGCACCGAAGCAAAGTTTGACCGTGGGAATCTGGTGAGCGGGATGTACTTATTTTCCCTTGAAGGCCGGCAAAGAAGGCTGAGCGGAAAACTGGTGATCGAATAAGCGAAAAAAACAACTTCGCACGTCGTAAAACCTTCGACAACATGGTTGGCAACTACAAGGGCTACCATATTGATCTGGTCGTTACCCATGCCTGGGCGCCATCAAAATCGCGGTGACGCGGGTGCTGGGAGAACCTGCGTTCAGGGAGCGGGCGGCCTGCTTCCAGCAAGAGGTGAACCGGGCAGAAGAAAGGAATTTGGCGGTGGAGGAGTTGGAGAGGATGTTGAAAAAGGAGCTGGTAGGCGTGTAGTTGTCTGAACTATGATTCGTCTGATTTTTCTGATTCTTTTGATTTCATTTGAAAATCAGATTAATCAGAAAAATCAGACGAATCACAGTTCAGATTACTTACGGACAATCAGGCGAATCGCAGTTCCCCGTCTCTACGTACGGGAAGCCGAGTATGGTGCTGTTCTCCGCACAGTCTTTGATGGAGACCTGGTGGCTGCCGGCTACGACCTTATTGTTGAAAGCCGCAGGGGTAAAGAAACCGAAACGGCAGGTGTTGCCTACAAGCTCGATATCCCAGTCGGTGTTGTTGCTGGCCGCGTTATTGACCAGATGATTGCCGTTGGAGCCGTCGATAACGAGGTATCCCAGGCTGAAGTTGTCGTGGGAATTGTTGTTGCTTACCTTCCAGTCAGTTCCGGAAAAATCGGCGGCCACGGGCGTGCCATCGGGAAGGGAAACCCCGCCGGCAGGTACCTTGCACAAGATCATACCGATTAAGTTGCCGTGGGTTTCGTTTCCAGAATAGGTGCCGTTTTTGTCGCAGAGCCAGACACCGAAGAATGAGTTAACAGCCTCGTTGCCCGTCACCTTGGCGCCTTTGCCATTGACTACGATAATGGCATGGGCGTCCATGTTATAGATCTGCCAGACCTCTGCAGCGGTGTTGATGTAGTTGTCAACAATCTGGACGTTGTCGGACCGTTCTACTACTACCCCGAACTGATGATCGTAGATCTTGCAATTTTTCACCACCGCATTCTTTGAATGCAGCAGAATAATGGCCGTTCCGCCCGGATCGGATTGCATGGGCCTGATCTCGAGGTTTTCGATGCGCGCGTTCTGGGCATTGCTCACCGTGATGGCAGCGTCGACGATGATGGGATAGGCGTATGCCGCTGCGGTATTGACCTTCAGCACAGCGCCTTCCTCCCCTTGGATGGTGACGCGTTTGTTGACCACAACGCCCGCGTTTTCGGTGTGGATCCCGGCGGCCAGGGTGATGGTGCCGCCTGTGCAGACATCGTCGATGGCTTGTTGCAGGGCGTCGACCGAGCCGGCGGGGATGGTGATCTTGTTTTGGCAGTTGGCCCGGTTGTCGAGCGTTTCGTCGCCACCGGGGGCGATGTCGTTTTTCTGGCAGCCTGCCAGTGCGATTCCTGCGAACAGGAGAATGGGGAACATAGACTTTTTCATAAAGGGGTTATTAAAGGGTTAAAAAATGCTATTCAAGGGGCCGGATGATTTCAGTAAATGAATATAGGCCATATCCCTTGGGGAATGGCCTGTATTGTAAGGATTGCACGCTAGTGCGGATGAATTGCGGGTCTTGATGGATGGATAGCTAAAGTTTGCCCATACGCTCGAGCACTACTTTTTTCTTGTGGCGGGCTATGGGTACTTTTTTGTCGTTCGACATTTCGAGGTCGCCGCCGTCGCCCCTGATGTAGCGTTTCACTTTGTCCAGATTGACCAGATAGGAGTTGTGGGTGCGGATGAAGTTATTGTCCAGGAGCATCTCTTCAATTTCGCGAAGCGAGCGCACAAACAGGGTACCCCTGGGGTTGTCGGTCGTGTACACGATGCAGTAGTTGCCGCTGGCTTCGAAGTATTCAATATCGGCAACTTTCAGGAAAACGATGCCTTCTGAGGTAGGAAAGGCGATTTTTTCCCGGGTGGGCTTGGATTGGTCCAGGTATTTGAACAGGAGTTCCCGCTGCTCTTCGAGTTGTTGCATCGATTTTTGGCGTTTGGCCTTCTCGACAGCTGCTATCAATTCCATCCGGTCGATGGGTTTCAGGAGAAAATCGGTTGCGCTGCATTTGAAAGCTTGCACTGCGTATTTGTCATAGGCAGTGGTAAAAATGACCAGGAAGGGCAGTTTTTTGCATGCCTCAAGTACGCCAAACCCGTTAATCTCCGGCATATCTACGTCGAGGAAGACCAGATCGGGGCGCTGATCCCAAATAGCTTCGATGCCAGAGCGGGGGCAGGAATACTGGCCCAGGACGTCGAGTTCAGGGCAGTACTTTTTGATCATCAGGTCCAACAGTTCCAGGCTGTCGGGCTCGTCGTCGATGAGGATGCATTTCATAGGGTTTAATTTTGATAAAGTGTCAATGTAATGCGGGTGCCGGCTGCCTTGCCGGCAGAATCGTAGAGGTCGGCGGTTTCGATGCTCGTCCGGATCCCTGTTTTTTGGGTAAAATAATCAAGGCGTTCGGCTGTCACGTTGAGGCCGTGCGATTGGCGTTTGACCGGGCTGCGGTCTTTGATAGCCTGCGCCGCCTCGCGTCCGGCGCCGTTGTCTTCGATCTCGATGCGCAGTTGCTCGTCCTGTTGTTTAACCCTGATGGTCAGCATTCCACCGCTGCCCGGACGGTTTTGCAGGCCGTGCAGGATGGCGTTTTCCACATAGGGTTGCAGGATCAGGGGCGGCGCCTCGGCATTGTAGAGATCCACATCCGGATCGATTTCCATTTGAAAGGAAAACTTATCCTTGAACCGGATCATTTCCAGCTCCACATAGCGTTGCAGGGTGTCGAGTTCGCGCTCCAGAGGCACGGTTTCAGTCTCCGTGCGGGCATCGTCGAGCACGCGGCGCAGCAGGGTGGCGAACTTGCTGATGTGGTCGGAGGCTTTCTCCGTCTCGTTTTTCTCGACAAACAATTTGAGGGAGCTGAGGCAGTTGAACACAAAGTGCGGGTTCATCTGCGACCGCAGCGCTTCCATTTTCACCTGTGCGATGCGCTGGTTGAGCTGGGCCCGTTCCCGCACCTGCCGAAGGCGGAAGTTGAAAAATGCGACGATCAGTCCGCCGATGGCCAGCGCGAGGGAGATGCGGAACCACCAGGTCTGCCACCATGGAGGTGTGATCCTGATCTCCAGGGCTCTGGCGTTGCTTTCTGCGGGATCCCATTGGCCATCGGCGTTGCTGGCTTTCACCTTCAGTGTGTAGGCGCCCGGGTCGAGGTTGGTGAAGGTGATGCTGCGTTTTTCGCCGACGTATTGCCAGCTGGTGTCGAAGCCCACCAGCCAATAGGCGTATTGCACGGTTTCCGGGGAAGAATATTCCAACGCGGCGTAGTCGAAAGTGAGCACGTTCTGGTCGTAGCGCAGGGTCAATTCGCTGGTTTCCGTGATGTTGACGGGGAATTTTTCATTGAAGAGCTTGAAGTTGGTGAACCATACCTTCGGCATGGGCGCGCTGCTCAGCACACTGTCGGGTTTGAAGAAATCGATGCCTTTGGAGCCTCCGAAAAAGAACGTGTTGGAATAGCGGCTTTTGCCGTACAGGAAGGCGTCGAAAGTGTCATTGACCAAGCCCTGGTGGTTTTTAAAGGTCCGGACCGTCCTTTTCTCCAGGTTGAATACGCTCAGGCCGCCGAAACCCGAAAGCCACAAGTTGCCGCGCCCGTCGGGAAGAAGGGAGAAGACGTTGTTGTTGACCAGTCCGTCGCGGGTGGTGTAGTGCTTGAACTTCCCTGTTTTGGGGTTCAGGCAGTTCAACCCGCCTCCGTAAGAGCCGCTCCAGATGTTGCCCTTGTCGTCCTCATAGATGCAAAAGGAGGTGTTTTCGCTCATCGACTCCGGATCGTTGGGGGCGTTGCGGTAGACGATAAAGCTATCGCGGTCTTCCAGGTAGCGCAGCAAGCCGCCGCGGCCGCCGAACCAGAGCTGGCCGCCCGGGGTTTCGTAGATGGTGCGCATGTCGCTCAAATCTGCCGCGATGTCTTCGGGGGTATTAAAGTATTGCCGGAGGGTCTTTGCCCCGGGATCGAACTTGTAAAGCCCGGTACTCCAGCTCGCCAGCCAGAGATGGCCCTTTCTGTCGCGATGAATTTTCCGGATAATGGCCTCGTTTAATTGCCTGAGGGCAGGAAATGGGCGCTCCAGATCCACGAAGCGCTTGTTTTTTTTGTCGAACAGAAAGAGCCCTGTATTCGCACCGATCCACAGCAGGCTGTCGGCTTCTTCGAGAAAGCAGATCGCGCCGCGGTCCCAAGAGGCCCGGTTGTATTTGGGAAAATAGGGGAATGGCGTCTTCTTTCCGGTGTGGAGGTCCAGCAGCGCTTGGCCTTTCGGGCTGGGGATGAACAGCACACCGGGGCTGTATTCATACAATTCGAACAAATTTGCGATGGCGACCACTTCGTCAAATCCGCCAACCGGCGCATGGCCAAACCGCTTTTTCCGCGCATCGCTTTTATACAATTTTCCCCTGAGCTCGAAATACCAGCTGATGCCGTTGGAGGCGGGCAGCATTTCCTTGAAATATTCGGCCTCCAGCGGGGCGCCATTCGCCAGGATGGTCACCGGGCCTCCGGCCTGGAGGGTTTTTTCATTCACGAAAAGAAAGCCCTTGCCGCGCACAGGGGCCAGCAGGCCTTTCTCATGAGGATAGATTTCGATGATCTGTTCGCCCCGCAGTTGGGGGACTTCCTGGAACGCGCCGGTTGAGAGGTCGGCCAGAAACAGGCCGGTATCGGTAGCGACCCAGGTTTTTCCACCGGTTTGTTTGAGGTTGTTGATCCGGGCCGGCAGCGTTGCTACTGGTTTGGGAGGCGCGTTTTTCTCAATAAAAAACAGCTGTTGGCCGAAGGCGAAGTACAGGCCATTTCCATCCGTTATCATCAGCGCTATGGCTCTTTTGTCGTTTGCTTTGAGGGGGTATTGCTTCAAAAAGCGGCTGCTGTCAGGCTGGAACAGGTAAAGTCCCGAGGCGGCGCAGACCCAGAGGTTGTTGAGGCGGTCGTATGCCAGGGAGGCGATCCATTCCTTGCCGGGGCCGCGAAGCGCCGGGTTGGAATAGTGTTTGAACCGCTGGTTTTTAATATCGAAGAAATTGAGACCTCCCTGCGTACCCACCCAGAAATTTCCATCCTGGTCTTCGAGCATGCAGGTGATTTTGTTGTCGCCGATGCTGTTGGTATCGGCCGGATCGTGCTGGTAGTGCACGATTTCATACCCATCGAATCGATAAAGACCGGAATAGGCGCCAATCCAGAGAAAGCCGCGGGAGTCTTCGAACAGGCAGTCGATGGTCGCCAAAGGGGTATTTGCAGGAAGAATGACTTCCTCAAGCCGGAGCGCGCCGGGATGTTGTGAAAACCCGGTGCTCAAACCAAGCAGGGCAGTAAAGAGGACAAACAACAGCTTAGATTCCATAGGGTATGGGCAATTTAGGAAAAAACCCTTTAATTTTGCCCATCTTCAGTAATCAAATTTTTCCGCATGACTTTCCGTCCTTTGACTTTCCTTGTCCTGATCTCCCTGGTTGTCTACGCCCTCTCCTGCGCCGCTGAGGCGGCCACCGACATTAAGCGGCCCTCCGCCATTAACCCCAATGGCGACAGTGAGCTGGCCCTGCTCATGCGCGCCATGTACGACGATGCGGCACAGATGAAAGAAGCCATCGCGCGCGGCGAGCAGCCAAAGCCCACGATCAATCATGCCCTTATGCTCACCGCCTCTGCAACGGAGCCGGATAAAGCGGCATCCGATACCTACAAGAACTGGGCCCAATCCTACCTTCACACCGTCGAGGCCCTTCAAAACGGCGACCTGGAAATGGCGCCCGATCTCTTCGACAACATGGTCGGCAACTGCATGGGCTGCCACACCGATCTCTGCCCCGGGCCAAAGATGCGGATCAAAAATTTGTATTGAAACCTGTGATTTTTCTTCCCCTTTCGCGAATCATGGATAAAACGGATTGAAACGCGATGCAGGAAGAAAAACGAAAACGGCTGTTTCAGGAAATCCTCGAAAAACACAAAGGCATCCTGTTTAAGGTGGCCGGCATTTATTGTCGGGAAGAGGCAGACAGACAGGACCTCGTGCAGGAAACCCTGGTCCAGGTCTGGCAGTCGCTGCACCGCTACGATGAGCGATTTGCCCTCTCCACCTGGCTGTATCGCGTCTCCCTCAATATCGCCATTTCCCATTACCGGAAAAACCGCACCAGGAATGAAAGCATCATTCCCCTTGGAGAATCTGTGCCCCAAATCCCGGATGCCGATGCCTCCGGCAAAGAGCAGCGGCTGAACCTCCTGCATCAGTTCATCGCCGAGCTCCGCGACCTGGACAAAGCGCTCATGCTGTTGTACCTGGAGGAAAAAAGTCATGCCGAGATCGCCGATATCATGGGCATTTCTGCGACAAACGTGGCTACCCGGATCGGGCGCATCAAAGAGATCCTCAGAAAACGATTTTCCTCACATAAAAATTGAAGAAATGGAAGATAACCAATTGAAGCAACTCTGGCAGTCGTATGCCGGACAACTGGAGGCCTCACAGGCTCTGAGCCGGGAAAACGCTGAAGAGATTACCCAAATGAAAGTTCTCCATTTTATTGGTTCGATGAAACCCATTAAAATCTTTACCCTGCTCATCGGATTCCTCTGGGTCATTTTTGTTGATTCCCTGATCGTGGCTCTTTTCCACCATGCCAGTTTCTTTTTCCTGGCTTCCGCTGCCATCCAGGTGGTCCTCACCAAACTGGCTATCGGTATTTATCTCTATCAATTGGTCCTGATTTATCAGGTTGACCTCGGTTCGCCCATTTTAGCCGTCCAGGAAAAGCTGGCCAGCCTTAAGTCTTCCACACTCTGGTCGGCCCGTGTCCTCTTCCTGCAACTACCCGTTTGGACCACCTTTTACCTGAATAAGGGCATGCTGGAAAATGGAAACCCGGCCTTGTACCTATTGCAGGTTGGCGTAACGCTCGCCTTCACCGGGCTGGCTATCTGGCTTTTCCGGAATATTCGCTATGAAAATCGCGATAAAAAGTGGTTCCGCCTTATTTTTCAGGGAAGGGAGTGGGATCCCGTCATCCGGTCTATCGGTTTGCTGGAGGAGATCGAGCAGTTCAAGAAGGGCTGATCTGGTGTTCGGCGAAGGGAATTTCTCTTTCGTCGAACCGATTTGCGGGGGAGAAATATTCGGCTAACATTTGGTTCGAAAAAAAATAACCACATGAAAGCCATCGTCTACGCCGAATATGGCGCCCCGGAAGTCCTCCACGTCGAAGAGCTTGAAAAACCCAGTCCAAAAGACAACGAAATCCTGATCCGCGTTCATGCGGCCTCGGTCAATTACGGCGACCTTACCGCCCGCAATTTCAAAAACATCGGCGCCGGGCAGTTCAACATGCCGGGTTTCCTGCTCTTTCCCGCAAAAGTGGCTTTTGGTCTCCGCAGACCTAAAAAACAGGTGCTGGGCAGCGAATTGTCGGGTGTGGTGGAGGCGGTGGGGCAAAAGGTTTCCAAATTCAAACCCGGCGATGAGGTTTTTGCCTATCGCGGCATGGACATGGGCGCCAACGCCGAGTACCTCTGCATGCCGGAGGACAAGGCCGTTGCGCTCAAACCAGCAGGCCTGTCGCATGCCGAAGCGGCTTCCCTGCCCTACGGCGGCATCATGGCCCTGGGCCTGCTGAGGAGCGCCAATATTCAACCGGAGCAGAAAGTGCTGATCGTCGGCGCATCAGGCGGGATCGGATCTATGGCAGTTCAATTGGCAAAATACTACGGTGCGGAAGTCACGGCCGTATGCAGCGCTCCCGGCGCCGAATATGTCCGCTCGCTCGGCGCCGACCACGTGATCGACTATACCCTGGAGGATTTCACCCAAAATGGCATCCAATACGACCTGATCTTCGATGTGCTCGGGCGAACTTCCTTCGCCCGCTGCAAGCGCTCCCTGACCCCTTCGGGCCGCCTGGTCTACGTCAGTTTCAAAATGAAGCAACTCGCGCAAATGGTCTGGACCTCCCTGTTTGGGGGCCAGAAAGTCATTTGCGCCATGGCTGCCGATAGCCCCAAAGACCTGCTCCTGATCAAATCCCTCGCAGAGGCCGGCAAGGTGAAGGCTATTGTAGACAAGACTTTCCCATCCGGGCAGGCCGCCGAGGCGCACAGTTACCTGGAGAAAGGGGGGCAGAAGGGGAAGGTGGTAATTCAGTTCTAATTGTCTGGTTTTTAATACCTTATCGAGGTGACACCTCCTATAGTGCTGATTATCAATGGAAATCGAGGTGACACCTCCTATAGTGCTGATTATCAATGGAAATCGAGGTGACACCTCCTATAGTGCTGATTATCAATGAAAATCGAGGTGACACCTCCTATAGTGCTGATTATCAATGAAAATCGAGGTGACACCTCCTATGGTGCTGATTATCAATGAAAATCGAGGTGACACCTCCTATAGTGCTGATTATCAATGGAAATCGAGGTGACACCTCCTATAGTGCTGATTATCAATGGAAATCGAGGTGACACCTCCTATAGTGCTGATTATCAATGAAAA
>JBAQQB010000093.1:0-1745 GCA_049306275.1 Saprospiraceae bacterium | reverse complement strand
AGGCGCTCAAAAAAACACCGATCCAAAATAATTATTTATTGCGGCGAAGCCGCAATACCAGTCAAAAGTCAAATTCGTTAATCCTTGCTTGCTGAGCGGAAGAGCCGTTCCCAGCGGATGCCGTTGGCCATACTGCCGTTTTTGGTCGACAGCCAGATGAACAGCGGCTTGCCCACTACGTGGTCTTCCGGCACGAAGCCCCAGACGCGGGAATCTTCGGAGTTGTGACGGTTGTCGCCCATCATCCAGTAGTAGTTCATTTTGAAGGTATAGGATGTAGCCGGCTGGTCATTGATTTTGATTACGCCGTTTTCCACTTCCACCTTGTTGCCTTCGTACACTTCGATAGCCCTTCTGAACATGGCCAGGTTTTCCATGGAGAGCGCTACTGTCTGGCCCGCTTGGGGGATATAGACGGGGCCGTAATTGTCGACCGTAAAGTTGGGGTAGTGTTCGCGGTCGTAGGGGAAGAGGTTGTGGGGGTTGGGCGTGGCTTTGCTCACGTCGTAGGGCTCGATTTTGATGTTGGGGTCGAGGCCCTGGATTTTCTGTTTTTGTTCTTCGTTGAGCACGAGGATCATATAGCCGGGTCCCTGGGCGCGCTGGTCTTCCTGGGAGATACCCCATTCGTCGAACTGGCTGGTATTGATCGTTCCCGGGAATGTCACCTGGTAGGTAAACTGGATATTTTTCGGGTTTTGTGCCGGCTTGCCGTTGATATGAAGCTGCCGGTCGATCACCTGTACCGTATCGCCCGCGATGGCCACGCAGCGTTTGATGTAGTGGTCTTTTTTGTCGAAAGGCCTGACGGTCAGCGGGTATTGCTTGGGCACCAGGGAGAGGAAGTCTGGGTTGCGCCGCACGTCGTAGACGCTGAAGGTGCGTCCCGGGGTCACATACACGCTATCGCCCTCCGGGTAGTTGAACACCACGGGGTCGTTGCGGTCGATGGTTTCCAGGGCAGGCAGGCGGAAGTAGGGCAGGCTGGGTTCGGCGAGGTAAGATTCGCGGTTGAGCACCGGCATGCGGTTGTGGAGCAGGGGCACCATAACGGCGGTCTTCGGCGTGCGGATGCCGTAGTGGGCTTTGCTGACGAAGAGGAAGTCGCCCACCAGCAGCGAGCCCTCCATGGAGGAGGTGGGGATGACGTAGGCTTCGATAAGGAACATGCGGATGAAAGCGGCGGCGAAGACCGCGAAGATGATGGCTTCCGTCCACTCCCTCAGCGCCGATTTCTTGTAGGGGTTTTGGGCTTGCAGCTTTTGCAGCTGGCGGGTGTTTTTCTTTTCCTGCGCTTCGTGCAGCTGAGCGTGGTATTCCCTTTCCTTCTCCAGCGCGGGACCGTCGTATTTCTCATCTTTGGAAAAAGCGAGGTAGAAGAAGAAGGCCGGGGCGTAGACCACCGCCATCACGGAGTGCCAGAAGCTGTATTTCCGGAACGAGCGCACCATGTCGATGCACAGGTAGGCATAGATGAAGAGGTTGACGATGGGGAAGAGCAGCCAAAGGGCATACACGGGCTTGCGCCCGACCAGCTTTGCCCACACGGCGAAATTGTAACCGGGTACCAGTCCTTTCCAGCCTTCTTCCCCTGCTTTCGGGAAAAGAAAGTACAGACTGACGCTGAGCAATACGTAGGAAACGAGCACAAAGATCAGGATTTCCATATGTAGGTTTTTCCGTTTAGGAAGGGAGGTTAAAACCGTTTATCGTCGATCGTTTATCGTTTACGTAAACGATAAACG
>JBAQQB010000092.1:0-1943 GCA_049306275.1 Saprospiraceae bacterium | reverse complement strand
ACGGGCTGCACGCTGAACTGGCCCTGGAAACTGAGGGCTTCCCCGCCGGTCGTGGTTTTGCCCTCGAAGCGGTAGGCGCCGGGCGGCAACACGCCGGCGTTGAGCGTATAGGTGCGGTCTGATTTGTCGAAGGTATAGTTGTACTGCCTTTTTTCCTCGTCGGTGATGGTGAGTAGCACATCGGGGTCGCTGATCAGTTCGAAACTCTCGTTATACAACTCCGCATCGAAGACCACCTGGTCTGTTTCGGAGAAAATGCTCTTGCTGGGCGTGATGCGGAAGCGGCGTTTGTCTTCCTTGACGCTGAGGTACTGCACCGTTTTGCTCACCAGATCGTCGAAAAGATCGTGGTTTTCGTGTTGCAGATAGTCGAAGAGGCGCCATTTCCAGAGGCCTTCCGCGGCCAGAACGCCTGTTTTAACGCCCTGTTCTTCGCCCAGCACGAACAGCGGGTACTGGGTTTCCACCCGCCCGATGCGCTGGTAGAGCAAGGTTTGCCCGCCGCCCGAGGCCTGGAAGTCGCCGAAAGGCGCCGCCAGGGGAGCAAATTGGGGCAGGTTCCTCTTCAGCTCGTCGCCGATGGTGAAGAAGTTGAACCCCGTGTTGAAAATGGCCTGCACGTCGTTGCTGCTGGAGCCGCTGGTGGTCACCTGGAGCAGGGATTGCACGGCGTTGAGGCGCTGGAAGTTGGTCTGGCTGCCCCCGATAAAAAGCCTCGACACCTTTTTCGCGTTGAGCTGGTTGAGCAGGCCGCTGATGTCATGGGTGCGGCTGGGCAGCTGGTGCAGGACGACCATGTCGTAGTCTTCAGGCTTTACCTTGAGCGAGTTGATAAACTCGATGTCGACCTGGTAGTTCTTGTTGCGCAGGATGGATTGCTTGAGGGCGCTGAGATCGGGGTGCGGAGAATGGGCGAGGAGAAGGATATTCTGCCGTGCGTCGAGCACGTCGATGTAGAACTCCCGCACGTTGTTGGCCAGACTGGCCTCGCCAGGCGCTGCGCTCAGCTGTATGCGGTAGCGCTGTACGCCGGGTTTGCGGGCTTCGAGGGTAAATTCGGCCGTCTGGAAAAAATCATTGGAGCCGATGCTAAGCTGTATCTGCTGAAGCGGCTGCACCTGGCTGCCCTCGATCTGGTAGATGGTGAGCACCGGCGCCGCGCCCTGGCAGTTGCGCGCCGACACGTCGGCCTGCACCACGAACTTGTCGCCCAGGTAAGCGATTTGGTTGTGAAATACCCTTTTGAGCACGGCGTCGCGTTTGGGGATGGTATCGCCCAGCGCCACGGGAATGACCGGGGCTTTGAGGCCGGCGCCCGAGTACAGGGGGTTGCTGCCTTTGTTGAAAATGCCGTCGGTGGCCATGATTACGGCGCCCAGGTTCTGGTTGCTGTACAGATCGTAAATGCCCTTGAGGGCCTGCGAGATATCGCTCGATTTGTCGGTAAAACTGTAATTTGCGCCTTCGCGAAACTCATCGCCGAAGGAATAACTCGCCACCTCGAATTTTTCGCCCAGTTCTTCTTTCAGGGCCTCCATGTCCTGCCGCAATTGCGCTCGCGCGGCCGTATCGAGGGCGTTGCCGACCGATTCGGAGGCGTCGTGGGCGAAGACGATCACGGGCTTGCGCGTTTCGGTCTGGAGCACCCGCAGGATGGGTTCCAGCAACAGAATGGCGATCAGGGTTACGGCGGCGAAGCGCAGGAAGCCAAGGCCCAGGCTCAGCAAGGGCGATTGCTCGCGAAAGGTGCGGTTGCGGAAATAGAGAAAGCCCGCATAGGCGAGGCCCAGCAGGATGCAAAAAATGATGTAGAAAGCAGGATATTGAAAGCTTAATTGCTGCATGCTTGGCGTTTGACGCGTGAAGTTAGACAAGATTTAAAACTTCCAATTGCTTACTTTCGTTTAATATCACGGCTCAACTTTTTAGACCCGCAAAAAATA
>JBAQQB010000091.1:0-17677 GCA_049306275.1 Saprospiraceae bacterium | reverse complement strand
CACTTCACTCTAAACTTTAAACTTATCAACTATTATTTTGCACGCCCTCTCCAGCATCTCATACACCGCTTCAAACCCTTCATCGTCATAATACGGATCGGGCACGCTGCGGTTTTCGCCGGGGTGGGCGAAGTTCATGATGAGCTGGACTTTTTGCCGGTGGCCGTTATCGGTAGCCAGGCGGAGGATATCCTGGTAGTTTTGGGCGTCCATGGCGCAGATCAGGTCGAACTCGTCGAGGTCGCGGGGGCTTATCTGGCGGGCGCGCTGGCCGCTGATATCGATGCCGTATTTCCGGGCCACCCGTACGGAGCGGGGGTCGGGACCTTCGCCGGCATGCCAGAAACCGGTGCCGGCCGAATCGACATGCCAATCGAGGCTGTGGGCGCGCACTTTTTCCTTCATGATCCCCTCTGCCAGCGGGGAGCGGCATATATTACCGAGGCAAACCATCAATATCTTCATGCAATCTATTCTGAAAAAACTTGTTTTCGGATATTTGTACCCAACATACCACAACAGAAAGAAAGAGATTCTGTTTTAATTTTTGCATAATGAAAATCATCATAGCAGGCGCGGGGGACGTAGGTTTTCATCTGGCCCAGCTGCTTTCCTTTGAAAACCAGGATATCGTCATTATCGACACCAACCAGGAGGTGCTGGACTACGCTTCCACTCACCTCGACGTGCTGACGGTTAAAGGCGATACCTCGTCCATAAGCCTCCTGCGCGATGTAGGCGTAGACCGGGCCGATTTGTTTCTGGCCGTGACGACCTCAGAAAACACCAACATTGTTGCGGCTATTCTGGCAAAAAAAATGGGGGCTAACCGCACTATCGCCCGGGTGGAGAGCCGGGATTACCTCACTGAAGCCAGCAAAGAACTCTTCCGGGAGTTGGGCATCGACACGCTGATCTCGCCCAGACAGCTGGCGGCCAGGGAAATTCTCCGCTTGGTCAACTTGTGCTATTTTTCCGATGTATTTGAATTCGAGGGGGGAAAAATGTCGCTCGTCGGCCTGACCGTCGAGGAGGGCTCTCCGCTGGTCAACCTCCAGCTCAGCAACTGGAATTCTTTCAATCCCAACCTCGCTACCCGGCCCATCGCCGTGCTCCGGGGCTACCAGACCATCCTGCCCAGGGGCACTACGATCCTGCGCAAGAAAGACCATGTGTACTTCATCACCAACCGTAGCGATACCACGACCCTGGAGCAATGCCTGGGCAAGGAGAAGGTCAAAATCCGCAACATCATGATCGTGGGCGGCGGCGGGCTGGCCTACGAAACTGCCAAGTTGCTGGAAGAAAGCTTTAACGTCACCCTCGTCGACCCCGACAAAAACCGCTGCCGGGAGATGGCCGACGGCCTGCAGCGCACCCTCATCATCAATGGCGACCCCAGCAATATCGACCTGCTGATTGAGGAAGGTCTTGAGAAAATGGACGCCTTCATCGCGCTCACGCCCAATTCCGAAACCAATATCATCACCAGTCTCACCGCCAAAAACCGGGGCGTCTACAAGACCATCGCGCAGGTGGAGAACAAGGAATACGTCCATATTTCGCAAGACATCGGCGTAGACAGCCTCATCAATAAAAAGCTCATCGCTGCCAACAACATCTTCCGATTCATCCGCAAGGGGCAGATCGAGGCCATTACATCGCTCAACGGCGTCGATGCCGAGATCATCGAGTTCATCGTGCACAAGACCAACCAGCTGACCAGAAAGCCGCTGAAGGAACTCCATTTTCCCGAAACGGCCATCGTCGGCGGGGTCATCCGCGGCGATGACAGCCTGATCCCCTCCGGCGATCTTCAGTTGCAGATCGGCGACAAGGTCATCGTATTCGCCCTGCCGGATGCGATCGGGAAGGTCGAGAAATTGTTCCGCTAATGATCAACCTGACCCCAGTCACTTCTTTCGTAGGCATCCTGCTCATTATTGTCGGGCTGCTCATGCTCACTGCCCTGCCCTTTTCCCTGAGCCATCCCGACGGCAACTGGGAGGCCTTCGTCTATTCTTCCGCCATCACCATCGCCGTGGGGGCCCTGCTCTGGATCGCCCGGTTTCAGAAAGGCAACTTCGTCAACAAGCGGGAGGGGTACCTGATCGTTTCGCTGGGCTGGGTTTCCATGATCGGCTTCGGCAGCCTGCCCTACCTGATCAGCGGCGCCATCCCCAATTTCACCGACGCCATCTTTGAAACAGCTTCCGGGGTCACCACCACCGGCGCATCCATCCTGACCGATATCGAGGCCCTGCCAAAAGACATTCTCTTTTGGCGGAGCATGACCCAATGGATCGGCGGCCTGGGCATTATCGTGCTCACCGTGGCGATCTTTCCCTTGCTCGGCTTTGGAGGCATCGAGCTTTTCGCCGCCGAATCGCCGGGGCCCACTTCCGACAAGATCCATCCCCGCATCCAGGAGACCGCCAAGCGCCTTTGGTTCATCTACCTGGGGCTCACCATGGCGCTCACCGCACTGCTTTGGGCCTTTGAAATGGACTTTTTCGACGCCATCAACCATGCCTTGACCACCATGTCGACCGGCGGCTTTTCTCCCCAAAACGAGAGCCTGGCCGCCTACGACATCCCCAGGGTGCAATACACCATCATCCTGTTCATGTTTCTGGCAGGCACCAACTTTACCGTCCTTTACCTGGGGTTTACCGGTCAGTTCAAAAAGGTGGCGGTCAACGACGAGTTCAAATTTTACTTTCTTTTCATTGCCGCCTTCACCCTCCTGATCACCGTGCTGGTCATTGCGCATACTGACCTGGGAGGGGAGAAAGCCTTTCGCGATAGTCTGTTCCAGGTCGTTTCGCTCATGACGACCACCGGTTATGTCTCTGCTAATTACCTGGAATGGGGCGATTCGGTGGTGCTGCTGGTCGTCATCCTGCTCTTTTTGGGGGCTTCAGCGGGTTCCACTGCCGGCGGGATCAAGATCATCCGCCACCTGGTGTTTATGAAAAATTCATTCCTCGAATTCAAGCGAATCCTGCACCCCCGGGCCATTGTGCCTTTGAGGCTCAACGGGCAGGTCGTTCGCCCACAGATCCTGACCCATATCCTGGTCTTTCTGCTTATTTACCTCATCGTATTCATCGTTGGTACACTTTCTTTGACATTATTCGACCTCGACTTCGAGACCAGCGTCGGGGCTGTCGCCACCAGTCTGGGCAACGTGGGTCCGGGGATTGGCAAGGTTGGCCCCGTCGACAATTTCGCCTGGCTGCCTGGCGGCGTCAAGTGGATATTGTCCTTCCTCATGTTGTTGGGGCGTCTGGAACTGTTCACCATACTGGTTTTGTTCACCCCGTTCTTTTGGCGGAATTAAAACAGCTCCCGCATCACCTCCTCCCGGTAGCTGGCCCCGATGGGGATTTTCTCCTTGCCGATGTGCACGGTGTTGCCTTCCAGGGTCGTCACCCTCTTTTTTGCAACGATAAAGGATTTGTGCACCCTGATGAACAGGCTTTTCGGCAAATCCTCCTCCAGGCTCTTGAGCGAGCCCAGCGACAGGATGCGGCCTTCGTGGGTATAAAAAGCCACATATTCCAGCATGCTCTGCACATAGAGGATGTCGTCGTAGCGAAGCCGGTGGACTTTGTGGTCGGCTTTTACCAGAATGTAATCCTTTTCTTCTTCCCTTTCGCGCGAAAGCAACCTCAGCCTTTCGCTGGCCTTATTGACCGCCTGCACGAAGCGCTCGAAGGAGATAGGCTTGAGCAGGTAGTCGAGAACGTCGAGTTCATACCCCTCCAGGGCGTATTCGGAGTAGGCCGTGGTGAAGATGACCAGTGGGCGCTGTTTCAGGCTGCGCAAAAACTCGATGCCGGTGAGTTCGGGCATTTGAATATCGAGAAAAAGGAGGTCGACGGGTTGTTCCTGGAGCAATTGGAGGGCTTCCAGGGGGTCTTTGCACATACCTGCCAACTGGAGGTTGGGCAGGCGGCTGGCGTAATTTTCCAGCAGGGCGCGCGCCAATTCCTCATCGTCCACGATCGCACAGCGGATGGGGTTCATGCCAGTCGAATTTTCAGTGAAACGAAGAAAGCATCGTCCTTTTCGCCAAGTTGTAGCTCGTACTGGCCCGGGTAGATCAGCTCCAGCTGCCGTTTGATGTTTTCCAGGCCGATGCCGCCTGTGCGGTCTTTGGTGTAGCCTTTTTCCGGAAGGCTGTTCTCCACTTCGAAATGCACCGTTTGATCGCCCGTGCGCAGGCGGATGCGGATCCAGCCCTTGGCAAGGTCTTCCACGTGACTGTGTTTGAAGGCATTTTCGATAAAAGGCACGAACAGCATGGGCGCGATGAGCAGGTCGGGCTGTAAATCGTCGAGTTCGGCTTTCACGTTCATGCCCTTGCTGTCTTTAAGCAATTTAAGGCTGATATAGTTGCGGATGTAGTCGATCTCCTTTTTGAGCGGTACCCTGTCGGCCGTGCAGTCGTAAAGCATATAGCGCAGGATATCAGAGAGCCTGAGCAGATGCTCGGGGGCCGACTCTGCGCGCAGCACGGTCAGGGTATAGATGTTGTTGAGGGTGTTGAACAGGAAGTGGGGGTTGATCTGTGATTTGAGGAATTTCAGCTCCGTTTCCAATTTCTCCTTTTGCAGCTGCACCGCCTCGGTCTCCTTCTGGTTGGCATACGCCGCGATCTCGAATAAGGCGCTTCCGATCAGTGAAGTGAGGAAGGGCACTGAGCGGGCGATCCAGCGGAAGCCTTCGTACATGCCGCTGCCCTGACGTCTGGGCGAATGCGGTTTGTCGCTCAGGCTCAGCCATGCATCCCAGGGCGCCTGTTCCCAGTAGGTGAGGAGCAATACGATAGCCAGAAGCCCCAACCCTGCGGCCACGTACCAGCCGATTTTTTTCCTGAAAAACAGGCGTGGAACCAGCACTTCCAAGTTGATAAAGACGACGAGGGCCACGCCGGCGCCAATGACTATGCCGCGCAGTAAAAAGCGGTACCAGTTGTCCCAGGCGTTAGACAGCAGGAATGGGATCAACATCCAGATGATCCCCCAGAAGAGGATTTGCACCCAGGTGCTTCTTTTTCCGAAATGCATCATAGGGCCAAAGCTGCTGAAAAAGGTATTCATTTCCAATTTTATTCAATGAAGGGGCGGGGTTTGTCAATGAAAAGGCAATGCCCGACAAGTAATTGAAAATCAATAATTTATCGAGGTGTCACCTCCTATCTCGCTGATTATCAGCACTAATCGAGGTGACACCTCCTACTCGGCTGATTATCAGCACTATCCGAGGTGTCACCTCCTACTCAGCTGATTATCAGCACCATCCGAGGTGTCACCTCAGCTCCCACCTCAGCTCCACCCGATTCATAGAGAAATCCCCCCCGTTGATTGAATATTTTTCCAGCAATAGCCATTTTACCGCAATTTTGGGCCGGTTTCAAAAAAGAATACCCATGAAAAGTATACTATTCGTTTTCCTTTCGTTCTTTCTCTCCCTTTCCATCAGCGCCCAAAACTTCACCATCAAGGGCGTGGTGACCGATGCGGAGAAGGGCGCGCTTCCTGGCGCCCACATCATGCTGGTCGACCAGAGCAGCGGCTCCTCGCGCGCGCATGTGTCGGAATCAGACGGCCGGTTTCAGTTTGATTTAGTGAAAAATGGCGACTATGAACTCAAAATCTCCTTCCTCGGCTTCCAGGAATATACCCAAGTCATCAAGGTCGAAGGCCAGGCAGTCGACCTGGGCGCCATCCAGCTGCTGGAGGACTTCGTGAAGCTGGAAACAGTTCAAATCACGGAGCAGGCGCTGCCGGCCATGCAGAAGGGCGACACCACCGAAATGAACGCCCAGGCATACAAGACCCTGCCCGACGCCAGCGCCGAAGACCTCATCGCCAAAATGCCCTCCATATCGGTGCAGAGCGGGAAGGTGCAAGCCCAGGGCGAAGACGTCAAACAGGTGCTCGTCGACGGCAAGCCTTTCTTTGGAAACGACCCTACCGCCGCACTGCGCAGCCTGCCGGCTGACGTGATCGACAAGATCCAGGTCTTCGACCAGCAGAGCGAGCAAGCGCAGTTCACCGGCTTCCAGGACGGTGAGACCACCAAGACCATCAATATCATAACCAAATCGACCGCCAAGGCAGGACAGTTCGGGAAACTCTACGCAGGCTATGGTACCGGCCCCGAAGCACCTAACCGCTATCAGGCCGGCGGACAGGTCAACATCTTCAACAAAAACCAGCGGATCTCCCTCATCGGCATGAGCAACAATATCAACCAGCAGAACTTCTCCGCCGAAGACCTGCTGGGCGTGACCGGATCCAGCCAGTCCAGCTGGGGCGGAGGAGGCAGCGGACGCATGCGCGGAGGAGGAGGCTCTTCCTCGGGCGACTTCCTCGTGCCACAACAGGGTGGCATCTCCCTGACCCATGCCCTGGGTATCAACTACTCCGACAAATGGGGCAAAAAAACAGACGTCTCTGCCAGCTATTTCTTCAATCAAGCTGATAATACCCGGGAACAGATACGCTTTCAGGAGTTCCCCAACCCGGAAACCGTCTCGGATTTTTATAATGAGGAAAGTGAGAGCCGGAGCACCAACATCAACCATCGCCTCAACGGCCGGCTGGAGTATCAAATCGATAGCTCCAACTCCCTCATTTTCAGGCCACAAATAAGCTGGCAATCCAATGAGGGCCAATATTCGCTTTTCGGCGAAAACTTCATTGGAGATGCACTTGCCAAGCGAACCAATACAGACACCGAAACTTCCTATTCCGCGCTGAACGCCAATGCCAGCCTGCTCTGGCGGCATAAATTTTCCAAAGATCGCCGCACCTTCTCCGTTTATGCCTCCGGCGGATACGCACCCAAAAAGGGAGAGCGTTTTCAATTTTCCGAAGTAGACACGCTGGGGGTTATTGATACCCTCGACCAATTTACCCCTCTCCAGGCATACAATTGGAACGCAGCCGCCAACTTCGATTACACCGAGCCCATAGGTAAAAACAGCATGCTGATGCTCTCCTACCGGGGTAGTTACCAGCAAGATGAAAGCGAGCGTGAAACTTACGATTATGTCGAAAGCTCCCAATCCTACAGCTCCCTCAACAACCAATTGAGTAATGTCTTTTCCAACGACTACATCACCCACCGCCCCGGCGCCGGCTACAACTGGCGGAAAGACAGATGGACGGCGGTAGTCAGGGCCTTTTACCAGATCGCCGACCTTAACAATGTGCAGACCTTCCCCGGCGATCTGGAAATAGATCGGACGTTCTACAACTTCCTGCCCGTCGTCATGCTCCGGTATGAAAAGTCGCGCACCGACAACTTCCGCCTGTTCTACCGCACCGGCACCCAATTGCCGTCCATCGAGCAGATGCAGAATGTGCTCGACAACAGCAATCCCATCCAACTCACCCTGGGCAACCCCAACCTGGTGCAATCGCTCCAGCACCGGCTCTTCGCCCGCTATTCCAAAACCAATACGGAAAAATCGACCGTGTTGTTCGTGCTGCTGAGTGGTTCGCTAACCCAAAACCATATTGCCACCTCTACCTACCTTCCGCAAAGCGATCACCCGATCTTCGAACAATATCAGGCGCCTCCCAATGCCCAGCTGTCTACTTATGAAAACCTCGATGGGTACTACAACACCCGCGCCATGATCAACTATGGCTTCCCCATCAAGCCGCTCAAACTCAACCTCAATGTCGACCTCTCCGGCAACTACACCCGCACCCCAAGCCTGATCAACGAGGCGCTCAACTACGTCGACAACACCAACAGCGGCTTTGGCCTGACCGTCGCCAGCAATATCAGCGACAAGCTCGACTTCAGCCTCACTTCGCGCACCAGCTACAACTGGGTGACCAATACCCTGCGCCCCGGAAACAACTCCAATATTCTAAACCAAACCGCTCAGTTCAAATTCAACTGGATCATCTGGAAGGGCATCACTTTCCGATCCGACCTCGCTTACCAGTACTTCGACGGGCTTTCGGATGAGTTCGACCCCAACTACTGGCTTTGGAGCATGAGCATCGGCAAAAAAGTGTTCAAAAATGACCGCGGCGAGATCAATCTCTCCGTGTTCGACCTACTCAAACAAAACCAGAGCCTGAGCCGTATCAACGAACCCTTCATTGAAGAATCCCAAACCAACGTCCTGCAGCGCTTCTTCATGCTCAACTTTATCTACAACCTGCGCAATTTCGGGCAAGCGCCCGCGCAGCAGCAAGGGCCGCCAAGGGATGCGCAGCACTGGCACTAAAAAAGATGAGAAGGTGAGAAGGTGAGGAGTGGATTTTCCACTTCTCACCTTCTCATCTTCTCACCTTATCACTGCTTCACCAGCCTGACTCTCCCCACCTTCCCTTCCTCTCCTCTCACTTCCACCCAATACACTGCCGGAGGCAGCGGCGCCAGGTCGATGCTGGTCTGGGGCGTTCCTGCCGGAACGATGGCGCTCAGCACGCTCCTTCCCCACAGGTCGTAGAGGGTGAGCTGCATGTCGGTTGGGGTGGTTTCGGTAAATGAGAGGGTGGCTTCGCTGCCGGCGGGATTCGGGAAAATACGGAAACCGGCTTCCGGCGAAAGCTCGCTGAGACTGCTGGGAATATCGATACACACGTTGTCGATCTGAATGTAAGAGCGCGAAGCGGGTAGGCCGTCGTCGGGGTTGTCATTCTGCACGAAGATCGTCAGGTACTTCATATCGGCGGAGAGGGGCTGCCAGCTGTGGGTGTAGTGATACCAGGTGGTGTCGGAAAACTCCTCGATCACGGCGATGGTCTGGCAATTGCCGGTGCAGATTGTGGAGGTCTGCGGCTGGTCGGAAGCCCGGATCACCATAGTCGTCCCCTCGCCCGGACGGCCAGGCAGGTAGCGGATGGCGTTGAGGGAAACTTCGTACACCTGCCCTGCCTGAGGCGCGAGCTGCTGATAGAAAGCATCACTTTGGCCGGCATTTCCCGAAATGAGCATGAAATGGGGATCGCCCGCGCCTGCGCCCGAGGACACCCAGGGATTGCCGAACGCCTGCTGCCAGGGATCGGCGCTACCGTCTTGTCCCAGCAGGCCCTCCTCCCCTTCCATGCCGGTGTTGGCCACGATGGTGTTGTTACAGTCTTCATCCAGGCCGCACTGCATGATGAAAGGCCAGCACTTCTCGATCACGCCGCAGAAATTGCCGTCGCCATCGGTGCGGGTGACGCGCAGGCAGACTTCGCCCGAGCCATTGGGCAGGTTCATGAACACCCAGCCGCTTCCCGTTCCCGTGGCGATCAGGGCGGCGTTGAGGTACCACTCCACCTGGTCGCAGTCTTCGAGGCCTGCCGGACGGAAGGCCCGCACGCAGGGGTTGCTTTCGAAGAAAGGCGAAGGTATGACGGCGATATTGTCATATAGAAATTCTTCACAGTTACAAGCGGGCGAGGTAGTACAGCAACCGCCTATGCCCAACTGCAAGTCGGGATTGGTGGAAGAAACCGTGCCCAGCACACTGATCCCCGCCCCGCCATACACCGTGCGGAAGTCGAGGGTCAAATAGTTGTCGCCGGCGCGGAACAGTTCGCAATCGGCCGCCGAGGGGGTGTAGTTCCAGTTCACCGCCCCGCCGAAGGCCGCCGCTTCAAACAGCGGCCCCGAGGCCGGACGGCCGTTGATGGACACTTCCACCTGCGCCCAGGCCTGGATGCCGAGGTCAAAGACCAGATCCTGGCAATCGAAGGGCTCTTCGGGCAGGCAGAATTTGAAGGCCACGCGGTGATCGCGGTAGCCTTCTGTCGTCATCGGCACGAGCCAGTGGGTACCGCCCAGGGGCGCAAGGCCCCCTGCCGTGGTCGCGGTGGTCATCGGCAGGCCGTTTGTTTCCAGCCAGTAGGGATCAGCTACCCCATTTCCTCCAAACAACACGCCGGAGGCATAGTCGTAGCCGGTGCGGATATCCAGGGTCTGCGTAGCGCACAGGTCGCCTTCGGGCAGCACGATGACCTGGAAAGAGCAGGAGCTTTCATTGCCTGAGGCATCGGTCGCTGTACAGGCCACCAGGGTGCTGCCGAGTGGAAACTCCTCGCCGGAGCTGTGGGTGCAGCTCTGGCTCAGTCCGTCGCAGTTGTCCGTAGCAGTAGCTTCGTCAAATATCACCACAGCCGTACCAGTGGCAGGATCGGCTTCCGCCGTGACGTCTTCGGGGCATGTAATCACCGGCGCTTGTTCGTCGAGCACAGTGATGCACTGCGTGCAGCCCCCCTGATTACCCGCCAGGTCGGTGGCCGTCCAGATGACGCAGGTGGTGCCCAGCGGCCAGGGCTCGCCGAGCGTCAGGCCATCGTCGCGCAGGCCTTCGACGGCAATATCGCCGGAAGGCGAACAGTTGTCGCTCGCTTCGGGGAGAATGTTCAGCGTGGCATGACAGAGGTCTGTTTCTGCCGGAACAGTCTGGTCGGCGCAGGTCAATACGGGCGCTTCTGTATCAGGTTGTACCACAATTGTTTGGCAAACCTCGATCGAGCAATCGCCCTCTGTCGCGGTGGCGCAGACTTCATAGCTTCCCGGGCCGGGAAAAACGACCGTCACTTCCGCTCCTTGCTGGGTTCCGCCCGGCAGGTTCCAGGACCAGGAAGCGCCGGCGGGCGTGCCGGTGAAGATGGCGGTATTGCAGTTGATTTCGTAGGTAAATGCGGGCTCCAGCAGCAACTCGACGGTAACCGTCTGGCTGAAGAAGGCCTCGCAGCCATTGGGCGCGGTAACAGCCAGGACGACCAGGAAATCGCCGACTGTGGAAAAGCCGTGCTGCGGCGTCATTTCCGAAGACATATTCCCGTCGCCGAAATCCCAGGCGTAGGCATAGCCTGCCTCCTGGTATTGCGGCGTAAACTGGAAGACATCGCCGCAGCCGCTGGTTTCTTCAGCCGTAAACTCAGCCGAGAAATCGCCGGGTTGCACCACGACGGTGAAGGTACAGGAGGCCTCATTTCCCGAAATATCGGTAACGACGCAGGTCACCTCCGAATCTCCGAGCGGGAAGTCAGAGCCGGAAGCCGGCGTGCAGACAAGCGATGCGATGCCGCAGTTGTCTTCGGCTGCCGGATCATCCCATTCCACCACCGCTTCGTTTGCGCCGGGAGGGGCCAGGGCGCAGATCACGTCCGGGCATTCGATGGTGGGTGGTGTCAGTTCAGTGACGGTAACGGTGAAGGTGCAGGACTCGTATAAAGCCGGCAAGTCGCTGGCCCAGACCTCGACGGTGGTCACGCCTGCATTGAAAGGATGGAGGAGAGGGGAAAGGCCAAATCCAGATGCGGTAGTCGCTCCGGTCAGGCCGACGCCGAATTCGAATGAGCCGTTGTCGTAGCAGGAGTAGATCACAGACACGTTCATATCTTCCCAAATCGCCGAACAGTCGCCCGGCTCGGCCACCAGCTCGACGCTTTGCGGACAGGTGATTTCTATCGGCGTTGGATCGGTGAGGGTAATGACCTGCACACAGGTATCGGCATTGCCGGCGGCATCCGCAGCGATCCAGGAGCGCTCGATGATCATCTCGCAACCAGTGTCGGACACTGTTTCGTCAAAATAGGAAATCGCCACTTCCCCGCATAGATCCGAAGCCGAAGCTTCTCCTGTCTGGGAAGGGTCGAAGGGAGATCCAAGGTCGAGGGAAATGTCTTCCGGACAGGTGATTTCCGGCGCTTCGCCATCATCGACGGTCACCGTCACTTCACAGGTCACCAGGCCGCAGCCGTCTATAGCGGTGACGGTGAAGGTATTTTGGCCGATTGCATAAGGCCCTTCGTACCCTGCCGGATAGGAAACATCCAGCACCGGATCGCAGGGGCAGTTATCGGTCACGGCAGCCTCTGGCAACTGGTAGGTAGTATTTTCGCAAGCGCCCGGATCGACCTGGATGGTGATGTTTTCGGGGCAAACGAGCGTAGCCGGCGCGCCGGCGATCTCCACGTTGATCTCCTGGCACCAGGTATCGGTGCATTCGGCGGTGGTCACGGTGAGGCAGACGGTATAGACGCCAGAGGACAAGTAGGTGAACTCGGCGTTCAGCTCGGTAGAAGCGGAGTTGAAGGGATCGCCAAACTGCCAGAGGAAGGTGGGCACCGCGCCTGTCGATTGGTTGGTAAAAGAAATGGTTCCACACTCGTCGAGCGGTTCCCATTCGAACAAGGCTTCACAAACGGGTTCCGGCGCGTTTTGGTCGCAGAAGAGCTGCTCCGGCATGAAGGCCGTGCAAGCCGGGATGGCCAGGCCGCCCGCGCAGCCGACAGGCGTGGGTTCCGGGGAGGTCGTCAAGGAAAAGACGGGCAACATGCTTTCCACCTGCAGGGTCAGCGGGTCGAAGCATTCGCAGTTGGCCATATTGCCGTTGGGGTCGGTCCTCGCCACCCAGAAAAACCCGTCGGAAGAATCGGGACGGGGGCGGTAGCCGGTGAGCAAGAGCTCGCCTGAGGAAGCCACGTCGATGTCGTAAGCCAGGGCATTGGCTGCCAGCTCTTCGCCGAATCCGCCGGGGTATACATTGATCCACTGCACGGCGCCTTCCTGGTTTGTTTTCATCATGAAAGCCCGGTAAAAGCTCTCGTTGGCGCCGGTGGCCACCCCTGCCACCACGAGGTCGTCATCGGCCGTTTTTGCGAGGCCGTAGATGCGGAAGCCGTTGCCAAAGGTGGAGTTGGGTGGGATGGTGCGCAGCCGGCGGGTCCACAGTGCGAAGCCGTCTATCTGCCCTGTTGGCGTAAAGGGCCGGATCTCGGTGATGAATGCCTCGCGGTCGGGGCTGTTTTTGGACATATAGCCGGCGATGACGAGGTTTTCGCCTTTTTGGACGATCCCTGCCGGATAGGGGGTTTCTTCCGGGTTGCCGGAGAGCATGTCGTAGAGCAGGGCGCCTGGCGTAGCCAGGGTCAGGTCAGACTGGAGGAGATAGACGGCCATGAACCGCTGTCCGGCTTTCCAGTAGCCGCCCACGGCCACCGTAGCCGCGGGGTTGGGCAGCCCTTCGATATTGGCGATGGCGGAGGGGTAGAAATCGTCGGTTGAAGGCAGGGAGTAGACCAGGTCGGAGCAGGCTTGACCATTGAGGGAGAAGCGCAAGATTTCCATGGCATTTTCCCCGATAGCCGGGTCGACGCGCTGCACCAGCACCACCAGGTCGCTGTTGGGCAGTTGCAGCACATCGCGGGCATGCTCGTCGGTGTTGGTGCGCTCCATGAAGCGGCTCCACACCACGCAGCCCTGGTGGTCGAGGAGGGCCGCCATGACGTCGAGGGTCGAGACGCCGCCGGGAGGAAAGACGGTGTTGAACATGGTGGCGGCCAGGAAATACCCCTGCGAATTACCCGAGCCGTCGAAGACCTCAGTCATGTGCACATTGGCCTGGGTTTCTGCGTCGATCAGCGCTTCCAGGTCGCCGCTGTTATATGTGAAATCCAGCCTGTTGGGTTGGCTGATAAGGTTTCCTTCTTCGTCGAAACGGTAGAAGACCAGATCGAGGGTGAAGGGCGAGAATGCCGTGGAAAGGCCTACCGCTACGTGTTCGCCATTGCTGGCCTGGAAGCCGTCGATAGCCAGCTCGATCTCGTTCGTGCCGGTGACGGGGAGGGTGATAGTACTGTAGGTATTGGTATTGACCGGTTCGCAAGAGGAGCCGCAAACGGCGCTCTGCTGCCAGGCCAGTCCCTGGAAAGTCGAAGGCTGAACGCCCGTGATGGTGTTGGGGTTGTCTTGAATGAAATAGCTGCTGGACGCCAGGGTGAAAGGAGAGAGCGACAGGGTTGGTCCGGGAAGGGTGATGCAGGTACCCAGGTCGAGGTTGCTGACCGACAGGAAGGCGTCGCTCTGTCCGAAGCCTGCGGGGTTGCCGGTGCGGCCGTCGACATAGCCGATCTGGCCGGGAGGCAGGAAGAAGAAGTTGCCGTTGGTGAAAGCCGTTTCGGCGCCGTCGAGGACCTTTGCCCACAGCACGGTGGGCAGGTTGTTGGATTCGACGATTTTTACCGCCACGTTCTTGTTGACCCCTCCGACATTGCCAAAGCCCAGGGCGTAGAGCGCGTTGTCGGGGCCTATCCATATCCTGTTGATAAAGTTCAGCTGGGATATCGTGCGGCTCCACACCGGCTGGAAACTGGCGTTGATGCGGGATATTTGGGCGGGGGAGGACGGGCCGGAAGAGCCTGCCAGGAAGAAACCGCCATCGGAGCGCTCCACCGCGTCGTAGATGCGCATGCTGGAGTTGTAGGAATTGCCGGTAACTACCGCTCCCTGTTTGTTGACCACGAGCGAGACAGCCGTGTTGTTCTGATGCCCCACGATCAGGAGGTTGCCGTTGGAGAGCACTTCCAGGTCGCGGAAAAACTCTTCATCAGAGCTGGTGCCGAATACTTTGCGCCAGTTGAGTCCGCCGTTGGCGTCGATGTTGATCAGGTGCACGTCGTCGTTGGTGGTGGCGTTGAGTTGCTGGAAGGCGCCGAGCACGTAGTAGGGAAAATCGGGATTGTCCGGATCAGGATGGCGAACCACCTTCGACAGGGTTTCCCGCGAAGAAAGGTTGTACGTATTGACCCAGAGCATATTGCCGGAAGGGGTAGCCAACCCCATGAGGCTGTGGGAAGACAGGTCGTAAGGCATGGTGCCCCCCACCAGCAGGAGGTTGCCCTCGTCGGTCACCACAATATCATTCCATACGGAAGGAACCCCCATCCGGATGGTCCACTGTATCTGCCCCTGGCTGTTGAGCTTGGTCAGGGTAGCGTGGGGAGTAATACCTTCGTTGGGTTCATCCGTGCCGAGGGCATAGAAGAATCCCCCTTCGCGGATGACCTTGTTGAAGCGGTTGTCGAGGTCGTTGCCGAAGATTCGCTGGAATTCTGCTTGTTGGGAAAAAGAGGAGAGTGCAAATGACAGGAATGCCAAGAGTAGTACATGGGATCTCATAGTAATCGGTTTCGGTGAAAAGTTACCGTTTATCGCAGGCAAAGGTAGGGGAAGTGAGGGAGAGAAACAATTAAAAAATCATCATTTGAATGCCCATGCGCAGCCTTCCCCCAACTCCCCTGTCCTTCATCCTGGAATCCGGGGTATCGGTCCGGAAAGATTCGGGATTCGTCATCTAAACCTGCATATGCCCCGGGAGGTTCTTATATTTGAGGCGCAATTATCCCAAAAAGCACATGAGCACCCGTAAACGTCAACTTGCCGCTATCGTCTTTACCGACATCGTGGGCTATACAGCCATCATGAATGCGGATGAGGAACGGGCGCGCCAGGTACGCGACCGGCACCGCTCGGTGTTTCAGGAGTGCACAGAGCGGCACGGCGGACAAATCCTCCAATACTACGGCGACGGCACACTCAGCATCTTCCACAGTTCGGTGGAAGCGGTGGAGAGTTGCATCGAAATACAGCAGGCGCTCCAGCAAGAACCCAAAATCCCCTTGCGCATCGGCGTTCACACCGGCGACATTATCGTCGACGAAGAGGAGGTGTATGGCGACGGCGTGAACGTAGCGGCCCGCCTCGAAACCGCCTGCCTGCCGGGCGGCATCCTCGTCTCGGCCAAAGTGCACGACGACATCAAGAACCACCCCGACATCCGCTGCAAGGCGCTGGGGAAACACCATTTCAAGAACATTACCGACCCCATCGACCTTTACGCCATCACCAATAAAGGCCTCACTACCGCTTCTTTTTCAGAATGGGAAGAAGCCATCCGGAAAGCTAAAAAAGCCGAGGTGGAGCCCGGAAAAACCGCCGGTATCCGCCGCACCAACCGCATGCTGGTGACGGGACTGGCATTGGTGGGCGCTTTTTCCCTGCTGCTGTCCATCCTCTACTTCACCCAGGGGCCCGCTTCGGAGCGCAATGCCAACGCTCAAACCATGCTGGCTTCCCAGAAGGCCTCCATCGCCGTGCTGCCCTTCGCCAACTACAGCGAGGACCCCGAAAACGACTACTTCAGCGACGGGATCACGGAAGATATCCTCACCCTGCTATCCAAGATTGGCGGACTCGACGTCATTTCCCGCACCACCATGATGGGCTACAAGGGCACGGACAAGAGCGTCCGCGAGATCGGCGAAGAGTTGGATGCCGACTACGTGCTCGAAGGCAGCGTGCGCAGGCAGGGCAACAAGGTGCGCATCGTGGCCCAGCTCATCGACGCCCACAACGACAGCCACCTCTGGGCGCAAACTTACGACCGCGAGATCACCGAGATATTCGACGTGCAGAGCCAGGTGGCCATGGACATCGCCTCCGCCCTCAAAATGCAGATCTCTCCTACCCAGCAGTTGCATGCCGAAAAGAAAGGCACGGCCAGCGTCGAAGCCTACGACCTCTACCTGCAAGGCCGCAAATACTATTTTGAATACACGCCAAAAGACAACGAGGTGGCCATACAGCTCTTCCAGAACGCCGCCGGGATCGACTCCCTCTTCGCGCCCGCCTACGCGGGCCTTGGCGATGCGCTGGCCCAAAAGGCCTTCCGCTACGGCATGGAGCCCGAAATGCTCGACTCGGCCATGACCGTCTGCCAGCGCGCCATCAGGCTCGACCCGGAGCTCTCCGACGCCTACAAGGCCAAGGGCCTGGTACTCCACTACCAGGGCAAGCCCGAGGAGGCCATGGACGCCTACCTGGAAGCCCTCAAATACAACCCCAGCAACGGCATGGCCACCCTCAACCTGGCCACCATCTACATGACCCGCGGCGAGATGGTCAACGCCATCCGCTGGGCCAGGAAAGCGCAGCAACTCAACCCCAAGGACAAGTGGACGCAGGAGACCCTGGCCCAGATGTACGCCATGATCGGCATGAACTACGAGGCCATCGACCTGATGCAGAACAGCCTCAAGCTCTACCCCGATTTCGTACTCGCGCACGAGCTCCTTTTCGGCATATACCTAGAACTGGGCAACCTCGACAAAGCCGCCGAGCACGCCCGCATCTGCGGCCAGCTCGCCCCCGAAACCGGCTGCGAACCCCTCGGCAAGGCCATCCTCGAACTGGCTCGCGGCAACCTGCGCGAAGCGCGCGAACTCTTCGAAAAAGCGCCCTTCGGCAAAAAAGGAGAAAAACACAACTGGGAACCCGAGATCGCTTACGCCTACACCCTGCGCAAGCTGCGCGACCCCAAGGCCGCCACGTTCATCGCCGTTTTACGGCAGGACCTGGAAACCAACGGCCTTAAAAAGGACGACCCCGAATACTACTACCTCCGCTGCCTGCTCGACGCCGCCGAAGGCAAAAACGAAAGCGCCCTCAACTTCCTGCAGCAAGCCGCCGCCTACAACTGGCTCCGATACGGCAGCGCCCAGGCCAACCCCATCTTCAGCGACCTGCGCACCAACCCGCGCTTCTTCGAGATCATCCAATCCATACAGACCAAAGTAGACCGCATGCGGCGGGAAGTGGAGCTGATGGAGGGGGAGGGAACGAGGATTTAGGATTGTTCCGGAAATTTATTCCGGATTTGAAGCGACTCTTTTGTAGTGTCGAAGTCCCCTTCGACACATGTCGGGAATAAGAGCACAATGTTATGCTTTGCTTGAAATGTACTTTTTCCTTGTTGAAAAAGTACCAAAAAAACAAGGCTGTCGCCGCTTTGCCTAAAACCGGCCTGCATTCCGCCTGGCTGGCTAAACTCGCACGGACTATTGAAGGCCAGCACTTTATC